>NZ_AYMQ01000057.1 GCF_000633355.1 Serratia sp. H1w
CTCCCACAGGGAGAGGGAGCTAGTTCAGCGTCGTCGGCAGTGCGTAGGGGCGTTGCATGCTGCGCCCGTGTTGGGGTCAGATGCGGGATAAGTTGTGGCACGTTCTGTCCCCTCTCCCTGTGGGAGAGGGCTAGGGTGAGGAGGGCTATTAACTCGGCATCGGCAACGGGCTAAGCGCCATCTGAGCCGGGCCGTTTTCATCACGGCTGAAACGCCAGCAGGTCTGGTGATATTTCGCCACGCTGTTGCGGTGCGCCACGCTGACCAGCGTCACCTCCGGCAGTTCGTCTACCAACAGGCAATACATCAGTTGTTCGGTTTCATCATCCAGCGCGCTGGTGGCCTCATCCAGGAACAACACATCAGGGCGGGTCAGGATCGCACGGGCAAACGCCAGCCGTTGCTGCTCGCCCGGTGACAGGCGATGGCTCCAGTTGGCACTGGTATCCAGCCAGCGTTGCAGGTGCTTCAAGCGGCAGTTTTCCAACACTTTCAGCAGTTGCTCATCGCTGTAGTCTTTATCCTGATGCGGGTAGCTTAGTGCTTCACGCAATGTACCGATCGGAATATAGCTGCGTTGCGGCAGGAACAGCGTGGAGAGCTGACTGTTAAGGCCAATCTCACCGGAACCGTAAGGCCAGATCCCGGCGATGGCGCGCAACAGCGTCGATTTGCCACAGCCAGAAGGACCGACGACCAGCACGCGCTCACCGCGTTTCAGCATCATGGTTGCGGCACTGAGCAGCGGCTGCCCGTCGGGCAACGTCAGGCCAACATCGCGCAGTATCAATGGAGAATGCTCTTCCGGTTGCAGGCTGATACCGCGAGTCTGGTTATGCACTTCGTCTACCGCCGCGTTAAAGCCAGCCAGACGGTTAACACAGGCTTTCCAGGTGGCCAGATCGGTAAACGCGTCGATAAACCACGACAGCGACCCTTGCACCTGGCCGAACGCGGAAGAGATCTGCATTAGCCCGCCCATTTGGATCGCCCCGGAGAAATAGCGCGGTGCTGCCACCAGCAGCGGAAAGATAATGGCAAACTGGCTGTAGAAGTTGCTGGCAATATTCAGCCGCCGGGTAATGCGCATGATTGACCACCAGTTACTACGGATGGCCTCAAAGCGGTTGCTGAGCTGCTGCTTTTCCCGCGGCTCACCGTGATACAGCGCGATGGCATCGTTATTTTCACGGATACGGATCAGCCCGAAACGGAAGTTCGCCTCATAGCGTTCCTGATTAAAACCGAGCATAACCAGCGGCTTGCCGACCCACCAGATCAGCAACGATCCCAGCACCGCATACAGCAGGGCAAACCAAACCATATAGCCGGGCAGGGTAATGGCATGCTGGGCGATCACAAAGGTCATCGGCCCGCTGATATGCCAGAGAATGGTAATAAACGAACATAGCGTCACCAGGCTGGAGAGCAGGCCGAGTGACAACGATAAGGTGTACTGGGTCAGGACGTTAAGATCGTCGGAAATACGCTGATCGGGGTTATCGATGATCTGCTGTTGTTCGGTATGGTAATAGGCCTGATGCGCCAGCCATTTTCCCATAAACCTTTCCGTCATCCAGCGCCGCCAGCGCATCTGTAGCCCCTGCGTCAGGTAGATCTTGTAGACTGCCAGCACGATGAAGGACAACGCCAGATAGGTAAAGCGCCATAGTTGGGCTTTGAATACCGGGTAGTTTTTATTCTGCAAGGCATCGTAAAACACCTGGTTCCACTGGTTGATCAGCACGCTGATATAGACCAGCCCCAGGGAGAGGCCAACGATGGCGATCAGCATCGCCCAGGCGCGCCATTTTTCTTCCGAAACCCAAAAGGGTTTGATTAACTGCCAGACGGCCTGTTTTTGGGTGGTGCTCGTGTTCATAAAAATCCAGAAGGTATCGTTTTCTTCAAGCATGGGCGAGTGACGGGTAACAAACAAACCGCCACATGTAAGCAGTTTTGACACCGCTAATTATTTGAAATACGGCGAATCACCTTTGGGGATGAAGGTGGGGTCTGCGGCGGGTATACTGGCGCCGCAAAAAAGCGACCTATTGGTAAAAGGATTGGTAATGAAAGCGTTGATTTTTCTCCTGCTGGCTTATGCTGCCACCGTGAGTTTACCGGCGGTGGCACGTATTGATGAGCCTGATGTTGACGCTGACTGTTTGAAGGTGACGGACTACGCGGCGCTAGGCAAAACCGCCTATCAGCAGCGGGAATATGCCAAGGCGGCGGATATTTTCCGCGATCAGGCCGCCTGGAGCGAGGTTTGCGGCTTGAGCGAGCAGGCGATCGCAACGGCTTATAACAATGTGGCGCTATCGTTGATCCACGCCGGTGAATTGCTCAAGGCGCGGGCCTATTTGGAGCTGGCTCCGGACGACAGCAAATCGCAACACAATATGAAACTGTTACAACAACGTTTGGCACGGCAGCCGGTGGTTACCGGGCCTGCGGGCGTTTATTGGCAATATGCTGGGCGTGGCGTGTGGAGCGAGCTGGAGGTTAAACCCAAAGGCAAGCGCTGGCAGATCGCCTATGCTGGCTATTATATGCCGCTGATGGGGCTGTATTACGGCCCGAATATCGGGGAGTTTACCGCCGAGCTGGCGATTGAGCAGAACAAGACGGTTTACCACCAGCACGAAGACTCGCTGGAGTGCGATGTGCAGATGCATTTTATGGGTGATGCGCTAGAAATGAAGACCGCGGGCGATTGCGGTTTTGGCCATAACGTCCGGGCCGATGGCCGTTTTGTCCGAGTGGAATAACGGCTGCTGAGATGTAGGGGCGCTGCATGCTGCGCCAGCTTAGCCGCATATCTACATGCCACGCCCCGTCTATTTCAGTTTACCGATCTCTTCAACAGTGCCTTCCAGCCTTCGACATTCCCCAGATATTCCTCTACGGGGATCTGGGAGAGCCGCTCCTGGCTATCCTGCAAGGCAAAGGTTGGGAAGCCGTGCCCACGGACTTTGGCGAGCAGTGCGCGGCTGTCGGCAATATGCTGTGCCGTTGGTGCACCACTGTTGAAGCGCATCTCGGCAATAAAAGCGGCAGAGGCCAGACCCAACTCTTTGGCCAGCGCTTCCAACACCGGAGTATCGGCGATACGCCGCCCTTCCCGGTAATGGGCTTCCTGAATGCGGTGCAACATATCTAGACCCCGCCCGGCCAGCCGTTCAGCGGCCAGGATCGCGGTGATTGGCGGCTCAGAGTCCATCACTGCCGTGGTGTCCCGCAGCAGGCCGTTAAAGTAACCGTCGCCGAAGGGTTGGCCTGTGAGCTCGGCAATCCGTTTATCATGTGGCATCACGTAATTGCGCCATTCCTCGCTGATGGTACGGCGGCTATTGCCGGTCATCATACCGCCAGCGTGCAGGACAACGGTCAGGCCCGGAATCGCTTGTGCGGCCTTCGCCAGCGGCGCTGCGCCGTAACACCAGCCGCACAGCGGATCGAAAATATAATGCAAAGTGCTCATGGTTCGGTTCTCCGGGCGCGCTATTGCGGCCACTGCATTTCACCTTTCAGCACCTTGGCGCTCAGTTCCAGGCTGGAACCGTCTTGCAACTTGGGATAGTGCTGTTTCATTGCCGCGATCAGTTCAGCGGAATTGTTGGTCTTTGGCAACTCGCTTTCAAGCGTGGCCAGGTAATTGTGGGTAAAGGTTACCGATTCCAGCGTTTGCGCCGCTCCCGGCAGGAAATGCCCTGGCACAACGACCTCTGGCTTCAGTGCTTTAATGCTTTCTAGCGTTTGCTGCCAATGGGCGCGTGACTCGACCGTCTGAGTATCCGCAATCCATGGGTGAATATTATCACCGGCGACCGGGACGCCACCGACTACGGCTTTCAGCTCAGGGATCCACACAAAGGTGCGATCCGGCGTTGGGCCATTAAGCCCTTTTACTTCAACCTGCTGGCCGTCGATGGTAAAGCTGCTGCCCTGTAAGGGTTGCGGCACGATCACGGCCTGCGGGGCATTGTCTTTCAGGATCGGTCCCCAATAAGCCAGTTTACCTGCCTGGGTAGCGTTGATCGCCTTGATCGTTGCCGGTGAGGCGATGATTTTTGCCTGTGGGAAGGCGGCTTTGATCACGTCCAGACCGAAATAGAAATCCGGATCCGAATGGCTGATATACACCGTGGTCAGTTTCTTTCCGGTGGCCTTGATCCTTTTCACCAGTTCCTGCGCGTCGTTACGTTGGAATTGGGCGTCGATCAGGGCGACTTCGTGCGGGCCGCTGACGATCTCGGAAGAAACGGGGAAAACGCTCTTTTCGCCAGGGTTATACACTTCCATCGTCAGCGTGTTGGCCGCGTTGGCAAAGGTGCTGAGGGAAACGAAGCCGGTCACGGCCAGAGTCAGTAATGATTGTTTAAACATTTGCAGGTGCCTTTTACAGGTTTGTTGTCGTTGGCCAGATGATAGGTTGCATGAAACGGGAGAAAAACCGGATAATAAGCAATTATTCATTGCGTAAATCGAGCGAATCATGGATCGCATTACCGCAGCAGAGGTCTTTGTTACTATCGTGGAACGTGGCAGCATGATTGCCGCCGCCGATTCTTTGGCGATGTCGCGGGCCATGGTGACGCGCTATCTGGCACAAATGGAGCAGTGGGCTGGAGCGCGACTGCTGCACCGCACTACGCGCAGGCTCAGCCTGACCGATGCCGGGGAGCGTACTCTGGAACGCTGTCGCCAGATGCTGGCGGTGGCGAAAGATATCGATCTGGTGGAAAACCAGCAGAGTGATGAGCTGCGTGGCCTGCTGCGTATCACCTGCTCGCAATCGCTCGGCCAAACGGCGTTGGTGGGGGCGGTGGCGCAGTACCTGAAGCGTCACCCTCAGGTAGCGGTAGATCTGCAAATGGACAACCGCGCGGTCAATCTGGTGGAGGAGCGGATCGATCTGGCGCTGCGCATCACCAATGAGCTGGATCCCAATCTGATTGCCCGGCCACTTTCTACCTGCGCTTCGGTGGTCTGTGCCTCACCGGCCTATCTGGCTGCCCATGGTACTCCGCGCCACCCGCAGGATTTAGCCCTGCACAACTGCCTGACCTATTCCTACTTTGGCAAAAGCCTATGGCACTTTGATGAGCAAGGCGTGAAGTCGGCAGTCGCGGTCAGCGGCAACCTCAGCGCCAACGAATCGGTAGTGCTGTTGGCGGGGACGCTGCAAGGGGCGGGGATCTCGATGCAACCTTACTATTCCGCTGCGCCGCTGCTGGCAAAAGGGGAATTGGTAGAACTGCTGCCGGAATATCTATCGCAAACGATGGGGATCTACGGCATTTACACCTCGCGCCGCCAAATGCCCGCCACGTTGCGCACCATGCTGGACTTCCTGGTGGAATGGTTTGCCACCGATCCTGGCTGGCGAGCCACTCTGCGCTAGCGTTGGATCACCGCAGCCAGCCGGGCAGGTAACTGCTGTGCCTGCTGTTGCAGGTGCTGCACAAAGGCGGTGACCAATGCGGAAGAAGGGCGGTGCAGCGGGCGGATCAGACTGACGGTAAACGGTACCTCCACGCTGAAAGGCCGCACGTGGACGCCATGATTGGCGTAGTCCAATGCGGTCAGTGGGTTGACGATCGAGATGCCAACCCCGGCTTTGACCATCGCACAGACCGAGGCGGCGCTGTGGGTTTCCATCACCATCCGGCGCTCGATACCCTGCTCGTGGAACAGCGCATCCAGCAGTTGCCGATAGCTGTCGGTACTCGACAGGCTGATAAAGTTTTGGTGATTAAAGTCCTGCGGCGTCAGCTCGCTTTTGGCGAGCATGGGATGTCCGGCGGGCAGCACACACACCTCATTCATCGTCATCAGCGTCATGCGCTCGGTGCCTGCGGGCGTCAGGGTGTTCTCTGTCAGGCCCAAATCGTGGCGCTGCGCCGATAGCCACTCTTCCAGCAATGGCGACTCCTGTGGGATCACGCTGAAACTGACTTCCGGATAACGATCGACAAAAGGTTTGCACACGGCGGGGAGCAGCGACTGGGAAAAGACCGGCAGACAGGCGATGGAAAGCTGCGCCTGCTGGAACTGCCGGATCCCGGCGGCCGCATTCTTGATGCGATCCAGCCCGTAATAAGAGCGCTGCACTTCTTCAAACAGCCGCAAGCCCTGCACTGTGGGGTAAAGACGGCCACGTACGCGGTCAAACAGTTGCAGTTGGATCAGTTTCTCGAAACGGGCCAGTTCGCGGCTGACGGTGGGTTGTGAAGTTTGCAGCAGTGCCGCCGCTTCGGTCAGATTGCCGGTGGTCATCACCGCGTGGAAAATCTCAATCTGGCGTAGGGTAATGGCGTACATGGCGGAACTCCACGGAAAGACAAAGCCATATCATAAATGAATAGACTATGGCGAAATAGATATTTTTCACACCGGAGAGGCTGCGGCATGATAGTGGAAAATTGACTTATGGAAGCTGACCTATGCCACGCGCCTTGAATGACACCTCTACCGCCCTGAACGCCGCCAATCTGCTGGCGCTGCCCCAACGCTTTGGCTGCCCGGTCTGGGCCTATGATGCCGATATCATCAGCCAACGTATCGGCCAGTTGCAGCATTTTGATGTGATCCGCTTTGCCCAGAAAGCCTGTTCGAACATTCATATTCTGCGCCTGATGCGTGAGCAGGGCGTCAAGGTGGATTCGGTGTCGTTGGGGGAGATTGAGCGCGCGCTTAAAGCCGGTTTTGAACCGGGCGGCGAAGATATTGTGTTTACCGCCGACGTGCTGGATCACGCCACGCTGGCCCGCGTCAGCGAATTGAAAATCCCGGTGAACGCCGGTTCTATCGATATGCTGGAACAGCTTGGCCAGGTCTCTGCCGGGCATCCGGTGTGGCTGCGCATCAACCCCGGTTTCGGTCACGGCCATAGCCAGAAGACCAATACCGGTGGCGAAAACAGCAAGCACGGCATCTGGTATGCCGATTTGCCGCAGGCGGTGGCCAAAGTTCAGCAATACGGCCTGAAACTGATTGGCCTGCATATGCATATTGGCTCCGGGGTGGACTATCAGCACCTGGAACGCGTGTGCGACGCGATGGTACAGCAGGTGATCGCACTGGGGCAGGATCTTACGGCAATTTCCGCCGGTGGTGGCCTGTCTATCCCTTATCAGCAAGGGGAAGAGGCGATCAACACCGAGCACTATTACGGCCTGTGGAACCGCGCACGTGAGCGAGTTGCCGCCCATCTGGGCCATCCGGTGAAGCTGGAAATCGAGCCGGGGCGTTTCCTGATGGCGGAGGCGGGCGTGCTGGTGGCCGAAGTGCGTTCGGTAAAACAAATGGGCAGCCGCCACTTTGTGTTGGTCGATGCGGGCTTTAACGATCTGATGCGTCCGGCGATGTACGGCAGCTATCACCATATTTCCCTGCTGCCTGCCGATGGGCGTAATACCGATGATCAACCGCTGCAAGACACCGTGATCGCCGGGCCGCTGTGTGAGTCTGGTGATGTGTTTACCCAGCAGGCGGGCGGCGGCATTGAAACCCGTCCGTTGCCGCAGGTGCGGGTCGGAGATTATCTGGTGTTCCATGACACCGGGGCCTATGGTTCGTCGATGTCCTCCAACTACAACAGCCGTCCGCTGCTGCCAGAAGTGCTGTTTGAAAACGGGGAACCGCGCCTGATCCGCCGTCGTCAGACGATTGAAGAATTGATCGGGCTGGAGCTTATTTAAGCGTAGGGGCCAGGAACCACGGATTCCCGCAGCTTTAACTCACCGACAAACGGCGTAAGCGGTTGTAGCGCTTCGCCGTTGATCAGACGCAGGGCCTGGCTGATGGCCGCTTCGATCATCGCGTCGATTGGCAGGTAGACGGTAGACAGGGCCGGTTGCAGGTAGGCCGCACTGGGTTCATCGTCAAAGCCAAACAGCGAAATGTCCTCTGGCAGGCGTTTGCCAGCCTGATGCAGGGCCTTCATCGCGCCGATGGCCATATCATCGTTGCTGGCAAACAGCGCGCTGAATGAGCTACCGCTAGCCAGCAAAGCGTTACAGCTGTGATATCCGCCAGGGACGCTGCTGTCACCGTTGGTGATCAGGGCATCGTTGAACGTAATCTGGTGGTGTTCCAACGCCTGACGATAGCCTGCCAAACGGGATTGAGCGGTTGGAGTGTCAATCGGTCCGGTGATGCAGGCGACCTCACGGTGCCCTTGGCAAATCAGATAATCCACCGCATTGAAGGCTGCCTGCTGTTGTTCGAAGAACACGCAGCGTTCGCGTGCCTGCGGCAGATCGCGGTTAATCACCATCACCGGAACCGACAAGGTTGCCAGCAGTTCCATCAGGGCGCTTTCGCTCATAAAACGGGTGTACAGGATAATGGCGTCGCAGCGGCGATCGGCCAGCAGCCGTACCGCCTGTAATTCATCTTCCGGCGTGTCGTGGCCGTCGGTGACGATCAGGTGCTTGCCGCTGGCCTCGATCAGCTTGGCGGCCTGGCGTAGCAAGCGGCCAAAGTAGGGACCGTCAAAATTGGAAACCACCAGCCCAATGCTATTGGAGCTTTTATTGGCCAGCGATTGGGCGAGAAAGTTCGGCCGGTAGCCCAGTTCATCCATTGCCTTGAACACAGCATCCCGCGTGCTCTTCTTCACCTGGCCGGTGCCATTTAAAACGCGGGATACCGTGGCTTTGGAAACGCCCGCGCGAATGGAAACATCCAACATGGTGATCATCAATGACTAACCTCTTTCAACGCCCGCTGCGGCAAATATTGCTCAGTCTAGCATAGGGTTATGCTGCGCCCATCCATTGCTTGGCGTAAACTGGTAGCGCCGCGGGTATGACGGGCGGTGGGGAAGTTAAAGGAGGGGAACAGCTTGTACCGTATCGTCCATTTGGCGGACTATCCGCAGCATCAACAACAGGTTATCGACTGGCAATGGCAGGCGTTTGGCAGCGAAAACAGCCGGGCATTCTTTGCCAGCATAGTAGCCAGCAGCCTGCGCCATGAGGGTTTGCCGATCACCTTTATCGCTCTGTTGGATGACAAGCCGGTGGGTACCGTAGGGCTGTGGCGCTGTGATCTGATCAGCCGCCAGGATTTAACACCCTGGTTGGCCGCGCTTTACGTTGCAGAGAGCCAGCGCGGCAGCGGGCTTGGGTTGCAGCTCCAGCAATATGTGCAAGATCACTGCCAGCGGGCCGGGTTCAAGGAGCTGTATCTGTATGCCGACTTTTGCGGCTATTACGAACGCCATGGCTGGCAGCATATTGGCGAGGCGTTAGACTATCCAGACCGTCCCGTACGCCTCTACCATCGCTCGCTAGGTTAATTCTGCTCGAAAACGTTATTGATGCTGGCAACCGAATGGCGGCGTACCAGCGTCGGGCTGAACATATTGGTGATTTCCGGCAGCGGCTGGTTGTTAGCCAATGCTAATGCCAGCTCTGCCGCCTGCGTAGCCATCGCGACGACCGGATAGCGGATGGTGGTCAGGCGTGGGCGCAGATAGCGTGAAATCAGCACGTCATCAAAGCCGATCAGCGAAATCTGGCCCGGTACATCTACGCTGTTGTCACTGAGTACCGAAAGCGCCCCGGCGGCCATCGGATCGTTATAGCAGGTGATGGCGGTAAACTGTTTGCCACGGCCCAGCAACTCGGTCATGGCCTGTTCGCCACCAATCTCATCCGGCTTGCCGTAGGCAATCAGTTTCTCATCCACCGCAATACCGTGCTCCTCCAGCGCATCCAGATAGCCTTGCAGCCGATCGGTTGCGTCGGAAATCTGATGGGTGGAGCAGATGATGGCGATCCGCTGGTGGCCCTGCTGGATCAGATGGCGAGTGGCCAACCAGGCGCCGTAACGGTCGTCCAGCGCTACGCAGCGTGACTCAAACCCCGGCAGTGTACGGTTGATCAGCACCATTCCTGGGATCTGGTGCATCCAGACGGTCAGTTCATCATCGGTCAGCTTCTTGGCGTGCACGACTAATGCGGCACAGCGATGGCGCACCAGTTGCTCAATGGCCTGGCGCTCTTTTTCGGCATTGTGGTAACCGTTACCAATCAGCAGAAAGTTATGAGTAGCGTAGGCCACTTGCTCCACGGCTTTTACCATGGCACCGAAGAAGGGATCGGAAACGTCAGAGACAATCAGGCCCAGGGTTTCGGTGGATTGCTGTGCCAGCGCTCGGGCATTGGCGTTGGGGTGATACTGCAATCCCTCCATCGCGGCCAGCACGGCGGTACGTGAACTTTCGCTGGCTTTCGGGGAGTTATTTATAACGCGGGACACCGTGGCGACGGAAACACCCGCCAGCCTGGCAACATCCTTAATCGTGGCCATATCTGCAACACTTCCTGGGTAATCGCTTACATTCCTCAGTTTTGCGGAAAAAACCGCGCTCCGCAAGGGTTGGTATCGCTAACTTGTGGGGAGCTTTGCATTTATTGTTCATTGAGCGGCAGTTTCAGGCCAAGCTTGTTTACCGTTAACGGGCGCAGCACGTGACCCCTACATCACTGGTTACACTTTGCGCCTGACTGTTGCGATTGGTCGCTGGCGGCAGTTTGGCGTGGCGGGGTAAATTGACAGTCCCAGAGGTATTGATTGGTGAGTTTCAACAACCTGGTTGTTGAACCCCTATTTATTGCACCAACCTACGCAGATGCGTAGGTTTTTTTTTGCCTTTTTTCCCTCCCGTCCTCATCAGTTTTGTTGATGTTTCATTGAGTTATTTCAAACGATTGCGGGAAATTTACAGCTGGTTGCATTTGGAGCAGAACTCTTGCGATTCAACGGTAGTTTCTTAATCGCGACCTCTCTAGAGTAGGTGATCCCAGAGGTATTGATTGGTGAGCAATCGGCATACTCTGTATGTTGAAGCCATTTTCAATTGCACCAACCTACGCGGATGCGTAGGTTTTTTTTTGCCCGCCGTATAGTATCCTTCCTCAGACAATTTTTAAGGCCATCAACCCCGAGGGAGAGTGGGATGATATATTCCGTGTTACGTGCGCTGTTTCGCCTGTTGTTTCGTGTTCGTGTCGAAGGCGATGCACGGCATTTTGAGCAGCAGAAACTGCTGATCACCCCGAATCACGTTTCTTTCATGGATGGCGCGCTGCTGGCGTTGTTCCTGCCGATCAAACCGGTGTTTGCCGTTTACTCCAGCATTTCCGAACGCTGGTTTATGCGCTGGTTGAAACCTTATATCGATTTCGTCCCCCTGGATCCCACCAAACCGATGGCCATCAAACATCTGGTGCGCATGGTTGAGCAGGGCAGACCGATCGTGGTGTTCCCCGAAGGGCGCATCACGGTGACCGGCTCGTTGATGAAAATCTACGACGGGGCGGCCTTTATCGCCGCCAAATCAGGCGCCACCATCGTACCGGTACGGATCGATGGCCCTGAATTCAGCGTGTTTGGCCGTATGGCTGGCGTGTTTAAACTCCGGGCTTTCCCACAGACCACCATCAGCATTCTGCCCCCGACCACCTTACCGATGCCGGACGCACCACGTGCCAGCAAACGCCGGGAACTGGCCGGTGACAGGCTGCATCAGATCATGATGCAGGCACGCATGGACACCCTTAAACCGCAGACTCTATTCGCTGCGCTGTTAGCCGCACAGCATCGTTATGGTCGCTTCAAGCCCTGCATCGAAGACGTGGGCTTCAAAGAAGACAGCTATCATACGTTACTTAAAAAGTCGTTGGGCGTCAGCCGCATCCTGGAGCGCTTTACCGCGCCGAAAGAGCATGTTGGCCTGTTATTACCCAATGCTACCATCACCGCTGCCGCCATCTTTGGCGCATCATTGCGCGGTCGAATTCCAGCGATGCTCAATTACACCGCCGGTGTGAACGGGCTGAAAAGCGCGATGACGGCGGCCAGCATTAAAACCATCGTTACCTCGCGCCAATTCCTGGAGAAGGGCAAGCTCACGCATCTGCCAGAGCAGGTGCCTGAGGCCAACTGGGTCTATCTGGAAGATTTGAAAGATACCGTTACCCGGGACGACAAGCTGTGGATCCTGCGTCATCTGTTCCAGCCACAGCGGGCGATGGTGCCACAGCAGCCGGACGATGCGGCGCTGATCCTGTTTACCTCCGGCTCGGAAGGCCATCCAAAGGGCGTGGTGCATTCACATGCCAGCCTGCTGGCCAACGTGGAGCAGATCCGTACCATTGCGGATTTCACCCCACGCGATCGCTTTATGTCTTCGCTGCCGCTGTTCCACTCATTCGGCCTGACGGTTGGGTTGATCACTCCGTTAATGACCGGGAGCCGGGTATTCCTCTACCCAAGCCCGCTGCATTATCGCGTGGTGCCGGAACTGGTGTATGACCGTAACTGCACCGTGCTGTTCGGTACCGCGACCTTCCTTAACAACTACGCGCGTTTTGCCCATCCTTACGATTTTGCCCGCCTGCGCTATGTGGTTGCCGGGGCCGAGAAGCTGGCCGAAAGCACCAAACAGATCTATCAGGACAAATACGGCATCCGTATTTTGGAAGGCTACGGCGTCACGGAGTGCGCTCCGGTGGTATCGATTAACGTCCCTCTGGCGGCCAAAGTTGGCACCGTAGGCCGCATTATGCCGAAGATGGAAGCACGTTTGATCAAGATGGCCGGGATCGACAGCGGCGGCCGTCTGCAACTGAAAGGCCCGAACATTATGAAGGGCTACCTGCGGGTTGAGCGGCCAGGCGAACTGGAAGCACCGGCAGCCGAGGATGAAAATGGCGTGCTGCAAGCCGGCTGGTACGACACTGGTGATATCGTCAGCTTCGACGAACAGGGCTATTGCACCATTCGTGGCCGCGTGAAGCGCTTCGCCAAACTGGCCGGGGAAATGATTTCGCTGGAGAGTGTGGAGCAATTGGCAGTGCGCCTGTCACCGGAAGGGCTACACGCCGCCACGGTGAAAAGCGACAGCAGTAAAGGCGAAGCGCTGGTGCTGTTTACCAACGACGCCAACATTACCCGTGATGCCCTGTTGCGGGTGGCTCGTGAGCAGGGTACCCCTGAGTTGGCGGTGCCACGTGATATTCGCCTGGTGAAGGCGTTGCCGTTACTGGGCAGCGGCAAACCGGATTTCGTTACTTTGCGTCAAATGGCTGAACAGCCGGAGAGTGCATCATGAGTGCCACTGATTCCCCACTGCTGTCACGTTCGATGATCGCGGTGATCTGCGCCCAGTTTCTCTCGGCCTTCGGCGATAACGCATTGCTGTTTGCCACCTTGGCGCTGATCAAACAGCAGTTGTACCCCGATTGGAGCCAACCGATACTGCAAATGGCCTTCGTTGCCACCTATATCATCTTGGCTCCGTTTGTGGGCCAGATCGCCGACAGCTTCTCCAAAGGGCGGGTGATGATGGTAGCCAACGGCTTGAAGCTGGCGGGAGCGTTGGTGATCTGCTTTGGGCTGAACCCGTTCCTGGGTTATACCCTGGTCGGTATCGGCGCTGCGGCTTATTCACCGGCGAAGTACGGCATCCTGGGTGAAATCACCAGCGGCGACAAGCTGGTGAAGGCTAACGGTCTGATGGAAGCCTCCACCATTGCCGCCATTCTGGTTGGGTCGGTAGCGGGTGGTTTGCTGGCGGACTGGCATATCGTGGCCGCATTGGCGGTGTGTGCCGTGGTTTACGCTGCGGCAGTCGTCGCCAACCTCTATATTCCGCGTTTGCCTGCGGCTCACAAGGTGGATTCCTGGCATCCACGCGTGATGGCGAGCACTTTCTTCAACGCTTGCATCGTGCTGTGGCGCGATGGCCAAACCCGCTTTTCCCTTATCGGTACCAGCCTGTTCTGGGGAGCCGGGGTTACCCTGCGTTTCCTGCTGGTGCTGTGGGTGCCGGTAGCGCTGGGTATTAGCGATAACGCTACGCCAACCATGCTCAACGCCATGGTGGCAATAGGTATCGTGGTCGGGGCCGGGGCGGCAGCCCGCTTTGTGACGCTGGAAACGGTCAAACGCTGTATGCCTGCCGGGATCCTGATCGGTATCGCCGTGGCCTTCTTCGCCGTGCAAACCAGCATGTTGAATGCCTATGGCGTGTTGCTGGTGATCGGTGTGCTGGGTGGCTTTTTTGTGGTGCCGCTAAATGCGCTGTTGCAAGAGCGTGGCAAACGTTCTGTTGGGGCGGGGAATGCGATCGCGGTACAAAACCTGGGCGAAAACACCGCCATGCTGCTGATGCTTGGCCTCTACTCTCTGGTGGTCAAATTGGGTGTGCCGGTGATTGGCGTCGGGATTGGCTTTGGCGTGGTGTTTGGTATCGCCATCACGGTGTTGTGGGTCTCTCAGTTCCGTTCAAAGGCCTAGTCATTGCCCCCTCACCCCAACCCTCTCCCACAGGGAGAGGGAGCTGGTCCAGAGCCGAAATCAGGTTGCTGCGTCCGTTTTACATTTGCGGTGCTGAGGCTAGACACGGAAGATAATATGTAGCACGTTATGTCCCCTCTCCTTGTGGGAGAGGGTTAGGGTGAGGGGGGATTTATGGCGCTGGGATGGTGAAGCGGCTGTGGATCTCTTCGAGCCCCTGCAACACTTCCTCGTTCAGCACCACATCAAAACTGTCGATATTGATCTTCAACTGTTCCAGCGTAGTGGCACCCAGCAGGGTGCTGGCGACGAACGGTTGCTGGCGCACAAACGCCAATGCCATCTGTGAAGGATCCAAACCGTGTTTTTTCGCCAGCGCCACGTATTCGGCGATCGCCGCCTGGCTCTGGGCGGAAGAGTAGCGGGTGAAGCGGCTGAACAGGGTGTTGCGCGCTCCGGCCGGTTTGGCTCCGTTAAGGTATTTACCCGATAGCGTACCGAAAGCCAGGCTGGAATAGGCTAACAGTTCGACGCCTTCATGTTGGCTGATCTCTGCCAATCCAATCTCAAAGCTGCGGTTTAACAGGCTGTAGGGATTTTGGATCGATACGATGCGCGGCAGCTCGTGCTTCTCTGCCAGTTGCAGATAACGCATCACACCCCAGGGGGTTTCGTTTGAGACGCCGATATAGCGAATTTTGCCGGCGCGAACCTGCTCGGTTAATGCTTCCAGGGTTTCCAGCAGCGTGATGGCGGCTTTCTCATCGGTGTACTGATAATTGAGCTTGCCGAAACAGTTGGTGGTGCGCTGCGGCCAGTGTAGCTGGTAAAGATCCAGATAATCGGTGTTTAAGCGTTTCAGGCTGGTGTCCAGTGCGGCGCGGATATTCTTGCGATCCAATGCCTGCTGTGGGCGAATGCCAGCGTCATTGCCCCGGATCGGCCCTGAGACCTTGCTCGCCAACACGATTTTATCGCGGTTGCCACGTGCCTTGATCCAACTGCCAATATATTGCTCCGTCAGCCCCTGCGTTTCCGGACGCGGTGGCACCGGATACATCTCTGCGGTATCAATCAGGTTGATGCCAGCGGCTAATGCATAATCCAGCTGTGCGTGGGCATCGGCTTCGCTGTTTTGTTCGCCAAAGGTCATGGTGCCCAGTCCCAGCACGCTCACTTCTAAAGAACTGTGGGGAATACGGTGGTATTGCATTAACGGCCTTCCTTTAATGTTAGCGCTTACGGGCGTGACGCCCGGTAAAACAAAAGCCAGAGATCCAACGGCGTAAAACGCCTGACTTGACTATAACCAAGCAAAGAACAAGGTGGAAGAGGATTTATTGGCCGCAGGGTGCTGCCGCCTTGGCAGGGCTAAGCCCCTGATTGTTAATCTGTCAGGGGCATTGAACGGGGATTAACGCTCGATAACCTGCGTGACCTGATCGCCGTTGATCTGGCGCTGGTTACCTTTCTCGTCCTGATAGCTGATCAGGCCGGTATCTTTATCAATTTTAGGCTTACCCTGCGTGAGGATCATATTGCCGTCTTTGGTTGCCATCACATAGTCGCTGGAACAGCCCGCTAATCCGGCGACCATCATCAGGGCGGAAATAGCCATTACCCACTTTTTCATGCCGAGCACCTTGGTAACATTAATAATTGTCCTAATAGAGTAGCAAACTATGCCAAAGATGGCCTTCGGACGTATCCCATCTGTGTAAGGAAAAATAACCGGGAAAACAGAGGCGGACGGCGGCGGTGTATCAAACCGTAAAGTGCCTGGCCAGCAGCGCCCTGGTAAAGTTTTTCTTTAGATAGAAGCCGCGTGGCAGGGTAAGGATCGGCTGGCCCTGTTCGCCAATGGCTTCGGTCAGCGCCTTGTTGTTGGCCGCTTTGGGCCGGAGTTGCAGCACTTCGCCATGGCGGGCGGTGATCCGCTCAACCTGGCCGAGGACGATAAGATCCATCAACTCTTCCCAATCGCGACGTAGCGTCTCTGTTTCTTCCTGATTGGGTTGCCACAGCAGCGGTGAACCTACGCGACGCTGCGCCAGAGGAATTTGCCGCTCGCCCTCAACCGGGATCCATAGCACGCGCGACAGCTTGTGGCGCACGTGGCTGCTTTCCCAGGTGACACCGCTATTGCCGGTGAGCGGGGCTACGCAGACGAAAGTGGTTTCCAGCGGATTACCTGCGGCGTCAACCGGGATGGTCTTCAACTCAATGCCCAGTTCCGGGAAATCCTGCTCAGGCTTGCTGCCCGCCATCGCCCCCAGATACAGCTCCAGCAGCATGCCGACCCAACCTTTATCCCGTTTGAGATCCTTGGGAATGCTGACCTGCGCGCGGGCGGCCAGTTCGCCAAGGTTAAAGCCAGCCAGCGCCTGAGCACGGGCCAATAATTGCTGCTCGTTTTCTGGTGGCAGCGGGGATAAACATGCCATAAATCAGACCTATGAATTCTGGTTAAAAAACGTACCGAAATTACTCACAGCCTTAAAAGGTAAAGGCAGGCTGGGGAAAACAACAATAGTAGCATGATTTTGCATGACTTTTTTACCAACCGAGCGCGGTGGAAAATTTTCAGTGCGGGGTTGTGCACCAGTAGCCACCGACAATAAACAGGATCTTACACCTATTTATCCACAGATTTCTGGGATAACCCAACTTTTTAGCGATCACTGGTTTGATTTACAGCCTTGACGCGGGGCGTTTTTTGCGAATTTGGCGGTTTTATAGGTCACTGGGTATAATAATCTGTGGATAAAATCCGCATTGGTGGATCTTTCGCCAGCCAAAGATCCAAAGCGTGCATAGATCACATTTTTACCCTGTTCATAACTAGTTTTTTGTTATTAATTTATTGTATTTAAAGGATTAATTAAAAAATAAAAATACGGCGGTTTTTAAGTTCAATTGAGTTTTCCCGGCTTATCCCTAGAGTTCTTCACACACCTATCCACAGAAAAAGTGAATAAAAACCCCCTCGCGCCGTGCAACATGTTTATAACTTTGCCATTATCTGTGAGTTATCCCAATGTTATCCGAGCGACGACGCTGCAAAGCAGTGGTTTACCGCCTGTGGCTTGTGTGAAACAATCAGGTTATCAATACGAATTTATGCTTATCGAGGTAGTCCGGTGATCGATGATGATGGCTACCGCCCGAATGTTGGTATCGTAATCTGTAATCGTCAGGGGCAGGTCTTATGGGCCCGCCGTTACGGTCAGCACTCCTGGCAGTTTCCCCAAGGGGGAATAAACCCTGGCGAAACGCCTGAGCAGGCGATGTACCGTGAGCTGTTCGAAGAAGTGGGGCTGAGTAAAAAGGATGTGCGCATCCTGGCCTCAACCCGCAACTGGTTGCGCTATAAATTGCCAAAACGTTTGGTGCGTTGGGACACAAAGCCGGTTTGTATCGGCCAAAAGCAGAAATGGTTTCTGCTGCAGTTAATGTGCAATGACGCGGATATCAACATGCAGCGCAGCAGTACGCCGGAGTTTGACGGCTGGCGTTGGGTGAGCTTCTGGTATCCGGTGCGCCAGGTGGTGTCGTTTAAACGCGACGTGTACCGCCGGGTAATGAAAGAGTTTGCCACCACCGTCATGCCAATGCAGGAACTGGCAGCGCAGCGGCAACCTCCTGCTTATCGCCGAAAGAGAGGTTAAGTCAAACCGACTATGCTCACGCGCTTGCGAGAAATTGTTGAGAAAGTGGCCGCGGCGGCCAGTCTGACAGATGCGCTGGATCTTTTGGTCAATGAAACCTGTCTGGCGATGGATACCGAAGTCTGTTCCATCTATCTGGCAGACAACGACCGCCGCTGTTATTACCTGATGGCGACGCGCGGGTTGAAGAAACCCCGTGGGCGAACTATTGCCCTGGCCTTTGACGAGGGCGTGGTTGGCCTGGTCGGGCGTCTGGCTGAGCCGATCAACCTGGCGGATGCGCAAAGCCACCCCAGCTTCAAATATATTCCGCAGGTCAAAGAGGATCGTTTCCGATCCTTCCTTGGCGTGCCGATCATTCACCGCCGACAGCTGCTTGGCGTGTTGGTGGTTCAACAGCGTGAGCTGCGCCAGTTTGACGAAAGCGAAGAATCCTTCATGGTTACCCTGGCCACCCAAATGGCCGGGATCCTGTCGCTATCACAGCTCAACGCCATTTTTGGTCAGTATCGCCAGACCCGTATCCGGGCGCTGGCTGCGGCCCCTGGTGTGGCGGTGGCGGAGGGGTGGTTGGATAGCAGCCAGCCTTCTCTCGACCAGGTATATAAAGCCTCCACGCTGGACACCGTCAGCGAACGTGAACGCCTGACGCAGGCGTTGGAAGAGGCCGGAGCAGAGTTCCGCCGTTTCAGTAAGCGTTTTAGCGCCAGTTCGCAAAAAGAGAGCGCGGCGATCTTCGATCTCTATTCCCACCTGCTCAACGATGCCCGCCTCAAACGTGAACTTTACGCGGAGATCGATGCCGGTTCGGTGGCCGAATGGGCGGTAAAACAGGTGATCGAAGCCTTTTCTGCTCAGTTTGCGACCTTGCAAGATACCTACATGCGCGAGCGCGCCAGCGATCTGCGTGCGCTTGGCCAACGCCTGCTATTCCACCTCGACGATACCACCCAAGGGGCAAGCCAATGGCCAGCCCGTTTCGTGCTGGTTGCCGATGAGCTGACGGCTACCCTGCTGGCCGAAGTGCCGCAGGATCGCCTGGCTGGCGTAGTGGTGCGAGACGGTGCCGCCAACTCCCACGCCGCGATCCTGGTACGGGCTATGGGCGTGCCAACGGTGATGGGCGCGGATATCCAGCCATCGCTGTTGGCTCAGCGGATGCTGATTGTTGATGGCTATCGTGGCGAGCTGCTGGTCGATCCGGAACCGGTGCTGGTGAAAGAGTATCAACGCCTGATCAGCGAAGAGCTGGAACTCAGCAAGCTGGCAGAAGATGACGTTGAACAACCCGCAGAGCTGAAAACCGGCGAGCGGATCCAGGTGATGCTGAACGCTGGCCTTAGCCCGGAACATGAACAACTGCTCGGCGGGCGGGTGGACGGCGTTGGCCTCTACCGCACCGAGATCCCGTTTATGCTGCAAAGTGGCTTCCCGTCGGAAGAGGAGCAGGTGGCGCAATATCAGGGCATGCTGCAACTCTATCCGCATAAGCCGGTAACGCTGCGTACGCTGGATATCGGCGCGGATAAACAATTGCCTTACATGCCGATCAGCGAGGAAAACCCGTGCCTGGGCTGGCGTGGGATCCGCATTACGCTGGATCAGCCAGAAATCTTCCTGATCCAGGTGCGCGCCATGCTGCGTGCCAATGCGGGCACCGGCAATCTGGGGATCCTGTTGCCGATGATCACCAGCCTGGAAGAGATCGATGAGGCCAAACGCCTGATCGATCGCGCCGGGCGGGAAGTGGAAGAGATGCTGGGCTACGACATTCCCAAGCCGCGGATCGGCGTCATGCTGGAAGTGCCGTCGATGATCTTCCTGATCCCTTATCTGGCCGCACGCGTCGATTTTATCTCCGTAGGAACCAACGATTTAACCCAGTACCTGTTGGCGGTAGATCGTAATAATACCCGCGTTGCCTCGTTGTACGACAGCCTGCATCCTGCCATGTTGCAGGTGCTGAAACTGATCGTCGAGCAGGGGACGGCGGCCGGATTGCAGGTCAGCCTGTGCGGGGAACTGGCAGGGGATCCGATGGGGGCTCTGCTGCTGGTGGGGATGGGTTACCGCAACCTGAGCATGAACGGACGTAGCGTTGCCCGTATCAAGTATCTGTTGCGCCATATTGAGCTGGAAGATGCGCAAGGGCTGGCCCAGCGGGTATTGAGCGCCCAGATGACGACCGAGGTTCGCCATCAGGTGGCGGCGTTTATGGAACGGCGTGGCATGGGCGGGCTGATCCGCGGCGGTCGTTGATTGAGCGTTGTGCAGCCCGTTAAGCGTTGACCGATTTTTTTACAGAACTTTTCCCAACCGGCAAGCCCGGACGTGGTTAAGCCTATGTTATGATGCGCCATCTCAATGCGCTGCTCCCGTTGCACGGGCTTTGCAGCGCGTTTGGCACCTGCCGCCCCCGCTTGGGGATGAATAACAGACATATTGTGGTGATAGATGAGCACTAGCTATCTGGCGTTTCCAAAATTTGATCCGGTGATTTTCTCTATCGGCCCGGTCTCTTTGCACTGGTACGGTTTGATGTACCTGGTTGGCTTTGTGTTTGCCATGTGGTTGGCAGTACGTCGTGCCAACAAACCCGGCAGCGGCTGGACCAAAGACGAAGTGGAAAACATGCTGTATGCCGGTTTCCTTGGGGTCTTTATCGGTGGTCGCGTCGGCTATGTACTGTTCTACAACCTGCCGTTGTTCCTGGATAACCCGCTTTACCTGTTCAAAGTCTGGGATGGCGGTATGTCATTCCATGGTGGCCTGATCGGTGTGATCGCGGTGATGCTGTGGTTTGCCCGCCGCACCAAGCGCAACTTCTTCCAGGTGTCTGATTTTATTGCCCCCCTGATCCCGTTTGGTCTGGGTGCTGGCCGTCTGGGCAACTTCATTAACGGCGAGCTGTGGGGGCGTGTGACTACGGATACTCCTTGGGCGATGCTGTTCCCGAGCTCGCGCACGGAAGATATTGCCATTGTTGCCGCCAATCCTCAGTTGATGCCGTTGCTGAACCAATATGGCGTGTTGCCACGCCACCCTTCGCAGCTGTATGAAATGGTGCTGGAAGGCATTGTGCTGTTTATCATTCTGAACCTGTTTATCCGCAAGCCGCGTCCGATGGGGGCCGTATCGGGCCTGTTCCTGATCGGCTATGGTGCATTCCGTATTATCGTCGAAGCGTTCCGCCAGCCTGATGCCCAGCTTGGCCTGTTTGACGGGGTGATCAGCATGGGGCAGATCCTGTCCGTGCCGATGGTACTTGCCGGTATTATTATGATGATCTGGGCGTATCGTCGTCGTCCACAGCAACAACTGTCGTGAGGAAAAATGAAACAGTATCTGGATTTGATGAACAAAGTGCTCGCCGAGGGCACCCCTAAAGCCGACCGTACCGGCACTGGCACGTTGTCGATTTTCGGCCACCAGATGCGTTTCAACCTGCAGGAAGGCTTCCCGTTGGTGACCACCAAGAAATGCCACCTGCGGTCGATTATTCATGAGTTGCTGTGGTTCCTGAACGGCGATACCAACGTGGCGTATCTGCGTGAGAATAACGTCAGCATCTGGGACGAGTGGGCCGATGAAAACGGCGATCTCGGCCCGGTCTATGGCAAGCAGTGGCGTGCCTGGGGTGCGGCGGATGGTCGTCAGATTGACCAGCTAAGCACCGTGCTGCAACAGCTGAAACAGGATCCGGACTCGCGCCGCATTATTGTTTCTGCCTGGAACGTGGGCGAACTGGATCAGATGGCACTGGCTCCGTGCCATGCCTTCTTCCAGTTCTATGTGGCAGACGGCAAACTCTCTTGCCAGCTGTATCAGCGTTCGTGCGACGTGTTCCTGGGCCTGCCGTTCAATATTGCCAGCTATGCCTTGCTGGTACATATGATGGCGCAGCAGTGTGATCTGCAAGTGGGCGATTTCGTCTGGACCGGTGGTGACACGCATCTGTACAGCAACCACATGGAACAGACGCAGCTGCAATTAACCCGCGAGCCGCGTGCGTTGCCGAAACTGGTGATCAAACGCAAGCCAGCCTCGCTGTTTGATTACCGCTTTGAAGACTTTGAGATTGAAGGCTACGATCCACATCCGCCAATCAAGGCTCCTGTCGCCATCTGATTTATTGAGGGCCGAATCCGGCCCTCACTCAACGGCTTTTTTCTTCCGACGTACGTAGGATCGCCGCATGCTGCGTTTGTTTAACCGCGTATCGCCGTGTCCGTGATGCATTGCCAAAATGCGAAGTCGTGCTCAATTTCTCCCAGCTCGTTACCTGCTAACTAAAAATTCTGCGCATCATTTTCCAGCCTGATAAAAGCTGCCTTTCACCGCGCAGCTGACTGATTACACTTGCCGTATGAACCGATATAAAAATAACCCCGAACATCAGCAAGGGCTGACGCTGATCGAGCTGCTGATCGTGATGATACTGGCGGGGATGCTGACCTCCTGGGGGGTTAGCCAATGGCATCATTACCAACAGGCGCTGCGGCTAGAGCAGACCGCCCAGCAACTGCTGGCGTTTTTAACGCGCTTGCAGGCTGACGCCAACTGGCATAACCGCAACGCTTTACTGTGGTTTCGGCCTGGGAAAGCGTGGTGCGTGGGCAGTGGCCCGCTGGCGGTATCTTGTACTGCGGCGGCCGATCGGGCGTTTATCCCTGACTACCCGGATGTCGAGTTACAAGGTTTTACCCAAAAGGAGGTCGGATTCTATGGGGTGCGCAACAATGCCCAGGCCGGGCATATCTTGCTGGGGAATCAGGCTGGCCGCATACGTGTGGTGCTCTCCGCCAAAGGGCGGTTGCGGCTGTGCAGTGAAGTCACCGCGATCCGGAGCCTGCCGTTATGCCAGCCTTAGAACAAGGCTTCACCCTGCCAGAGGTGCTGCTGGCGATGACTTTCGGCAGCCTGATTACGTTGGCAGCAGCGAAAACGTTACCGATACTGCGTCAGCAGACGGTTGATGTGGGCCGTCACTATCGGTTGGAACAGGTGTTGCGCCAACTGGCCTTCGGAATTGAAAAGGATCTGCGCCGTAGCGGGTTTTGCGCCGGGCAGTGTCAGGGGCGTTCACTGCTGATTGGCCATGCGGTGGGCGAAGCACCGGGTAGCTGTGTGATTGTGGCTTACGATCTGAATCGCAACGGCCGTTGGGAAAGCAGTGGCGATGCCGAGTATTTTGGCTACCGCTTGCGAGCCGGTGGGTTGGAGGGGCAAAGCGGTGTGACACAGTGCCAGGGCAGCGGCTGGGAACGCTTGCTCGATCAGGAAGAGGTTCGGATAGAGTCTTTCTCTGTCAGTAATATCGCAGGGAACGGGGGCAAGTCGCTGGTGATGTTTACCTTGAGTGGCCGCTCAACGGTGCGGGCAAATATAGCACGCCGCCTGGAGTGGGCCGTCAGCATGGAGGCGCTCTAGATATGCATAGACAGCAAGGGGGCAGCACACTGGCTGCGGTGATGCTGTTGCTGGTGATGGGATTGATGATGCTTACCGCCCAGCAGCGGCAATTGGACAGTGCGCTACTGTTGGCCATCGATCAGCAACGCTACCTGCGGGCCTATAATCAGGCCGCTTCGGCCTTGAGCTGGGGGCTGGCGCAACCGTGGCCACGGGAGTCTTTACAGGTAACCCGCTGGTCTTGCCAGCAGATGAACGGTGAGGCTTTATTGGCCTGCGCTCGGCTCTCTGTCCGTAGCGGTTTGGTGATGGTACGCGGGGCGGGGGATATCGCAGGGGCGGAACCTTTGTGGCTATACCAACTGGCCACGCAGAAAGGTGGGGCTGGTGGAAATCGGCTACAAGCGCAAAAAGGTGGCTGGCTGGATTTTTGCCCGGAGAAACGAGAGAGCGACTGTGCAGAATAAACGGGCCAACTGGCGCACTCAACGGGGTTTCAGCCTGCCTGAAGTACTGATCGCCGCATTGTTGTTCGCCGTCTCGCTGCTCGGGCTGTTACAATATCATCAGGTGTTGTTGCAGGCTTTTCAACGACAGTGGCAATACCGGCAGGCCTGGTCGTTGGCGCACCAACAGCTGGAAATATTCAATGCCGGTGCCGAAATGAACCGTGCCATCACGCTACCTGCCAACTGGCAATACCAGGTCGAAACTCATCTGGCGCAAGGCACATGCCTGCGGCGCACGGTGAAGATCCAAACTCCGCTGCACCAACAGGTTGAGCTTAGCCGTTGGTATTGTGGGCAGTAGCGACTAACCGGGGCAACATGTGGCTCTGTGGGCGCAGCATGTTGCGGCCCTACGTAATGAGTCAGTTTCGATTTGTGAGTGGCCCAGATCGGCTCCCCTCGCTTTAGCCGAAGTGTCCTCGATCGGTCCCCTCTCCCTGTGGGAGAGGGTTAGGGTGAGGGGGACAATCGTCGGTAATGCACTTTTTCGCTTCCAAGGAGCCTCATGTTTACGGTTTATCATTCCAATCAGTTGGACTTGCTGAAAACGCTGACCAGCGCGCTGATAGCCAGAGAACCTTTGACCGATCCGTTCCAACAGGAAGTGGTGCTGGTGCAAAGCCCCGGCATGGCGCAGTGGCTACAGATGCAACTGGCCGAACAGTTTGGTATTGCCGCGAATATCATCTTCCCGCTACCGGCGACCTTTATCTGGGACATGTTCACCAAAGTATTGCCAGGTATTCCCAAAGAGAGTGCCTTTAGCAAAGATGCCATGACCTGGAAGCTGATGTGGCTGCTGCCAGAGATGCTGGCGCGGCCAGAGTTTGCTCCTTTACAGCATTACCTGACCGATGACGCGGACAAGCGCAAGATCCACCAGCTTGCCGGGCGCGTTGCCGACCTGTTTGACCAATATCTGGTTTATCGCCCGCAGTGGCTGGAGAGCTGGCAGCGTGGGGAACAGGTCGAAGGGTTGGCAGAGGCGCAAAGCTGGCAAGCTCCCCTGTGGCATCGGCTGGTGGAATATACCCACGAACTGGGACAACCAGAATGGCACCGTGCCAACTTGTATCGCCGGTTTATCAGCGCGTTGGAAAATGCCACTCAATGCCCAGCGGGCTTACCGCCACGCGTGTTTATCTGCGGAATTTCTGCCTTACCGCCTATCTACCTGGAAGCATTGCAGGCCTTGGGTAAACATATTGATATCCACCTGATGTTTACCAACCCCTGTCGTTATTATTGGGGCGATATTCAGGACTACGCCTTTCTGGCCCGCTTGCAGAGCCGCAAACGCCGCCACTATCATCAGGCCAGGGAGCAAGGTTTGTTCCGTCAGCCGGAACAGGCCGCCCAACTATTTGATGCCGAAGGTGAACAGCAACTGAGTAACCCGCTGTTGGCTTCCTGGGGCAAACTGGGACGCGATCATCTATATTTACTGTCGCAGATGGAGGCAGTGCAGGAGGTGGATGCCTTTGTGGAGATCCCAGCAGATAACCTGTTGCACGCCATTCAGCACGACATGCTGGAGCTGGAAGATCACGCCCTGATCGGCACCACGCCGGAAACTCTGGAGCGCAGCGACAATAAACGCCAGCTCGATCCGCAGGATCGCTCCATCAGCCTGCATGCCTGCCATAGCCCGCAGCGTGAAGTCGAAGTGTTGCACGATCAACTGCTGGCCATGCTGGCTGAAGATCCGCAACTGACCGCGCGCGATATCATCGTGATGGTGGCGGATATCGATAGCTATACCCCGTATATTCAAGCGGTGTTTGGCAATGCTCCCGCTGGGCGCTACCTGCCGTTTGCCATTTCCGATCGCAAGGCCCGGCAGGCGCATCCGGCGTTGCAAGCCTTCATTTCCTTGCTGGATCTGCCGCAAAGCCGCTTTACCTCAGAGCAAGTACTGGCGCTGTTGGACGTGCCCGCGCTGGCGGCGCGATTCTCGATCCAGGAAGAGGGGCTGAGCCTGTTACGTCACTGGACTGGTGAATCTGGGGTTCGTTGGGGTCTGGATGATGACAACGTGCGCGAGCTGGATCTGCCTGCAACCGGGCAACACACCTGGCGCTTCGGCCTGACGCGCATGCTGCTGGGTTACGCCATGGACAGCAATGCCGGAGATTGGCAGGGCGTATTACCTTATGATGAGTCAAGCGGGCTGGTGGCCGAATTGGCCGGGCAACTGGCCGATCTGTTGGCGCAGCTCAGCCGTTGGCGACAAATTCTGAGTGAAGAGCGGCCATTGGCGGAATGGCTGCCATTGTGCCGCCAGTTGCTCAATAGTTTCTTTGAGACAGACAGCGAAACGGAAGAGGCGTTGGCGCTGATCGAAGAGCAGTGGCAGAAGGTGGCCAGTTTTGGCCTGGCGGCGCGCTATCCCGATGCCGTCCCGCTGACGTTGCTGCGTGATGAACTGGCTGCACGGCTCGATCAGCAGCGCATCAGCCAGCGTTTCCTGGCAGGCCAGATCAACTTCTGTACCCTGATGCCCATGCGCTCTATTCCGTTTAAGGTGGTTTGCCTGTTGGGTATGAACGATGGCGTCTATCCCCGCACTTTGCCGCCGTTGGGGTTTGACCTGATGGCACAGCAAATCAAGCGGGGCGATCGCAGCCGCCGTGACGATGACCGCTACCTGTTCCTGGAGGCGATCCTTTCTGCCCAGCAGCGGTTGTATATCAGCTTTATCGGCCGCTCGATTCAGGATAACGGCGAGCGCTATCCTTCGGTGCTGGTCACCGAGCTGTTGGAATATCTGCAACAAAGCTACTGCCTGCCTGGTGATGAGGGGCTTGATGCGGACGGTAGCGCACACAGCGTTGGTGAGCACTTGCTGAAACGCCATGCCCGTATGCCGTTTGCAGCCGAAAACTTCCTGCCGGGGAGTGAAGATCAAAGCTATGCGGCAGAATGGCTCGCGGCAGCCGATGGCCGTGGCGCCGCACATCCACAGTTTAATCACCCCTTGGTGGCGGAAGAGAAAACCCAGGTAGCTCTCGATGAACTGTTACGTTTTTACCGCCATCCCATCCGTGCCTTCTTCCAGCTACGTTTGGGTGTGAACTTCGTGCTGGAAGAGACCGAACTGCCGGAAGACGAGCCGTTTACGCTGGATAACCTCAGCCGCTATCAGTTCAACAGCCAATTGCTGAACACGCTGATCGAGGGGGAGGATGAAAGTAAGTTATACCAACGGGTGCGCGCATCGGGGGGATTACCTTATGGGGCCTTCGGCGAGATCTACTGGCAAAAGCAGCAGGAAGAAATGGCAGAGCTGGCCGAGCGGGTGCGTGAACAGCGCCAGGAGAACGGCAGCCTGGAGTTGGACATCGACGTGGCGGGCATGCGTATCACCGGCTGGCTGCATCAGGTACAGCAGGATGGCTTGCTACGCTGGCGGCCTGCAACGCTTTCGGCCGTCGACGGCATCTTGCTCTGGCTGGAGCATCTGGTGTACTGCTGCGTTGGCGGGAGCGGGGAAAGCCGCATGTTTGGCAGCAAGAACTCCGCCTGGCGTTTTGCCGCGCTGACAAGTGACGAAGCCCACGCGCAGTTGGCAGAGTTGGTGGCGGGTTACCGCCGTGGCCTGTCGCAACCGTTGATGCTGCTCAATAAAAGCGGCTGGGCTTGGCTGAGCCAATGTTATCAGGCAGAAACGCAGCAGATAGACTGGGATGAAGAGGTGCAGGTCAAGGCTCGTGCCAAGCTGCTGCAAACCTGGCAAGGCGATCAGCGTATCCCTGGCGAAGGGGCTGATCCTTATACCCAGCGCGTTTTCCGGCAGATGGATAATGTTCACCTTGAACAGATCCTGTCCGAAACCGAGCGTTATCTGCTGCCCGTTGCCCGGCATAATCTGGGGTAACCATCCCTCGGTGGCACTGGTTGGCGGGAGATGGTAAAAATAAAATGGTTTTATGCTCAACCAATGGGGGTAAATCCGGTCTTACATAACGTATCGGCATATACGTTGTAGCGCTGTGTAGGCAGTGCTCCAGCGATATGGGCTATAGTTGGTTAAGCGTTTAGAACCGTAATGCTTTGAGTTAGAAATTGAATTTCATTGGACATCACTTTCGGTTGTGTCATTTGCACCGTGCTGTCAACGTCAGGGAGTTGGCGTGATAGCCAGAGAACAGGGGTTTATTTTGGATATGCGCAGACTGTTGACCCGCGTTACCGGGTTGATGTTATTGATGATGTTTTGGGCGCCGTTAAGCTGGGCCGCACAAGGATGGCAGCCACTGGCGGAAAAGATCAACAAAAGCGATCACGATCCACGCGAGTACCAGGCGATCAAACTGGATAACGGCATGGTCGTGTTGCTGGTGTCCGACGCGTTGGCACCCAAATCATTGGCTGCCCTGGCGCTGCCGGTAGGCTCGTTGGAAGATCCCGACAGCCAACTTGGCCTGGCTCATTACCTGGAACACATGGTGCTGATGGGCTCCAAGCGCTATCCGGAACCCGAGAACCTCTCCGAGTTTTTGAAAAAGCACGGTGGTAGCCACAATGCC
Source organism: Serratia sp. H1w (assembly GCF_000633355.1). GTDB lineage: Bacteria > Pseudomonadota > Gammaproteobacteria > Enterobacterales > Enterobacteriaceae > Chania. The sequence continues at coordinate 28,441 of NZ_AYMQ01000057.1, forward strand.
AGCACCGCGTCTTACCGCACTGCGTACTATCTGGAAGTGGAAAACGACGCCTTGGAACCCGCGGTCGATCGTATGGCCGACGCCATTGCCGAACCCATTTTGGATCCGGGCAATGCGGACCGTGAACGTAACGCGGTAAATGCTGAACTGACAATGGCACGCTCCCGTGACGGTATGCGCATGGCGCAGGTCGGGGCAGAAACGCTCAATCCGGCTCACCCGAGCGCACGCTTTTCTGGCGGCAACCTCGAAACTTTGCAGGATAAGCCAGGCAGCAAGTTGCATGAAGAACTCACCCGTTTTTATCAGCGCTACTATTCAGCCAACCTGATGAAGGGGGTGTTGTACAGCAACCAATCTTTGCCTGAGCTGAGCGCGCTGGCGGTCAAAACCTTCGGCCGCATCCCGAACCACGATGCGAAAGTGCCACCGATCACCGTTCCAGCGGTTACCGCGGAACAGCAGGGCATCATCATTCATTATGTCCCGGCACAGCCGCGCAAGCAGCTGAAGGTCGAATTCCGTATCGATAACAACAGCGCCGAGTTCCGTAGCAAAACCGACACCTATATCAGCTACCTGATTGGTAACCGTAGCACCAATACACTGTCAGACTGGTTACAGAAGCAAGGGCTGGCGGATGCCATCAATGCCGGTGCCGATCCGATGATTGACCGCAACGGCGGCGTGTTCTCGATCAGCGTTTCTCTGACCGACAAAGGGCTGGCGGAGCGCGATAAGGTGGTGGCAGCCATCTTCAGTTATCTGCAAATGCTGCGTGGCGAAGGGATCAAGCAAAGCTATTTTGACGAAATCGCCCATGTGCTGAACCTGGATTTCCGCTACCCGTCGATTACCCGCGACATGAACTACATCGAGTGGCTGGTGGATACCATGCTGCGCGTACCAGTAGAGCATACGCTGGATGCGCCGTATCTGGCAGATCGTTACGACCCTAAAGCCATAGCAGAACGTCTGGGTCAGATGACCCCGGAAAATGCGCGCATCTGGTTTGTCAGCCCGAATGAGCCACACAACAAAACGGCTTACTTTGTCGAGGCACCTTATCAGGTAGAGAAAATCAGCGCACAACGCTTTGAGAAATGGCAGCAGTTGGGTAAAGGGATCGCGCTGTCCTTGCCGGGGCTGAACCCTTATATCCCGGATGAATTTACCCTCAACAAGCCCTCACATGAGTTCAGCAAACCGGAAATGGTGGTAAACCAGCCAGGGCTGCGGGTGCTGTATATGCCGAGCCGCTATTTTGCCGATGAACCCAAGGCCGATGTGACGGTAGCGCTGCGTAACGCCAAAACCATGGACTCCGCACGTAATCAGGTGTTGTTCTCGCTGATGGATTATCTGGCGGGGATCTCGCTCGATGAGTTGAGCTATCAGGCTTCTGTTGGTGGGATCAGCTTCTCGACTTCCCCGAATAACGGCCTGATGTTTAGCGCCAATGGTTTTACCCAGCGTCTGCCACAACTGCTGACTTCGCTGATTGAAGGCTATTCCAACTTTACCCCAACGCAAGAGCAGTTCGAGCAGGCTAAATCCTGGTATCTGGAGCAGTTGGATTCCGCCGAGAAGGGCAAAGCCTTTGAGCTGGCGATCCAGCCGGTACAGATGCTGTCCCGTGTGCCTTACCCCGAACGTAGCGAGCGCCGCGAGGTACTGAAAACCCTGACGTTGCAAGACGTGCTGGCCTACCGTAACAGCCTGATGGCCGAGGCCACGCCGGAGTTATTGGTCGTGGGCAATATGAGTAAACAGCAGGTGGATACGCTGGCTTCCTCATTGAAACACAACCTGGGCTGTATCGGTGTGGAATGGTGGCACGGTGAAAACGTGGTGATCGACAAAAACCAGTTTGCCAACCTGCAACGTCCTGGCAGCAGCACCGACTCGGCGCTGGCGGCGGTATATGTCCCAACGGGGTATGATGAAGTGACCAGCATGGCGTATAGCTCATTGCTGGGGCAGATCATCCAGCCATGGTTCTACAGCCAATTGCGTACCCAGGAGCAGCTTGGCTATGCGGTGTTCTCCTTTGCGATGCCGGTTGGCCGCCAGTGGGGCATTGGTTTCCTGTTGCAAAGTAACAGCAAGCAGCCAGCCTATCTCTATCAGCGCTACCAAGACTTCTATCCGAAGACGGAAAAGCGTCTGCGCGAGCTGAGTGATGCCGATTTCGCCCAATACAAACAGGCGATGATCAATGAACTGCAACAGCGTCCGCAAACTTTGGGCGAAGAAGCCGGGCGTTTCAGTAGCGATTTCGATCGCGGTAACTTTGCCTTCGATACCCGCGAAAAGCTGATCGCTCAGGTCCAGACTTTGACGCCTGCCAAACTGGCGGATTATTTCCATCAGGCGGTGATTAAGCCACAGGGGCTGGCACTGCTGTCGCAGGTGAGTGGCAGCAGCCAGCAGAAAGCCGATTTTGCGGCACCGGGTGAGGGTTGGGTAACCTATCCTAATGCCTCGTCACTGCAAAAAACGCTGCCTCGTAAAGTGGCGCAGCCATGACGAAAGGGGTTCCTCAGCGGCTTGATCCACTGACGTTGCCGCTGTTTGGTGAACGGCTGATCGAGGCCTCAGCAGGGACAGGGAAGACCTTCACCATCGGTGCGTTGTATCTGCGCTTGCTGCTTGGCTTAGGCCAGGCAGCGGCGTTTCCGCGGCCGCTCACGGTAGAAGAAATCCTGGTTGTAACCTTTACCGAAGCGGCCACGGAGGAACTCCGGGGCCGCATTCGCAGCAATATCCACGCATTACGTATTGCCTGCGTACGCGGGCATAGCTCAGACCCACTATTTACCTCGTTGATGGCGGAAATTGACGATCTGCCAGAGGCAGCCGCGCAATTGTTGGCCGCCGAGCGCCAGATGGACGAAGCCGCGATCTACACGATCCACGGTTTTTGTCAGCGAATGCTTACTCACAACGCATTCGAGTCCGGCATTTTGTTCGAACAGACGCTGGTGCAGGATGAACTGCCGTTGCGCCGTCAGGCCTGCGCCGATTTTTGGCGTCGTCACTGCTACCCATTGCCATTGGGCGTTGCACGCGCGGTTAGCCAGGAGTGGAGCGGCCCAGAGGCTCTGTTGAGCGACCTTTCCGGCTATCTGCACGGCGAGGCGCCCACTCTACGTCAGCCGCCAAAAGATGACGAAACGGTGCTGATGCGTCATGAACAGATCGTCGCACGCATTGATGCTCTCAAGGGGCAATGGCAGGCCGCAGCGGCCGATCTGGAAGCGCTCGTCAGTCAGTCTGGCGTCGACAAGCGCAGCTACAGCAGCAAACATTTGCCCAACTGGCTGAACAAGGTGGGGGAATGGGCCGGGCAGGCCACCGAGGATTACCAGTTACCCAAAGAGCTGGAGAAGTTTCGCCAATCGGTGCTGTTGGAGAAAACCAAAAAGGGTGAGGCTCCGCGTCACCCACTGTTTGTGGCTATCGATGAGCTGTTTGCCGAGCCCCTGACGCTGCGTGACCTGATCATGGCACGAGCATTGAGTGAAATACGCCTTTCCATTCAGCAGGAAAAACGTCAGCGGGCCGAACTGGGGTTTGACGACCTGCTCAGCAGGCTGGATGCAGCGCTGCAAAGCGCCGGTGGTGAACAATTGGCGCAAGCGATCCGCCAGCGTTATCCTGTGGCGATGATCGATGAGTTTCAGGATACCGACCCACAGCAATATCGCATCTTCCAGAAACTGTACGTCGGCCGGGAAGAGTGTGGCCTGTTGCTGATCGGCGATCCCAAGCAGGCCATTTACGCCTTCCGTGGGGCAGACATTTTCACCTATATGAAAGCCCGTTCAGAGGTAAGTGCCCACTATACCTTGGAGACCAACTGGCGCTCATCGCCGGCGATGGTTGGCAGCGTGAACCGCCTGTTTGCCCAGGTGGAAAAGCCGTTTCTGTTTGGCCAAATCCCGTTTATTGAGGTGGCCGCCGCGCCGAAGAATCAACAACTGGTCTTTGAGTGGCACAACAAAGCGCAACCGGCCATGCAATTCTGGTTACAGCCAGGGGATGGGGCGGGAGTAAGTGATTACCAACAATTAATGGCTCGCCGTTGTGCGGCGCAAATCCGTGACTGGTTGAGTGCCGGACAAGCCGGTGAGGCTTGGCTGCTCAAGGGGGAGCAACGCCGCCCCGTTCAGGCATCGGATATCACCATTTTGGTGCGCAGCCGTGCCGAAGCGGCGTTGGTGCGTGATGCACTCAGTGCGTTAGCCATTCCCTCGGTTTACCTTTCCAACCGTGACAGCGTGTTTGATACGCCGGAAGCCAAAGATTTGCTGTGGCTATTGCAGGCGGTGCTGGCTCCCGAACAGGAGCGAACCCTGCGTAGCGCTATGGCCACCGGGTTGTTAGGGCTGGATGCCTTGACGCTGGACGAACTGAACCATAATGAGCCAGCCTGGGATGCGTTGGTCAACGAGTTTGATGAATATCGTAGCCATTGGTTGCGGCGCGGCGTATTGCCGATGCTGCGTGAGGTGATGGCCAAGCGCCATCTGGCTGAAAATCTGCTGGCCAGTCCTGGGGGCGAGCGCCGTTTGACCGATGTCATGCACCTGGGGGAACTGTTGCAGGAAGCCACGGCGCAACTGGACGGCGAGCATGCGCTGGTGCGCTGGTTGGCACAGCAGATCGCGCAACCAAACCGCCAATCGGACAATCAGCAATTGCGACTGGAAAGCGATCGTCATCTGGTGCAGGTGATCACCATCCACAAGTCGAAAGGACTGGAATTCGATCTGGTGTGGCTGCCTTTTGTGGGGAATTTCCGCCAGCAGCAACAGGTGCTGTACCACGATCGTCAGACCTTTAAAGTCCTGCTGGATCTCAATGCCAACGAAGAAAGCGTGGCCTGGGCGGAAGAGGAACGCCTGGCGGAAGATTTACGCCTGCTATATGTGGCCCTCACTCGTTCGGTCTATCACTGTAGTATCGGCATCGCGCCGTTATTCCTCGGCACGCGCAAGAAGCAGGGCGATACGGATTTGCATCGCAGCGCGTTGGGCTATCTGGTGCAAGCGGGGCAAGCGGGCGATGCAGCCTATCTGCAAACCTGCCTACAGCAGTTGGCAACCCAAGGCATTGCGCTGTCGCTGGTGGATGCGCCGGGTGAACAGATCTGGCAGCCGCAGATGGCGGCAGCGGCTGAGTTGGCGGCCAATCAGTTTCCTCGCAGGATGCAGGATTTCTGGCGGGTAACCAGCTATACCGGCCTGCAACAGCATGGTTCTAGTCGGATGCAGGAGCTGTTGCCGCGCCTGGACGTTGATGCCGTAGGTGAGCGTGATATGGCTAAACCACCGGCGTTGACTCCTCATACTTTCCCACGCGGCGCGGCCCCCGGCACTTTCCTGCACAGCCTGTTTGAGGAACTGGATTTTACCCAACCGTTAGATGAACAGTGGTTGCTGAAGCAGTTACAGCATCAAGGGCTAGAGGATCACTGGTTGCCGGTATTATCTGGCTGGATGCAGGTGCTGCTGAACGCACCACTGAATAGCAGCGGCGTCGCGCTTTCTGCCTTACCAACAGGAGCCAGGCAAGCAGAGTTGCAGTTCTACCTGCCAATCGGTGGCCTGCTGCAAGCGCGGCAGTTGGATGAACTGGTAAAACGCTACGATCCCCTGTCGGCAGGCTGCCCCGCGCTAGATTTCCAACAGGTGCAGGGTATGTTGAAAGGCTTTATCGATCTGGTGTTCTGCTGGCAGGGCAAATATTACCTGCTGGATTACAAGTCCAACTGGCTGGGCGAAGACAGCAGTGCCTACACCCAGGAAGCGATGGCGCGGGCGATGGCGGAGCACCGTTATGACCTGCAATACCAACTCTATACCTTGGCATTGCACCGCTACTTGGGACATCGTCTGGCCGATTACGATTACCAGCGCCATTTTGGTGGGGTGATTTATCTGTTTTTACGCGGGGTGGACGCCGAGCATGCAGGTAACGGTATTTTTGCCTGCCGTCCGGAATACGCCCTGATTGCAGGAATGGATCGTCTGTTTAGCGGTGAAACGGCCGAGGTTGAGGATGGGCAATGATTGAGATTTTGCATCAGGCGTTGGCACTGGGCGCTTTGCGCCCGCTGGACGTGCAATTTGCCCAGGTGGTGGCCAACGAAGATGAACCCGATATCCTGCTGGCCGCGGCCTGCCTGAGTGCGGAGGCTGGGGCGGGCCACGTTTGCCTGCTGCTCGAACAGCTGTTGCCGGAAAACCTGTTTGATGGCCGTCAGCCGGAGTTGGCCTTGGCCGCCTGGCAGGCCTGTGGGCAACCGGATGTGGCGAGTTGGCAGCAGCGTTTGGCAACCTCGCCAGCGATTAGCGATGGCAGTATGGCAACGCCGATGGTTCTGCAACAGCAGCGGCTATATCTGCAACGTATGTGGCAGAGCGAAGGTGAAGTGGCCACGTTTATCAGTAGTGATAGCGTGCCAGAGGCACTTGAAGAAGCGCAATTACGCACCATTCTCGACCGATTATTTGGTGAGGCTACGGACGAAGCCGATTGGCAAAAGATTGCCGCAGCCGTAGCGGCCACGCGGCGCATCGCGATTATTTCCGGCGGCCCAGGCACCGGTAAAACCACCACCGTTGCCAAGCTGTTGGCAGCGCTGGTGCAGTTGGCGGACGGAGAGCGTCTGCGCATTCAACTTGCTGCGCCCACCGGTAAAGCGGCGGCCCGTCTCACCGAATCCTTGGGTAGCGCCAGCCGCCGGTTGGAGTTGACCCCGGAGCAGCGGGCCTTATTCCCGACGGAGGCGGCGACGTTACACCGCTTGCTGGGCGCTCAGCCAAACAGCCAGCGCATGCGTTATCACCGGGGAAATCAGCTGCATCTGGACGTGCTGGTGGTCGACGAAGCTTCGATGGTGGATTTGCCCATGATGGCCCGGCTGATTGCTGCCTTGCCCCCAAAGGCACGAGTTATCTTCCTTGGCGATCGCGATCAGCTTGCCTCGGTGGAGGCTGGCGCCGTGCTGGGGGACATCTGCCGGTTTGCCGAGCAGGGATATAGTGAAGCCCGTGCGGCACAACTGGCACGTTTGACCGGTTGCCCTTTGCAAGGGCAGCCAGCGCAGGCCGAAGCCGCGGTACGCGATAGCCTTTGTCTGCTGCGCAAGAGCTATCGCTTTGATACCAATTCCGGCATTGGTCAGTTGGCCTTGGCAGTGAATGCTGGCGACAGCAAGCGCGCCTTGGCGTCATTGAAAGGCAGCTATGCCGACGTGGCGGGATACCCACTGCAAGAAACCGAAGATTATCAACGGCTATTGGATAGCTGCGTTGACGGTTATCGCGGCTACCTGCGTCTGGTTGCAGAAGGAGCAGAGGCTACGGCGATCCTGGATGCCTTTGGTCGTTTTCAGTTGCTGTGTGCGTTGCGTGAAGGGCCGTTCGGTGTTGCTGGGCTGAACGAACGTATCGAAACCGGCTTGCAGCGTGCGGGTTTGATTCGTCGCAATCCTGGCCCTGCCGGGCGTTGGTATTTAGGGCGGCCAGTGATGATTGGCCGCAACGATAGCGCGCTGGGGTTATTTAACGGTGATATTGGCATTGCCTTGCCAGGAGAGGGCGGCGATCTGCGCGTGCATTTCCAATTGCCGGATGGCAGCATCAAATCGGTACAGCCTAGCCGCTTACCGGCGCATGAAACCGCCTATGCGATGACGGTACATAAATCACAGGGTTCGGAGTTCGACCATACGGTGCTGGTGTTGCCGAACCATTTCTTGCCGGTGCTGACTCGCGAGCTGGTCTATACCGCCATTACCCGGGCACGCCAGCAGCTCTCACTCTATGCGGTAGACAAGGTACTGGTGAGCGCGATTCGCACCCCCACCCAACGCCGCAGCGGATTGGCAGAACGTTTGCAGATTGGTAAGTAGTCACCGATGGTCGCAGGGCGGCCATCAACTCTCTTGCTTATGCAGAACCCATGGCTCGGGTAAATCATTTTTTATCGCCTCGGCGTAGCTTATTACCAGCTCGCGGGCTTCCTCACTGTGCTGCATAAACTGTTTTAATGGACATATTACGGTCTGCTCAAGAGTAAAGGAACTTGTTAGTGACTCAGGAATAAATTTTAGTGTTCTTCCCGTTAACGTCCGGCTAAAAAATTTCTTATTCAGTTTGAATTCGCTGTGATAAATATCTGCTGCAATTTCCAGTGTATTTTGTTGTGGGGAATAAGCAACGTGCCAATGCAGGCTATGCCAACGATCATCAGGTTCGTTGGAGCATAAGCTCTCAAGGTATCCAGCACCTTTGTTTTTCACCATTTTCACGCTATTGTTGAAGCGTTTTTTTCTTAGGAAATAGGTTGAAACCATGAAAATAATAATGACGAAGAAGTTTAAAAAATAAGACAGAACAAAAGCAGAAACACACCAGGGACCTGTCCCAAAGTCATAAATAAAAGAGGCGAACACCATGCTTGCTAGCAGGGATAATAGATATGCCATGATAGAATAACGTTTGTTATCACGTTTTATTTTTATAAAATTATAGATACCAAAACAGAGTATGAGGCCATAAAAAAAGATCAGTGAACGATCAAACATGATAGTTTTCCCTATCTATCAGCACGTAACGTAGCTTCCTAGTTTAGGCGAAATCCAGACGTAAAAAAACCGACTGGTGAGGTTGATGCTTGTTAGTTAAGGCCATCAGTCGCCCTCACCCCGGCCCTCTCCCGATATAGCGTCCAGGGTACCTTACGCACAGTGATGGGGAGAGGGGGCGAGTCCGGAACCGCAGGTTGGTGCCGGTATCAAATTGTAGCACGTTAAGTCCCCTCTCCCTTTGGGAGAGGGCTAGGGTGAGGGGGGATGACCTCTCATCGCTCAAAGGTCGGCCAACAGGATCTTCGAACGGCGCTGGTAGTTATATAACGCCTGCTTCTGCATTGGCAGCACGTCGACTTCTGCCGGGGTGAAGCCGCGCTCCTGGAACCAGTGAATGCTGCGGGTGGTCAACACAAACAGCTTCTGTAGCCCCATCTGGCGCGCCTGACTCTCTACCCGCTGCAACAGCATCTCCCCCCGCGACGAACTGCGGTAATCCGGATGCACCGCCACGCAGGCCATTTCACCAATCTTCTCTTCCGGGAACGGATAGAGCGCCGCGCAGGCGATGGTCAGGTTATCGCGTTCAATAATCGTGAACTTGTCGATCTCCATTTCCAACTGCTCACGCGAACGGCGCACTAAAATCCCTTGCTGCTCAAGCGGGCGAATCAACTCAAGTATGCCACCGATGTCGTTGATGGTTGCCCGGCGCACCTGCTCGGCGCTTTCCATCACGATCTGGGTACCGATCCCGTCGCGTGAGAATAGCTCCTGTACCAGCGCACCATCCTCCTGATAGCTGATCAGATGGCTACGGCGTACCCCGCTGCGGCAGGCCTTTACAGCGCCACGCAGGAAGCGCACGGTGCCGGAATGGTAATCACCGGCATCTTCCAACTGTTCGATACGTTTTTGCGCATCGTTGGGGAACAGTTCGGAAAGGATATTGCCTTCCTCATTGGTCACCCCTTGTGATGAGCAGAAACCGATCATTTTCTCGGCCTTCAGCTTGATCGCCAACTGGGTGGCGACTTCTTCCGAGGTCAGGTTAAAGCTTTCGCCGGTTACCGATACCGCCACCGGGCCAATCAGCACGATAGCCTTGCTGTCCAACTGGCGATGAATGGCTTCTTCATCAATACGGCGGATACGGCCGCTGTGGCAATAATCGACGCCGTCATCCACGCCCAGCGGTTGGGCGATAATAAAGTTGCCGCTGACCACGTTGATGTGGGCCCCTTGCAGCGGGGTGTTATTCAGGCTCATGGAAAGCCGGGCGGTAATATCCAGTTGTAACAAGCCGGCGGCCTGCTTGACCAGCTCCAACGTATGGGCGTCGGTTACCCGGGTATGCTTGTGGTAAATCGGTTCGTAGTTATGCTGCGCCAGATTACTGTCAATCTGCGGTCGTGCGCCGTAGACCACCACCAGACGAATGCCTAGGCTATGTAACAGCCCAATATCGTTGACGATACTGGAAAAGTTTTCATGTTCAATAGCTTCGCCGCCCAGCATGACGACAAAGGTCTTGCCACGGTGAGTATTGATATAGGGAACCGAGTGACGAAATCCTTGCACCAGCTCTGTACTACGTTCCTTCACGGCAAGACCTCTTTTGCATATTTATACGGTATTTTTGTATTTTTATTCTTTTCTTGCGCCGAAGGCAAGCGGCAATTGCAGCGAATTTTAGCGTCCGATACGCTAACTGATTAATAAATTGAAAGATCATAAAAACATTTTCTGATGACAGCGCTGAATGTATTGGGTAAAGTTTTCGCCATTGTTTTTTTTTGCTGTTTTTTTAGTCATTATTTTCACCGGAGGCGCATGCCTAACTCTAATCACAATCTGGGTCGCCGTCGTTTATTACAGGGGGTTGCCGCAACCTGGTTGCTGAGTGTGAGTCGCGTTGGTTTCGCCGCTGCTTCTCATGTGATTGCCGTACGTGTCTGGCCGTCCTCAACCTATACCCGAGTGACGCTGGAATCCAATATTCCACTGAAATACAAACAGTTTGCCCTGAGCAACCCAGATCGCATCGTGGTAGATGTGGAAGGGGTACAGCTCAATAGCGTGTTGAAAGGCATTGCCGGGCAGGTGCGCAAAGAAGATCCCTATCTGCAACAGGCGCGGGTCGGCCAGTTCGACAAGAATACCGTCCGGCTGGTGCTGGAACTCAAGCAAAGCGTCAGCCCGAATATGTTTACCCTGGCACCTGTTGCCGAATACCGTAACCGCCTGGTGATGGATCTCTATCCCACCAAGGGCGGCAGCGGTGAAGAGTATGATCCGCTGCTGGCATTGCTGGAAGATTACAACAAGGGCGATGTGGCGCGGACGTTACCGGCAGAGGCACCACAGGCCGGTAAAGCGGGGCGCGATAGGCCGATTGTGATCATGCTTGACCCTGGGCACGGCGGTGAAGATCCCGGTGCCATCGGCAAAAATAAAACCCGTGAAAAAGATATCGTGTTGCAGATCGCCCGCCGTCTCAGCGCGCTGATCAAACGCGAGCCAAACATGAAAGTGTTTATGACGCGTAATGAAGACGTGTTCATTCCATTAAAGGTTCGGGTAGCCAAAGCGCGTAAGCAGCGGGCGGATCTGTTTGTCTCGATCCATGCCGATGCCTTTACCAACCGTGCGGCTCGCGGGTCGTCGGTGTTTGCGCTTTCCACCAAAGGGGCAACCAGCAACGCCGCCAAGTTTCTGGCGCAAACCCAGAACGCCGCCGATGACATTGGCGGGGTCAGCAAGAGTGGCGATCGCTACCTGGATCACACCATGTTTGATCTGTTGCAGACCGCCACCGTCAATGACAGCCTGAAATTCGGTAAGGAAGTGCTGAACCGGATGGGGAAAATTAACCGCCTGCACAAGAATCGCGTCGATCAGGCCGGTTTTGCGGTGTTGAAAGCGCCAGATATCCCGTCGATCCTGGTGGAAACGGCATTTATCAGCAATCTGGAAGAAGAGCGCAAGCTGCGCACCAGCCATTTTCAGCAGCAGGTGGCGGAATCGATTCTGGCAGGGATCAAAGCCTATTTCGCCAACGGTGGGGCTTTGGCTCGCAGTTAACACTGGCGTCGCCCAAGGACGGGCAGGTGGTCTGACTAAGGAGAGGGGGAAATTCAGATACAAAAAAACACCCGTTAAGGTGCTTGTCTGCTGTTATCAAGATTGGTTGCGGGGGCCAGATTTGAACTGACGACCTTCGGGTTATGAGCCCGACGAGCTACCGGGCTGCTCCACCCCGCGTCCGTCTTGATACTGATATTATCGAACCAACCCTTCATGTGATACCGCTGTTGCCATATCGGTTGGTTGCGGGGGCCGGATTTGAACCGACGACCTTCGGGTTATGAGCCCGACGAGCTACCAGGCTGCTCCACCCCGCGTCCGTATAATACCTTTTCTTTCATCGAAGCCAACATTTATTTGATACCGTCATCACAGTATCGGTTGGTTGCGGAGGCCGGATTTGAACCGACGACCTTCGGGTTATGAGCCCGACGAGCTACCAGGCTGCTCCACCCCGCGTCCGATGGAAGCGCACTATACTCTCCAGACGTTTTGATGCAATCCCTTTTTGCATATAATTCATCGAAAGCCATTTTTATGCTGCATTAGTCCCCAATTTGCGTTTTATTTCATCATAATCATCTAGCTGGGAATTTTTAGCGGTAGCGATTCCTTTATCTATGGCCGTTTGTTATCGTTCAGCCAGTTTACCCGCAACCATCGGGTATAGAACATATCAGTCTGAGAGAGTGTGCAATGAAAGGACGTTGGGGCAAATACCTGCTGGGTGGGTTAGTGATTGCGGTGCTGGCCGGTTGTTCGTCAAAACCGACCGACCGGGGGCAGCAGTATAAAGATGGTCATCTGGATCAGTCGCTGGAGTTGGTGAATCGCCCCAATGCCAGAGGCGCCCCGATCAACGGCCAGGATTACTCCAACCAACTGATGGAGATTAAATACGCTTCGCCGTCGCTGTTTAACCGTAATAACTCCACCTATCAGGCAGTCCAGAGCTGGATGGCGTCGGGGGCGGATACGCGCCAACTGAACCAGTTCGGCCTTAGCGCCTACCAGATGGAAGGCGTCGACAGCTATGGCAACGTCCAGTTCACCGGCTACTACACTCCAGTGTTACAGGCACGCTATACCCAACAGGGCGAATTCCGCTACCCGCTGTACAGCATGCCAGGTAAAGGTAAGCGCCGTCTGCCGGATCGTGCCGGTATCTACTCCGGGGCGTTGGATAGCCGCTATATCATCGCTTACACCAATTCCCTGATGGATAACTTCATGATGGAAGTGCAGGGCAGCGGTTATGTCGATTTCGGTAACGGTCAGCCGTTGGTGTTCTTTGGCTATAGCGGTAAGAACGGCCATGCCTACCGCAGTATCGGCAAAGTGTTGATCGATCGCGGGGAAGTGGCCAGGGCCGATATGTCGATGCAGGCCATTCGTCATTGGGCGGAAACCCACAGCGAAGCCGAAGTGCGTGAGTTGCTGGAACAAAACCCGTCATTCGTGTTCTTCCACCCGGTGCCTTTCGCTCCGGTGAAAGGGGCCAGCGCGGTGCCGCTGATTGCCAAAGCCTCCGTGGCTTCCGATCGCTCCCTGATCCCGGCGGGCACGACGTTGCTGGCAGAAGTCCCGTTACTGGACAACAAGGGTAAATTCACGGGAAAATATGAAATGCGCCTGATGGTCGCGCTCGACGTGGGCGGGGCGATTAAAGGTCAGCACTTTGATATGTACCAGGGGATCGGCCCGGAAGCCGGTCACTCGGCGGGGTTCTATAATCACTATGGCCGGGTCTGGGTATTGAAAGGCGGCAACGCTGGGGCGCAGTTGTTCAGCGCTAATCAACCACTGTCTTCATCGAGTGGTTCCCAACTGGTCACCCGTTAAGTTAAAACATGTTCGACCGTAGTGGGCGCTGCATGCTGCGCCCGTTTAGCAACGCCCAACGTTGTGAGTCCGGTAGTTTATGAGCGCCCTCAGGGCCGGATCTTCCGGCCCTGACTATTTTACAACCAAGGTAAGTAAAACGACATGAGTACAGCCTATTCAGAGGCCTATTTGCAGCGTTTTGGCGGCACGGCACGCCTGTATGGCCAGTCGGCATTGGCGCTGTTTGCCCAGGCGCACGTTTGTGTGATCGGTATTGGTGGCGTCGGCTCATGGGCGGCTGAAGCGCTGGCAAGAACCGGCATTGGCGCGATCACCCTGATCGACATGGATGACGTGTGCGTCACCAACACCAACCGGCAGATCCATGCCCTGCGCCAGCATGTTGGCCAGTCGAAAACCGAAGTGATGGCGGAGCGCATTCTTGCGATCAACCCGGAATGCCGGGTGACCTGCGTGGATGATTTTGTTACCCCGGATAACGTCGCCGAGTTGCTGGACCATAACTTCAGCTATGTGATTGATGCCATCGACAGCGTGCGGCCAAAAGCGGCGTTGTTGGCCTATTGCCGCCGTTTCAAGATCCCGGTGGTAACGACTGGCGGTGCCGGCGGGCAGATCGATCCTACGCAGATCGCCGTGGCCGATCTGGCGAAAACCATTCAGGATCCGCTGGCAGCCAAACTGCGTGAAAGGTTGAAGAACGACTTTAACGTAGTGAAAAACAGCAAGGGTAAGCTGGGCATTGATTGCGTCTTCTCCACCGAACCATTGATGTACCCGCAGCCGGATGGTTCAGTGTGTGCTTCTCGCAGTACCGCAGAAGGGCCGAAGAAAATGGATTGCAGCGCCGGTTTTGGTGCGGCGACCATGGTCACCGCGACCTTTGGCTTTATTGCCGTCTCCCACGCGTTGAAGAAGATGGTGGCAAAGGCAGCTCGTCAGGCATAACTGGCGGCTATAGCATGGATCCTGGCCGCCAAGGCAGCCAAGCCGCTGGCTCGGGTGGCGCTGAGCTGAGCACGTAGCGCCAACTGATCGAACAAGGCCAAGGGATCGGTGCCCAATACCTGTTGCGGCGTTTTACCTTCGACAGCGGTCAGCAAGATTGCCAGCAGGCCGCGCACGATGCGCCCTTCGCTGTCGCCATAAAAATGCAGCGTCCCATCAGCCAGCAACTGATGCCCCAGCCAGACACGGTTTTCACAACCGCTCAGTTCCCTCTCCGCCTGCCGTAACTCTGCTGCCAGTGGCGGCAAGCGTTTTGCCAGCATGATCAGTTGGCGGTAACGATCTTCCCACTGTTTCAACGCACTGAATGTTGCTATCAGCGCTGGCTCAGTAATTTCACGGCCAAAAGGGTGTGGGGCAAGCAAGGATTCTTGGTTTTGCATCTTATTCGGCCAGTAATTCGATGGCGTTGGTCAATGCCAGCACCAGGGCATCGACATCTTCCTGCGTATTGTAAGGCGCAAACGACGCGCGCAACGTTCCGCTCACCCCTAATGCGGCGATCAGGGGCTGGGCGCAGTGCTGGCCCGCGCGTACCGCAATGTTTTGTTCGGCTAACAGGGTGACGATATCGCTGTGGTGGATCCCGGCAATATCAAATGCCAGGACGCTGGAGCCGGAACTGCGGAAGCTGCGAAATCCAGGTAACAGCTGCAAGCGCTGCTCGGCATTTTCCGCCAGGGCGCGGCTGTACTGTTCAGCAGCGGCCATATCCTGTGTTTCCAGCCAGCTCAATGCGGCACCCAGCCCAAGCACCCCGGCAATATTCGGTGTGCCAGCCTCAAAGCAGTGCGGCGGTTTTTGTGGCGTAAAGCCGCTGAAAGAGGCCTGAGTCAGCATTTTCCCCCCGCCTTGCCACGGCCCCATTTGAGCCAGCAACGTGGTCTTGCCATACAGCGCACCGATGCCGGTTGGGCCATAGAGCTTATGCGCAGAGAAGGCGTAGAAATCGATATCGAGCCGCTGGACGTCGGCTGGGCAATGCACAATGCCCTGCGCGCCGTCGATCATCACCACCGCATTCACCGCGTGGGCCAGCTCGATGGCTAGTGCGATATCCGGGCATCCGCCGGTGACGTTAGACATTTGCCCCAAAGCCAGAATGCGGGTTTTTTCGCACAACAGGGAAGGGAGCAGCGACAGATCCGGCAGACGATCGGTGCCTATCGGCAACTTCACCACCTGAGCACCGGTCTGTTCGGCCACCATCAGCCATGGGATCAGGTTGGCATGATGCTCGGCCTCGCTGACCAGGATCTGATCCCCCGGCTGCAGGCGTGGGCGAGCATAGCTTTGCGCGACCAGATTGATCGCTTCTGTGGTGCCACGCGTCCAAACGATATCGTCCGCATCAGGGGCATTAATCAGGGTAGCGACCTGCTGGCGTGCCTGCTCAAAGCGCTGAGTCAGATCCTGCGCCGCGCGATGCTGGCTTCGGTGTACGGTGGCGGCGTCAGCACTGTAAAACTGCTGCGTTGCGTCGATCACCGCCTGCGGTTTTAGCGCGGTAGCGGCACTGTCCAGATAAATTCCTGCCTGTTGAAGGGCCGGAAACTGGCTGCGGAACAAGATAGGCTCAAAAGGCGTCATCGGCTGATTATCAGTGGCTTTGTCAGCCATTGATCCTGTCCTATTTTGGCGTCTGAGACAAGTTATCCTGCACAATTGTCGCCGTTTCCTGGAAATCTGACGAAAGTTTGTTATGCTGAATATTGGCGTACGAATGAGTTCCTTAAATAACAGAAATGAGTTTTACAGCATTTTTATCTACAAGGAGTCACAAATGAACAAGACAGCCGCAGTTATCTCTGCCCTGATGCTCACGTTTACCCTGGCAGCTTGCTCAAGCAACTACGTCATGCATACCAGCGATGGACGCACCATTGTCGCCGATGGGAAACCAAAGGTAGACGAAGATACCGGGATGATCAGCTACAAAGACGCCAACGGTGTTGAACAGCAGATTAACCGTGCCGATGTGAAGGAAATGGTTGAAGGTAAGTAGGTTGTGTCCCGCCATTGAGCGTGGCACCGTCGCAGTCCCAAAAGCCCGTAATCAAGGCGGAGGGTGCAGGGCCTAGTGGGTCTAAGTTCAAGCCCGACAACGCTGAGTACGGGCTTTTGGGGCGCGACCCTTCGGGCTGGGGCCATTTGGACGCGTATCTGCGTTTCTCCCCGCTTATTTGGGCCCACCAAACTGCACGGTTCGTGCCTTGCTACGCGTCCAAATGACCTCCAGCGGTGCTCACGTGCAATGACGGGACACAACCTGGAAACCTGCAGGCAAAAAAAAGCACCGCAAAGCTTGCGGTGCTGCATAAAATCACTATGGACAGACAGGGTAAATGTACAGGAAGTGAAAAACAGTAGCCTAGCTACCATGTCCGAATTGGCGGACAAATTGCAAACACAACATCACAACCACAAAGCCAAAAGTTCATCGGCGTCCTCGACACCCAATTCCTTTTCGTTCCGGCTCGGGAAGTGCCGCCACTATAGGTATTTACTGGCGCATGCTCAACGGACAATTTATAATGGCTCGGATTAAAAAAACTAATGGCAATAGTCCACACGGATGGGCTACTGACGTTATGTATCTTGCGGCCTGATCCTGTTTGCGAAACCCGTCGGCCAGTTGTTACATAAATGTAACTAAAGCCGAGGAGTGACCTAGTGGTCGCTCTTGTGCATTCAACTGACAACGCCGTAGTTTGCAATACACAAGGGCCAATTCATGTCTAAACGTCTCCCTCCTCTTAATGCACTGCGGGTTTTTGACGCGGCAGCCCGCCATTTAAGCTTTACCAAGGCGGCCGAGGAGCTGTTTGTTACCCAGGCCGCGGTGAGCCATCAGATCAAATCGCTGGAGGATTTTCTGGGGCTGAAGCTGTTTCGGCGGCGTAATCGTTCGCTGTTACTGACCGAAGAGGGGCAAAGTTATTACCTCGATATCAAAGAAATTTTCTCTTCGATCAACGAGGCAACACGCAAGCTCCAGGCACGTAGCGCCAAAGGGGCATTGACGGTCAGCCTGCCGCCCAGTTTCGCCATTCAGTGGCTGGTGCCACGCCTTTCCAGCTTTAACTCAGCTTATCCGGGGATCGATGTGCGCATCCAGGCCATTGACCGTGAAGAGGAAAAGCTGGCGGATGACGTTGATGTGGCGATTTTTTATGGCCGAGGCAACTGGCCGGGGGTACGCACCGAGCGTTTGTACGCGGAATATCTGCTGCCGGTATGTTCTCCCAGCCTGTTAACGGGCGATCATGCACTGAAAGTGCCAGGGGATCTGGCTTATCATACGCTTCTGCATGATACTTCACGCCGCGACTGGCTGGCATATACCCGCCAACTGGGGTTACAGCATATCAACGTGCAGCAAGGGCCAATCTTTAGCCATAGCGCCATGGTGGTTCAAGCGGCCGTGCATGGCCAGGGGATTGCGCTGGTGAACAACGTGATGGCGCAAACCGAGATCGAAGCCGGTCGATTGGTGTGCCCGTTTAATGACGTGCTGGTAAGTAAAAACGCTTTTTATCTGGTATGTCATGACAGCCAGGCAGAACTGGGTAAAATAGCCGCCTTTCGCCAATGGATCTTGGCGCGTGCGGCCAGCGAACAGGAGAAGTTCCGCTTTCGCTATGAACAATAGGGCCGGCTGCCGTGATGCTGTGGCTGGTTAACCTCGATTAAGGTGAATAACGATGAGTAGCCGTTCTATGCTGATTTTTGCTGCTATCAGTGGTTTTGTATTTGTTGCTCTGGGCGCATTTGGTGCGCATGTATTAAGTAGTGCGCTCGGGGTCAACGAAATGGCCTGGATCCGCACCGGGCTGGAATACCAGGGTTTCCATACTCTGGCGATCCTGGGGCTGGCTGTTGCCATGCAGCGCCGGGTCAACCTGTGGTTTTATTGGAGCGGGGCGCTGTTAGCGCTCGGCACCGTGTTGTTCAGCGGCAGCCTGTACTGTCTGGCGCTGTCTCACCAAAAGGTTTGGGTTTATGTCACGCCAGTAGGCGGGACCTGCTTCCTGATCGGTTGGGCATTGATGTTGATTGGCGCTTTGCGTCTGAGGAAAAAGGCCGAGCGCCATGAATAAAATCGCGTTGTACTGCCGCCAAGGGTTTGAAAAAGAGTGTGCGGCGGAAATCACCGACAAGGCCGCCCAGTTGGAAGTGTTCGGTTTTGCCAGAGTCAAAGACAACAGCGGCTATGTGCTGTTTGAGTGCTATCAGCCGGACGATGCCGATCGCCTGGCGAAAGAGATCCCGTTCCGCGAACTGATCTTCGCCCGCCAGATGTTGGTGGTGGGTGAGTTGCTGCGCGATTTGCCGCCGGAGGATCGGGTTTCACCGATTGTTGGCATGCTGATGGGCGTGGTCGATCGCGGTGGTGAATTACGGGTCGAAGTGCCGGATACCAACGAAAGCAAAGAGCTGCTGAAGTTCTGCCGCAAGCTGACCGTACCGCTGCGCAGTGCCATGCGTGAGCAGAAAGTGCTGATGGCCCGTGAGAACGCATCCCGCCCAGTGGTGCACGTATTCTTCATCGCACCGGGTTGCTGCTATGTGGGCTATTCCTACAGCAACAACAATTCTCCGTTCTATATGGGGATCCCACGCCTGAAGTTCCCGTCCGATGCCCCAAGCCGCTCTACGCTGAAGCTGGAAGAGGCTTTCCACGTGTTTATCCCGGCAGACGAATGGGACGAGCGTTTAGGCAGCGGGATGTTTGCGGTCGATCTGGGGGCGTGCCCTGGCGGGTGGACCTACCAGCTGGTCAAACGCAGCATGATGGTGCATTCGGTGGACAATGGCCTGATGGCCCAGAGCCTGATGGATACCGGGCAGGTAACCCATCACCGTGCCGATGGTTTCCGGTTCGAACCGACCACCAGCAAAAACTACTGGGTAGTGTGCGATATGGTAGAGAAGCCGGCCAAGGTCACCAGCCTGATGATCCAATGGCTGCTCAAAGGTTGGTGCCGTGAGGCGATCTTTAACCTGAAGCTGCCGATGAAGAAGCGTTATGAAGAGGTCGCTCAGAACCTGCAAAGTATCCACGAGGCCTTGGCCAACGAAGGGATTAGCGCAGAGATCCACGCCAAGCAGCTGTATCATGACCGGGAAGAAGTCACCGTGCATGTGCGCCGCATGTGGTCGGCCATTCCTGGCCGCCGCGACGAGCGCGAGTAAGACGATAGGGCGCTGCCGTGGGTAGCGCCCTTAATTTGTTGGCAAACGTAACTGTTGCAGATTGCCGTCCAGCGTCAGATCGGTACGCAAAGTAGCGACCTGCTTGCTGATATAGGCCAGCTCACGGTGTTCTAACAGCCTGCTGTGCCATTTTTCCGGCACCTGTTCCAGGTGTTGATACAAAGCATCCAGACTCCCCATCTGTTGCAGCAGCAATACCGCCGTTTTGGGCCCGATACCGGCAACGCCCGGGATCTTGCTGCTACCAATTCCCGCCAGCCCCCAATAATCCGTTAGCTGTTGTGGTAACACGCCAAACTCTTGCTGGACAAACGGCATATCCAACCAGCGTTTCTGGAAGTAGTCACGGATCTGCACGCTGGGTGCCAGCAGTTGGCAGTAGCCTTTGTCGGTGGAGACAATCGTCACTTGGTGACCGCCAGCGGCAAGTTTGGCTGTCAGAGTGGCGGCCAGGTCGTCCGCTTCGTTGCCCGCTGAATGCCAACTGGTAACGCCTAGTTCGGCAAATGCCTGACGCAACTGCGGCATTTCCTGATGCAGGTTGTCTGGCATCGGCGAGCGCCCGGCTTTGTAATCGGGCAGTATTTGATGACGCCAGCTTGCGCTGCGGTCGTCCTCGTCGAACACCGCGACGGCGTGGGTGGGTTGGCTGTGTTGGATCAACTGCAAAAGCGCATGCTTGCAAGCGTTGACGCAAGGGGACCCCTGCACGGCATGAATGCGGCGGATCAGGTTCAGGGCATCGACAATCAGTAAATGAATAGGCATAGGCAAGACAGCAACGTTAAGAATAAGGGCGGAGATTACGCCGCCCTGGGTGAGGGTTACGCTACGATCTCATAGCAAGGTACGTAGGCGGTTCCCGGCAGTTTCATGCGATGCTGGGCAACAAAGCCCTGCAACAGGCTATCCATCTGCTTCATCATTAACGGATCGCCATGTAGCTTGTACGGGCCGAACTGTTCGATGGCATGAATGCCGTTCTCCTTCACGTTACCCGCCACAATCCCTGAGAACGCACGGCGCAATGCCGCCGCCAACTGTTCCGCCGGTTGGTTCGGATACAGGTTGAGATTGGCCATGTTTTCATGGCTTGGCTCGAACGGGAGTTGCAGATCCGGTGCAATGCGGATCGACCAGTTAAAGCTGTAGGCATCGCCGGTATTGCGACGGTTCTCTTTCACCAGCGGCATGGCCTTTTTCATCTGACGGGCCACTTCGGCCGGATCGTCGATGATGATGGTGTAGTGACGGCGGGCTTTCTCACCCAGCGTATTCATGATGAATTCGTCCAGCACGCGGAAATAATCGGCGCTTTCTTTTGGCCCGGTAAGGATCAGCGGCAGGACCTGTTCGCTGTTTTCCGGGTTCATCAGAATACCCAGCAGATACAGCAGCTCTTCCGCCGTACCGACCCCGCCAGGGAAAATGATGATGCCATGCGCAATACGCACGAAGGCTTCCAGACGTTTTTCGATATCTGGCATGATCACCAGTTCGTTAACCAACGGGTTCGGCGGTTCAGCGGCAATAATTGAAGGTTCAGTCATGCCGATAAAGCGGCTGTTGTGGTAGCGCTGCTGCGCATGGCCGACAGCGGCCCCTTTCATCGGTGCCTCCATCGCCCCTGGCCCACAGCCGGTGCAGATATTCAGCTCACGCAGGCCCAGTTGGCTACCAACCTTACGGGCATACAGATATTCGTTCTCATTGATCGAGTGGCCGCCCCAGCACACCACCATGTTCGGATC
This sequence comes from Serratia sp. H1w, assembly GCF_000633355.1. Lineage (GTDB taxonomy): Bacteria > Pseudomonadota > Gammaproteobacteria > Enterobacterales > Enterobacteriaceae > Chania. The sequence goes on from NZ_AYMQ01000057.1 coordinate 49,951, forward strand.
TTCGTCAAGGTGCAGCGTGCGGGCATTACGCAGGATGGAGAACACCAGGTTGGTGATATGCACGGAGTCTTCCAGATCCATATGTTGGAAGCGCCCGGCGTTGTCCATTTGGCCGTGGACAAACAGGATATCGCGCAGTACGGCAAACAGGTTGGCCTGTAGTGAGCGAATGATGCGGCCATCAACGAAGGCCTCTTCTGGCGGGTTCACCAGCTCCAGTTTTACACCACGCTCACGACGTAGTACGTTGATATCGAAGTTTTCATAGCGCGACAGCAGCTGTTTGCTGTTGTCGGTTTGGCTACCGGAGTTTAACACCGCCAGGGAGCAGTTGCGGAACAAGCGGTACAGGTCGCTGCTGGCGGTACGCTTGAGCATGTCTACTTCTAACTGCGACAATAAATCCATAGCGCCAAGTGGGCTGATATGTGTAATCAAGGTAACTCCTTTGCGCCCATTATGGGGCGATAATAATCCTTACCGGCTTGTGCGTACGCCGGTAAGAATTTTGCAATGCCTGCCAGAATGCCTGGCTAAAAAGCGGGCATCCTTGATTTAACCTTACCGCCGTCCCCGGATTTTTACCAATACAAACCGTCCGTTAGCTCAGTTGTTGAGCGTTGGTACGCATTATTGGCGGGCCAGACGGCCATGGTCCGGTTCGAACGGCACATTACTGCGCCATGGGTTGATATCCAGGCCGCCGCGGCGGGTATAGCGGGCGTAAACGCTCAGTTGTTCCGGCTGGCAGAAACGCAGCAGATCGTTAAAGATCCGCTCAACGCACTGTTCATGGAATTCGTTGTGATGGCGGAACGAAACCAGATAACGCAGCAGGGCTTCGCGGTCGATCTGTGGACCACGATAGCGGATTTGCACCGAACCCCAATCGGGCTGATTGGTGATCAGGCAATTGGATTTCAGCAGATGGCTGACCAGCGTTTCCTCAACGACCCGGCTGCCAGCTGCACCTTGCAGGTAGCCCGTATCGAATTCGTAGCTCTCAATACTGATGTCCTGCTGATCGAGGCATTCACCTGCCAGCCGGGCGATTGGGCTGCCTTCAATCTGATCGACGCTGAACAGGGTAACGCTCACATCCCCTTGTGCGCAGGCGGCGAGATCGCGTTGCAGCGTGCTGCGTACTGCCTCCCAGTCCGGGAAGTTGGTCTGGTTAAAACTGTTGAGATAGAGCTTGAAGCTTTTGGACTCGATCAGGTTGAGGCTGTTGGCATTCAGGCTGATTTCCCCAACCGCGACCTGCGGCAGGCCCTTGGCATTGAGCCAGGAAAGTTCATACAGCGTCCAGATATCGGCACCGTGGAACGGCAGGCTGTCGGGATAAAGCCCCAGCGGCTCGCGGTTCATGCTGCGCGGCACCGCCTGTAACAGTGAAGCATCGTAGCTGTCACGGTATGCGGTTGGCTTGCCTAGCGTCAGTGCTGCCAGAGCCTGATGATCTTGATAGGAGGACATGGGCTGTCACCTTGGTGTGAGATAGGTACAATGGGCACCAGTTTACCGTATGCGAGAAAAAATATGGACCATGATGTATCGCACGCCCTGCTTGAATTTACCCAGCGCTATGTCGACGCTTGGCAGCAGCTTTACGGCCATGCACCGGCTAGCCAGGAACTCTACGGCGTGGCTTCACCTTGTACCGTCGAAAATCGCGATGACACGGTGTTGTGGCTGCCGCAGCCTTTTACGCCTGCGGCCAGCCTGGAAAAAGTTGAGCAGGCATTGGAACTGCAACTCCAGCCGGATATTCATACCTTCTATACCCAACAATATGCCGGGGATATGAGTGCGCAGTTTGGTGAACACTCGTTGACGCTGTTGCAGGTCTGGAGTGAAGACGACTTTATTCGGCTGCAGGAGAATCTGATTGGGCATCTGGTGACGCAAAAACGCCTGAAACTCTCGCCGACCTTATTCCTGGCGACCACGGAATCGGAGATGACGGTAGTGTCGTTATGTAACGTCAGCGGCAATGTGTTGCTTGAGCAATTTGGCAGCAAGAAACGTACGCTGTTAGCCGCTTGTTTGGGGGAATTCCTCGCTGCATTGCGCCCCAGGTTGCAGTGATCGGCAATTTTGCGCTTGGCGCGTGTGAGAGATCTCTTACAAAAGCTGTGAGAGATCGCTTTTAATTTTTCATTTTAGTGGTTTATTTTTTCTTTTGTTTCTTTATATATCAATTAGTTATTTGTTTATAGCTAGAGGCGTTAAGTCAAATTCTGTGTAATCCGTCCTACATGCCCTTGTGAATAAAAAGGAATTAAGCGATTCTATGTCTACCGGAAGGAAGCCGGATGGAGCAGGAAAGCGTCAGGATGATGCAGCTTCAGGAAGAAGAAAGGGATGCACTCAGGAAGAGTGGAAAGGATTGGTATCAGGATGATACACAGGATGTTTCAGGATTGAAACCAGGGACACCTCCAGGACGGAGATAGAGAGCCAGCACAGGATTGTTGGTGGGTCAGGAAGGCCGAGGAACCGCGTCAGGATGATGCTAGAGGATTTTGCGAAGGATTGTTTTGGTCAGGATGGCCGAAAGGAAAAGTTTTCAAGGATTGAGCAGGGAGCACACTTGTAGCGGGATTAGCTATAAAACGAACCGGGGGCACTGTTAACGCAGTGCCCCCAACTTTTTGTCTGGAGAAAGGCCAGACAGCAACTTCTGCCCGACCCCTCCTAAATACTTGTCAGTTAAGACCACCAATATCCCCCAATTCTCTCCCACGAGGTCCGTAGCTGCGGCTAGCTTGTAGCACGTTTAGTTCCCTCTCCCTTTGGGAGAGGGTTAGGGTGAGGGAAAGTGTTAGCCGATTGCCCCCAACGTATCACCCGTAGTTTGCTTCTTCGGCAGCAGGAACAGCGTGGCGAAAATATCCAACAGGTAAATGGCTGCCAGCAGGCTGATCGCGGCGGTAAAGGAAACCTGAGTAACCAATGCACCAATCACCAATGGCCCCAGCCCACCGACGCCGCGTCCCAGATTGAACAGGATATTCTGCGCTGTGGCGCGTGCCTGCACCGGGTAGGTATCAGAAATCAGTGCGCCATAGCCCCCAATCATCCCGTTAACAAACACGCCCATCAGTGCGCCAGCAAACAGCATCACCACAGGATCGGTGAGTTGCGAGTAGCAGATTACCATCACTACGGCGCCTACCTGATAAATCACAAAAATGATCCAACGGGGAAAGCGATCGGCCAATACGCCGAACAGCCAGATGCCAAAGGTCATACCGATCACCGTGACGCCCGTCCAGACGCCGGATTTGGTCAACGAGAAGCCAAAGTTTTTCGCCAGATAGGTCGGCATCCAGATCATCAGACCGTAATAGCCAAAGTTTTGTACCGAACAGAGGATAAAGATCCCCAGGCTGGCCTTGCTGGTGGCGCGATCTTTAAATAGCAGCTTTAATCGATGAGTAAAGGAGAGCTGCTGTTCGCTGGTTTTTTGCTGCACAAACTCCTTGGGCTCGCCCATGGTGCGGCGGATGAGGAAGGAAACCAGCGCCGGCAGCAGGCCAACCAAGAACATGCCACGCCAACCGATATAAGGTAACAACAGCGGGGTGAGGAAAGCGGCGGCAAGCACGCCGAGCTGCCAGCCCATACCCACATAAGCCGAGGCACGGTTGCGTTTCTCTGCGGGCCAGGCTTCGGCGATCAACGCCATGCCAATACCGAATTCACCACCTAGCCCGATCCCCGCGAGGGTGCGATAGGCGAGCAAATCCCAGTAGCCAACGGCAACGGCGCACAGGCCGGTAAACACTGAAAACATCAGGATGGTGATGGTCAGTATGCGGATACGGCCAAAACGATCGCTGAGATGGCCGAAGATCACGCCGCCAATCACTGCGCCGATCAATGTCCAGGTCACCAGTGAACCGGCTTGTGATGAGGTGAGACCCAGTTCAGTGGTGATCACCGGCAGCATAAAGCCGAGGATCAACAGATCGAAACCGTCCATGGCGTAACCGGTTACCGAAGCCAGCATGGCTTTACCAGGCGTAGCGTGATAGTTAGTAGAAGAGATAGCGGACATGTCTTTTATCATTGGTGATTTTTGGGTGCGCGTATTGTGCCGTGCCGGGCGGGGAGCCACCAGATATAATTGGGTGCATTGGGCTAAAATGCTATGCTTTGGCACTCTCAGCCGCTGGCTGACTACCAAGCTTAAATACAGTTCAGGAATGCCGATGAGCACATCAAATGAGGTTCGCCATAGTTTACGGGCGATTGAACAGTCCATGCGGGAGCTGGCGCTGTGGCAGCTTACGCCACCAGAAGCGGAAGCTTTTGCCAGCACGGAGCCTTTCTGCGTCGACAGCATGTTGGCCGAAGAGTGGTTGCAGTGGGTGCTGCTGCCTCGTATGCATGCATTGCTGGATGCCAATGCGCCGTTGCCCACGCGCTTTGCCATCACACCCTATTTTGAAGAAGCGCTGAAAGATAAACAGCCGAACTGCCTGCCGCTGCTGGTACTGCTGCAACGGTTGGATTCGCTGCTCAACATTGAGCTTTAATTGCGCTTTCAACGCTAAAGACCGATTTCTGCGTAGCAACGCGCAATTTACGCCGTTTCGCTAAAATAGCGTTTCCGCGCCACTGGGGAAATGGTGGATAATGGCGCGCATAAAACGCTTTATCGCGAGTAACCACGGAGGGTTTCTCATGCTCAGAAAAAATATATTCGGCTGGTCGGGGATCGCACTAGGTGGCCTGGCGCTGCTATTGGCGATGGTTCATTTCTATGGCGGGCCATTTACCCCGCAGCAGACGCTGGAAAGCCTCGTCGCGGGCAAGGCGGCGGCCATCAAAGAATCGCTGCTGGCTTCACTGACAGGCCAGCAAATCCCTGAAAAGGTCTCGCGGCCTCACTTTAATGTCGATCGGATTTTGAAGATCGTCATTGCCGTATTGGCGGTGGGTGCCGTTATCCTGGGTACGATTGCCGGGGTATACAAAGAAAACCCACGTGCGGTCAATACTGCGGTAATGCTTGGCATGAGCACGTTGGCGTTTCAAATTGCCATGTTTGCTTTTAGCGTTGCTTTCAGCTTAATCGTGGTGCTTATTGTTATTGCATTGGTGTCGTTGCTGATTTTTGGCATGGGGGCAGTTTGTTAACAGCTCGGCTTCCGGCGTCGGAAATGTTGTCTCTCTGGGTGTCCTTCAAGGATTAAAAAGGTGCTGCAATCATGGATTTGCTGAAGTTTATCCTCCGTTTGCCTTTTACGTTGATAAAAGGCCTGTTCCGCCTGTTGGCCCTGATTTTTAGCCTGCTGGGGCGGCTGTTCAAGCCGGTGGTGGGCAACCTGAACTGGAATGCACCTGCCTGGTGGGCAGTGGTATCCGGCGCGGTGAAGCGCGGCTTCCTGCGTCTGGAAGGTGGGGTAGACAAATATCCCAAAGCCATCAGCCTGTCGCTGCTGGTGCTGTTGTGCGCGGCTGGCGGAGCCTTCTACGGCTGGCACTGGTGGCTTAATCGGCCGCAACCGATTGAGCCGGCACCGATGGTGTATCAGGAAACCAGCGTGCGGGTCTCCGATCCTGAACCGGTTAACTATGCCGTGCAGAAATCTGCGCCGCAGCAGGTCACTCTTACCTTCAGAAACTCCGTGGCACCGCTGACCGATGCTGGCAAGGTCGTGGAAAAAGGCATCTCCATCAGCCCGGCCCTCGAAGGGCAATGGAAGTGGAATAACGCCTGGACCCTGGTCTTCACGCCGAAAAACCCATTGCCGATGGGCAGCAAATATGAGGTTAAGCTCGAGCCCGCCGTGCTGCTGGCCCCGCAGATTAAGCTTGCCAACACCAACTACAGCTTTAGTGCCCCGGCTTTTAACTACCAGCTTGGGCAAGCCGAGTATTATCAGGACCCGCAAGATCCGCAAAAGCGCAGCGCTATCTTCAACGTAAAATTCAATGCCCCGGTGGACGTTGCCAGTTTCGAAAAGCAGATCGCCATGGGGTTGATCGAGGCCGGTGCCAAATCTGAAAAGAAACTCAATTTCTCGTTGGTCTACGATGCCAAGAAACTGAACGCCTGGGTGCATTCTGAGCCGCTGAAAGCGCTGGATCACGGTGGTAAAGTGCATCTGGTATTGGGCAAAGGTATCAAGTCGGTGGTGTCTGCCAATGAGATCAGCCAATCGAATGACAGCTGGGTAACGGTACCTACGTTGTATAGCCTTACGGTGAAGGATGCCAGCGCCCAGGTAGTCGATAGTGAAGGAACCAAAGGCCAGCGTGCGCTGATCGTCGCCTTCAGCGATGCGATAAAAGACAAAGATGCCGGGCGTGCGGTCAAGGCCTGGTTATTGCCGCAACATAACCCTAACGACTCCGAAGCCAGTAACGAACCCGATGATTTTTATCAGTGGGGCGGGACCGAGAGCATCGAAAACAGCGTGATGGCCCAGTCTACCCCGTTGACGTTGACCCTGAATGAAGCGGAGGAGACCTACCAGCCGCAGTTCAGCTTCAAGTTTGACGCACCGGCTCACCGCTTCATGCTGCTGGAAATCAGCAACCTGATGACCTCGTCGGGCGGTTATAAAATGCCGGAGAAAGTCTATCGTATCGTCGAAGTACCGGACTTCCCGAAAACCTTGCAGTTTATGTCACAGGGTTCGCTGCTGTCGGTAAACGGTGACAAGCAAATCAGCGTGGCGGCGCGTAACGTGCCTGGCCTGCGGTTGGATATCAAGCGGGTGATTCCAAGCCAGTTGCAGCATATCGTCTCTTTCAAGAGCAGCGAATACTCTTCGGCGCAGTTCAATCAGCTCAACGATGAATATTTTACCGAACACTTCAAATATCAGACGGTCATCAACAACGATAAGCCGGGTGAAGTGAGCTATAAGGGCATCGATCTCTCGCGTTACCTGTCGACCAGCACGGACTCCCACCGCGGCGTGTTCCTGCTGACGCTGTCAGAATGGCAGCCGGAAAAGAAAAAGACGCAGAACGCCGAAGATGAAGGTTATCAGGGCGAACAGGAAGAGGATGACTCACCTAGCGTCGGGGATTCACGCTTTGTGGTTGTCACCGATCTGGGCATTATTGCCAAGCGTTCGCAGGATAAAACGCGTGATGTGTTTGTCCAATCGATCCACAGCGGTGCGCCGGTCAGCAGTGCCAAAGTCTCGGTGATCGCCAAAAATGGCGTGACGCTGCTCAGCCAGGTTACCGATGCCAATGGACACGTGCGTTTCCCTGCGCTGGATGTCTATACCAATGAACGCCAGCCGGTGATGTTCCTGGTGGAAAAAGAAGGCGATGTCTCCTTCTTGCCAACCACCAGCTATAACGACCGCGGGCTGGATTTCTCCCGCTTTGATATTCAAGGTGAAGAAACCCCGATCGATCCACGCACCTTGAGCAGCTACCTGTTCTCCGATCGTGGCGTATATCGTCCGGGCGATACTTTCAATATCGGTCTGATTACCCGCGCCGCCGATTGGGGCGTCGCCCTGGCGGGTGTGCCGGTACGTGCCGAGATCCGCGATCCGCGCGACAAACTGATGACGACGATCCCGATCACTCTTGGTGGCAGCGGTTTCAACGAATTGAGTTACACCACCGATGAAAACGCGCCAACGGGCGAGTGGAACGTCTACCTGTATCTGATTGGCAAGAACAACGACACTTCCACCTTGCTCGGCCATACCGCCGTCAACGTGAAAGAGTTTGAGCCAGACCAGTTGAAGGTGAAGTTGGAATTGACGCCAAACCGCCAGCAAGGGTGGGTAAAACCTTCAGAGCTACAGGCGAACATCGATGTGCAGAACCTGTTTGGTACGCCAGCACAGGATCGCCGAGTCACCTCTAAGCTGACGCTGCGGCCGATGTATCCAAGCTTTGATCGCTTCCCGGATTACGCCTTCTTTGAGAACCGCCAGAATAGCGACGGTTTTGAAACGGAACTGGAAGACCGCACCACCAACGAGCAGGGCGTGGCGAATATTCCGCTGGATCTGAAGTCCTACGCGGATGCCACCTACCAGCTGCAACTACTGTCGGAAGCCTTTGTGGCCGGCGGCGGTCGTTCCGTTGCCGCTACGGCTCGGGTGTTGGTGTCGCCGTATGACTATCTGGTAGGTGTGAAACCAGACGGTGATTTAGGCTACATCAACCGGGGTTCGGCGCGGAATCTGAACGTAATTGCCGTCGATCCTTCCCTGAAACAGGTCGTGCTCGCCGATCTGAAGCAGGTGTTGATCGAGCAGAAATATATCTCGGTGCTGACCAAGCAGGATTCGGGCGTTTATAAGTACCAGTCGAAGATGAAAGAAGTGCAACTGTCCGAGCAGCCGCTGGCGCTGAGCGAGCAGGGCACCAATCTGAGCCTGGCGACCGAAACCCCGGGTGACTTTGTGCTGGTGATTGAAGATGCGCAGGGCAAGGTGCTCAACCGTATCGCCTATAGCGTGGCGGGCAACGCCAACCTCAGCCGCTCGCTGGATCGCAATGCTGAACTGAAGCTGAAACTGAACCAGGCGGAATATCAGCCGGGTGAAGAAATCGAAGTGGCGATCAACGCGCCTTATACCGGCAGTGGTTTGATCACCATCGAAAAAGACCGTGTCTATGCCTGGCAGTGGTTCCACACCGACACTACCAGCTCGGTGCAGAAAATCCGGGTTCCGGCCGGGATGGAAGGCAACGGTTATATCAACGTGCAGTTTGTGCGCGACGTGAACTCCAGCGAAATCTTTATGAGCCCGCTGAGCTATGGCGTCATGCCGTTTAAAATCAGCACCAAGGCCCGCCAAAATGCCCTGGAAATAGTGACCCCTGAAGTGATCAAGCCGGGTGAAAACCTGACGATGACGGTGAAAACCGATGGTCCACAGCAGGTGGCACTGTTTGCCGTCGACGAGGGGATTTTGCAGGTCGCGCGTTATCGCCTGAAGGATCCGTTGGAGTATTTCTTCCGCAAGCGTGAGCTGAGCGTGGAGAGCTCGCAGATCCTCGATCTGATCCTGCCGGAATTCAGCAAGCTGATGGCGCTGTCTGCGGCCCCGGGCGGGGATGCGGGTGAAGGGCTGGATCTCAACCTCAATCCGTTCAAACGCAAGCGCGACAAGCCAGTCGCCTATTGGTCTGGCATTACCGAAGTGAACGGCGAGAAGCAGTTCACCTATCCGGTACCGGATTACTTCAACGGCAAGATCCGCGTGATGGCGATCTCGGTCACGCCAAGCAAAATCGGCAAGGCGCAAACCTCCACCACGGTGCGAGACAACTTCATCATGACGCCGAACGTGCCTGCCATGGTCGCGCCGGGGGATGAGTTTGATGTCAGCGTCGGGGTTAGCAATAACCTCGAAGGGTTGAATAAGCCGGTGGCGATCGCCGTGCAATTGACGCCGCCGCCGCAGTTGGAAGTGGTGGGTAAGGCCGAACAAAGCCTGTCACTGGCCGCGAAGCGTGAAGGCGTGATCAACTTCCGTCTGCGCGCCAAGGCGGCACTGGGTGATGCACCGTTGGTGTTTGAAGCGCGCTATGGCGATAAAATCAGCCATCGTACTATCAGCACTTCGGTACGCCCGGCAATGCCTTACCGTACGCAGTCAGTGATGGGGCGGATGAGCGGCAGCAGCCAGAATGTAGATAGCCTGCGGCAGATGTTTGATGCCTATGTGCAGCGTAGCGCAGCGGTATCTCACTCACCGTTGGTGCTGACCAGCGGTCTGGCACAGTACCTGGCGGATTATCCGTATTACTGTTCCGAGCAGATCGTCAGCCGTTCTATTCCGCTGATCATGCAAAGCCAGCATCCGGAAATGAAGAGCAGCCTGAGCCAGGCCGAAGTCAGCAAGCAACTGAAAGACCTGCTTGGCGTACTGCGTTCTCGCCAGAACGATAGCGGTGCTATTGGTGCCTGGCGCTCATCACCGGAAACCGATCCTTTCGTCACGCCATATGTGGTGCAATATCTGTTGGCAGCCAAAGCGGCGGGTTATGCCTTGCCGGTAGGGATGCTGGAAGAGGCCAACGGTGCGCTGCGTGAGCTGGCAGCCAGCCGTTATGACGATATGTATCATCTGCGCCTGCGTACCTGGGCGGTCTACCTGCTGACCTTGCAGGGCGAAATTACCACCAACTCGCTGGCCTCGGTTCAGGACACGTTGCAGAAACTGTATCCAGACAGCTGGAAAACCGATCTGAGTGCCTTGTATCTGGCATCGTCTTACCGTCTGTTGAAAATGGACGATGAGGCCAATGCCTTGCTGCAACCGAGCTGGAAGCAACTGAGCAAAGCCTATGACAAAGGCTGGTGGACGCAGAATTACTTCGACCCGCTGGTGCAGGATGCAACCCGCCTGTATCTGATCACGCGCCACTTCCCGGAAAAAGTTTCCTCCATTCCTCCGCAGGTGTTGGAGAACATGGTCAAGGCGCTGAAAGAAGAGCGTTACACCACGTATTCTTCGGCGATGAGCATTCTGGCACTGGAAAGCTATTCGACTCAGGTAGCGGCGCAGGCCAATGCCACCGACTCGCTGACGATTGCGCAACTCGGCAAGCAGGGTAACGCCGATCCGCAGGTGATTTCAGAGATGATGGGGCTGTTTGCCAAAGGTCAGTTTACCGCTGATGCCAAAGCTATCCGCTTTGCTAACAGCGCCGATGCTCCGGCCTGGTATGTGGTCACTCAGGCTGGTTACGATCTGGCTGCGCCACAGAAAGCGATTGCTCGTGGTTTGGAAGTGACGCGTGATTACACCGATGAAAAAGGCAAACCGGTCACTCAAGTGACCTTGGGTCAGAAGATCAACGTTCATCTGAAGATTCGCGCCAATTCTAAAGAAGGGCAGAGCAATCTGGCGATTGTCGACCTGCTACCGGGCGGATTTGAAGTGGTGCAGCAAACGGCACCAGAACCTGAGTCAACAGGCGAAGACGGTGAAGCCAGCGAGACTGATGGGGGTTGGCAGTCGCCGCTAGCCGCTTCGGGTTCCACCTGGGCACCTGATTACAGCGATATCCGCGAAGACCGGGTGATCATCTATGGCAGCGCCAGTACCGACGTGCAGGAGTTTGTCTACCAGATTAAAGCGACCAACACCGGTAGCTTTGTGATCCCTCCGGCTTACGGCGAAGCCATGTACGATCGTGAAGTGCAGGCTATGTCGGCCAGCAGCGGTAAGCTGGTGGTGGTACCGGCGGAGAGTAAATAAGTCCTCTCGATGCCCCGCAGCGTTGTGCTGCGGGGTTCGTGGTTACTGAGACACAATGAAAATCCTTCCTGCATCTGCTGTGGCAAAACGCTGGCTGCAAAATATCTTGATGGCGGTATTTCTGCTGGCGCTGGGCCTGGTGGGGGCGCGGCTGTGGCCACATCCTCCTCTTTCGCAGGGGGTGCCTTTCTCCACGGTTTACTACGATCGTCACGGGACGCTGATGCGCCTCACGTTGGCCAATGACGATCGCTATCGCCTGTGGACACCGTTGGAAAAGGTCTCGCCGTTGGCGGTGCAGGGTATTTTGCTGCATGAAGACCGCTGGTTCTATTACAACCCCGGATTCAACCCTGTCAGCCTGTTGCGTGGCTTTTGGCGTAGCTACGTTGCCGGTGGCAAAATGCAGGGCGGTTCAACCATCACCATGCAGTTGGCGCGGATGCATTGGCATCTGAACACCCGCACACCGGGCGGTAAGCTGATGCAGGTGCTGCGGGCCGTTCAGTTGGAGCTCAGCTACTCCAAGCACGATATTCTGGAAGCCTATCTGAATTACGCCCCTTATGGCCGCAATATTGAAAGCATCGGTGCCGCCAGCCTGATCTATTTTGCCAAGGCACCACAGGATCTGACCTTGCCAGAGGCGCTGACGCTCTCGGTATTACCGCAGTCCCCAAGTTATCGTATTGACCCTAAAACCGGCGTATTGGGACAAGCCCTGACGCAGGCCCGCAACCGCCTGTTCCAGCGTTGGCAAGGCGTGCATGCCACCGACAGCAGCCAGCGGGCCTTGTTCCAGCTGCCTTTGGCACTGCGCCAGCCGGAGCGGATGCCGTACATTGCTCCACACTTTATTGAACAGTTGCGCCAACAGACCCAACAGTTGGTGCAGTTGGATACCCGTGTGGATACCGAGCTGGACGCCGGGCTACAGCGATTGGTCGAAAGACAGGTGAACGCGTTTATCGTCCGCAACCAGAGCCGGGGGATCCATAATGCGGCGGTGCTACTGGTGGATAGCCGTGATATGGGGATACGGGCGCTGGTCGGCTCTGCCGACTATTACAACCGCGAGATCCAGGGGCAGGTAAACGGAACCAATGCCAAGCGTTCTCCTGGCTCGACCCTCAAGCCCTTTATTTATGCCTTGGGGATGGAGCAGGGCGTACTGCATCCAATGACCATATTGAAAGACGTGCCTTCGTCATTTGGTGCCTATGCGCCAGAGAACTTTGACCGGCGTTTCCTGGGGCCGGTTACGGCGACGGATGCGTTGAATTTCAGCCGTAATATTCCGGCGGTGTACGTGGCTTCCCAGCTACGACAGCCCACGTTTTATCAGTTTTTAAGCCTGTCCGGCATCGCCAACATGGCCAGTGAAAATCATTATGGGTTGTCGCTGGTGTTGGGCGGCGGCGAGATTACTGCCCAAGAACTGGCGAAGCTGTATGCGCTGTTGGCCAACCGGGGCGTATTGCGCCCATTGCGGATGCAGAAGAGTGATGCTTATCCGCCACCGATCCGTCTGCTCAGTGCGGAAGCCAGTTACACGACGCTGGATATGCTGCGCCAGCATCGTCGGCCTGGTGACACTCTGGCGCAGCGCTCGTCAGCGTTGCCGGTCTATTGGAAAACCGGCACGTCCTGGGGATTCCGTGATGCCTGGAGCGTGGGGATCTTCGGGCCTTACGTGCTGGTGGTGTGGGAAGGCAATTTCGACAGCAGAGGTAATAACGTATTTGTGGGGGCCGAAGCGGCTGCCCCGCTATTTTTCAATATCATCGACAGCATTAACGCCAGCTATCCGGCCTTGCAGGAGCCGAAGCACCCGTTCCCGAAACAGTTGAAGCGGGTGGATATCTGTCTGGCCAGCGGTAACCTGCCGACACAATGGTGCCAGCAGAAAGGGAAAACCTGGTTTATCCCCGGCAAGTCACCGATCAAGGTCGATACCGTTTATCGTCCGGTGGTGCTGGATATTCACAGCGGTGAGGTGGCTTGCCCGCCGTATGACGCAACGGAAACCCGCACCGAGGTGTTTGAGTTCTGGCCTTCCGATCTGGCCAACGTGTTTGCACAGGCCGGATTGCCCAAGCGGGCCCCGCCGGTAAACCGTTGCAAGGATAATGCGGTAGTGGTCAGTGGCAGCCCGCCGCGCATTACTTCACCGCTGAAAAATACCACCTACACCTTGCGGCAATCGCAGCAGGGGCGTGACAAAATCGCCTTTAATGCGGTAACGGACGCGGACAGTAAAACGGTGTATTGGTTTGTCGATGATATTTATCTTGGTAGCAGCGCCAGTAAAACCGCCATCGACTGGCGGCCGGTGAACAATGGCCAGTACCGCATCCGGGCCGTAGACGATCATGGTCGTGCCGATAGTCGCCTGATCACCATTGAGCTGGTGAACTAGGCCCCTCACCCTGGTCCTCTATCGATTGTGCTGCGATTTTACTCTCGCATTTGGCCCTAACACGGGCGCAGCATGCAGCGCCCCTACGCAGTTCCACATTAGCTGCCAACGACGCTGAACTGGCTCCCTCGCCCTATGGGAGAGGGTTGGGGTGAGGGTGATCACCTTGGGTAAATCCCCGCTTCCTGCGCCATGGTTTGCAGATGACCAAAAACATTACCGACGCGTAAGCCGTTATGTTCATACTCGTTGGTGATCCACGGCGTCAGATTGCCTACCTGCTGCGCCGTTGCCAACGAGAGCTGCAAATCAACATACATATCGCTGAAATAAATGGCGGCAAACACCGGTACCTGATTGTCGAGCAGGCGATCGCTGTTATACAGCGGTGACCATACCCGGCGCTCGGCCAGCAGTTTAACCGGCTCATTGAAGGGACGTAGGGCGGCGATATCGGTGAACATCCAGGGATAGATCATCTCTCCGGTCAGGTAGAGCGGGCGTCGATCCCCGGCGAAGGCCTCGAAGCTACCTCTTTGCCGCTCGGCAGCCCAGTTGGTAGCCTTATCCTGAGCGTAAATACTTTCATGCAGCGCAGCAAACAGCGGATTCTCCGCGTAGCTGGTCAGTGCCATCACCTGTGACAGGAAGGTGTCGCTGAATTCGCCGTCCGGGTTAAAGGCTTCATCAAACAGCCACAGCAGCCGTTCGTAGCCTTCACTCATGCCAAGAACGATCCCCAGGCTTTGCAGGCGGCGTACGGTCAGCCGATCGCCATCGGGCAGCAACACCTCTTGCTGTTCCAGCTTGTCGGCAATCTGGGCGATCAACGGCTCCAGATGCGGGTAGCGCTGATAGAAGATGCGGTTTTTGGCCACCACCTGCGGATAGGTATGAGCGTAGACTTCATCGGCATCGGGTTGCAGGCTGGACAGGCCGCCGGTCATAAAGCAGCAGTGCAGACCCTCTGGTGCCTGGGAAAGATAGGTCAGCGTGATAAAGCCGCCGTAGCTTTGCCCCAGCGTGCTCCACGGGCGATCGCCAAAGCAGTTTTTACGCAGATATTCGGCATCGCTGACGATCGAATCGGCGCGGAAGCAGGCCAGGTAATCTGCCGCCTGGTGAGCGGTTAACCCGGCCAGACTCTTACCTTCAATGCGTGTGCTGCGCCCGGTGCCACGCTGATCGAGCAGGATCACCCGGTAACTTTTCAGGGCTTCGGCAATCCAACTGCTGCGCGCCGTAGGACGTGGGCTTTTGCCCCCTGGGCCACCTTGTAAAAACAGCAGGCAAGGCAGTTGTTCATCGCGGCGCAACGGGTCAACCAATTCACGGGCAAAGACTTCGATGGTGCGGGCATCCTGGCTATCGAACCAATTGAGCGGGACTTGAACAACATGTTCACGCACCCATATCGCTGGCAACAAATATTCTCTTTCAACACTCATGTTTTTCTCATCCTTAGAGGTGTGCTCTCTTTTTTGTTGCGGTTATTTTAATGTCAAAGAGGTTTGTATCTGGATCATATCAAGCCGCCCCATTTTATCGACAGGTAACAGTGTTCCCGATTTCTAAGAGCGAGCATCAGCGTAACAGGAGAAAGGGACTTGGCAAACGCGTTGCTGGTTGAAATTTAAGCTATGCGGAAAAGATTATTTTTGGATAAGGGCTGTTAGGCGAATGAAGGCAAAGCAGGGACTGGTGGCAGGGAGCCACCAGTCGGTATTGCGCGGGGTCAGCCGTTATCTGCTATGTCTGCGGCAAGGAACTCAAAGGGAGGGCTGGTTTTAAACTCTGCGGAAGCCTCACCGTTAAAATCTGCCATTTCATCTTTACCCAATGTCAGTTTTTTTTACCGGTGCACCAGCAGCAAAATCCACCTGCTTCAGGTCTACCCAAAAAGTACTGCTGCCCAGTGCCGATTCAAAATAGTACAGCTTGTTCTTTTGATCGGCCAATGTGCGCCAACGGGTGGATGATATATTGGGTTCGTCAGGGGTGGTGATACCAAAGGGCACGGAAACATTGCGCATCACGCTCAGTACGCTAGAAGCAGCCAGCCTGGCCTGATGATATTTCGGGATAGCGTTGATATAAAACTGGGCACGTACAAAACGGTCGGCAGCACGATTGGTGCCCGGCAGCATGACGTTACCGCCAATCCCTTGCCAGTATGTGTTGATGGCCAATTGCTGATCGAAGGAAGGGGAGTTGGTCAAAACCTGATAATCACGGCTATGGTGGATCACCAACTTGCCGTTAATGTATTCGAACATAGCGCTGTCACCACTAGCATCTGACAGCGACAGATGAAGGGCGGCCATACGTTGCTGGCCAGGCACGCCGCCGGTCACGACGATAAAGGGCTCGTTTTCCAGCGTGTTTACCGCTTCTTGCACCGTAGCGAAATTATCCAACACATACTGCGCCCATGCCGCCAACGATAAGGTTGGCTTCTGGCCATCGAATGCCGGGTATTGGGATTCAACCAACCATAACAGATTGGCTACCAGGCCTTTTTCATTCATGCCGTCGGTTGTCGCAATACCATAGGCGGAAGTCACGACGCTGCCGTATTTAGCTGTCCATTTGATAGAGTTGCTGCCAGCATTGCCGTTACGCTCCATCCCTTGCGGGAAAAGCCATAGGTCAGAGTGCAGGTCTTCTTTCCAGTCCATCGTGCGGCCAGTGATCACCAGGTTATCTTCGCCGTGATAAACCGCGCGAGTGCAGGCCATCGCCAACTGTGGTGAAAGCAGGAGGCTGAGTACCGACAGTAAAACGGTAGCCAGCGAAAGCGTTGTATTCCAGTTCATCTTCATCTCATCTTGCTAATTTTTTACAGTGTAGGTACTCCCGCCCCGCTGGGCAAAAGTGAATATGCCAAACAGGATTTTCGTTTCGTTATTATTTATGTTTGGCGATAGAATCAATCGATTGGCTGTTTCCTTGGTGCTGCCTGGCTTTAATAAAAAGAATTAATGATTTAATTGCATGATTAATATATGGAATAAAGAGACTCTATGAAAGTTTTGTACCAGGATGAACATCTGATCGCCGTTAACAAACCCTCAGGTTGGCTGGTGCATCGTAGTTGGCTGGATCGTCACGAGACGAAGTTCGTGATGCAAACTGTGCGCGATCAGATTGGCCAGCACGTATTTACCGTGCACCGTCTGGATCGTCCCACTTCCGGCGTATTACTGATGGCTTTGTCGAGTGAGGTGGCCCGTTTACTGTCGCAACAGTTTGAACTGCATCAGGTGCAGAAAACGTATCACGCGGTGGTGCGTGGCTATGTTTTAGAGGGCGGCACTGTTGATTATGCGCTGACGGAAGAGCTGGATAAGCTGGCAGACAAGCATGCCAATCCGGATAAAGCCCCTAAACCGGCGGTGAGCCATTACCAGCCGTTGGCTACGGTAGAAATGCCGGTGGCCATTGGCCGCTATGACAGTTCACGCTATAGCCTGGTTGAGCTAAAGCCAGAAACCGGGCGTAAGCACCAGCTGCGCCGGCATATGGTACATCTGCGCCATCCGATCATTGGGGATACCGCGCATGGCGATCTGAAGCAAAACCGTGGGATGGCCGAACATTTTGGTTGTTCACGCTTGATGCTGCACGCCAGCCATCTACAGTTGAACCATCCCGTAAGCGGCGAGCCTCTGCATATTTCCGCGCCTTGGGAGGCGGATTGGCAAGGCGTGATCTCACAGTTTGGCTGGCAAGACATGTTGCCGGAACTTGAGTTTGTGTCAACTAACGGTCAGGATAGCTGATCATTTTTTAAAGGTAATAAGGGAGCAGTCACGATGGCTCAGGTCGGCATTTTCGTAGGAACGGTCTACGGTAATTCTTTGTTGGTGGCGGAAGAAGCGGAAAATATCCTGCAAGAACAGGGCCATGAGGTCAAACTGTTTGAGGAGGGGACGCTGGCAGAGTGGCAGTTTTATCGCCAGCATTACGCGCTGGTTGTTACTTCCACCACCGGGCAAGGGGATTTGCCAGACAGCATTGCACCGCTGTTTCAGGCGATCCGCGACCAGGTGGGCTATCAGCCGGAACTGCGCTATGGCCTGATTGCGTTGGGCGATAGCAGCTACGACAACTTCTGCGGAGCCGGGCGCAGCTTTGATTCCTTGCTGCAAGAGCAGGGGGCGACACGTATCGGTGAAGTGTTAGAGATCGATGCGATTGAACAACCCGAGCCTGAAGTGGTTTCCTGCCCGTGGGTAGAGCAGTGGGGCGCAATGCTGAAATAGGTTTTTGGTGCCTGAAGGCTATTTCAGGCACCCTTTGCCTCAATCAACCTTTGTCAACCGGGATGCTGCCGCAACGTCAGCCAGCAGGGTACATGCCGGGTGAAAACGCAATAGTGAAGCCGGGACGCTTTCTGTCAGCGGCCCTTCCAGTGCCTGTTGCAGTATCGCAGCCTTATTCTCTCCGCCGACCATCAGAAGGATATTTTTGGCCTGCATGATGCTCTTCAACCCCAAAGAGAAATAAGCGTCGGGAACGCGTTCCTGACCGCCCACCTCATTGGCCAATACCGCCATCAACTCGGGATTGGCACGATCGACGGCGATCCGGCGAGCCTCGCTGTCAAACGCGCTACCCGGCAGGTTGGCGGCAAGATGCCCGTCACTGCCCAGCCCCAGGATCAGTAAATCAATCCCACCCTCTGCGGCGATCTGACGGTCGGCCTGGCGATAGCTGCTGCCGTTCAGTGGATGAATACGTTCAGCGGGTACGCCTGCCGGTTGGAATAGGTGGCGTTGCAGATGGCGATAAATGGCCCCGGTCTCAGTTTCATGAGGATGGAAAGGCACCTCATCTTGAGTGTAGTAATGCACATGTTGGTAGCTTGGGTTATCGCGCAACTGCGGGGCCAGCAACTGATATAAAGCTAGCGGCGTTGAACCGCCGGTGGGGGCAAAGTTGAAGCGTGTTTGCTGCTGCATGGCCTGCAAGATATACGTCGCGGCCTGCTGATTAAGCCGTGCCATATCGGGGAATAATTCTATCTTCATCAAACTCTTCCTGAAGGTGATGTGGTGAACGCAAAGCAAAAAAAAACCTAATCCCTTAAGCACTCAAGGCCGAAGCCATCAAGCGTTAAAGAATTAGGTTTTGCCTGCCGGAGCAGTAACAATCCTGACGATTACCCGTTTACCCTATCACAGGGAAAAGCGGCAAAATGTGACCCCACTCACCGACAGGGTGAGGGGACTGAGCGTGCCACAATTTACCCCTGCACCTGCCTGAGACTCCGGACTCGCTCCCTCTCCCAATCTCTGTGTTTATGAGATCCCTGGACTCCACAGCGGGAGAGGGCAGGGATGAGGGGCGACCGATCGCCCTAAACTGACAAATAATAGGCCGATGGTGGCGGTTATTTACCGCGCGTCAGCTTCTCCAGATCGGATTCGATCTCGGCAATCTTGTTGGTGACTACGTTTTGCAAATGCTGCAGGTCATCGAGGATCTTGCGTTTCAGATCCACTTCCACCTGATCGCGCTGGCAGAGTTGATCCAGCTCGTCGATCACGTAGCGCAGGTTCGGGTTGATCTCATGGATCTCTTTGTAACCCTGGCCGGCATTGTCTGCCACCACGGTTTTGCGCTGGCGCGGATACTTGAACTTCACGCTCTTGGCAAAGAATTCGCCCTTGTCTTTACGGAAGTAAATCTTGAGGATGTCGTTATTGGCCTCCTGACGCAGGCTATAGCGATCGATATCTTCCGGTTGATTGATTCCCAAGCTTTTCAGGTTATCGTACATATAAGCGCCACCTTTTAATCAACTATATTCCCCTGAGCGCGCAATTCGCAGCGTTGTACGCTGTAAACTGAAACACATCAGGAATATTCCACTGCCAGAGAGTATGGCGAAAACGCCCGTCAGAGACTGTGACGGACCGCGTATTGAAGGCAAAAAAATGGCGGGTGCAACACCCGCCGTTTAAGCTTAGTCGATGGTGCGCAATAACTCATTAATCCCGACTTTACCGCGGGTTTTGGCGTCCACTTTCTTGACGATCACGGCGCAGTACAGGCTGTAGGAACCGTCTTTGGAAGGCAGGTTGCCAGAAACCACCACGGAACCTGCAGGAACGCGGCCATAGTGCACTTCACCGGTTTCACGATCGTAGATACGGGTGCTTTGGCCCAGATACACGCCCATGGAGATCACCGAGCCTTCTTCCACGATCACGCCTTCAACCACTTCGGAACGTGCGCCGATAAAGCAGTTGTCTTCGATGATGGTTGGGTTGGCCTGCAACGGTTCCAGCACGCCGCCGATACCCACGCCGCCGGACAAGTGAACGTTTTTACCGATCTGCGCACAAGAGCCCACGGTGGCCCAGGTGTCGACCATGGTGCCTTCGTCGACGTAGGCACCGATGTTGACGTAGGAAGGCATCAGCACGGTGTTACGTGCGATAAATGCACCCTGGCGCACGGTAGCCGGTGGCACCACGCGGAAGCCTTCCTTCTGGAAGCGTGCTTCATCGTAGTCGGCGAATTTCATTGGCACTTTGTCGTAATAGCGGGTTTCAGCACCGTCCATTACCTTGTTGTCGTTGATACGGAAAGACAGCAGGACCGCTTTTTTCAGCCACTGATGGGTAACCCATTGTCCTTCGATCTTCTCGGCAACGCGCAGGGCGCCGCTGTCTAGCAAGGCGATCACCTGGTTTACCGCTTCACGCGTTACGGTGTCTACGTTGGCCGGGGTAATGTCCGCACGGCGTTCGAAGGCGCTTTCAATAACGTTCTGTAATTGCTGCATGCTGTTCTCTGTCCTGATTTTATTTACGAAAGGTTACTTTTATCACATTTTATCGGTTGGATTGAGTGCCTCTGTCAACCGTTGTTCTAATTTTCTACGCGTTTCCGGCTCCAGCGCCCGGCGATCGGCATCGGCCAAAATAAACAAATCCTCGACCCGCTCGCCGATGGTGGTGATGCGTGCGCCGTGTAGCGACAACCCCAAATCGGCGAAAACCTCGGCCACTCGGGCCAGCAGGCCGGGCTGATCGAGGGCAATCAATTCCAGATAGCTGCGGCGATCGGTGTGGGTTGGCAGGAAGTTGACCTCGGTCGGCACGCTGAAATGGCGTAGCTTCGACGAGGGGCGACGTACCCGTGGCGGTTGATAATCTCGCTGGGTGATGGCCTGCTCCAGCGCATGGCGGATCGCTTCATGCCGATCCTGCGCCAGCGGGCTGCCATCTGGCTCCAGGACGATAAAGGTGTCCATCGCCATACCGTCACGGTTGGTGAAGATCTGGG
Source organism: Serratia sp. H1w (assembly GCF_000633355.1). Lineage (GTDB taxonomy): Bacteria > Pseudomonadota > Gammaproteobacteria > Enterobacterales > Enterobacteriaceae > Chania. Next base: position 70,879 of record NZ_AYMQ01000057.1, read on the forward strand.
CGTCATGTACGCTGAGATTGCGCCGATCCATTTCACCGGCGACGGCGGCGAATAGGTAAGGGCGGTCCGGGCTCCAGATAAAGATCTCGGTGCCGCCGCGCGTGGCCTGGTGGCTGACCAGTACCAGCGGTTTGGTCGAGTCGTGGGCCAGCAGATGGCGGGCATGCCAGGCCAGTTGATTCGGCGAGTGGCGCAGGAAATAGTCGGCGCGGCAGCGGCTCCAGATATGGTGCAGCGCCTCTTCATCGATATTATCCATGCGTAACAGCGCCAACGCCTGCAGGCGATGATGGCGTACCCGCTCGCGCAGATCCGGGCTGTTCTGCATGCCACGACGCAACTGTTTTTCGGTGGCGAAGTACAGTTCACGCAACAGGCTCTGTTTCCAGCTGTTCCACAAGGTTTCGTTGGTGGCACAGATATCGGCGACCGTCAGGCAAACCAGGTAGCGCAACCGGGTTTCGCTTTGCACTTCACTACTGAATTGCTGAATAACCGTCGGGTCCTGAATATCACGCCGCTGTGCGGTGACCGACATCAGCAGATGGCAGCGTACCAGCCAGGCAACCAGTTGAGCTTCACGTGAGTTCAGGCCATGCAATGCGGCAAACTCCAGCGCGTCTTGTGCGCCAAGGATGGAGTGATCGCCGCCGCGTCCTTTGGCGATATCGTGGAACAGCGCCGCCAGCAACAGCAATTCAGGATGGGGCAGGCGTGGGTAAAGCTCCACGCACAGCGGATGACGTGGGCGGGTTTCCTCATCGGCGAAGCTTTCCAGCTTTTGCAGTACGCGCACGGTGTGCTCGTCGACGGTATAAGCGTGAAACAGGTCGAACTGCATCTGGCCGACAATACTGCCCCACTGCGGCATATAGGCCCACAGCACGCTGTGGCGATGCATCGGCACCAACGCCCGTGCAACCGCGCCAGGATGACGCAGAATGGCCATAAACAGCTCTCTGGCCTCGGGAATGGTGCAAAGTGGCTGTTTCAGATGGCGGCGTGCATGACGTAGCTGGCGCACGGTGGTGGAGTAAATGCCCTTGATATCCCGATTGCGAACCATCAGATAGAACATACGCATGATGGCTTCAGGCTGGCGGATAAACAGCGTTTCATCGCGCAGATCGATGAGATCGCCACGCAGTTGGAAATCATCGTTCAGTGGGCGCGGTTTTTCATTGGCATCCAGCGCCAATATCGCCTCATCAAACAGCTGTAACAGCATGTGGTTCAGCTCGCCGACGCGACGCGTCATGCGATAGAAATCCTTCATCATGCGCTCTACCGGCTCATTGCCTTCACCCTCGTAGCGCAACAGCTGGGCTACGCTGAGCTGGCGATCGAACAACAGACGGTTGTCGTAGCGTGGCAGCGACAGGTGCAGAGCAAAGCGAATGCGCCACAGGAAGCTTTGGCACTCGTTTAATTCATTGCGTTCGGCCTGGGTCAGGAAGCCAAAACCGACCATCTCATCGAGCGAGGTAGCGCCAAAATGACGGCGAGCTACCCACAGCAGCGTATGGATATCGCGCAGGCCGCCAGGGCTGCTTTTGATATCCGGCTCCAGGTTGTAGCTGGTGCCGTGATAGCGCAGGTGGCGCTGCTGTTGCTCAATCAGCTTGGCATCAAAGAACTTGGGCGAAGGCCAGAAGCCGTCGCTGAAAATGTGTTTCTGCATTTGCAGGAACAGGGCGACATCGCCGCAGATCATGCGGGACTCGATCAGGTTGGTGGCGATGGTCAGATCCGCCAGGCCTTCCAGCAGGCACTCTTCCAGCGTACGTACGCTGTGACCAACTTCCAGCTTGAGATCCCACAGCAAGGTAATGAATTCGCCGACGCGAGCGGCCTGGGTATCGTTCAGGCGAGTCTGGCTGAGGACCAGCACGTCGATATCAGACAGCGGATGCAGTTCACCACGGCCATAGCCGCCAACGGCCAGCAGCGCCGTTTCGGGAATAGTTTCAAAGCCGTAAAACAGCCACAACCGGCGCAATAACCGATCGATAAATTTGCTGCGTGCCGCCACCAGGCTTTCGGCACTGGCACCGGCATTGAAGGCGGCGGCCAGCCACAGCTGAAACTGCTCGAGCCGTTGTTTAAGGGCTACACAGTTGATCTCTTCATCGCCATAGGTGCTGGGAGCCTCTGGCCGCTTGGGCACGGCCTGTGGCGGGATGACCGGGATCTCTAGCTCACGATAATTTTCAGACATGATTCGCAGCCCATAAAAAAAGCCGGCATAGGCCGGCTTGTTACAAGAACCTGAGGTTCTTACATCTCGTGCGTAATGATGTTGGGGATGGTGTCATCCTTGCGCAACGTCATTATCTCGCAGCCGTTATCAGTCACCACAATAGTATGCTCATACTGTGCCGACAAGCTGCGATCTTTGGTTTTCACCGTCCAGCCGTCTTTCATGGTACGGATGCGGTAATCACCAGCGTTCACCATTGGTTCAATGGTGAAGGCCATACCGGCCTGTAGCACCACGCCGCCGTCATCGGCATCGTAATGCAGCACCTGTGGCTCTTCGTGGAAGCCTTCGCCAATACCGTGGCCGCAATATTCGCGTACGACGGAGAATTTTTCTGCTTCAACAAACTGTTGGATCGCTTTGCCCAAGGTGCGCAGGCGGATACCTGGCTTGACCATCTTCAGGGCCAGATACAGGCTTTCCTGAGTGATGCGGCACAGGCGCTCGCCCAGAATGGTCGGTTTACCGGCGATAAACATCTTGGAGGTATCGCCGTGGAAGCCGTCTTTGATGACCGTCACGTCGATATTGACGATATCGCCATCTTTCAGCACTTTGTCGTCACTTGGAATGCCGTGGCACACCACTTCGTTCACCGAGATACAGACCGATTTTGGGAAGCCGTGATAGCCCAGACAGGCCGAAATCGCCTGCTGTGCATTGGTGATGTGGTCGTGACAGATCCTGTCCAGCTCGCCGGTGGTGACGCCGGGTTTAACGTGGGGCTCGATGATTTCCAGCACTTCTGCGGCCAGGCGGCCCGCAACGCGCATCTTTTGAATGTCATCAGGTGTTTTAATTGAAATTGCCATGAAAGTTAGTCCGCAGGTGTCGTTATGGTCGACAAGGTAGAAAGATAAGGCATTGAGTTATGGTATCAGCCCGGCTGGAGGCTGCCAAATTTCATTTCGGAAGGGCGGGCCAAATGCAACAAAAGTTGGTGTCCGGGGCGGGTTTATGGTATAAAGCGCGCCGGCAGATCCGCACATTGAGTCACACAGTGGCCGTGAAGAACTGACCGAAGTAGTTTAACTGCACTCACATTGTGTAAATAACACACACGTATCGACACATCCGCCGGGGTGCCTTGAGATGACTCGCGTCATTGTCCGGGTCGGCGTTATGGGATACGTGGAGGCATAACCCCAATCAACTCTAATAGAGGTTTTAATCATGGCAACTGTTTCCATGCGCGACATGCTCCAGGCTGGTGTACACTTTGGTCACCAGACCCGTTACTGGAACCCGAAAATGAAGCCTTTCATCTTCGGTGCTCGTAACAAGGTTCACATCATCAACCTGGAAAAAACCGTACCAATGGCCAACCTGGCTTTGGCTGAACTGACCAAGATCTCTTCCCGTAAAGGTAAGATCCTGTTCGTTGGTACCAAGCGTGCTGCAAGCGAAGCGGTAAAAGAATATGCTAACGGCTGCGATCAGTTCTTCGTGAACCATCGCTGGTTGGGCGGCATGCTGACTAACTGGAAAACCGTTCGTCAGTCAATCAAACGTTTGAAAGATCTGGAAATCCAGTCCCAAGACGGCACCTTCGACAAGCTGACCAAGAAAGAAGCGCTGATGCGCACTCGTGAACTGGCCAAGCTGGAAAACTCCCTGGGTGGTATCAAGGACATGGGTGGTCTGCCAGACGCTCTGTTTGTTATCGATGCCGATCACGAACACATCGCGATCAAAGAAGCCAACAACCTGGGTATCCCGGTATTCTCTATCGTTGATACCAACTCCGATCCAGACGGCGTTGACTTCATCATCCCTGGTAACGACGACGCAATCCGTGCAATCAAATTGTACCTGACCGCCGTTTCTGCCGCCATCCGTGAAGGTCGTTCTCAAGATCTGGCCGTTCAGGCGGAAGAAAGCTTCGTAGAAGCTGAATAATAAGGTCAAGCCCTTATTAACCAGGTATTGAATATGTTGGTTAGGGGGGCCTTAAAGGGCCCCCTTTGCTTATCTGAATGAGAACTATCTCCGAGCGAGATAACCGAGGAAAAAGAAATGGCTGATATTACCGCTGCCCTGGTAAAAGAACTGCGTGAGCGTACCAGCGCAGGTATGATGGATTGCAAAAAAGCACTGATCGAATCTAACGGTGACATCGAGCTGGCAATCGAAAACATGCGTAAATCTGGCGCGATCAAAGCGGCGAAAAAAGCAGGCAACGTAGCTGCTGACGGCGTGATCAAAACCAAGATCGTAGGCAACTACGGCATGATCCTGGAAGTTAACTGCCAGACCGACTTCGTTGCTAAAGACGGCGGTTTCCAAGCGTTTGCTGACAAAGTGTTGGATGCTGCTTTTGCTGGCAAAATCACTGACGTTGACGTGTTGAAAGCGCAGTTCGAAGAAGAGCGTGTTGCTCTGGTGGCAAAAATCGGTGAGAACATTAACATTCGCCGCATTGCTTCCCTGGAAGGCGACGTGTTGGGTAGCTACCTGCACGGTGCTCGTATCGGTGTTCTGGTTGCAGCTATTGGTGCTGATGAAGAGCTGGTTAAGCAGCTGGCAATGCACGTTGCCGCTAGCAAGCCTGAGTTCGTCAAGCCTGAAGACGTGTCTGCTGAAGTGGTAGAAAAAGAGTACCAGGTTCAGTTGGACATCGCCATGCAGTCTGGCAAGCCGAAAGAAATCGCAGAGAAGATGGTTGAAGGCCGCATGAAGAAATTCACCGGCGAAGTCTCTCTGACCGGTCAGCCTTTCGTGATCGAACCAAGCAAGAGCGTGGCTCAAGTGCTGAAAGAGCACAACGCCGACGTGACCAATTTCATCCGCTTTGAAGTGGGTGAAGGCATCGAGAAAGTTGAAGCTGACTTTGCTGCTGAAGTTGCAGCAATGAGCAAACAGTCTTAATGCCTGTTAATGGAGCCGCCGCGAGGCGGCTCCATTTTATCCAGCCAGAGAAACGTCGATGGCGGGCCCCGCGTGCCCAATCTCATCGGCTGAAAACCCCAATACTATTACTGCTTCTTAGGACAGAACACCATGGCAACCAATGCAAAACCCGTTTATCAGCGTATCCTGCTCAAACTGAGTGGCGAGGCTCTGCAAGGTGCAGAAGGCTTCGGGATCGACGCTAGCGTTTTGGATCGCATGGCTCAGGAAGTGAAAGAGCTGGTCGAGCTGGGCATCCAGGTCGGTGTAGTTATTGGCGGTGGCAATCTTTTCCGTGGTGCAGGTCTGGCACAAGCCGGCATGAACCGCGTAGTGGGCGACCACATGGGAATGCTGGCTACCGTGATGAACGGCCTGGCTATGCGTGATGCACTGCACCGTGCCTATGTGAACGCCCGCCTGATGTCAGCCATTCCGTTGAATGGCGTGTGTGATAACTACAGCTGGGCAGAGGCGATCAGCCTGCTGCGTAACAACCGCGTGGTGATTTTCTCTGCCGGTACGGGTAACCCGTTCTTTACCACCGATTCTGCGGCCTGTCTGCGCGGGATTGAAATTGAAGCCGATGTGGTATTGAAAGCGACTAAAGTGGATGGTGTATACTCCGCTGACCCGGTGAAAAACCCGGATGCTACGCTGTACGAGCAGATCACCTATCAGGACGTGTTGGAACGCGAGTTAAAAGTGATGGATCTGGCGGCGTTTACGCTGGCCCGCGACCATGGCTTGCCGATCCGCGTATTCAACATGAACAAACCAGGTGCACTGCGTCGCGTGGTGATGGGTGAGAACGAAGGTACGCTGATCACCAAATAACGGCTGTTTGGCCAAATTTCGAAGGAGCGGGTAACGCCAGGCGTTGTGTGCTCCTGTTGAGTAAAATTCACGGGCTATACTTATCAGTACTGCCTGCCAAGTAACCAGCTTCCAAGGGTTCGCAACGTGATTAATGAAATTAGAAAAGATGCTGATTCACGCATGGAAAAAAGCGTCGAAGCATTCAAAACTCAAATCAGCAAGATCCGTACTGGCCGTGCTTCTCCAAGCATTCTGGACGGCATCATGGTGGAATACTACGGTTCAGCCACGCCGCTGCGCCAGTTGGCCAACGTCACGGTAGAAGATTCCCGTACGCTGGCGATCAACCTGTTTGACCGTTCTCTGGGTCAGGCGGTAGAAAAAGCCATCATGTCTTCCGATCTGGGGCTGAACCCTAGCTCGGCTGGCACCGTGATCCGCGTTCCGCTGCCTCCGTTGACGGAAGAGCGTCGTAAGGATCTGATCAAAGTGGTGCGTGGCGAAGCCGAGCAAGGCCGCGTTGCCGTGCGTAACGTGCGTCGCGATGCCAACGATAAAGTGAAGGCGCTGCTGAAAGACAAAGAAATCAGCGAAGATGAAGATCGCCGTTCACAAGATGACATCCAGAAGATGACCGATGCCTACATCAAACTGCTTGATGCCGCATTGGCCGATAAAGAAAAAGAACTGATGGATTTCTAATCTCCATCGCTTTGAAATAGAGCGTCGCCTTGGCGGCGCTTTATTTTTTGTGGTGCAGATCTCGTTTTATCGTACGCACAGCGCGTAAACCAGCCGTGATGCAAGTTACACTGTGGTGTATCTCCGATCTCATCACGCAGTGATTCAGAGCAAATCATGAAGCAACTGACAATTCTGGGTTCCACCGGTTCCGTGGGCACCAGCACCCTGGCCGTGGTCAGGGAAAATCCCGAACTTTTCGCCATCAAGGCATTGGTCGCTGGCCGTAATGTGGCGGTCATGGCGCAGCAGTGCATGGAGTTCCGCCCAAGCTATGCGGCCATGGCGGATGAGCAGGCTGCCAACGAGTTACGTGCCGTGCTGGCAGAAAACGGTGTGAAAACCGAGGTGCTGGCGGGTGAAAAGGCGGCCTGTGAGCTGGCTGCACTGGACGACGTCGATCAGGTAACCGCCGCTATTGTTGGGGCGGCCGGGCTGTTGCCTACCTTAGCCGCCATTCGTGCTGGCAAGCAGGTGCTGCTGGCGAACAAAGAGTCGCTGGTGACCTGTGGCCGTTTGTTTATGGACGCGGTGCAAAAGAGCCAGGCGCAGCTGCTGCCGCTGGACAGTGAGCACAACGCGATCTTCCAAAGCCTGCCTGAAAGCATCCAGCGCCAACTGGGATACAGCTCGCTGGAAGCCCACGGCGTTTCGCGTATCGTGTTGACCGGTTCCGGTGGCCCGTTCCGTACCACGCCAATGGAGCAGTTTGCCAGCATGACGCCGGATCAGGCCTGTGCTCATCCCAACTGGTCGATGGGGCGCAAGATCTCGGTGGATTCCGCCACCATGATGAACAAGGGGCTGGAGTATATCGAGGCTCGCTGGTTGTTCAACGCCTCGGCGGAGCAGATGGAGGTCATCCTTCATCCGCAGTCGGTGATCCACTCCATGGTGCGCTATGCCGATGGCAGCGTGCTGGCCCAACTGGGCACGCCCGATATGCGTACGCCTATCGCCCACGCCATGGCTTATCCACAGCGGGTCAATTCCGGGGTGGCGGCGCTCGATTTCTGCCGCATCGGCGCGTTGACCTTCTCTGAGCCGGAGCGTGAGCGCTATCCTTGCCTGTATTTGGCGATCGAAGCCTTCGATGCAGGTCAGGCGGCGACCACCGCGCTCAACGCGGCCAATGAAATTGCCGTCGCGGCATTCTTGCAGCAACAAATTCGTTTTACTGATATATCCACCGTGAACCAAAAGGTTGTTGAATGTATGGCGCTACCTGAGCCAACCAGCATTGAGATGGTGCTGGAGATCGATCGCCAGGCGCGAGAAGTGGCTAGCGGTTTGGTGCGTAACATACGGGGTTAATCTCTCGAAGAGGCCAGTTAGCGGGCAAAGTCGGCTCTGCTACATTGTCTGAATTTGCTGGCAAACTCGCCTGGCCGCCGTTGGGCCGTTTGTTCAGCCTGCACGGAGGTGTTATAGTCTGTGCCATAATTACCGGTTATACCGTTGAATAATGGCCGGATTGACAACCCTGTTCCACTGACAAACGCGGCCAATAGGGCTGTGCCAAGCCAGATGAATGGGGGAATTGACGTCAATCTTTCCCGGGAGCCCCTTGGGGCGTAAGGCGGGCAGACTGCAAAGCTGTGTCAGGCACACGGCTTTTTTTGCGCGTAAGGCCCGATATTCCGGCAAGGCTATGGTGTTTCTACCGAGGAAATAAGTACCAGTTATGTCGTCCGAAAATCAACAAGAAGCCAGTCTTTCTGCCCATGGGCCACGTCACGTCGCGATTATTATGGACGGCAATGGACGTTGGGCTAAACGTCAGGGCAAGTTACGTGTCTTCGGTCATAAAGCAGGGGTGAAATCGGTGCGCCGGGCGGTCAGTTTTGCCGCCAGTAACCATTTGGATGCACTCACGCTTTATGCCTTCAGCAGCGAAAACTGGAACCGCCCGGCGCAGGAAGTCTCCGCGCTGATGGAGCTTTTTGTCCGCGCACTGGACAGCGAAGTAAAAAGTCTGCATAAACATAATGTCAGGTTGCGCGTGATCGGCGATATCAGCCGCTTCAGCGCACGTTTGCAAGAGCGCATCCGTCGCTCGGAGCTACTGACAGAAAATAACGATGGCCTGACGCTTAACGTTGCCGCCAATTACGGTGGTCGTTGGGATATTATTCAGGGAGTGAGGGAACTGGCAGAGCAAGTGCAGCAAGGTACGCTGCGCGTGGATCAGATCAGCGAAGAGTTATTGGGCGAGCGCGTCTGCATGAGCGATCTGTCTCCGGTGGATCTGGTGATCCGTACCGGCGGCGAACATCGCATAAGTAACTTTTTGTTGTGGCAAATTGCTTACGCCGAGCTTTACTTTACTGATGTACTCTGGCCAGATTTTGATGAACTTGTCTTTGAAGGTGCGCTGAATGCATTTGCACAACGCGAGCGTCGCTTCGGGGGAACAACACCTATCGATGCCAATGCGTCCTAGGGGGAACTTTTGCTGAAGTCTCGCATCATAACGGCTCTGATTTTAATTCCGATAGTTATCGCCGCGCTGTTTTTGCTGCCGCCGATGGGCTTTGCCCTGGTAACTCTCGCTGTGTGCATGTTAGCCGCCTGGGAATGGGGGCAGTTGGCTGGCTTTGCTGCCCGCCCTCAACGTATCTGGCTGGCGATATTATGCGGCTTCCTGTTGGCGCTGATGATGCTCACCGTGCCTGCCTACCATCAGTCTGTGCATCAATTGCAGATCGCGGGCCCATTGTGGCTGTCGCTTGGTTGGTGGCTGGTAGCCCTGCTGCTGGTGCTGTTCTATCCCGGCTCGGCCGCGCTGTGGCGTAATTCGCGGCCCCTGCGGCTGGTATTTGGCCTGTTGACCATCGTGCCGTTTTTCTGGGGCATGCTGGCACTGCGTCAGTTCGGCTACGAAGAGAATCATTTTACCGGTGCCTGGTGGTTGCTGTACGTTATGCTGCTGGTGTGGGGCGCGGATTCAGGCGCCTACATGTTCGGCAAGCTGTTTGGCAAAAACAAACTGGCACCGAAGGTCTCCCCGGGCAAAACCTGGGAAGGACTGATCGGCGGGCTGGTCACGTCTGCCGTAATTTCATGGCTATTTGGCCGCTATGCACCGCTGAACGTGGTTCCAATGACCCTATTGGTCTGTTCGGTGATTGCGGCGCTGGCTTCGGTGTTAGGCGATCTGACGGAAAGCATGTTCAAACGTGAAGCCGGTATCAAGGACAGTGGTCATCTGATCCCGGGGCACGGCGGCATTCTGGATCGTATCGATAGCCTGACCGCAGCAGTACCGGTATTTGCCTGCTTGATGCTGTTAGTGTTTTAATCCGTCATCGGCGGGGGGAGTAAAGGGATTCTATGGTCAGCGTACTCTGGAACTTGGTCGCGTTTATTATCGCTCTGGGTATATTGATCACCGTGCATGAGTTCGGGCACTTCTGGGTGGCTCGCCGCTGTGGCGTTCGTGTGGAGCGTTTCTCGATCGGCTTTGGCCGGGCGCTATGGCGCCGCACCGATCGCCAGGGCACCGAATATGTCATCGCCATGATCCCCCTTGGCGGCTATGTCAAAATGCTCGATGAGCGCGTCGAAACCGTTGCTCCCGAGCTGCGTCATGAGGCGTTCAACAACAAAACCGTCTGCCAGCGCGCCGCGATTGTCAGTGCGGGCCCCATTGCCAATTTCCTGTTTGCCATTCTGGCTTATTGGATCGTCTTTATCATTGGCGTGCCGAGTTACCGCCCGGTTATCGGCGAAATAACGCCACAATCCATTGCTGCCAACGCCGAAATTTCTCCGGGAATGGAACTTAAGTCCGTTGACGGTATCGAAACGCCTGATTGGGAATCGGTTCGTCTGGCGTTGGTGACCAAGATCGGTGATGCGCAAACCGAGGTGGAAATTGCTCCGTTTGGTTCTTCACAAAAGGTCAGCAAGACCCTGGACTTGCGCCACTGGAGCTTTGAGCCAGACAAAGAAGATCCCGTTCGTTCTTTAGGCATGGTTCCGCGTGGTCCGCAGATTGAATCCGTGCTGGCAGAAGTGCAGGCCGGGTCGGCTGCGCAAAAGGCAGGTTTACAAGCGGGGGACAGGATCGTTAAAGTCGATGGTCAGCTACTTGGCCGTTGGGTAACGTTGGTGAAACGGATCCATAATGCTCCAGGGCAACCGCTGGTTTTAGAGATCGAAAGAAACGGCGCCCCCTTGTCTTTAACACTGATACCAGATACAAAGCCGGTGGGAAAAGACAAAGCGGTGGGGTTTGCCGGGATTATACCCAAAGTTATCCCTCTGCCGGATGAGTACAAGACCATCCGTCAATATGGGCCGTTCTCCGCACTGTATCAGGCGGGGGACAAAACCTGGCAGCTGATGCATCTTACGGTCAGCATGGTAGGGAAATTAATTACCGGTGATGTGAAGCTGAACAACCTGAGTGGCCCGATTTCCATTGCACAGGGAGCAGGGGCATCAGCAGAGGTGGGTTTTGTGTATTATATGATGTTTCTGGCGTTGATTAGCGTCAACCTAGGGATCATCAACCTATTCCCATTACCGGTATTAGATGGTGGGCATCTTCTCTTCCTGGCGATAGAAAAGCTGAAGGGGGGGCCAGTTTCTGAGCGAGTACAGGACTACAGCTACCGCATTGGTTCGATCTTGTTGGTACTGCTGATGGGTCTTGCACTTTTCAATGATTTTTCTCGTCTTTAGGGGCGGGGACAGGTTAGGAAGAACGCATAACAACGATGGCGATGAAAAAGTTGCTCATAGCGTCGCTGCTGTTTGGCAGCGCCACCGTATACGGTGCAGACGGGTTCGTAGTGAAAGATATTCATTTCGAAGGCCTGCAACGAGTCGCCGTCGGTGCGGCGTTACTCAACATGCCGGTTCGCGTAGGCGATACCGTCTCTGATGATGATATCGGTAATACCATCCGTGCCTTGTTTGCCACTGGCAACTTCGAGGACGTTCGCGTGCTACGCGATGGTGATACGCTGATTGTTCAGGTTAAGGAACGCCCTACCATTGCCAGCATCACTTTCTCCGGTAACAAATCGGTGAAAGATGACATGCTCAAGCAAAACCTGGAAGCCTCTGGCGTCCGGGTTGGTGAAGCACTCGACCGCACCACCTTATCCAGCATTGAAAAAGGGTTGGAAGACTTCTACTACAGCGTCGGTAAATACAGTGCCTCGGTGAAAGCCGTGGTTACGCCGTTGCCGCGTAACCGTGTGGACCTGAAATTGGTCTTCACGGAAGGGGTTTCTGCCAAGATTCAACAAATCAACATTGTCGGCAACCATGCCTTCACCAACGATGAGCTGATCGCGCACTTCCAACTGCGTGATGATGTGCCGTGGTGGAACGTAGTGGCCGATCAGAAATACCAGAAGCAAAAGCTGGCGGGTGACCTCGAAAGCTTGCGCAGCTTCTATCTGGATCGCGGCTATGCCCGTTTCAATATCGATTCGACGCAGGTCAGCCTGACGCCAGACAAAAAAGGCATCTATATCACCGTTAACATCACCGAAGGCGATCAGTACAAGCTTTCCGGTGTGGTGGTGAATGGCAGCCTGGCCGGTCATTCGGCAGAAGTGGCCCAGTTGACCAAAATCGAGCCGGGTGAGCTGTTTAACGGCACCAAAGTGACCAAAATGGAAGATAACATCAAGAAGATGTTTGGCCGTTATGGTTACGCCTATCCGCGCGTACAGACTCAACCTGAAATCAACGACACGGATAAAACCGTGAAGCTGCACGTCAACATCGACGCGGGTAACCGTTTCTATGTGCGTCGCATCAAGTTCGAAGGCAACGACACCAGTAAAGATTCCGTTCTGCGCCGCGAAATGCGTCAGATGGAAGGGGCGTGGCTGGGTAACGATCAGGTCGAGCAGGGCAAAGAACGTCTGAACCGTCTGGGTTATTTCGAGACGGTCGATGTGGAAACCCAGCGCGTACCGGGCTCTGCCGATCAGGTTGATATCACCTATAAGGTGAAAGAGCGTAACACCGGCACACTGAACTTTGGTGTGGGCTACGGTACCGAAAGTGGCGTCAGCTTCCAGGCGGGCGTACAACAGGATAACTGGCTGGGTACTGGCTACTCCGTCGGCATCAGCGGTACCAAAAACGACTACCAGACCTATACCGAGCTGTCGGTCACCAACCCGTACTTCACCGTTGACGGTGTGAGTCTGGGTGGCCGTATCTTCTACAATGACTTTAAAGCGGACAACGCCGATCTGTCAGACTATACCAACAGCAGTTACGGTATTGATGGTACGTTGGGCTTCCCGATCAACGAGAACAACTCGCTGCGTGCCGGCCTGGGTTATGTGCATAACTCCCTGTCCGAAATGCAGCCGCAGATTGCCATGTGGCGTTATCTGGAATCGATGGGTCAGAACCCTAACTTGACCGATCGTGCTAGCTATACGGCAGACGACTTCACGCTGAACCTGGGCTGGACCTATAATAATCTGGACCGTGGCTTCTTCCCAAGCCAGGGTAACCGCACCACGTTCAACACCAAGCTGACCGTGCCAGGCTCCGACAACTCATACTACAAGATGACGTTGGATACTGCGCAGTACGTGCCGATCAACGATGATAAGACTTGGGTGTTGCTGGGTCGTGGTCGTCTGGGTTATGCCGATGGGTGGGGCGGTAAAGAAATGCCGTTCTATGAGAACTTCTATGCGGGTGGTTCAAGTACCGTTCGTGGCTTCCAGTCCAATACCATTGGTCCAAAAGCCGTGTACTACAACTCCAACTCGTATACTTGTCAGAATGCTGCTGGCTCCAACTCGCCTCAGCCGATTTGTAACTCCAACGATGCGGTCGGCGGTAATGCCATGGCGGTGGCAAGTCTGGAACTGATCACGCCAACGCCGTTCCTCAGCGAGAAATACGCCAACTCGGTGCGTACATCGCTGTTTATCGATGCCGGTACCGTGTGGGATACCCACTGGGAAAATACCAATCAGACAATGATGTTTGATGTGCCAGACTACAGCAAGGCGAGCAACATTCGCGTGTCTGCTGGTCTTGCGCTGCAGTGGATGTCTCCACTGGGGCCGTTGGTCTTCTCCTATGCGGATCCGATCAAGAAATACGACGGCGACAAGTCGGAGCAGTTCCAGTTTAACATCGGTAAAACCTGGTAATAACCGGTTTCACTGCTGGGCATAACGGTTCAAGAATCGCAAATGCCAGGCTTAAATCGGCACATAGCGAGAGAAATCTCATTGTGTAATGTGCTAAGTCTGGCAGATTGTGTACTTTCAAAAGTGTCATGTGACACAAACGGGTGATGGTAAGGAGTTTATAGTGAAAAAGTGGTTATGTGCCGCAGGCCTCGGTTTAGCAATGGCTGCTTCTGCAGGCGTTCAGGCAGCTGACAAGATTGCTGTTGTAAACGTTTCTAGCATTTTCCAACAGCTGCCAGCTCGTGAAACCGTAGCCAAGCAATTGGAAAGCGAATTCAAAGGCCGCGCAAGTGAACTCCAGAACATGGAACGCGATCTGCAAACCAAAATGCAGAAACTGCAGCGTGATGGTTCTACCATGAAAGCCAGCGATCGCACCAAGATGGAAAAAGACGTGATGGCTCAGCGTGAGCAGTTCTCTCAGAAAGCGCAGGCTTTCGAGCAGGACAATCGTCGTCGCCAGATGGAAGAGCGTAACAAGATCCTGAGCCGTATTCAGGATGCTGTGAAAGCCGTTGCCAGCAAAGAAGGCTATGACGTCGTGATCGACGCCAACGCAGTGGCTTACGCAGGAACTTCTAAAGATATTACTGCAGACGTGCTGAAACAGGTTAAATAATAACATGCCTTCAATTCGACTGGCTGATTTAGCGCAGCAGTTGGATGCACAAATGCACGGTGATGGCGATCTCGTCATCACCGGCATTGCTTCTATGCATTCCGCACAGCCTGGCCAAATCACGTTTTTGTCAAACAGCCGCTATCAAGAGCAGCTGGCTTCCTGTCAGGCGAGTGCCGTAGTGCTCACCGAAGCAGACTTACCGCACTGCCGTAGCGCGGCGCTGGTAGTGAAAAACCCTTACCTGACCTATGCGCGTATGGCGCAGTTGATGGACACTACGCCAGCTCCGGCAGCAGATATCGCGCCAAGCGCGGTGATCTCTCCTGAGGCCAAGCTTGGGCAGAACGTTGCCATTGGCGCCAATGCAGTTATCGAATCCGGCGTCGAGCTGGGCGATAACGTGGTCATCGGCCCTGGTTGCTTTATTGGCAAACGGGCACGCCTCGGTGCGGGTACGCGTCTGTGGGCCAACGTCACGATTTATCATGAAGTGGAAATCGGCCAGCACTGCCTGATCCAATCGGGAACGGTGATTGGTGCGGACGGCTTCGGCTACGCCAACGAGCGTGGCAACTGGATCAAGATCCCGCAGCTCGGTACGGTGATCATTGGCGACCGCGTTGAGATTGGCGCCTGTACCACCATCGATCGCGGCGCGTTGGATAACACCCAGATTGGGAATGGTGTTATCATAGATAACCAATGTCAGATTGCACACAACGTCGTGATTGGCGAGAATACTGCCGTTGCGGGCGGTGTGATCATGGCCGGTAGCCTGAAAATCGGCCGCTATTGCCAAATTGGTGGTGCCAGTGTGATCAATGGTCACATGGAGATTGCCGACCAGGTAGTTGTCACCGGGATGGGAATGGTTATGCGACCAATCACCGAACCTGGGGTATACTCCTCTGGCATTCCGTTACAACCCAACAAAGTTTGGCGTAAAACTGCGGCGTTGGTGATGAATATCGATGAGATTAGCAAGCGCTTGAAAGCTGTCGAACGAAAAGTCGGCAAAGACTAATCACCACGACCCGTTATGCTGGGTATAAAACGAAACGCGTTGGCAATGATGCCAAAAGCGCAAAGAGTTGTTAATTTGCGGCCTGCCTGATGATCCCCTTTTTGGGTTCACCGCAGGCCGTGTTGTTGATGCCATCAGTTTTTAGAGACAGGAAGAGTATTTTGACTACTGACACTCATACTCTAGATATTGCAGAAATTCTGGAACTGCTCCCTCACCGTTATCCATTCTTGCTGGTTGACCGTGTACTGGATTTCGAAGAGCATAAATATCTGCGTGCAGTGAAGAACGTATCCGTTAATGAGCCGTTTTTCCAGGGGCATTTCCCTGGTAAACCGATTTTTCCAGGCGTGTTGATTTTGGAAGCCATGGCTCAGGCCACGGGTATTCTGGCATTCAAGAGCGTGGGTAAACTGGAACCGGGCGAGTTGTACTATTTCGCCGGTATTGACGAAGCTCGCTTCAAGCGCCCTGTGGTGCCTGGCGATCAGATGATTATGGAAGTCACTTTCGAGAAAACCCGTCGTGGTCTGACCCGCTTTAAAGGCGTGGCGACCGTTGATGGAAAAATTGTCTGCGAAGCAACCATGATGTGTGCCCGCAGCCGGGAGGCATAATCCGTGATTGATAAAACCGCCTTTATCCATCCTAGTGCTATCGTTGAAGCAGGTGCCGTCATCGGCGCTGGTGCGCATGTCGGTCCCTTCTGCTACGTCGGCTCCCAGGTGGAAATCGGCGCGGGTACGGTGCTGAAGTCGCATGTGGTGGTGAACGGTATCACCAAGATTGGCCGCGATAACGAGATCTATCAGTTTGCCTCTATCGGTGAAGTGAACCAGGATCTGAAATACGCTGGCGAACCGACCCGGGTTGAGGTCGGCGATCGCAACCGCATTCGTGAGAGCGTCACCATTCATCGCGGTACCGCACAGGGCACTGGCTTGACCAAAGTGGGTAATGACAACCTGCTGATGGTCAACGTACACGTTGCTCATGACTGCGTGGTGGGGAACTCCTGTGTGCTGGCCAACAACGCAACGCTGGCTGGCCACGTGGAGATCGACGATTTTGCCATCATTGGTGGCATGACCGCGATCCACCAGTTCTGCGTGATTGGTGCCCATGTGATGGTCGGTGGCTGCTCCGGCGTGGCTCAGGACGTACCGCCTTTTGTCATCGCGCAGGGTAACCACGCGACGCCATTCGGTGTGAACGCCGTAGGTCTGAAACGCCGTGGTTTTGATAAGGATGAGATGCAGGCGATCCGTAATGCCTACAAAATCCTCTATCGTAGCGAGAAGACCTTCGACGAGGCTAAAACAGAAATCGAAGCCCTGGCGCAACAGCAGCCAGTGGTGCAGCAGTTCCTCGATTTCTTTGCCCGTTCCACCCGCGGGATTATTCGCTGAGTTATGCCAAATCGTCCATTGACTATCGGATTGGTCGCCGGGGAAACCTCCGGTGATATTCTGGGTGCCGGATTAATTCGTGCGCTCAAGACGCACTACCCAAGCGCTCGCTTTGTCGGTGTCGCGGGCCCGCTGATGCAGGCCGAAGGGTGTGAAACCTGGTACGAAATGGAAGAGCTGGCGGTAATGGGCGTGGTAGAGGTGCTTGAACGTCTGCCACGCCTGTTGAAGATCCGTAAGGATCTGACCCGTCGGTTCAGTGAGCTGAAGCCTGACGTGTTTGTCGGTATCGATGCGCCAGACTTCAACCTCACGCTGGAAGGCCGCCTGAAACAGCGCGGTATCCGCACTATTCACTATGTCAGCCCGTCCGTGTGGGCCTGGCGTCAAAAGCGTGTTTTCAAAATTGGTAAAGCGACCGACCTGGTGTTGGCCTTCCTCCCTTTCGAAAAAGCGTTTTACGATCGTTTCAACGTTCCATGCCGCTTTATCGGTCACACCATGGCCGATGCGATGCCGTTGCAGGCCGATAAGCTGGCGGCACGCGCTACGCTGGGTATTGCCCCGGATGCGCGTTGCCTGGCATTGCTCCCTGGTAGCCGCAATGCCGAAGTGGAAATGCTCAGCGGGGATTTCCTCAGGACGGCCCAGCTGTTACGCGAGCATTATCCCGATCTGGAAGTGGTCGTGCCGTTGGTCAACGCCAAGCGCCGTGAGCAGTTTGAGCGCATCAAGGCCGAAGTTGCACCGGAGCTCAAGGTACACTTGCTGGATGGCAAAGGGCGTGAAGCGATGGTAGCCAGCGATGCAGCACTGCTGGCTTCCGGCACGGCGGCGTTGGAGTGTATGTTGGCGAAATGCCCGATGGTGGTCGGCTACCGCATGAAGCCATTTACCTTCTGGCTGGCGGAGCGGTTGGTGAAAACCCCGTATGTCTCCTTGCCCAACCTGCTGGCGGGGCGTGAAATTGTCACCGAGCTGCTGCAACACGATTGTGTGCCGGATAAACTGGCCGCCGCGTTATTGCCGCTGTTGGAAGACAGCCCGCAAGCGGAGCTGTTGAAACAGACTTTCCTTGAACTGCATCAGAGCATACGCTGTGGTGCCGATGAACAGGCCGCTCAGGCTGTGTTGGAGCTGGCGAGAGTATGATGGAACCCTTTGTTTACCCTGCCGCCCGGCTGTTTGCCGGTGTTGATGAAGTGGGGCGTGGGCCTTTGGTCGGTGCCGTGGTGACCGCTGCGGTGATCCTCGATCCTGCTCGGCCGATTGTTGGTCTGGCGGACTCCAAAAAGCTCAGCGAAAAGCGCCGCCTGGCGTTGTACGACGAAATTGTGGAAAAAGCGCTGTCCTGGAGCCTGGGGCGGGCTGAGCCGGTCGAAATCGACCAACTGAATATCCTGCACGCCACCATGCTGGCGATGCAGCGTGCGGTCGCCGGTTTGCATATTGCGCCGGACATGGTGTTAATTGATGGTAACCGCTGTCCAAAACTGCCGATGCGTTCGTTAGCGGTGGTGAAAGGGGATAGCCGGGTAGCAGAAATCAGCGCCGCATCGATTCTGGCAAAGGTGACCCGCGATCGTGAAATGACCGAGCTGGATGCGATCTTCCCGGATTACGGTTTTGCTCAACACAAAGGCTACCCCACCGCGTTCCATCTGGAAAAGTTGGCCGCATTAGGTGCCACCGAGCATCATCGCCGCAGCTTTGCCCCTGTCGCAAGAGTGCTGGAGCAGTAATTACCTCCTGGCCTCGTTGGGCTACATAAGTTGAGTTAACCCTGGTCCAGCTTGCTGGGCCCCAACACGTTGGTATCTGGATATGGCCGAACCTCGTTTTATTCATCTGCGCGTCCACAGTGACTACTCCATGATTGATGGATTAGCCAAGATCGGCCCGTTGGTGAAAAGAGCCGCCGCGCTAGCCATGCCAGCTTTGGGCATCACCGACTTCACCAATATGTGTGGTCTGGTGAAGTTTTATGGCAGTGCGCATGGCGCCGGGATCAAACCGATCATCGGTGCGGATTTCCATGTGCAAAGTGAAGAGCTGGGCGATGAGCTGGCTCAGCTTACCGTGCTGGCAACCAATAACGAAGGCTATCAAAACCTGACCTTACTGATCTCACGGGCTTATCAGCGCGGCTATGGCGCGGCAGGCCCGGTGATCGATCGTGACTGGTTGATTGAACATCGCAACGGCTTGATCCTGCTTTCCGGCGCGCGGATGGGCGACGTCGGCAAATTTCTGATCCGTGGCAATCAGGCCGTGGTCGATCAATGCCTGGACTTCTACCAGCAGTATTTCCCGGATTGCTACTATCTCGAACTGATCCGCACCGGCCGTGCCGATGAGGAAAACTACCTGCATGCTGCGGTCGCCTTGGCAACCGAGCGTGGATTACCCGTTGTCGCCACCAACGACGTCCGTTTTCTGGTGGAAGATGACTTTGATGCCCATGAGATCCGCGTAGCGATCCATGACGGCTTCACGCTCGACGATCCTAAACGCCCGAAAAACTACAGCCCGCAACAGTACATGCGTAGCGAAGAGGAGATGTGCGAGCTGTTTGCCGACATCCCGGAAGCGCTAATCAATAGCGTGGAAATCGCCAAACGCTGCAACGTCACCATCCGGCTGGGCGAATACTTCCTGCCACAGTTCCCCACCGGCGATATGTCTACCGAAGATTTCCTGGTGGTCAAATCCAAAGAAGGGCTGGAAGAGCGTCTGGAATTCCTGTTCCCGGACCCGGAAGTTCGTGCTCAGCGCCGTCCAGAGTATGACGAGCGTTTGGATCTGGAACTGGGCGTGATCAACCAGATGGGCTTCCCGGGCTACTTCCTGATCGTAATGGAGTTCATCCAGTGGTCGAAAGATAACGACGTGCCGGTTGGCCCTGGGCGAGGTTCCGGTGCTGGTTCACTGGTGGCCTACGCGCTGAAGATCACCGACCTCGACCCGTTGGAATTTGACCTGCTGTTCGAACGCTTCCTGAACCCGGAACGTGTCTCGATGCCCGACTTCGACGTCGACTTCTGCATGGAAAAGCGCGACCTGGTGATCGAACACGTGGCGGAGATGTATGGCCGCGAGGCGGTATCACAGATCATCACCTTCGGTACCATGGCGGCGAAAGCGGTGATCCGCGACGTGGGCCGGGTACTCGGTCACCCATACGGCTTTGTTGACCGAATCTCCAAGCTGGTGCCACCCGATCCGGGCATGACGCTGGAAAAAGCCTTTGCCGCAGAACCGCAGCTGCCAGAAATTTATGAGGCAGACGAAGAGGTCAAAGCGCTGATCGACATGGCGCGCAAGCTGGAAGGCGTGACGCGTAACGCCGGTAAGCACGCCGGGGGCGTGGTAATTGCACCTACCAAGATCACCGACTTTGCACCGCTCTATTGCGATGCGGAAGGGAATCACCCGGTAACCCAGTTTGACAAGAACGACGTGGAATACGCCGGGCTGGTGAAGTTCGACTTCCTTGGCCTGCGTACGCTGACCATCATCGACTGGGCGTTGGAGATGATCAACGCCCGCCGCGCCAAGACCGGCTTGGAACCGATCGATATCGCGGCCATTCCGCTCGAGGACAAGAAAAGTTTCGACATGCTGCAACGCTCGGAAACCACTGCGGTGTTCCAGCTTGAATCGCGCGGCATGAAAGATTTGATCAAACGCCTGAAGCCCGACTGCTTCGAAGACATGATCGCTCTGGTGGCGCTGTTCCGTCCTGGGCCGTTGCAGTCCGGCATGGTAGATAACTTTATCGACCGTAAGCACGGGCGTGAAGAGATTTCCTACCCGGATATCCAGTGGCAGCATGAGTCGCTCAAGCCGGTGCTGGAGCCGACCTATGGCATCATCCTGTACCAGGAACAGGTGATGCAGATCGCCCAGGTACTGGCTGGTTATACGCTGGGCGGGGCAGACATGCTGCGTCGTGCCATGGGTAAAAAGAACCCGGTCGAAATGGCCAAACAGCGTGGCGGTTTTGAAGATGGCGCCAAATCACGCGGCATTGACGGCGAACTGTCGGTAAAAATCTTCGATCTGGTAGAGAAGTTTGCCGGTTATGGTTTTAACAAATCACACTCCGCTGCTTATGCGTTGGTGTCTTATCAAACGCTGTGGCTGAAGGCCCACTATCCGGCCGAGTTTATGGCGGCGGTAATGACCGCCGATATGGACAACACCGATAAGGTGGTGGGGCTGGTGGATGAGTGCTGGCGCATGGGCCTGAAAATCCTGCCGCCGGATATCAACAGCGGGCAGTACCACTTCCACGTTAACGATGACGGCGAGATCGTTTACGGTATCGGGGCCATCAAGGGCGTGGGGGAAGGGCCGATCGAGGCGATTATCGAAGCCCGTAACAGCGGCGAGCAGGGCTATTTCAAAGATCTGTTCGACCTGTGCGCGCGCTCCGATATTAAAAAGCTCAACCGCCGTATTCTGGAAAAGCTGATCATGTCCGGGGCGTTCGATCGCCTTGGGCCACACCGTGCCGCCTTGATGCACTCCCTGGGGGATGCGCTTAAAGCGGCCGATCAGCACGCCAAAGCCGAAGCCATCGGCCAGGCGGATATGTTTGGCGTGCTGGCGGAAGCGCCGGAGCAGGTGGAGCAATCCTACGCCAACGTGCCTCCCTGGCAGGAACAGGTGGTGCTGGATGGCGAGCGGGAAACGCTGGGGCTGTATCTTACCGGCCACCCGATCACCCAGTATCTCAAAGAGATCGAGCGCTATGCCGGTGGCCAGCGCCTGAAAGATATGCATCCGACGGATCGTGGTAAGATGACTACCGCCGTCGGCTTGGTGATCGCCTCCAAGATCATGATGACCAAACGCGGTAACCGCATCGGCATTTGTACGCTGGATGACCGTTCGGGCCGTCTGGACATCATGTTATTCACCGATGCCTTGGAAAAATACCAGCATTTATTGGAAAAAGACCGTATCCTGATCGCCACTGGACAGGTCAGCTTTGATGACTTTAACGGCGGGCTTAAAATGACCGCCCGTGAACTCATGGACATCAGCGAAGCTCGTGAAAAATACGCTCGCGGGCTTGCTATCTCGCTGACGGACAGGCAAATTGATGACCAGCTTTTGAACCGTCTCCGTCAGTCTTTGGAACCCCATCGCTCGGGGACGATTCCAGTGCATCTCTACTATCAACGGGAAGATGCACGGGCAAGATTGCGCTTTGGCGCAGCTTGGCGCGTGACGCCGACCGACCGCTTGTTGATTGATTTGCGGACCTTGGTAGGTAATGAGCAGGTGGAACTGGAATTTGACTAAAATAGGAATGCTATGAGTCTGAATTTTCTTGATTTTGAACAGCCGATTGCAGAGCTGGAAGCGAAAATTGACTCGCTGACCGCAGTCAGCCGTCAAGACGAAAAATTAGATATTAATCTGGACGAAGAGGTTCAGCGCCTGCGTGAGAAGAGCGTTGAGCTGACGCGCAAGATTTTTTCCGATCTTGGGGCCTGGCAGATTGCCCAATTGGCACGCCACCCGCGCCGTCCTTATACCCTGGATTATATCGAACACATCTTTACCGACTTTGAAGAGCTGGCAGGCGATCGCGCCTATGCCGATGACAAAGCCATTGTCGGTGGTATTGCGCGCCTCGATGGCCGCCCGGTGATGATCATTGGTCATCAGAAAGGGCGTGAAACCAAAGAGAAGATCCGCCGCAACTTCGGCATGCCGGCACCGGAAGGCTACCGCAAAGCGCTGCGCCTGATGGAAATGGCTTCCCGCTTCAAGATGCCACTGATCACCTTTATCGACACCCCAGGTGCTTATCCTGGCGTGGGTGCGGAAGAGCGTGGGCAGTCTGAGGCGATCGCCCGCAACCTGCGTGAAATGTCTCGTCTGAATATCCCGGTGATCTGCACCGTGATCGGCGAAGGCGGCTCCGGCGGGGCACTGGCGATCGGCGTGGGCGACAAAGTGAACATGCTGCAATACAGCACCTATTCGGTAATCTCGCCGGAAGGCTGCGCCTCGATCCTGTGGAAAAGTGCCGACAAGGCACCGATCGCCGCAGAAGCGATGGGCATCACTGCACCGCGTCTGAAAGAGCTGAAACTGGTCGACTCGGTGATCCCTGAACCTTTGGGATCCGCTCACCGCGACGTACCGGCAATGGCGGCTTCGCTGAAAGCTCAACTGTTGGCGGACCTGGCAGATCTGGATGGCCTGAACAACGAAGAGTTGCTCAACCGTCGCTATCAACGGCTGATGAACTACGGTTATTGCTAAGCGGGCTGTAGGGGCGCCGCATGCTGCGCCCGCTCAACAATCTGAAACCGCCTTCGGGCGGTTTTTTTATGCGCGTAAGACAGCCTCGGCTTTTTATGTTGTTATAAGGCATTGGTGGTTAACTGACAGGACCGATTCGATGAATATCATTGCGATCATGAGCCCGATGGGCGTGTATTACAAAGATGAGCCTATCCGCGAGCTGCACGTGGCGCTGGCCTCAATGGGCTTTCAACTGGTATTCCCCAAGAACAGCGGCGATCTGCTCAAGCTGATCGAACACAATGCACGTATCTGTGGGGTGATTTTCGACTGGGATGAATACAGCCTCGAGCTGTGCAGCGAAATCAACGAACTCAACGAATACCTGCCGCTGTATGCGTTTATCAACACCCATTCCACGTTCGACGTTCATCTGCATGAAATGCGCATGGTGCTGTATTTCTTCGAATATGGTTTGAACGCCGCCGATGATATTGCCCAGCGCATCCGCCAATATACCGATGAGTATATGGATACCATTACCCCGCCGCTGACCAAAGCGCTGTTCACTTATGTGAAAGAGGGGAAATATACCTTCTGCACGCCGGGCCATATGGCGGGCACCGCGTTCCAGAAAAGCCCGGTCGGTTGCCTGTTCTATGATTTCTTTGGTGCAAATACCCTGAAAGCGGATATCTCCATCTCGGTGACGGAACTCGGCTCGCTACTGGATCACACCGGCCCGCATCTGGAGGCTGAGGAGTACATTGCCCGCACGTTCAATGCGGAACAGAGCTATCTGGTGACTAACGGCACCTCTACCGCCAACAAGATTGTTGGTATGTATTCGGCTCCTGCGGGCAGTACGGTACTGATTGACCGCAACTGCCATAAGTCGCTGTGCCATTTGCTGATGATGTGCGACATCGTGCCGATTTACCTGCGCCCGTTGCGTAACGCGTATGGGATTTTAGGCGGCATTCCCCAGCACGAATTTACCCGCGATAGCATTGCCAAACGGGTGGCAGAAACCGCCAACGCCAGTTGGCCAGTACATGCGGTGATCACCAACTCCACCTATGATGGCCTGCTGTATAACACCGATTACATCAAACAGACGCTGGATGTGGCCTCGATCCACTTCGATTCCGCCTGGGTGCCTTACACCAATTTCCACCCGATTTACGACGGCAAGAGCGGCATGAGTGGCGATCGTATTGCTGGCAAGGTGATCTACGAAACCCAATCGACCCACAAGCTGCTGGCGGCGTTCTCTCAGGCCTCGATGATCCACATTAAAGGGGATTACGACGAGAGCACCTTTAACGAAGCCTACATGATGCACACCACCACTTCGCCGCATTACGGCATCGTTGCTTCAATGGAAACTGCTGCTGCGATGCTGCGTGGCAACCCAGGGAAACGCATGATTAACCGCTCCGTGGAGCGAGCCCTGCATTTTCGCCGTGAAGTGCAGCGCCTGCGTGCCGAGAGTGACACTTGGTTCTTCGATATCTGGCAGCCGGAAGAGATTGACGAGGCCCAGTGCTGGCCGCTGAACCCGGACGATAACTGGCATGGTTTTGGCCAGACCGACAGCGATCATATGTATCTGGATCCGATCAAGGTCACCATTTTAACGCCGGGGATGAACGAACTGGGTGAAATGGAGGACTCCGGGATACCGGCAGCGCTGGTGGCGAAGTATCTGGATGAACGCGGGATCGTGGTGGAGAAGACTGGCCCGTACAACCTGCTGTTCCTGTTCAGCATTGGTATCGACAAGACCAAGGCGATGAGCCTGCTGCGCAGCCTGACGGATTTCAAACGGGCCTACGATCTCAATCTGCGGGTGAAAAACATGCTGCCGGATCTGTATGCCGAAGATCCGGATTTCTATCGCCATATGCGCATTCAGGATCTGGCCGCCGGGATCCACCAGCTTATCCGTAAGCACGATTTGCCGGGCCTGATGCTGCGGGCGTTTGACGTGTTGCCGGAAATGAAGTTGACGCCTCATGAGATGTTCCAGCAGCAGGTGCGTGGCAATGTGGAAACCTGCGAGATTGACCAGTTGGTCGGCAAGGTGGCGGCGAACATGATCCTGCCTTATCCGCCGGGAGTGCCGGTAGTGATGCCGGGGGAAATGATCACCGAAGAGAGTCGCGCGGTACTCGATTTCCTGCTGATGCTGTGTTCGATTGGTGAGCACTATCCAGGCTTTGAAACCGATATCCATGGGGCTAAATTGACCGAGGATGGTCGCTACCTGGTGAAGGTGCTGAAAGCCAGTTAGGTTGGCCATGGCCCCTCACCCTAGCCCAAAGGGAGAGGGGACTCTATGTGCTACCCATTGACTCCCGAATCTGACCTTAGCACGGGCGCAGCATGCAGCGCCCCTACGCAGTGCCACATAATCTGCCGACGACGCTGAACTAGCTCCCTCTCCCTGTGGGAGAGGGTTGGGGTGAGGGGAAAATTTAATCAATAAACTAAAGGAGCAGCCATGTTGGCATTACGGCAGGTTCACCACATTGCGGTGATTGGTTCTGATTACGCCGTCAGTAAACACTTTTACTGCGATATCCTGGGGTTCACTCTGCAAGCCGAGGTTTACCGTGCGGAGCGCGACTCCTGGAAGGCCGATCTGGCGCTGAATGGCCAATACGTCATTGAGCTGTTCTCCTTTCCGTCCCCCCCAGCCAGACCCAGCCGCCCAGAAGCTTGTGGCCTGCGCCACCTGGCATTTAGCGTCGAGGATATCGAGGCATCGATCGCGCATTTACAGGCAGCAGGGGTTGCTTGCGAGCCGATAAGGGTCGGTCCCTACACTCAATCCCGTTTTACCTTTTTCAGCGATCCTGACGGGTTACCGCTCGAATTATATGAACTATGAATGCTTAATCTTCTGAGAACGGCCCAAGTTATGGGTCGTTATGCTATCATTCCGCCCTTGCCCTCAGTGCCCACAGAGTTATTTCCGCCATGCAAGAGCCTGTATTCCGCGTCGGGGAGTGGCTGATCACCCCGGCTGACAATCGCATAAGCCGCAATGGACAACAACGTACGCTGGAACCGCGCCTGATCGATATGTTGCAGTATTTTGCGCAGCATCCAGACGTCGTGCTCAGCCGCGATGAGCTGATTGATAACATCTGGAAGCGCAATATCGTCACCAACCATGTGGTGACCCAGTGCATCTCCGAGCTGCGCAAATATCTGAAGGATGGGGATAAAGACGGCCCGGAATACATCATTACCGTCCCCAAGCGCGGTTATAAACTGACGGCTCCGGTCATGTGGTGCGAAGAGGGAGAAAGCCTGCCGCCGTCAGTGCCGCAGGTGGCCGTCGTAATGCATGAGCCGGAAGATGGCAGTGAAGAAGATACTCCCGCCTATGTACCACCGCGCCCGGCCTCCAAGCCGAAGACCTTGCTACCCGCAGCGGCTGGCCGCTTTTATCAACGTTCTCCCTTCTGGGTGTGGTTGGCTTTCCTGGCGGCTTTGTCTGCCTGCGTGGCCTTTGTCGGCATTGCATCCCTGTCTCAGCGCATTCCCGTTTCTACCATGCCGGTGTTGCTCAACCCACGCGATATCGATATTCGTATTCAGGGCGGTAACAGCTGTAGCAACTGGGCACCGCAACTGTCGTACGTGGTTGGCTTGAGTGAATTGGTCACCGATGCGCTGAATACCTACTCTACGTTCCTGGTACACGATCAGACCAACTACAACTTCACCGGGCCGAGTAGCTCCGGCAAGTCACTGTATATCGAATTCGTCAACCAACGTCATTACCGCGCTCAGCAATGCTTCCTGTCGGTGCGACTGGTGGATAATGCCGACAGCTCCATCATGCTGGATAAGCGCTACTTTATTACCGCCGATAACCAGCTCAAAATTCAGCAGGATTTCCTCACTAGCCTGTCGGCGGCGTTGAAACAGCCTTGGCCGCAACAGCTGGCGCAACGTTTGCAATTGCTGCTGCCGCAGAATGGCCCGGCCTTACAGCGTTTCTATCAGGCACATCAATTGCTGGTACAAGGAGATGCGGACTCACTGATCCGTGCCAGCAGTCAGTTGGAGGCGATAATCAAAGCCTCACCGGACTTCGAGTATGCCGTTGCCGAAAAAGTGCTGGTGGATTTGCTGCGTAATTCTTACCAACCTTTGGATGCGGCTGAACTCGCCCAGCTGCGAGCGGAAATAACCCGCCTGGGGACGTTGCCAGCCCTGGTTGATTCACCGATCTTGCAGCAAATAGCTACCGTCGATGCCCTGTCGCAGGGGAAAACGGATGAGGCTTATCGCGCCATTAATAAAGCTATCGATCTGCAAATGTCATGGTTGAACTATGTGTTATTAGGCAAAGTCTACGAAATGCAGGGCCAAAACCACCAGGCTGCGGATTCTTATATCACCGCCTTTAACCTTCGGCCCGGTGAAAATACGCTGCACTGGATCCGCAATGGCGTATTCCAGACCTCGGTCGCAGCCGTGGTTCCTTATCTGGATAATTACGACACCCAAAAATAGCCTCATTGCCAAGCGGTGAAATAAATACAGCGACACTAAAAGCTTAAGTCAGATGGGAGTCATACAGGTTAGCCGACCGTTGAGCGCAAGGATGCGCGATTGCGAGCCCCCAGGGACGGGTTTACGGCGTGTCGGCGTTCTGCATGACTCCCTCCGGTTACATCACTGATTACAGCTATTTTATAAATTTATCTTATTGTTTTTAGACAATATTTATCTTTTCTTTAGCTCATCCTGCCATCTTGATG
The DNA here is from genome assembly GCF_000633355.1 of Serratia sp. H1w. Lineage (GTDB taxonomy): Bacteria > Pseudomonadota > Gammaproteobacteria > Enterobacterales > Enterobacteriaceae > Chania. The sequence goes on from NZ_AYMQ01000057.1 coordinate 98,884, forward strand.
TTTTCACCAAAAACCTCCGGTTATCATTTGTCGCACCCTGAGCGTAATTTCACCTTATCTTTAGGACTTTATTTTGGCCTATCGTTAGCATCCTGATTATCAAGTCGGTTCATTAATGTGGCTTCTTTATGAATCGTACTTATAAGCATCGATAATCAGGAGAAACTGACCATGGCTGCATCCAAGAAAATAGGGCTTATTGCCTGCACCGGCGTCGTCGCTGGTAATATGATGGGGAGCGGGATAGCACTATTACCGGCAAACCTGGCAAGTCTGGGATCTATCGCTATTTGGGGATGGGTGATTTCTATCGTCGGCGCCATGTCTCTGGCTTATGTTTACGCCCGCCTGGCGACCAAAAACCCACAGCAAGGTGGGCCAATCGCCTATGCGGGGGAAATCTCCCCGGCGTTTGGTTTCCAGACCGGTGTCCTTTATTACCACGCCAACTGGATCGGTAACCTGGCGATCGGTATTACCGCCGTTTCTTATCTGTCTACTTTCTTCCCCGCACTTAATAACCCGGTACCGGCCGGGATTGCCTGTATCGCCATAGTTTGGGTATTCACCTTTGTGAACCTGCTGGGGGGCACCTGGGTCAGCCGCTTGACCACACTGGGGCTGGTTTTGGTCTTGATCCCGGTCGTGATCACCGCCGTAGCTGGTTGGCACTGGTTTGATGCCGCAACCTATCACGCCAACTGGAATACCTCCGGCACTACCGACAGCCATGCGGTGGTGAAAAGTATCCTGCTATGCCTGTGGGCGTTTATCGGTGTTGAATCTGCGGCCGTCAGTACCGGGATGGTGAAAAATCCCAAACGTACTGTCCCGCTGGCCACCATGCTCGGTACCGGCCTGGCAGGGATTATCTATATCGCTGCGACTCAAGTTATGAGCGGGATGTTCCCGGCCTCTGAGATGGCCGCCAGCGGTGCGCCATTCGCCATCAGTGCTTCCGCTATTATGGGTAACTGGGCGGCCCCGATGGTGTCTGCCTTCACCGCCTTTGCCTGCCTGACTTCGTTGGGTTCCTGGATGATGCTGGTAGGGCAGGCCGGGGTACGTGCGGCTAACGACGGCAACTTCCCGCAAGTGTACGGCGAACTGGATAAAAACGGCATTCCGAAGAAGGGCCTGCTGCTGGCCAGCTGCAAAATGACCGCGCTGATGGTGTTGATCACCGTGATGAACTCCAGCGGTGGCAAGGCTTCCGACCTGTTCGGTGAACTGACCGGTATCGCAGTACTGCTGACCATGCTGCCTTACTTCTACTCCTGCGTGGATCTGATCCGCTTCGAAGGCGTCAACGTACGCAACCTGTTGAGCCTGGTGGCATCGGTACTGGGCTGTGGGTTCTGCTTTATCGCTCTGATGGGCGCCAACTCCTTCGAACTGTCCGGCACCTTTATCGTCAGCCTGATCATCCTGATGTTCTACGCCCGCAAAATGAATACCCGCCAGGTTGCTAAAGCAGCCGCCGCGGTCAACGACAGCACCACGGCCAAAGCGCACTGAGATCGCGTGCTCTGACCCACTGAATTTACCCAGCCTCTTTCTTTCCGACCTGTCAGCCGCGACGGGAAGGGGCCCGCTTTGCCTGGAGAAATGATTATGAACGTTATTGCCATCATGAATCACATGGGTGTCTACTTCAAAGAAGAGCCGATCCGTGAACTGCATAAGGCGCTGGAAAGCCTGGATTTTCGCATCGTCTACCCTAATGACCGTGAAGACTTGTTAAAGCTGATCGAAAACAATGCCCGTCTGTGCGGCGTGATTTTCGACTGGGACAAATATAACCTTGAGCTGTGTGAAGAGATCAGCCAGCTCAATGAATATATGCCGCTGTATGCTTTTGCCAACACCTATTCGACGCTCGATGTCAGCCTCAACGATCTACGTATGCAGGTGCGCTTCTTCGAATACGCGCTGGGGGCAGCAAAAGATATCGCCGCCAAGATCAAACAAAACACCGACGAATATATCGATGCCATCCTGCCACCGCTGACCAAGGCGCTGTTCAAATACGTGCGTGAGGGCAAATATACCTTCTGTACCCCAGGCCATATGGGCGGCACCGCCTTCCAGAAAAGCCCGGTTGGCAGCCTGTTCTACGACTTCTTCGGCCCTAATACCATGAAGTCTGATATCTCCATTTCAGTGTCTGAATTGGGTTCGCTGCTTGATCACTCCGGCCCGCATAAAGAGGCCGAAGAATATATCTCCCGTGTGTTTAATGCCGAACGTAGTTATATGGTGACCAACGGCACCTCCACCGCCAACAAAATTGTCGGAATGTATGCCGCTCCGGCAGGCAGCACCGTGCTGATCGACCGTAACTGCCACAAATCATTGACCCATCTGATGATGATGAGTGACATTACGCCGATCTACTTCCGGCCAACCCGTAATGCCTACGGTATCCTCGGCGGTATCCCGCAGAGCGAGTTCAGCCGCGCCACCATCGCCAAACGCGTAAAAGAGACGCCGAATGCGAGCTGGCCAGCCCACGCGGTGATCACCAACTCCACTTACGACGGCCTGCTGTACAACACTGACTTCATTAAAGAGACCCTGGACGTCAAATCGATCCACTTCGATTCCGCCTGGGTGCCTTACACCAACTTCCATCCAATCTACAAAGGCAAGTGCGGCATGAGCGGTGGCCGGGTTGAAGGCAAGGTGATTTATGAAACCCAGTCGACCCACAAACTGCTGGCGGCGTTCTCGCAGGCCTCAATGATCCACGTTAAAGGTGATATCAACGAAGAGACCTTTAACGAAGCCTACATGATGCACACTACCACCTCGCCGCATTACGGCATTGTGGCGTCCACCGAAACCGCTGCGGCGATGATGAAGGGCAACGCCGGTAAGCGCATGATTAACGGCTCCATCGAGCGTGCCATCAAGTTCCGCAAGGAAATCAAACGGCTGAAAGTGGAGTCCGAAGGCTGGTTCTTTGACGTTTGGCAGCCGGAACATATCGATGAGCCTGAATGCTGGCCGTTGCGTTCTGACAGCGCCTGGCACGGTTTCAAAAACATCGATAACGAACACATGTACCTTGATCCGATCAAGGTGACCATTCTCACTCCGGGGATGAGCAAGGAAGGCGAGATGCAGCCGTTCGGTATCCCGGCCAGCCTGGTTGCCAAATACCTGGACGAACATGGCATCATCGTGGAGAAAACCGGCCCGTACAACCTGCTGTTCCTGTTCAGTATCGGGATCGATAAAACCAAGGCGCTGAGCCTGCTGCGCGCGTTGACCGATTTCAAACGTTCGTTCGACCTGAACCTGCGGGTGAAAAACATGTTGCCATCGCTGTATCAGGAAGCCCCTGAGTTCTATGAAAACATGCGTATTCAGGACCTGGCACAGAACATTCATCGCCTGGTCGAACACCACAACCTGCCGGACCTGATGTACCGCGCTTTTGAAGTGCTGCCAACCATGGTGATGAATCCTTACCATGCTTTCCAGAAAGAGCTGCACGGTGAGGTTGAGGAAGTCTATCTGGAGGATATGGTCGGTAAGGTCAATGCCAATATGATCCTGCCTTATCCTCCTGGCGTGCCGTTGGTGATGCCGGGTGAAATGCTGACCGAAGAAAGCCGCCCAGTATTGGAGTTCCTGCAAATGCTGTGTGAAATCGGCGCGCATTATCCGGGCTTTGAAACCGATATTCACGGGGCCTACCGCCAGCCGGATGGCCGCTACACGGTGAAAGTATTAAAAGCTGAATAATGGCATCACAGGGGAAGGCATCAACGCTTTCCCCTTTGTTATTCTGATGGGAGAACACCATGCAAACACCCTCACAACCGCGCGCTATCTACTATGTCGTCGCGATCCAGATCTGGGAGTATTTTAGTTTTTACGGCATGCGCGCGTTACTGATCCTCTATTTAACCCACCAGTTAGGCTACTCCGATAGCCACGCCATCACTCTTTTCAGCGCTTACGCATCCCTGGTTTATGTCACCCCGATACTTGGGGGGCTGCTGGCCGATCGCCTATTGGGCAACCGTGTGGCGGTGATTGCCGGCGCGGCGTTGATGACCCTGGGCCATATCGTACTGGGATTGGGGGCCGTCTCTGCCAATTCCCTCTATCTGGCTCTGGGGATTATCATCTGCGGCTATGGCCTGTTTAAATCCAATATCAGCTGCCTGCTGGGGGAGCTATATCAGCCGCAGGATCCCCGCCGTGAAGGTGGATTCTCCCTGTTGTATGCCGCAGGGAATGTGGGGTCCATCCTGGCCCCGATCGCCTGTGGGTTGGCCGCTGAACGGTTTGGCTGGCACGTTGGCTTTGCGCTGGCGGGGATTGGGATGTTTGCCGGGCTGATGATTTTCCTGTCGGGGAGCAAGCATTTTCGCCAGACGCGCGGGGTTAATATTCCGCTGTTCCAGGCCAAGACGTTACGCCTGCCGCATTGGTTCTGGCTGGTGGCTGGGATCCTGTGCGCACCGCTGTTTTTCGCGCTGCTGTTTATTCACGATTGGGCCGGGTATTTGCTTGGCGTGGTATGCGCCGCCGCGGTGGTGATCGTGATGGGGATCCTTTGGCGGGTTGATGGCGAGCAACGACGGGAGCTATGGCAAATCATTATTTTGATGCTGTTGGGCACGCTGTTTTGGGCCTTTGCCCAACAAGGGGGCAGTTCGATCAGCCTGTTTATCGATCACTTTGTTGACCGGCAATGGTTCTCGTGGTCGGTGCCAACGGCGCTGTTCCAGTCGGTTAACGCCTTTGCCGTTATGTTGGGCGGCGTGATGCTGGCCTGGCTGGTCCGTGGCAGCCGGGGAGGTGCCCAGACCGTGCGTATCTGGTGCAAGTTCGCCTTTGGCCTGTTCCTGATTGCCGTGGGCTTTATGCTGATGGCATTAAACGCGCGCTGGGGGCAACTGCATGGGCAGGCATCAATGGGGATGATGGTGGCCGGGCTGGCGGTAATGGGCTTTGCCGAGCTGTTTATCGATCCAGTGGCGATGGCTCAAATTACCCGTCTGGACATCCCTGGTGTGACCGGCGTGTTAACCGGCATTTATATGCTGGCGACCGGCTCGGTGGCCAACTACCTGGCGGGCCTGATTGCCAATCAGACGACAGAAAGCCAGCTTGGTGGGGCAATGATCGAGTCTTATGGCAAGGTTTTCACCCAGATTGGCTGGGGGGCAGCAGGTTGCGCTGCCTTGGTTCTGGTGGCTCTGGCGCTGTGGTGGGGCATGACCCGGCGCAATGATAGCGCGGTTAATGCTTGATTGATGGCGGTGGGCTGGTTAACGTGCAGCTATGTAGATGTCATTAAGCCCAATAGATGAAGACCCATCACCTCCTGACAACGATTGCCGACCATCTCGGGGCTGAGCGCCAACTGTTGCTGGCATTCAGTGGCGGCCTGGATTCCAGCGTACTGTTGCACCTGTTGGTACAGTTGCGCCAACAACAGCCGGATATTGTGCTGCGAGCGGTGCATATCCACCACGGCCTGAGCCGTTTTGCCGATAGCTGGGTCGCGCACTGCCGGCAGCAATGTGAACATTGGCAAGTACCGTTGGTCGTGCAGCATGTTGAGCTAGAGGGGCGGCCTGGGGGGATCGAGGCGGCGGCACGTTCGGCGCGTTATGCCGCCTTCGCTGAAACCCTGGCCGCCGATGAAGCCTTGTTAACGGCGCAACATCTTGACGATCAATGTGAAACCTTCTTGCTGGCGCTAAAACGTGGCAGCGGCCCTGCGGGGCTTTCCGCCATGGCTGCGCAAACCCGGTTGGGCGATCATCCGCTGCTGCGCCCGCTGTTGTCGATCTCGCGCCAGCAACTGGAAGTCTACGCACAACAGCACCAACTGCAATGGATCGATGACGACAGCAATCAAGACTCGCGCTTCGATCGTAACTTCCTGCGCCTGAACGTCCTGTCGCTATTGAATCAACGTTGGCCACATTTTGCCGCGGCCACTGCGCGTAGCGCTGAATTATGTGCTGAGCAGGAGCAACTGTTGGATGAGCTGCTGGCCGAGCAGTTGGCCCAGCTGTTGGATCGGCATCATTCACTGGCTATCGCCGAATTGGCTACCTGTTCCGCTGCCAGGCGCTATGCTTTGCTACGGCGTTGGATTGCGCTGTTTGGCGTCACCATGCCTGCGCGTGATGGCTTGCGCCGGCTGTGGCAGGAAGTTGCGCTCAGCCGCGAAGACGCCGAACCGCAGCTGCAACTCGGTGATTACCAAATCCGCCGTTTTCGCCAGCGTTTGTACCTGCTACCGCTGATGGCCGATCTGAGCGACAAACAATTGCCTTGGCCTGATGAGGCGTCACTGGCGTTACCCGATGAGCTAGGTACGCTGTATGTAGGGGACGAAGGTGAGTTTCTGGTGCGGGCACCTCTGGCGCATGAGTCGGTCAGCATACGCTTTAGCGCCAAGGGCAGGGTACGGATTGTTGGCCGCGCCGGTTCACGCCCGATCAAGAAACTGTGGCAAGAGTTGGCTATTCCACCGTGGCAGCGTGAACGTACTCCTCTGCTCTACTATGATGAGCAGTTAATCGCTGCCGTTGGCGTATTTATTACCGAAGAAGGGCAGGCGTCTGCAGGGCAACCGGCCTGGCGGCTTGGCTGGAAAAAAAACAATAACAATCTGCTGTGAGGAACAGGCAATGAAATTTGTGAGCGTAATGGTGGTGATGGCCGGTGTACTGAGCTTTTCCGCAATGGCGGCGGGCGATGCGGCGGCAGGAAAAGATAAGTCGGCCAGTTGCATGGCCTGCCACGGGACGGCAGGCAAGGTTTCGGTGCCAATGTACCCGAACCTGGCCGGGCAGAATGAAATGTATCTGGAACACTCTTTGCAGGCCTACAAGAAAGGGGAGCGCTCTGGCGGACAGGCCGAGGTGATGAAGGCTTATGTCTCGAGTCTGTCGGATGCGGATATTGCCGATCTGGCGGCGTATTACGCCAGCCTGAAACCTTAAATGACGAGGGCAGCCCTTGGGCTGCCCTGTGGAGATGGCGTTACCGCGAAATCAGTCCGACAGACTGACGACCACGGTACCGATTTCCGGATGACTGAAACTGAGGATGTGATCCAGACGCAAGCTGAGAAGGTTACCGGCCTGCTCGACAAGCAGATACTCGACGCCCTTGGTAAATTTCAGTTCGGTGGCCTTGCCTTCGAATTTTTCTCCGTCGCGTAACTCTAGCTTCAGTATATAGTTATGCTGACAGGCGAGTTCCAGGCTTTCATAGTCATCGCAATTGATGGATTGGTACTCATCATTCATCAACATGGTCGCTCACCAATAAGTTAGCGGCGGCAAAGGCCGCCTGTTCCCTAACGGAGGACGGTAGATCGCTATTTGCGGCAACCTCGTCCAATGCCTTCAAGACACATGCTAGTGCATCCGGCACGTAGCCTAGATCTCCACTGCCGATCTGAGCGTAAAAACGTCGTACTAACTCACAGTATTGTTGCACAATGGCCTCCCTTTAGGATCTCTGCATTATCGCCACGCAGGCTGCAATAAGGCACAGACACTCGGGGTTAAATCCTATCTAAAGGACTATAGCACAGGTGTTGGGGAGTTATTAGCACCTCTTTCTGGGCATTAGTCCACTCCTGATGCTCCCCGCGCTGGCTGCGGACTGCCCTGATCAAGTACAATGCGGCCTGTTAATAATGAGGTTACCCATGGCGCTGAAAGCTACAATATATAAAGCCACGCTCAATATCGCTGATATGGATCGTCACTTTTACTTTGATACCACACTCACGCTGGCCCAGCATCCTTCAGAAACCGAACAGCGCATGATGCTGCGCCTGCTGGCCTGGATCTGCCATGCCGACGAACGCCTGGTGTTTACCAAAGGCCTGAGTGCGGAAGACGAGCCGGAAATCTGGCGGCGTAACGATCATAACGGACTGGAAATGTGGATTGAGCTGGGGCTGCCGGATGAGAAGCGGATCAAGAAAGCCTGCAATCAGTCGCCTCGGGTGGTGCTTTACGCCTATGGCGATCGCGCCGGGCATGTCTGGTGGCAGTCTATGCAGAGCAAGGTCGCCAACCATAAGAACCTGAGCATCCGTTTCCTCGATGATGAACAACTGTCCCGCGTGACCGCGCTAGCCAGCCGCAATATGACGCTGCAGGCGACGTTACAGGAAGGCACCATCTGGCTTTCAGACCTTCAGAATAGTCTGGAAATTCAATTTGCCGAATGGCAGCAGGCGCAGGTGTAACCGGTGCTGGAACTGTCAAGAAACGTAGCCATACCGGACAACGAAATAGAATTAACGGCTATCCGCGCCCAGGGTGCGGGTGGGCAGCACGTGAATAAAACCTCAACGGCGATCCATTTGCGCTTTGACATCCGGGCGTCCAGCCTGCCAGAGTATTATAAAGAGCGGTTACTGGGGCTGAATCATCACTTAATCACGGCCGATGGGGTGGTGATTATCAAAGCGCAGGAATATCGCAGCCAGGAATTGAATCGTGAAGCGGCACTGGCTCGGCTGGTGGCGCTGATCCAAAAGGCGATGGTGGTCGAAAAGACGCGCAGGGCCACCAAACCGAGTAAAGGCGCCAAATTACGCCGTCTTGAAGGCAAGGTGCGTAAAGGCGCCACCAAGGCGCTGCGCGGCAAGGTTTTACCTTAGCCGGCGTCGTGGCCTCAACGGATGGACAACAGGAGAATAACTTGAAGCAAATAACCATTGCCCTGTTTTTAGCGGCAGGAGCCCTTTCATTGCTGGGGTGTAACAATCAATACCAGCCAAAAGAACAGCCGCTTCAGCCGATGCAACAGAGCTATCAGGGATTATTGCCTTGTGCCGATTGCACTGGGCTGGATACCACACTGTTCCTCGATCAAGACGGCACCTTTATCTTGCAGGAAACCTACCGTGGTTCAAGAGATGGCGACAGCACCTTTGCCAGCTACGGCAAATGGGCGCGCACGGCGGACAAGCTGGTGCTGACCGAGAGCAACGGTGAAAAACGCTATTTCCATCCGGAAGGCAAGCAATTGAGAATGCTGGATCGCAGCGGGGCACCGATCGTATCCAAGCTTAATTATGTGCTCTCGCCGGTGACGAAATCATTGCCGACAACGCCGATGCCGTTGACCGGGCTGTATACCTATATGGCTGATGCGGCGGTGTTCCAGGATTGTGCCACCGGCAAAACCTTCCCGGTCGCCAATAATATTGCACTGGAGCAGGGCTATCTGAAGGCGCAGCGTGCGCCGGGCGAACCGGTATTCCTGATGCTGAACGGGCATTTCAGCGTGCAACCTTCGATGGAAGAAGGGCAGATGGAAAAAGCGCTGATCCCGGAACCGGGTGGCAAGATTGCCTTTGACAACAACAAGAGCTGCGCGAACTGATTGCCCCTCACCCCAACCCTCTCCCAAAGGGCGAGGGAGCTGGTTCAGCATCGTTGGCAACTGATGTGGTACTGCGTAGGGGCGCCGCATGCTGCGCCCGTGTTAAGTCCAGATGCGGGAGTTAAATTGTGGCACATTCGGTCCCCTCTCCCTTTGGGAGAGGGTTAGGGCACCTGATTTTTAGCTAACGCCCGCGAACGCAAATAAATCCCCGGTTTGATATGGCCAACGTAGACCAATGCCCGGCTTGGTGCCATCGTGGCAAGATCCCCTTCCCGCATATGCAGTAAATCGCCTGGGCTAACCCAGCCTGGGGCGGCCATCGTCAGCGGATGCCCGGCGTTTTCAAACGCGGCAATCACAAACTCCGAACAGAAATAGGACGACTCAGCACCGGTCGGCGTACTCAGCTGGGCTGCGGCCAAGCCTTGGACACATTGCTGGCGGAAATCGGCAGAGAAGGGGTTCAGCGAACACAGCTGTTTGGTCATCATAAAGGGCACCATTTCGGCAATGCCCATATAGTTATAACGGCTGCCAGCCTTTTGGCTGGCGAATTGGCGGATCTGGCCGGCTTGCTCCGCTGTCAGCTCGGGAATACGTAAAGCAAACATCTTGTCGCTATGGGTCAGCGCTTCTTTCAGGCTGATAATCTGCACGCCTTCACCTACCGCTTCAGCAACCTGCCCCTCGCCAATATACACGGCCACGTGGCTGACTGACGAAGTACTCAAGATACGGATCCCGAGTGATTTCAAACCTATGGTTGAGGAGAACAGCAGGTCGCCAGGTTGCAGGTCGGCCTGATTGATGTCGCGCAGGGTTTTGCCGGGGGCTGAGCTTACTGATTGAAACTGGACGTTGACGGGATTAATCGGATGTTTTTCGCGATCTGATAAACCTACGTCCATGGTGCAACCGGTCAACAACAGCGAACACAAGGTAAACAGGCGGGTAGCCGAGGGGCTGCACAGTGGCATACGTTAATCCTTTAACAACAACGTCCATTAACAAGGCCCCCCTTCTGGGGGGCCTTGGCTATCGATCAGCGTTTGATCTGAGCCAGCAGGAAATCAATGATTTCGCCGGTTTTGATCATCTGCTTGTCGCCGCTACGGCGGTTTTTGTACTCAATCTCTTCGCTGTCGAGGTTACGATCGCCGATCACGACGGAGTGAGGTACGCCAATCAGTTCCATATCGGCAAACATCACGCCTGGGCGCTCTTTACGATCGTCCAGGATCACGTCGATGCCGTGTGAACGCAGCGTATTGTAGAGCTCCTCAGCCAGTGCTTGCACGCGGAATGACTTGTGCATGTTCATTGGCAGAATGGCAACCTGGAATGGGGCAATCGCGTCCGGCCAGATAATGCCACGGTCATCGTGATTCTGTTCGATGGCAGCAGCCACCACACGCGTCACGCCGATACCGTAGCAACCCATGGTCAGCACCTGGTTACGGCCATCTTCACCCTGTACGGTCGCTTTCATCGCTTCTGAGTATTTGGTGCCCAGTTGGAAGATGTGACCGACTTCGATACCGCGTTTGATCAGCAGCGTGCCTTTACCGTCTGGGCTGGCATCGCCTTCCACCACGTTACGGATATCGGCGCTCTGTGGCAGCGGCAGATCGCGTTCCCAGTTGATACCAAAGTAGTGTTTGCCATCGATGTTGGCACCGGCGCCAAAGTCGCTCATGGCGGCCACGCTGCGATCGACAACCACTGGGATTGGCAGATTGACCGGGCCCAGAGATCCAGGGCCTGCGCCGACGATGGCACGGATTTCTTCTTCCGTGGCGAAAGTCAGTGGAACCGCGACCTGTGGCAGTTTCTCGGCCTTGATTTCATTCAGTTCGTGATCGCCGCGCACCAGCAGGGCAACCAGCTTGTGGCCACTCTCTTCACGGGCGTGAACCATCAGGGTTTTCACCGTTTTCTCTACCGGCAGTTGGAATTGCTCAACCAGCTCGGCGATGGTTTTGGCGTTAGGCGTGTCGATGATGCGCAGTTCTTCCGTTGCCGCAGCGCGTGGCTGAGCAGGGGCAACCGCTTCGGCCAGCTCGATATTGGCGGCATAGTCGGAACCGGTTGAGAACACGATATCGTCTTCACCGCTTTGCGCCAGCACTTGGAACTCATGCGACGCACTGCCACCGATGGAACCGGTATCGGCCAGCACCGGACGGAAATCCAGGCCCATACGGTTGAAGATCTTGCTGTAGGCCTCGTACATGGCGTCGTAAGTCGTTTGCAAAGATTCCTGAGTAGTATGGAAGGAGTAGGCATCCTTCATCAGGAATTCACGCGAACGCATCACGCCAAAACGTGGGCGAACCTCGTCACGGAACTTGGTCTGGATCTGGAAGAAATTCAGCGGCAACTGCTTGTAAGAGCTGATTTCGTTGCGGATCAGATCGGTGATCACTTCTTCATGCGTCGGACCCAGCACAAACGGGCGATCGCCGCGATCGACAAAGCGCAGCAATTCCGGGCCATACTGCTCCCAACGGCCACTTTCCAGCCAGAGGTCTGCGGGTTGGACAACCGGCATGGAAACTTCGATCGCGTTAGCATTGTTCATTTCTTCGCGAACGATGTTTTCAACCTTCTTCAGAACGCGCAGGCCGGTTGGCAACCAGGTATAAAGACCGGAGGCCAGCTTGCGGATCATCCCGGCGCGTAGCATCAGCTGGTGGCTGATCACTTCGGCATCGGCAGGTGTCTCCTTCAGTGTGGAGAGCAGATATTGGCTAGTACGCATGGTGTTTGGTTCCGTTAGAACTGCAAATTGCATCGGGCTGCCAGGAGCGGCAGCCAAAATTTTCAAAAGTGGCTTAGTTTACCAGCGCAAGCCGGTTGTCAAAAGAGAGCGGACGGAATTTTAACGGGCGTCGAGCGACAACACTTCGGTTTGACTATCAACGATCCGCCAGCGCACGTTGAACTCCAACAACCATACCGCATATTCGCGCCCGCTGGCTTCTTCTTTTCGATAAGCGGGGCGAGGATCTTGCGCCAGCACCTGAGTGACAAAACGGCGTAAATTGGGGTAGCGTCGCAGATGTTGCTGTAGCTGTTGTTCCGCCTGGGGTGAGAAATAGACGGGCATATCCCCGGCCGGAGCCGCCTGGGCAAACCCGGCTCGTGCTGCTGGATGGCTTTCTGCAAACGGCAGATAGGGTTTGATATCGACGACGGGCGTGCCGTCTACCAAATCCAGGCTGCCCAATTCCAGCACCACTTCCCCACCATGAGTGCGTATGCCTTTCAGTTCGATCAGCGACATCCCCAAGGGGTTAGGGCGAAAAGTAGAGCGGGTAGCGAACACCCCCATACGCGCATTTCCCCCCAGACGAGGAGGCCGCACCGTAGGACGCCAGCCGCCTTCCATGGTTTGATGAAAGATAAACATTACCCACAGATGGCTGAATTCGCTGAGGCCACGTACCGCTTCGGCCTGATTGTAAGGCGGCAACAGCAGTAGTTCGCCGCCGCCGTCTTCCACTAGCCCAGGCTGGCGGGGAACCGCGAACTTCTCTTTATAAGGCGAGCGGATGGTACCGATCTGCTCGAAAATAAATTCGGTCATTTGGCTGAGACGTTAAGCGCAGAGCCCTGGCAGATGGCCTGCTGGTAACAGCCGGCGACGCCGCTGACAATCTGACAGTCATGCAGCAACACCGCGTTGGCCTTCATGTAGGAGGCTCGGGTCTGCATACGCTTACGCGCTGTGGTCAGATTCGGCGGGGAGTCCTGAACCGTGGTCTGACAGGATTCGCCTGAAACCTCACCTAAATCGCGGAAAGGCTTACCGACTAACTCTTCGGCACTCTTGTACAGTTTTACCGGAGCCGGACGGGCTGCCGGAGTGGCTTTGACCGGCGCGGGTGCTGCCTTGGTCGTGGTGCTGTTTGTCGTGGATGGGGCTGTGTGCAGCGTAGAGCATCCAGTTAGCGCAAGTGCTAACAAACAGAGAGGTAAAACACGCATTGAGATCCCCTGCCTTGTTATAATAAAAGTGGCGCTATTGAAGCAATCTCTGGCACAAATAACAAGACGGGCCGAAGCCCGTCTTGCAATTATCGGAATAAAATGGCTTAAGAACGATTACCAGCCTTTGACAGCACCACCGTTAAAGATCTTGTTGGCCGCTTCGTTAACTTCGTCAGACTGATAAGCCTGCACGAACTTCTTCACGTTTTCCGCGTCTTTGTTATCTTCACGGGCAACCATGATGTTGACGTAAGGTGAGTCTTTGTCTTCAACAAACAGGCCGTCTTTGGCCGGAGTCAAACCAATCTGGCTGGCATAAGTGGTGTTGATGATGGCCAGCGCGATTTGCTGATCGTCCAGGGAACGTGGCAGCTGTGGCGCTTCCAGCTCAACCAGCTTCAGCTTCTTCGGGTTCTCGGTCACGTCCAGCACGGTCGGCAGCAGGCCAACACCGTCTTTCAGTTTGATCAGACCCTGTTTTTCCAGCAGCAACAGTGAACGGCCCAGGTTGGTTGGATCGTTTGGCAGTGCTACCTGTGAACCTTCTTGCAGCTCATCAATGGATTTGATCTTTTTAGAGTAACCGGCGATCGGGTACACGAAGGTGTTGCCGACTGAAACCAGTTTATAACCACGATCCTTGATCTGCTGATCCAGATAAGGTTTGTGCTGGAAGGCGTTGACGTCGATATCGCCTTTGCTCAAGGCTTCGTTTGGCAGCACGTAGTCGTTGAAGGTCACCAGCTCCACGTCCAGGCCATACTTATCCTTAGCCACTTTTTGTGCCACTTCAGCCACTTGCTGTTCAGCACCGACAATAACGCCCACTTTGATATGGTTTGGATCTTTTTCATCCTGGCCGCAGCCGGCCAGAGCCAGAGTACCGATCAGTGCGCCGATGGTTGCGATGGATTTAAATTTTAACGACATATCCCTTCCTCAATTAGACTCGCATAAGAAATACGCTTTACTCTTTATCCTGCCAGGCAAGCTATCGAGTAGATGTCAGCGCGTTGGTAAAACTATTTGTGGGTAACGGCCTTCACGATACGGTCGCCACCAAACTGGATCAGATACACCAGCACCACCAGTAATATTAATACCGTATTCATCACGGTCGCGTTATAACCAATATAACCATACTGATAACCAATTTGACCTAAGCCACCGGCACCGACGGCACCGCCCATGGCAGAATAGCCCACCAGGGTGATCAGCGTGATGGTGGCGGCATTCACCAAACCCGGCAGCGCTTCAGGCAACAGCACTTTGGTGATGATTTGCATTGGGGTAGCGCCCATCGCACGCGCGGCCTCAACCAGACCTGACGGGATCTCCAACAGGGCGTTTTCTACCATGCGAGCGATGAACGGGGCTGCACCGACGGTAAGTGGCACGATAGCCGCTTGCAAACCGATGGAGGTGCCCACGATCATCCGGGTGAATGGGATCATCCATACCAGCAAGATAATGAAGGGAATGGAACGGAAAATATTCACCAACCCAGACAACACCTTATATACGGTATTGTTGGCAATGATTTGCCCTGGGCGGGTCACATATAACAGTACGCCTACCGGTAAGCCGAGGACAAAGCCAAAGAAGCCGGAGACAAAGGTCATCGTAACGGTTTCCCACACGCCACGGACCATCAACCACATCATTGCCTCAGACATAACCCAGAACCTCTACTTTTACCTGATTTTCTTGTAGGAACTTAATCGTTGCCTGTGCATCTTCATCGGTGCCGTGCAGTTCAGCCAGCATCACGCCAAACTTCACACCGCCAGCGTAATCCATCTGTGCGCTGATAATATTGTTGTTCACGTTAAAGCGACGAGCCGCTTCTGACAGTAAAGGTGCATCGACCGAGCGGCCGGTGAATTCCAGGCGCAACAGCGGTTGGCGCCCACCGGTCCGTTCAGGCACCAGACGCGCGGCATAGTCATCCGGGATGTCCAGATGCAGCGTGGCCTGGATAAACTGCTGTGCCAGCGGCGTCTTGGGATGTGAGAACACTTCACTGACGCTGTCTTTCTCAATCAACTGACCTTGGCTGATCACCGCAACCTGATCGCAGATACGCTTCACCACGTCCATTTCATGGGTGATCAACAGAATGGTCAGCCCCAGACGGCGGTTGATGTCTTTCAGCAGTTCGAGAATAGAACGGGTAGTGGCTGGGTCCAGCGCACTGGTTGCTTCGTCACACAGCAGAACCTTAGGATTGCTGGCCAATGCACGAGCGATGGCGACACGCTGCTTTTGCCCGCCAGACAAATTGGCAGGGTAGGCGTCGTGCTTGTCCGACAGACCAACCAGCTCCAGCAGCTCAACGACGCGTTTTTTGATTTCCGCCCGTGGGGTGCTGTCTAGTTCCAACGGCAGGGCAACGTTGCCGAAGACCGTGCGTGAAGAAAGCAGGTTGAAGTGTTGGAAGATCATGCCAATCTGACGGCGTGCGCGCGTCAGCTCACCTTCAGACAGGGAGGTCAGATCCTGGCCATCAACCAGAACGGTACCTGACGTTGGGCGCTCAAGCATGTTGGCGCAGCGGATCAGCGTACTCTTACCGGCGCCTGAGGCCCCGATAACGCCATAAATCTGTCCGGCAGGAACGTGAAGAGTCACGTCAGAAAGTGCGCTGATGGAGCGCGACCCCTGCTGGAACACTTTGGTGATGTTGGAAAGTTTAATCATATTCTTCTTATTTTTAGCTTGGTTGCCGTGGCTTAATAAACAGAAACCTCGGCTGCAGCCAAGGTCAGGATCAGATGTTAAGGCGTCTAGACGTCCAAGTCAACGTTAACGCTGTTCTTCGTCATTCTCAGTCTCGGCGAAAACATGCGATACTGTGGCGGTTTTCAGGCTTTCAGGAGCATACCGGTGACACAACGCGTTCCAGCAATTTTCTTAGATCGTGACGGCACGATTAATATCGATCATGGCTACGTCCATGAAATAGATGATTTCCAGTTTATCGATGGTGTGATTGACGCCTGCCGTGAACTGAAAAAAATGGGCTTCGCGCTGGTGCTGGTCACCAACCAGTCCGGTATCGCCCGTGGCAAGTTTAGCGAAGACCAGTTTATGCGTCTGACCGAATGGATGGACTGGTCGATGGCCGACCGTGAGGTCGATCTGGACGGCATCTATTTCTGCCCACATCATCCCGATGCAGTAATAGAAGAGTATCGCCAGGTTTGCGATTGCCGCAAACCGCAGCCGGGCATGTTGCTGCAGGCGCAGAAAGAACTGAATATCGATTTGGCGGCTTCTTATATGGTTGGCGACAAAATCGAGGATATGCAGGCGGCTGCGGCGGCAGGAGTAGGCACTAAAGTGTTGGTGCGCACCGGCAAGCCAGTCACTGAAGAAGGTGAGAAAGCGGCGGATTGGGTGCTAAACAGCCTGCAAGAGCTGCCAGCAGCGATTAAAAAGCGGGTTTAAGCAGCATTGTGCATGAATAGTGAGCGGTCAGAATAAAAGTGCATATTAACCCTTGTCATTCTGAACCAGCTCCCTATAATGCGCCTCCATCGACACGGAACATGTGAACAACTTCACACAGTCTCCGGGGTCGCAGAGAAAAAAACCTGAAATTAAGGTTGACTCTGAAAGAGGAAAGCGTAGTATACGCCTCCTCGAG
>NZ_AYMQ01000058.1 GCF_000633355.1 Serratia sp. H1w
TCTTCAATGATCACGGGTATAAAGGGATAATATGAAGCGCAGAGTAGTGATTGGCGTGCTGGGCACCACGCTGGATAAACGCGGCAAACGGGAAAACCGTTGGAGCAAATGGCGGCCAACGGTAGGGCTATGCCAGCAACCCGATCTGCCGATCGACCGCCTGGAGCTCCTGCATCAGCCACGCGATAAAGGCATGGCGCAGCAGGTAGCAGAAGATATTGAGGCGGTTTCGCCCACGACTCAGGTGGTTTTGCAGGAAGTGGCACTCAAAGATCCGTGGGGTCTGGAAGAGGTGTACAGCGCCTTTCTGGATTTCGCCAGCCGCTATCCGTTTGATACCGAAAACGAAGACTATCTGGTCCATATTACCACCGGCACCCACGTGGTCCAGATCTGCTGGTTCCTACTGACGGAAGCGCGCTACCTGCCCGCCCAACTACTACAAACCGCCCCTGGTGAGAAAGCCGATCGCCCATTCCCCCAAGGGATCTATTCGGTGATCGATCTGGATCTCAGCCGCTATACCGCCCTCACCAGCCGTTTTCTGCATGAGCAACAGCGGTCAGTGTCATTCCTCAAAGCCGGAATAGAGACGCGTAACACCACCTTCAACACCCTGATTGACCAGATCGAACGCGTGGCCCTACGCTCCAATGCCCCCATGTTACTCACTGGCCCCACTGGCGCTGGCAAATCCTTTTTGGCAGAGCGTATCTACCAACTACGGCATTCGCGCCACCTGGTAAAAGGCCGCTTTGTGGCAGTGAACTGTGCCACGCTGCGCGGCGATAACGCCATGTCGACGCTGTTCGGCCATGTGAAAGGGGCATTCACCGGTGCGCTACAGGCACGAGCTGGCCTACTGCGGGAAGCCGATGGCGGCGTGTTATTCCTTGATGAGATTGCAGAGTTGGGGTTAGACGAGCAGGCGATGCTGTTAAAAGCCATTGAGGAGAAAACCTTCTTCCCCTTTGGGGCAGATAAAGAGGCCAGCAGCGACTTCCAGCTGATTGCCGGTACCCATCGCGATATGCGCGACTGGATCGCCCAAGGGCGTTTCCGTGAAGATTTATACGCCCGTATCAATATGTGGACCTTCCCGCTGCCCGGCCTGGCGCAGCGCCGTGAAGATATCGAGCCTAATATCGATTACGAATTACAACGCTTTGCCCGCAGCAACCAGACACAGGTTCGTTTCGACAAGGATGCCAGACAGCATTATCTGGCTTTTGCCCGCTCCCCACAGGCGGTCTGGCGCGGCAACTTCCGCGAACTGGGTTCTTCCATCGCCCGCATGGCTACGCTGGCGGAACAGGGACGTATCAACCAGCCGCTGGTCGATGAGGAAATCACCCGGCTGAAATCCCATTGGCAAGGGAATACCACTGCGCAATTGCCTGCCGAACTGGCCGATATCGATCTGTTTGAGCAAAGCCAACTGGAGACGGTGCTTCAGGTATGCCGATCTTGTTCCTCACTTTCCGAGGCGGGACGGCAGCTGTTTGCCGTCTCGCGCCAGCAGAAAAAGCAACCCAACGATGCCGACCGATTACGTAAGTACCTGGCGCGCTTTGGACTAAGCTGGGATGAGGTGTCCAAATAGAGGATGAATGGGCGCAGCATGCAACTAAGCGGGCGCTGCATGCGGCGCCCCTACAGTAAGGAGATCCTATTTTATCCCCAGATACGCCTTGGCCTCCGCCATATCGCTGTCAGTAATATCAACGGCAACTGGCGGCTGCCCCTGGCGATAGAGGTAAGCTCCCCAACCGCCCGCATCGTCCTCATCTGACAAAGGTTTTTGGCTATCAAAAATCATCCTCTGGCCTTTACCCTGCGTGAAGATCAGATAACGCTTGTCGGTGTTCACCACTTTCACATGCAGCGCTTCAAAACGTTGGGTCGTTTCGCTGGCATAGTAAGACCAGTCATCCATGACGGTCGAGTAATCCATCGCGGCTTCCGAGTTTTCATCGGCAAATGTTTTCAGCTCGGGTTGGATCAGTACCAGCTCCGTTTGCTGCATTTCAAACGCATCCTTGTTGAGCGTTGGATCATAGGGGCTATAAAGCGAAACAGGGACCGCGAATGCTGTCACGTTGCCCACTGCCAGCATCAGGCCCAACAGGATGCCGAAATTCCGTTTTCTCACACTCACTCCTTAAATGATTTAACTGCCTAGACGCCAACGGCGAGATTATCGTAATAGTCGATCGCCGTCATTGGATATTATAATCACCCACGGCATCCCCTGGACGCTCGATCTTTTGAGGTTTGCTGCGGCGAGGAAATACCCGAAAATCAAACATGATGATGACAATACGGGTCAAAAAACAACAAGGAAAATAAGATGTTAATCGGTCCTTATGTCAACGGTGCTGCCGTTGTCATCGGTGGTTTGTTGGGGGCATTGGCCGGTAGAAAAATCCCGGAACGCGTCAAATTGACCTTGCCGCTGACCTTAGGGCTCTGCTCTATCGGGCTGGGCATTAACCTGGTTATCAAGGTCCAATTTATGCCTGCCGTGGTGCTGGCGGTAATATTGGGTGCCGTGATCGGCGAACTGTTGTATCTCGAAAAAGGGATCGGCAAAGCCGCTGGCTCCACACGCGGTCTGGTCGATCGGTTCCTGCCTGCCGCTCCAGGTTTACCTCATGACGAATTTACGGAGATGTTTGTCGCCATCCTGGTGCTGTTTTGCGCCAGCGGCACCGGGATCTTCGGGGCCATGCATGAAGGGATGACAGGCGATCCGTCCATTTTGTACATCAAAACCGTATTGGATTTCTTCACCGCTGCCATTTTCGCTACCATGCTGGGCTATGCGGTCATGGCCATCGCCCTGCCGCTGGTGATAATTCAGGTCGGTCTGGCTCTGTTGGCGGTATTTATTTTACCCATGACTACACCGGCGATGATGGCAGACTTCTCCTGCGCTGGCGGACTGCTCATGATCGCCACCGGTCTGCGGATCTGTAACATCAAGCTGTTCCCGGTGGCCAATATGCTGCCAGGTTTGGTGCTGGTGATGCCTTTTTCTTACCTATGGGCGACACTGATGGGCTAACATCTAACTAAGGCGCGGTTTGATGAGCTGCGCCCGCCACTGACTACACCGCTTTCCCTCTCGCTTACATTGGATTTCTCATGACCCAGCAGCACGTCGTTTTACTTGATGAACAAGGTCAACCTACCGGCGTGATGGAAAAATATGCGGCCCATCAGCGGCAGACGCCCCTGCATCTGGCGTTCTCCTCCTGGATTTTCAATCCGCAAGGCCAGTTTCTGATCACCCGCCGCGCATTGAACAAAAAAGCCTGGCCCGGCGTCTGGACCAACTCGGTGTGTGGCCATCCGCAGTGGCAGGAGAGCGTCGAACACGCCATTGAACAACGCTGTCTGTATGAGGTAGGCCTGAACGTGGAACAGATCACCTCCGTCGCTGCCGATTTCCGCTACTGCGAGACGGACGCCTCCGGCATTATGGAAAATGAAATCTGTCCGGTGTATGCGGCATTAGCTACGGGTGATGTCGCAGCCAGAGCAGACGAAGTGATGGATTTCCACTGGGTGGCATTACCCGCGTTGATCGCAGGGGTAGCGGCTACCCCCTGGGCATTCAGCCCGTGGATGGTGCAACAGCTAGCGAGTACCACAACCAAAGAAAACCTGATCGCCTTCGCCGCCCGTACGTTCGCCTAAACCACTCACCCCGCCATTCCAACCGCTCGCCAGCGTATAAAGCCGCTGGCTGAAATTCAGATGTTATTCCCTATCCAGGCTGGCAATGATGAGCTGTTCCTAAACCTGACCCTAACCAGGGGAAGACGCTACAGCTAAATGTCCGGCATCTAAGAATCGGATTTATCACTCAATTTTTGCAGATAGGAAAAGGATACCTCATGAAACGCGAGGGAATTTTAAAACATCTCCCATGGATGCTACTGGGGATACTCGGGGCTTCCTGCCTGGGTGTCATCGCATTGCGTCGTGGCGAAAGCATTAGTGCACTGTGGATCATCGTTGCTTCGGTAGCGGTTTACCTGGTGGCTTATCGTTACTACAGCCTCTACATCGCCACCAAGGTGATGCAGTTGGACGCCACCCGCGCCACCCCGGCGGTGGTGAACAATGATGGCCTGAACTACGTCCCGACCAATAAAAACGTGCTGTTCGGCCACCACTTTGCGGCCATCGCCGGTGCGGGTCCGTTGGTTGGCCCAGTGCTGGCGGCACAGGTCGGCTATCTGCCCGGCACGCTGTGGCTGTTAGGCGGCGTGGTATTGGCAGGGGCGGTGCAGGACTTTATGGTGCTGTTTATCTCCTCACGCCGTAACGGAGCCTCGCTGGGCGAGATCATCAAAAAGGAAATGGGCCCAATCCCTGGCACCATCGCGCTGTTTGGCTGCTTCCTGATCATGATCATCATCCTCGCGGTGCTGGCGCTGATCGTGGTGAAAGCCCTGGCCGAAAGCCCATGGGGCGTATTCACCGTCTGTTCCACCGTGCCAATTGCGCTGTTTATGGGCGTGTACATGCGCTTCCTGCGTCCTGGCAAGGTGGGTGAAGTGTCGATCATCGGTATTGTGCTGTTGGTGGCTTCCATCTGGTTCGGCGGCGTGATTGCCCACGACCCATACTGGGGCCCGGCGCTGACCTTTAAAGACACCACCATCACCTATACGCTGATTGGTTATGCCTTCGTTTCTGCCCTGCTGCCGGTATGGCTGATCCTGGCTCCGCGTGACTATCTGGCCACCTTCCTGAAAATCGGCGTGATCGTCGGACTGGCGATCGGTATCGTGATCCTCAACCCAGAGCTGAAAATGCCTGCGGTTACCCAGTTCGTTGACGGCACTGGCCCGGTCTGGAAAGGCACCCTGTTCCCGTTCCTGTTTATTACCATTGCCTGTGGTGCCGTTTCCGGCTTCCACGCCCTGATCGCTTCTGGTACCACACCGAAACTGCTGGCCAACGAAATGGACTCCCGCTACATCGGTTACGGTGCCATGCTGATGGAATCCTTCGTGGCCATTATGGCGCTGGTCGCGGCTTCGATCATCGAACCGGGCCTGTACTTCGCCATGAACACCCCACCGGCAGCACTGGGCATTACCATGCCAGACCTGCACCGTCTGGGCACCGAAGATGCACCGATGATCATGGCTTCTCTGCGTGATGTCAGCGCACATGCTGCCGCAACCGTCAGTTCCTGGGGTTTTGTAATTACCCCTGAGCAGATCCTGCAAACCGCCAAAGATATCGGCGAACCTTCGATACTGAACCGTGCAGGTGGCGCGCCAACTCTGGCAGTCGGTATCGCTCACGTGTTCCACCAGGTCATCCCTGGCGCCAACATGGGCTTCTGGTATCACTTCGGTATTCTGTTCGAAGCGCTGTTCATCCTGACCGCTCTGGATGCAGGTACCCGCTCCGGCCGCTTCATGCTGCAAGATCTGCTGGGTAACTTCGTGCCGTTCCTGAAGAAAACCGACTCGCTGGTAGCCGGTATGGCAGGTACTGCGGGCTGTGTTGGCCTTTGGGGTTACCTGCTGTATCAAGGCGTGGTCGATCCGTTGGGCGGCGTCAAGAGCCTGTGGCCGCTGTTCGGTATCTCCAACCAGATGTTGGCTGCGGTAGCGCTGGTTCTGAGCACCGTGGTATTGATTAAGATGAAGCGCACCAAGTACATCTGGGTGACCGTGATCCCAGCCGTTTGGCTGCTGATCTGTACCACCTACGCGATTTGTCTCAAGCTGTTCAGCGATAATCCGCAGTTGGAAGGCTTCTTCTATCAGGCCAGCCTGTACAGAAACAAAATCGCCGAGGGCGGTGCAGAACTGACAGTGCAGCAGGTTGCCAACATGAACCATATCGTGGTGAACAACTACACCAACGCCGGTTTGAGCATCCTGTTCCTGCTGGTGGTGTATAGCATCATCTTCTTCGGTGTTAAAACCGCCATGGCGGCGTACAAAAACCCGAAACGTACCGATCAGGAGACGCCATACGTGCCGGTTCCTGAGGGTGGCGTCAAAGTTTCGTCGCACCACTGATGGTGATTTAGTCGATACCCTGCATAATGATTAAATTATGTAGGGTATTTTTCTTTGGAGAAGGCTCATGTTCGGTAACCTCGGCCAGGCGGGTAAATATCTCGGGCAGGCAGCACGCATGTTAGTGGGCGTGCCTGACTACGATACCTACGTCCAGCATATGAAAGACAACCACCCGGACAAGCCGGTGATGACCTATAAAGAGTTTTTCCGCGAACGCCAGGATGCCCGCTACGGTGGCGATGGCAAAGGCGGTATGCGCTGTTGCTAGCAAAGGACCCAGTATGAAACCCATCGCAGTGACCATTCTGACGGGCTTTTTGGGCGCAGGTAAAACCACCCTGTTGCGCCATATCCTGAATGAAGACCACGGTTATAAAATTGCCGTCATCGAAAACGAATTCGGTGAAGTGCCTATTGATAACGCGTTAATCGGCGACCGTGCCAGCCGTATCACCACCCTTAGCAACGGCTGTATCTGTTGCAGCAAATCCAACGAATTGGCCGACGCACTGCTAGACCTGTTAGACGGTGTCGATCAGGGGCAACTGGAATTTGACCGGCTGATCATTGAATGTACCGGCATGGCCGACCCCGGCCCAATCACCCAGACCTTCTTCTCGCACGAAGTTATCGGCCAACGCTTCCTGCTGGACGGCATTATCACGCTGGTAGATGCGGTGCATGCCGATCAACAGCTAAACCAGTTCACTATCTCGCAGGCCCAGGTGGGCTATGCCGATCGCATCCTGCTGACCAAAACCGATGTGGCAACGGATAACGAAGCGCTGATCCAGCGTTTGCAGCTGATGAACGCCCGCGCACCGGTGTATAAAGTCACGCACGGCGATATCGATCTCGGCGTGCTGTTTGATATCGAAGGCTTTGTGCTTAACGACCAGCTCAACGTAGCGGCACCCACCCCGCTGTTCCGCCGCATTCCGCAGGCGCAGAACAATATCCAGTCGATCGTGGTGTATCACGACCAACCGCTGGAGCTGATGCAGATTTCTGAGGTGATGGAAGGTTTATTGCTGAAGTTCGCCGATAACCTGCTGCGCTACAAAGGAATTCTGTCGATCAAAGACGAACCGCGCCGCCTGTTGTTCCAAGGCGTGCAACGGCTGTACAACGCTGACTGGGACCGTGAATGGCTGCCGGAAGAAGAGTGTAAGAGCACGCTGGTATTTATCGGCATCGACTTGCCGGAAGACGAGATCCGTGCGGGATTTGCTGCACTGGGTTAATGAGTTGGGACGGTGTTGGCTGCTCAAGCTGCCAACGCGGTCTTTCTGACGATGAAGCTATTGCATAGATAAAATAAAAACATCACCAATCTATTGTATAGATGCAATAAACTAATATGGAGGAAAGATAAAGACCCAACCAAAAAGGAATTCAGCATGATCGCCAGGCTTCAACACGCTAAAGCACCTCGTTATTCAACATTGACCAGACATCCCTTATCACGTCTGTTGCTCTGCCTGTGCCTGGCATCTGGAGCCAACACGGCGGTGCAAGCGGCCTCTTTTGACTGTGCAAAAGTCACCAGCGATATCGAACATGCCATCTGCAATAACCCAGATCTGAGCAGCCTTGACGACAGACTGAGCGAAAGCTATCAGTTGGCGATGGCCAACCTGCCTGGGGATCAGGCCGATGCGTTACGCACCGAGCAACGTAGCTGGTTGAAACAGCGAGATGCCTGCAATGGCCAGGAAACCTGTCTGAGTGATTTATTTAGCCAGCGCGCTGCCGAGCTTCAGGATACCGCCAAACAGGCGGCCACCGCACTAGACAACATCATCGCCAGCATTCCGGCAAACCCGGCCACTGCGGGACAACAGCTAAGGCAATATAGCGGCCCGTTGGCTTCCGCCTGGCTGATTTACCTGCACCAGTTTGCGCCAGCCAGCAAGGTCACGGATGCCGAAGTGACAACCAGACATCAAACCGTGGTCACAGCGATGAATGACGATAAGTTCCCGCAATCATTATTGCGAGATATCGAAAACGATCCCAAGACCAGCCATGATGTCGCGGTTTTGACGTTATTACGTATGACCATCGAACGAGCAGGATACGAAGATGCGGATGGCCGCCCTTACGTGCATTGCTTCATCTTCAAACAACAGGGTGCTGCAGCTTATGATGCCTTTGGGGCGCTGTATGGATCGTCGCGTGATTCGCAAGCGCCGATTTGCCCACCGCAGGGCAATCTGTTTGAACAGCCAGCCTGGAAACAGCTGAACAAGTTGATCGAACCGATGGTTGGCAAGGCCAGTGAAAACGCCGGCACCATTCGTTTTGCCAGCTATGCCGACTGGGCCATGTTCCGGCTACGCGCCACCGTGTCGCCCGAGGATTTCCTCAAGCCAAGCCAAAACACACCAGCCACCGACGATCCCGAACAGCTGATCCGCAATTGGTCTGATGAAAATGTTTGGCCAAAAGCACAGCGCGACGAACTGCTTGCGGCCATCGAACCTGCGCGTCTGGCGACCATGGGCTGGTTGCAAACCGAGAAGCATTTCTCAGCCAGCGATGCGGCCAAAATCTCCGATGCGCTAGTGAAGACCTGGCTCGGTGACAGAATGGATTTTATCGGCGAAATGAGCGGACCGGAAGATTAATAAGCACTCTAATGTCCCCTCACCCTAGCCCTCTCCCACAGGGAGAGGGGACTGATCGAGCGAGCTATCAGGTACAGAAACCTACCTGGCTAACACGCTGAAAAGATCTACAGATCGAAGATCGATCACAGCACCTGATTACTACGCCAAATCGGCTCCCTCTCCCTGTGGGAGAGGGTTGGGGTGAGGGGAAGAATTAGAACGCATCCTGCTGCAAATAGCTCCAGGCATACTGCGCATACAGTTCCGCACCTGTCGCCATCACGTCCTCATCAATATTGAAGCAGCCGTGGTGATGTGCCCAGTCAGTGCCCTTCTCCGGGTTGCCGCAGCCTAGCAGGGCAAAGCAGCCTGGGATATTTTCGATAAAGAAGCTGAAGTCCTCACCGCCGGTCGTCGGCTTTTCGGCAAACAACACTTCCTCACCAAAGGCCGAACGCACCACCGATTGTGCCAGCAATGCGCTGCGCTCCTCGTTGATCACCGGCAAGGTGCCGTAAGTGTATTCCACCTGCGCCGTTGCGCCGTAAATGGCCGCCGTATGCTCTGCGTAGCGCTCAATCGCTGCCTTGATACGCTCACGTGCCTCAACGTTAAAGCAGCGCACCGTGCCATCCAGCACCGCATTTTCGGCAATCACGTTAAACCGGGTACCGACTTCCATTTTGCCAATGGTCACTACCGCCGATTCCAGCGGGGAGGTTTCACGGGAAACGATCGCCTGCACGTTCATCACGAAGGCCGAGGCAACAACCGCAGCATCCACACAAGCCTCTGGCATCGAGCCGTGGCCGCCGCGCCCTTTGAACTTCACCTTCAGTAAATCGGCAGAGGCAAAGGTAGAGCCGACGTTGCAGGACACCTTGCCCGATGGGCTGGTGGTCCAAATGTGCATGCCAAACGCGTTATCCACGCCCTCGATCGCCCCCTGCTTCACCATCTCACGCGCGCCCTGGGCAATCTCTTCCGCTGGTTGGAAAATCAGCCGTACGTTGCCACGCAGGCTCTCGCGGTTTTCATATAACGCTTTCGCCGCCGTCAGCAGCATCGCGGTGTGAGCATCGTGCCCACAGGCGTGCATTTTGCCGTCGGTCTGTGATTTATAACTTAAGGAATCGTTCAGTTCCTGCACCGGCAACGCATCCATATCGGCGCGTAAAGCCACGGTTTTACCGGGCTGCCCGCCAGTAATTTCGGCAATCACGCCCGTTGGCGTCGTCAGACGATAAGGAATGCCGATCGCCTCCAGCGCTTGCGCCACCTTTTGTGTGGTACGCACTTCTTCCCAAGGCAACTCTGGGTGAGCGTGCAGATCGCGGCGGAACGCAATCATCGCCTCCACGTGGGCTTTAATGGATTGTGCGATGGCTTTATTGGTCATAACTAGTTGCCTCTGTAATCTCTTTTACCGTGTGAAAAATGACGTCGATGCCTTTCTGAATTTGCTCATAGTCGGTCCACTCGTCGGGGTGATGGCTCAGGCCATCTTTGCTGGGAACAAATACCAGCCCCACATCGGTGATCCCGGCAAAAATCATCGCATCATGCCCGGCTCCACTAACCATGGTCCGATGGCTCAAGCCCAACGCTTCACTGTGTTTTTGTAGCAGGCTGTGGATACCGCCGTGCAGACGAGTGGGTTCTACCAGCAGGGGTTGTTCAATCTGGCAGACGATCCCCGTCCCGGCCTGCTGCTGGATACAGGCTTTGGTTTGCTCAACCACCTGTTGCAGCTTATCCAGGCGCTTGGAACGGATATCGACAGTGAAGATCACCTTGCTCGGGATCACATTCGCTCCATTAGGGAACACCTGAATTTTCCCGGTGGTGGCGACCGTTTCCTCACCAGCCTCGCGAGCAAAATCGCCAACGCGGGCGATCACCTGGCTGGCTGCCACCAACGCATCGTGACGGCGATCCATCGGCGTAGTACCCGCATGCCCGGCTTTACCGGTGATGGTCACCACAAGCTGGGTAATACCGACTATCACATCCACCAGGCCAACATCCAGCCCTTGCTGTTCCAGCACCGGGCCTTGCTCAATATGCAGCTCAATAAACGCCTTGAGGGTTTGCGGCTCGCGCACGACGCTGGCCACCCGATCGGCATCAAAACCGACCTGTGCCATGCACTGTGCCGCCGATTGCCCCTGGCTATCCCGCAGGCGGTGCAGTTCTTCACTATCGACCTTGCCGGCAATCGCACACGAAGCCAGCAGACCACGGCCAAAGCTGGCCCCTTCCTCTTCCACCAGCGCCACCACTTCCAGCGGGTAGCGAGGTAACAACCGATGTTCCTGGAACAGTTTCGCCACTTCCAACCCCATCACCACACCGGCTGGGCCATCGAAAGCACCGCCGTTGGGCACGGAGTCGAAATGGGAGCCAATCATGACGCTGGGGAGCGCCGGATCCTGCGCCTGGCTTTTACCGAAGATATTGCCGATGGCGTCCTCACTCACGCTGAGGCCCGCCGCCTGCATCTGTGCCTTGATATAAGCCCGCGCCTGTTGGCCTTGCGGGCTATAACTCATACGCGTCGTGCCTTCGCCCGGGGTGGCCGTGAACTCGGCCAATTGTTCAAGTTGCTGCTGAATACGCAGCGAGTTTGCATAGCTCATGACTTATCCTGCAAATGGGGTGATGTAACCGACCATAACACCTGCCAGCACGACAGATACCATGGTCACGGAGATAAATCCGCCAACCAGCATCGGTGCCAGCATATGGTGCGTCAGGATCTCACGCTCTTTTTCGTCTTTGGTCAGCGCGGTTATCGCTTCATTGGTGATGATGTAATCCGCCGGGAAGCCATACATCGCCGTCAGGGAGATGGCAAAGGCCATTTCCATGCTGACGCCAAGGCATTTACCCACGATCCACGAGACGATGAACATGCCCACCACCGCGACGACGATCAGCACGACCATCGGGAATACCAGCCGCAGCAGCATTTCCGGGGTGGCTCTATTGAGCGTATCAAAGATGAACAGCATCAGCCCCATCACCGCAAAACCGAAGCCGTTGGCTTTCTGCAGCGGTTGTTTTTCCAGGAAGCCGATGGTGGCGGCAACGACGCCAAACAGCAAACACAGCACGAACGGGCTGATGGTGACCACCGGAACCAGCAGGTCTGAAACCAGATACGCCAGATAGCCTACCAGCGCCAGGCGTAGGAACTTGAAGTAGCTGGTGTTGTAATGGGCCGGGATCAGGCCAAACAGGCGCGGCATTTTCTCTTCCGCGCTGACCGTGGTCGGCATTTTATCGGCAGGCAGCAGCGCGGCAGACTCATGCCATTCGCCATTGCGATACTTCTTCAGCACCCGTTTACCTTCGCGCTGCAACATGATGGCGGTTAATGGATAACCGGCAAACCCTTGCATCACGTAGATCAGAATGGCGAAAACGGAGAGATCGACCAAGCCCGCACTGGCCGCCCCTTTCGACATGATCAACGCCGATACGATGCCACCAACCAATGGTGGAATAGTCACGATGGCCGTATTCATATCAAACATCAGCATACAGGTCGCAAACACGGCGGCGATAATGCCGGCGATCCCCGCCAGTGAGATCACAATGGTTTTCCATTGCCGTATCAGTTCAGGTACGGAAAGCAGGGTCCCCATGTTGGTGATCAACAGATACATCAGCATCACCGCGACCGCCGGTGTGATACCGGCCAGGCTGACGATATCGTGCGGGAAAAACGTCCAGTAACCGAATAGGAATAACACCGCACAGACAAATACAGAAGGGATCCAGGCTTTGGTACGCACGGATACCACATCTCCCAGGTATAAAATCACCATTACAATCAAAAGCGCTAACATCTGTGACATAGAATATTTCCGTTCTTATATTTTTTAGAAATCCGTTTCGGATAGTTAAATCCACTAAGTTACAATTACAATGCAGTTAATCACTCTACTATTTCGGGTGGAGATGTCCGATTTCCAGAAGAAAAACGCAGAAAACGGGCTGTTCTCACCAATTCCGATACTAAACAGCTATCGTTGGGGAATAAAGGAAAAAATCAGAAATAAATCTGCTGAGTAAGCTCGATGACTGCCGTAGAGAAGGATTTAAACCGCCTTTTCCTGCCCATTGGAAAAACAGGGTAACCGCAAAGCTTAACGTTTACTTATAAGTCACTTACCGTCAATAAATGGGAGGGAATGACGGGCCGATAAATCTACTGGTTCAGCCTGGCTAAATGTTTTATAACCCTATTTAGTGACCTTGGTGACCCACAGTTTAAAAAGGATCTTTAGTTTGAAATATGCATCGGTGCCGTTAAATCAAAACCAAAATGGCTGGCTGAAACCAGACTTACACCCCACCGTTTACCCAACGCTAATCGGCGATACCGAGGCCGACTGGGTCGTTGTGGGCTGCGGGTTTGCCGGTATCTCCTTCGCCAGAAGACTGGCCAGCAACGATCCCAAACTAAAGATCATCATCGTTGATTCAGCCTGTGCGGCAGAGAGTTCCTCAGCCCGAAATTCAGGATTTATTATCGGATTACCCCATAATATCGGCAGTTCAACGGCGGAACTGAAAAAAGCGCAATCGTATCGTTCTTTATTACAAGAAGGGATCAATCAATTAACCCAGCAGATTGAACGACAAGGGATCGAATGCGAATGGGAAAATGCCGGCAAATATCACTGCCAGGTTGACGCCACCAATCAGCGAGTGCTTAAAGAATATACCGATAATCTCGATACCATGAACGAGCCTTACCAAATAATGGATAAGGAAGCGCTGTACCGGAAATTGGGCACACGTTTTTATAATAAGGGTATCTATACTCCCAGCTCGATCCTGGTTAATCCTGCCAGCCTGATCGTTGACCTGGCAAATAATCTGCCGGACAACGTGACGATGTATAACCATACCCCGGTGATGGCGATCCACCACGGTAGCGTGACGCAGGTGGTCACCCCCTTCGGCACGATTAGAACGGCCAACGTGATGTTAGCCACCAATGCTCTCTCCAGAGAACTGGCTCCGGTTACCAGCCAGCAGGCCGCGATGGCCACCTTCGCCAGCATCAGCGCGCCATTAACCGCAGAGCAGCGCCAGAAGCTGCCGGCCATGAGCAGTTGGGGATTAACACCGGTCAACGCCATCGCCGGGGCGACGGTGCGCTATACCCAGGACCACCGTTTCCTGATCCGCCAGCATGTCACGCCAGCCTTGAATGGTCGGATCACCGCAGCGCAGACCTATCAGGCCACCCTGTTGCACCAGCAGATCTTCAACAAGATTTATCCGCAACTGCGGGATGTTCCGCTCACCAGCACCTGGTCTGGCACCATCAGCGTCACCCGCAATGGCGCACCGGTTTGGGGGGAGTTGAAGAAAGGCATTTATACCGCCGGGGGCTGTAACGGCGCGGGCGTCTCCAAGCAAACCATTGCCGGGACGTTATTGGCGGACTATGCGCAGGGGATCGAGCATCCGCTGATTGGCGCGATGCAGGTACTGGGCAAGGCCAATTACCTGCCACCTTCTCCGGTGCTGGATATTGCGATTGGGGTTTCTTTGATGAAAGAGCGCTATTTGGGGCGCAAGGAAATCTAGTTCTGGCTCCGTCGATGCCCCCTCACCCTAGCCCTCTCCCAAAGGGAGAGGGGACCGAACGTGCCACAAATCAGCTCCTGAGCCTGACGACGGCTCTGCACTAGCTCCCTCTCCTGGGGGAGAGGGTTAGAGTGAGGGGCTAACCCGACGCCAAGCTCTGGTCAAAACACTGCTCCCCAAGCCGCTGATACTTGCTGAAACCGATAATAAACTTGCGATTCTGTCCACGCAGATCGGCTCCGCTATAGCTTTCCCCTGGCAGCAGATTGAACACCTTGGCGGCGTCATCCTGCCCGCCACAGCCCTGATGGATCATCACGCGGAAATAGGTATTGCCGGTGTTTTTCAACACCCCAGCCTGCGGATCATAGTGATACGTGAAACGCAGCTTGCGCGGACGAACGACCATAATGGTATCGAGCGCCACGGTCGGAGAAACCAGTGGTGTCTTACCCTCCCCCTGCATCTGCATGGCGTTGGCCGGGATCTCCTGGATCGCTATGCGGTAGTAGCGTTCGCGATCGTCCTGCGGGCCACGATAAAAGATCTTAAAATACTCCCAAGCGTCCGGCTCCAGGATTTTACGCAATGGCGTATAGAGGATTTCTCCCTGCTCCAATGGTTGAGGTTGCTCATCAGCACCCGGCTTGTTGATCCGGTAGGCAGTGATCACATACAGATTGGTATCTTTAGTGTTGTTAACAAACTGGCGCGATAAAAAGGTGCGATCGCTCTCCAGAGTAAAAACGCCAGAAGAGAGATAAATCGCCCGCGCTGGAGATGCCAGCATCAGTATCGCTAACCACAGTCCTATTCTTAACATCACCCTTCGCCTTACTGGATATCCGGGCCCGACCAGATCGCCGTAACCCTGACCTCACCGGTGGCACTGACCACCCCCATCCAATCTCGCCCGTCCAGGGTCCACATCGAGTTGCCCTCATTCATCGGGAATGAAAGTGAGAGATCGGTGCGATAAAAACTGCCGTCATTTTGCGCAGGTGTCGGCCAGGCAGTTTCTTGCCAGCGGGCCGAGTTCAGGCTCACCGCCTGGTTATCACAGCTGGCACGTGTACGCACAACCTGTCCTGAATCGTCGGTATAAGCCAGATAAGCCGAGAACGGTACTCGTAACTTGGCATCGCTGGAGGAAAATACACAGTACGGCAGGCCGTTGACTGTCCCCTGCGGCCCATAGACCTGCGCGAAAATCTCATTAGCCTGCCTTGGACCCGAGGTGGTCACGATATAATCGAAAACCAGCGGTGGCTCTTTACTGCCAACCTTACCCTCACGCTTCGGATGGAGTACCAAGTCTTTGGAAATGATACTGATCCCGTAATCGCGCGGGCGCAGCAGGATAGTGTTGGAAGGAGAGAACTCATAGTAGCCGGACTGCGGCGCCACCGTACTGGTGAACAGGAAAGTGAAGAAATCCTGGCTGTTGGTCAGATCCACGCCCCGATCGATCAGGTTCTTCAGGAAGGTCTGCGAGAAAAAGACATAAATACCGCCGTTCCCTGCTTTGATCAAATTCGCCGCGTTGGTCGTGGCGCTGTAGTTCACCCAACCACTGGCACCATCGGCACTCAGGCGAATGGTATTTGCCGCTGGCGTAAACCCTAGCGCAGCAGTATTGAGCTTCATGTTCATGCGCATCGGCGAAAGGGTGTTCCCCTGCATCTGATAAGACACCAGCTTACAGATCGCGCCACTCAGCGAACCAATGTAGCCCACCGAGCAGAACTGAGATCCCATTCCCATCACCGGATTGCCATTGCTGTCGATAAAAATTTCCTGCAGCGCGTTGGTCGATTCCAACCGCATATTGCCCGCCTTGGTGATGGTAAACTCATGGCTGGTCTGCGAGCCGCCTACGGAGACGCAGCTTTGCCCGGCAGCAGGGTTGTAGTCCGTGCGGGTAGAGCAAAAACGGTATTTATAAGTCTCAGTCAGGCCTACCGACACATTTTTAAAATACTCATAAGCCGAATCAGAGAAAATACCGCGCCCGTAACGAGCTTCGCCGTTGCTGGTGTTCACCTCCACGTGATAAACACCATTATCGCCAATATAGCCCGGCAGATAACCGTTCGAAGGGCAAGCGCTACCATTATTCATACAACGGTTACCGATAAATGGCTGATTGATGGGAGAATCCTCCAGCCAGATATCGGCGAACGAATTGGTCTGGATCAGCCCGGTATAGCCCATATAGCCCAAGCTGCGTTGATCGCCTGACGCATATTTGGTAAACATGTTGGCACCGCTGAAACGGGGATCGGTACTCTGTGGCGTGATGAAGTACTCACCATCCACCTGATTTTCGATAAAGAAATAACTGTTGCTCACGTTGGCCGCCTGACCGGCGAAGGAAGTTAGCATCAGCGCCCCAAGCAGCCGGCAAAAATTACGCAGTTTCATGTCAAACCCTGTCCTCATCGTTGTGCCAGAATGGTCTGTGGCGTACAAACCACATCGCCGACCCATTTCACGCCCCTCGCCTGGCTCAGATCCAGGTCCACTTCACAAATGCCGTGATCCTCTGTGGTCAGCGATACGCTTGGGAAACGCTTATCCACATCCATTGAGAAGGCTCCAGCCCCATCCGTGGTCGTTTTACCGATGTGGTTACGCACAGCCGCATTGGCAATTGCCTGACCATTCCCGCTAGTCATACGGCCGAACACCGTCACTAATTGCTTCACTTCCGGTTGGTAGACGGCCACATTGCCTGGGTACAGCGTGACGTTGCTGGTACGCCCTTTCACGATGTCGAAACTGTCCACCGAGTTCTTGTCGTTCATCAGCTCAACTTTGTAGTTCGCATACGGTGGCAGCGGGATAAAGTTATCAGCACCGGTCAGACGATAGTTACGCCCATTCACCTGAGCGGATAACACGGCATCATCGATGATGTCGGTTTTGATTATCACGCCAGATTTCTCCTGAATGCCGCTGGCGGCAAAGCTTTTATCGCTGTAGGCAACGGCTCCGTGCGCAGTCAGGTTGCCATTCAGGCGGTTGTTATCTGGCCGTGAGAGTGACAACGTGCCCGCACTGTATTTGGTATCAAACGCGGCATAACCGGAGGCAGAATAGTCACTTTCGCCGTTATGTTTGTCCTTGATGAGTTTCGCCAGGTTGAAACCGGCGGATGTGAACGCCGAGTCATCAAAGCTCTTGTTGGCACTCAGGTTGGCCCGCACGTTGCCATTGCTTGAAGATACCCCGGTACTTAACCAGGCTGCCAGCGGCAACGAGAAATCCAGTGAGATGTAGCGTTGGTTGGTGCTATTGGACTGATAATCATAGCGATAACGCTGGATACCGGCACGTAGGTTTACCGTGCCATAGCGTCCGGAGAACAGTGCCGTGGAGTATTCCAGATTGTTAGAAGTGCTGCGATCGCGCTTATCCACCGTGCGACTCAGCGTAAGTTGACCACCACGTTCAAAAAACCGGCTCAGACTAAGGGTGCCACCATAGGAATAGCTGTCCGACTCATAGATCGGCAACCCCTTACCGATATGGCTCTTTTCACGGTTGGCCCATACACTGCCAAAGCCTTTCGGTAGCGCAAAACTGGCGCTTAAAATATTGCGGTAGCGCCCCCCCTGTGACAGCAATCCCTGCCAACCCAGATTGGCGAACTGGTTTACATTGAGGTTGACCGAGGTTTCATTCACGACCTTCTTGTCGAAGGTGTAGGTCGACGTTTGTAGCGCCAGGCCAAATATCGCCG
This sequence comes from Serratia sp. H1w, assembly GCF_000633355.1. Classification (GTDB taxonomy): domain Bacteria; phylum Pseudomonadota; class Gammaproteobacteria; order Enterobacterales; family Enterobacteriaceae; genus Chania. The sequence goes on from NZ_AYMQ01000058.1 coordinate 18,027, forward strand.
GGACCGAAGCAATCTTGAGGATTTCCGGGATCGACATCGCCGCCGACGCGCCCGCCAGATAGGTTTCGTTGGTGGTGCTGCCGGTGGTGCGACTACTGCGGTTGTCGTAATTAACGTAACCGCCATACAGCTGCCAGTTCAATTCTTGCGCCATACCATTATTGCCGGAAAACGCTTTGTTGATCGTCTGGCGCATACGCGACTGAGTTTTACCGTCTATCACTACATCGACATCAACGTCGTAAATCCCGTACGGCAGGCGGCTGGTATCCACTTCAAAGCTGCCCATCGGGAAGTTTTGAATATTCAACAGACGCCCCTGACGATAGATATGGACTTCCCCCGCGCTAGGTAAAAACACGGTGATCGGCGTCAACGAATACTGGTTATTCTGGATTTTGGTCGCCGACTTATTGCCATAGGTGACGCCATATACCTTGCTGGAGTTAAGCGCCGACAGGCTACCCAACGATTGCAGGTTCCAGGTATCGACCAGTCCAAACGCCAGACGATGCCCGTTCATATCCCTTTCATACATGGCACGGTAAAGCTGCGAATCCTGATGAGACTCTCCGATACCGTAAAACGAGCCGTTCACATTGAAGTGATGCTCCGCGAAGCCGAAGGTGTTATCCAGGGTCAAATAGTTATTCGAGGTGTTCTCGCCATTTTTTAGCTGTGAGCGATAGACACCCAGATCGTAGTTCAGCACCGAGCTAAAATGCGGCACTGAAGAGCTACCCAGCAGGCTCATGCGCGGGATAATAGCGGTCGCCAGGCTTTTTTCACCCACATCCAGCGTCAGCACAAAGGAACGGATATTCAGATTAAGAACGGCATCAGACGAAACAGTAATGGAAGTGTTGTGATCAAAAAAACGCTCTTTCAGACCGGTGATTAAAGCCTGGGTAGGCTCCGCCAGCTTGGCACCTTCGGAGCCTTCTACCAGCGTAATGTCTTTTATCATCAGGCGACCTTGTTCCAATACCACCAGCGCATCGGCCACCTTTTGTTTTTCTTGTTGATCGCCACCTTTATAACGCAGCAGGACAGGAATGGTCATACCTTCGGTCAGCGCCTGGCCAAAAACACCCGGAATAAGATAATTTCCTAAACGAACATCCTGTAAGTTTCTTGCATTGGCCTGCATAGACACCAGCGCCGCAGCAATGCATAGCGCCACGGCCTTGGCCCTTATCCCTAAGATGAAATTATTATCCATTTGCTTCCCCAAACAACACCCCTATTCCACACGTGGCAGACACGCACGATGTAGGTAATGGATAAAGATGCTATTTCACGTTGATATAATCTTCGTTGTGCCAAATGCCAACGCTGAGTTTTGGATTATTGATATCAACAAATTTCAAATGCACGCCCAGCCCTGGCATGACGTAATAACGTTCACGGCACCCTTTATTTTTCTCTTCGCTGGTCTGTGGCTGCTTGCAGGGGCCAAATGCCACCACGCGGAAAGAGCTGTTTCCGGTGTTATAGGCGACGCCATTGCGATATTGATAATCAAACTTGTCCTGCCGTGGCGTGACGACCAGAATGGTACTAATGGTTGCCGAAGTGGTTGCCGAGGCCGTCTTGCGCGTTTTTGACAATCCCTCTTCGGTGACTGGGTTATCATTCCAGACTAAACGGTAATAACGCTCTTTTTCATCCTTCGGCCCGGAATAGAAAACACGAAAAACATCTTTGCCCTTGCCGGGTAAGATCAGGTTGGATGGCGTGGCCATTATTTCCTGCCTGCTCTCCATTGGGATCACTTTCCCTCCTTCCATCGGGGAGGAAATACGCTCAACCTTCAGGCTGACCAGACGGGCATCATCCACAGTATTGATCACTTCCTTGGCGATCACGCTCTGGCCTGGGGAAATGATTGATGTAATCGCGCCAACGTTAATTGCACTGGCGTGAGTACAATAAAATAATGCTGAGCACATCAGCGTAGGAAACCATCTGTTCATCATGCGTTCCAGAAGGATCGGGGTGAGTCACCCCGATCCTGGCTACGTTAAGATAACAAAATCACTTACGGGGCAGGGGTGAAAGTACCGTCCCAGGAAGCGGTGAACTCAACGTTCACGTTGCCATCCCAGTAACCATCGGTCAGATCTTTAAGCGCCGTATCCGCACCAGCAACGGTCGCTTTGGCGATGTCAAAGGCAAACACGCCCTGGGTGCTGGAACGGTTAGAACCCGCATAAGCGCTTGGCACAGCCAGAGCAGCCAGACCGGCACTGATACCCGCAGAAGTGTCGACCATTACCGTCTCGGTGCTTTCAGACAGTGCTTGGCCGTTCCACTTGACGCCCACGGTCAGCGCTGAGTCATCGCTGGTGCGGCTCAGAGTATTGGAGATGATTTTTGAGGTCAGTTTGAAGTCACTCGCGCCAGACTGGCCAGCGATGGTGATGTCGAACGCACCGTCTTGAGAGTTGAAACGCTCCAGACCTTCTGCATAGTTAAAGGTCAGTGATTTCAGTGGCGTAACAACCAGCATGCTGCTGGTATCTTTGATGGCTTTTGCATCCCAAGACGCTGTCGCGTTCGCAGTACGAGTGTCCGCATTAGCCAGATTAATTGTTCCCATCGCTGAAGCTGCAATCAAAGCCAGAGCTAACTTCTTCATAAAATTTCTTCCTTTATTTATATCAATTAATTTCCCGCCATTATTTACTGGCGTGGCACAGTAAATGCGACACAAGGGCGCATTCGAAAACAAAATATTTTCGAATAAGTCCTCTTGCATGAGTCAAATTAATACCTACGATAAAAATTTATCGCATATTAAATTTACCTAGATGAGAAAAGTGACAGCTTATCTGACCCCGTGAATAGCCTGAGTGAAAATATCATTCATTTTGGTCAGCCTCATCTTACCCAAAATATTATGCCGCAGGGCGTAAACCGTTTTAGGGCTAAGATGCAATCTGCTGGCCAAATCACGCACGGTGACACCATGGATCAACATGCGTAATAAACCTATCTCGCGCGAAGAGAGTCTGATTTCCGATGGGGAAGATACCGTCTCCCCGGCAATAACATGGTCGATTTTAGCGAAAATGTCACTGGACGCCCCCGCCCTGTCGATCACGGAATCAACCTGATGGAACATACACTTATAGTAATTTGCCAACGGCAATAGGTGGTCGTCGGTGACCAAAACAACGCGATTACGGGCGGAATACAATAGCCAATCCTGCACCAGAAAAAGGCACAGGTTAGATAATTGGAAGTCAACAAACACGACCTTCAGCTGTTCTGGAGGGGTATTGACTGAGTTGCAGTAGCCAACGATACCTTTGCGAAAATACTTATTGGTATCGGGCCAGGTTAAAGGCTTTTTTGAACGGGCTGGGCCCTGCGGCACATACCCACAATCCAATATCTGCAGCATAAGGATCCCTTCCATTTCCATTGATTTCCAACTCCATTACGCCGTTGGAGAAGCGAACTGATATTTCTGCAAACTAAGTTATTTCCTAATTTGTGAGACGATATTAATGGCGAAATATCATTATTCAAAATCGGTTAAAACGATCAACGATACATCAATTAATCGCTAGTACCTATCAAATTGTTATTTTCCATCACAATATAAGATAAGATTAATGTTATATTAATCAATAAAAAACGTTAATTAGCCCGCTTACAGTAATCTAAGAATATTCTCTTTCAATTACATAAGAATAGACATTACTTTCAGAAACCATACTGGCTCAGCGGTAATATCCCTGAACGAATAGGCCGAAAGTAAAAAGATCAATCAAGAATAATCCCATATAAGAGAGGCATCACACATTGCTTGACTCATGAGCCAGAATACTCTGATCGCTACAGATGAAAATAACACAAAAAATCAACATAAACACAACATAAAGGTCATTTAGTGAGCGATTTCAGGCTTGTTTTTTGTGATAAATATCACGATTTGATCGAAAAAAATCAGTTTTATCTTAAGCTGTCGGGTTTGAGAGCGTTCTCAAGGCGGCTAACCGAGTGTTAGCCGCTTTGCATTGTTGAGATCCCAGCCTCTACTCACCGCGATAACAATCTACCGAGCAACGCAATTATCTCCTTCGACAGAAGGTCACCAGATGCCTCCTCCAATAGAGGGCAAGGCAAAACCACTGGCTTGCCAAGGCATGTCACTCTGCCAGTGGCTAAATGCACCCGATTATCGCCAACCTGAGCATAATGACCGGTAAGGATGAGCTGCTGGCGGGCAATCTCATCGGCAAAATGCTGTTCCACGCAGGTTTTTCGATAATCGATAGCCTCCTTCATGGAGACAAATCCGGTTTCACCCCGAGCAAGGGACGACATGCTGACCAGCAAATCAACCGCCCGTAGCGCTTCCGAAAGCACCACAGCGGGAATATGTTCATCAAAAATCCGCTCACGGCGGCCATTGCTCAGACGGTAGACAGCCAGTTCACCGCTTTCCCCTTGCCCCTGCACGCCATGGAATAGCGTCGTATGCATGTTTAAGACGAAAAGATAGTCGCCAAACCAGCGTTCGCAGGCGTCATAATCAATTTTCCACCCTTCGGCACGAGCCAACCCCACCAGCGTTTGCAGATCCAGCATATAGCCCGAGAAGTCCTGCATCGCGTAGGCATGATAGATCTCGCGTAGACCCTGCTTAAACGGCTGATCAATACCCTGCCTTAGCAGGTAGCTTTGCCATGCATCATGCTCGGAAGGGGAAACATGCAGCGGGTGCCATAATCGTATACGTTGCAGATCGGGCACCGTGCAAGGCTCCCCCCAACAATCAACCCACTGTTGGTTTGCCGTGGGCATTATTGAATGGTAAACACCGGGCGCGGACTCCACCTGCCAGATAAGCTGACGGCTGATATCAGCAACCCAGTCAAATTGCGTTACCGCTTCAAGCCAGGCAGGCCATGAATAGTGCGTATCGCAATACACGCCGTTTTCCAGCACTTTCAACAACGTATCGCGCTGCTTTTTATTTTTAGTGGCGGAAAGGTGTCTGAAAGCGTATTCCCCCCGCATCGCCAAAGCCAATTGCGCCGGCTTGAGGTTACGCTTTAATTTTTTCTGTACGCCAGCGTGGCGGACCTTCTCTACCCAATGCTGTAGTGCCAGCACGCTCTCCGGCGTGGGGATGCCTTCTACCGCATGGCCCAATGCGATTGCCAGCGACTGCGAGGGCACCGTTTTAGCTTCGCCAGGCGCGGAGCAGACTAACGCCAACAAACGTGGGAAGGCCTCCCCAAACCAACTTTCATCACGCCATGCCACAACCCTTGCTGCTCGTGCAATGACATGTGCCTCTTCTACCGAGAATGCCCCGTCGGCGCGGTAGGTGGCCGGTTGGTTATGGATAGCTTCAAGGTGGGCGATAGCCTGATGTAGCGCTTGGTAGGCAAACGAGCAATAAGCAGGATCCTCACTCAACTGACGAGCAGGATCTTCTTCCCCGGCTTTAAAGTAACCTTGTCCAAAGAAAAATAACGTAAAGAGGGAGTTGGTGGATAGGCGGGGAATAAACTCAGCTTCCAGCAAAATGAGGCTTTGCTCATTAAATTGCTCGCTAACCGCTTGCTGCCAACGTTCATGCGCGGCCTCACCGCTAAACTGCGCCATTACGGCACAACAGTAGCGCCCAGCCTTCGCCAATTGCTGAGCAAATTGCTGTTCATCGGCAAACTGCTGGCTAATAAAGTCTGTCAATGCACTCTCTGGTGGCTGCGACAACCAACCCAGGTATTGGACCATTTCCTGCCAATCTCGCGCCAACGGCAAAACCCGCAGCGCTGCGGCGTTATCCAAAGCAGGTTGCAGTTGCTGCTCTCTGACTTTTCTAAAAAGCAGGTTGGCAAGGCTATTCACCGTTGAGGAGGGGTCACGTTGGTTTTCTAGAATATCGGCCCACAGCCCACCCAGGGTTGCAGGCGAGAGAGAGTAAATCTGATCCGGATTAGCCATGGCGCTATCGACGTGCAGATCCAGCAGGCTCAGCCAGTCATGGTTGGGTTGTTCACACATGCGAATTTTACGATCCCTGTAGGGTTGTTGGCGGTAGTGATGATATTAATGTTTCTACAGGCCGACTTCAGCACTCTTTGGCGGTTTTATCACCAAGGGAGTCGAGAAGCACCACCCCAAGCTGATCGGCTTGTTCTTCTATCACCTCCATGACCGCTGCTGACTCCAGCACACGCGCAGATTCGGTGTCGACATCAAATTGTTCGAGCTTAACTCGATCGCCAAAAAGCATTAAGGCAATATCACCATGCTGTTTTGAAGACCATTGCAATCCATGCGCACCAGGGTGGGCCTGATGTATAGCCACCGAATATTCTTGAGTAAAAACATACTGATCCGCAGTTGAATCCAAAAGGTCGGCTCTTGTTACCCCCATTTTCCGCAACGTTCTCGGATTGAGATCCACCAGAGCCAAATCTTCGCCAGTCCTTACTACGGAGTACACCAGCTTTTCCAACTTACCCAAATCATAGGGAGCACCGACGGAATTAGGCGGTAAGTCATGAAAAATGGTTTCCATCACGGCAACTCCTGTACTAACACCGCCATAGAGAGTAGGTACAGCGTTACTCATAGGGCTAAAGCGTGCACTGCCTTTGCCAGGATTAAATTGCACGGCAGTAAACTCAGCTGAATGTATTCGATAGATGGGCTTGCCCGCGGGCCAGACGGTGAAATTCACCAAGATGTCGGTTTTCGGCGCAGGTAATTTTCTGACAACGTCCTTGTCATCCGAATCAGCCATGAGCTCCCCCTTCAACTTCAGCCTGTGCCGCCAGCAAAACCTGTTTCGGCATAGTAGCCAAGACATCTTTTGGCTTCTTGCCACCTAACCAACTGTTCTCGGAACCAAACCAGATAGCTAATCCCCAGGGAGTTTTCCTTTCGCCGAACAGAGAGATGACCTGCTTAACGACCGGAATAGGACGGGCTCCCTCATCCAAAGCATATTCCGGATAATGGTCTTTCCCATTAAGCTGTAAGGCAAAAATGCTGCCCGCCGCTTTCCAACGGTTTGGGCCAGCACTAGGATTGGTGTTCTTGAAACTCGCCTTCTCGGACAATTCACGCGCAGTCAACCACACTGCATCGGCCAGTATTCGGGCATTAAGCTGTTCACGGCGTACAGCATTACGTTCTGCCCTAGTCTGCTTATTCGATTTGTCTTCTGCTTCATGGGCAGACTTAACGGCTTTTGGCATGCTCAGCGTTTTATTTTTTTTCACTACTACCAACGGCTCGCGCATGGAGGCCAGAACCGCATTCACAGCAGCGCTCATCGCCACTTTCATGGTTTCATTAAAACCTGCTCGCTGGCCTTTGGTATTACCCAGCTCGATGACTAAATATTCGGAATCCGCCTGTGTATTCAAGCTGCGCAGCTCATCACCACTCAGGGTCTGAACATCAAAAGGAAGCTCTTTAAGCCGCATAGTGTTCGCCTTAGCTACCATTGCCCACCTCTCACATCAATGGATATATAAGTTATATCCATTATATATGACATAAGAGATTTGTCATCCAGGATGGTCAAAGTTTAATCGTTCGAAACGCACTGCTACATTCAAACAACTATCAGACATTCACACCTTAAGGCGGAAAACCCATCTGGCCGGGATCGATCGCCGCCATTGAGCGAAATCACCAAATACGCAGCAAAATTGAGCGATTTAATTTTAACCAGTTAACAAAATTCCCAAAAAAACCGTTACGCCTATTTTTTCTGCGATTGTTATCACATTTTATCAATCAGTTAGCGCACATAACATCCTCTCTGCCAATCATCACAGAGGTTGATTATGCCATTTGATATCAGTTCTACCCTGCTGCAACTGTTGTCGTTAGACGCTATTCCCGGCTTTGAAACACCGGTTGCGGACGTTATCCAGCCCCTGCTCGCTCGAGGCGCTATCAGCACCCGGCGGGACGTGCTGGGCAACGTGATCGCGCAATATGGCAGCCAGGATCCGAATGCCCTGCGCGTAATGGTTTTTGCCCATATGGACGAAGTTGGCTTTATGGTGCGTAAGATTGAACCGGGGGGATTTGTTCGCTTCGAGCGGGTTGGTGGGCCAGCGCAGATCACCATGTCCGGCTCGACAGTGACGCTACAAGGCAGTAAAGGCCCGGTCTCCGGCTGCATCGGCATCAAGTCTTACCATTTCAGCAAAGGGGACGAACGAACCCAACAACCCGCCATCGACCAACTGTGGGTCGATATTGGTGCCGCCAGCAAACAGGACGCGCTGGATATGGGGATTAATATCGGTACGCCCATCACGCTGTATAACCCACCGCGAAAGCTCGGCAACAACCTGATTTGCAGCAAAGCGCTGGATAACCGCCTGGGATGCACCGCATTGGTCGGTCTGGCGGATAAAATTGCCGATAAGCCGCTGGATATCGCCCTGTTTATCGTCGCCGCCGTACAGGAAGAATTTAATATCCGGGGGATCTTGCCGGTGTTGAACACCGTGCGGCCGGATATGACCATCGGCATCGATATCACCCCGTCATGCGATACACCGGATCTCAGTGACTATGCCGATCTGGTGATGAACCAAGGGCCGGGCATTACCTGCCTGAACTACCACGGACGCGGCACGCTGGCCGGATTGATCACGTCACCAAAAGTGATCCACTGGCTGGAAAGTACCGCCGCACAACACCAGATCCCGGTTCAGCGCGAAGTGGCACCGGGCGTGATCACCGAAAGTGGCTACATCCAACTGCAGCAGGACGGCATTCTCTGCGCTGGCTTGTCCATACCCTGCCGCTACACCCATTCCCCAAGTGAAGTTGCCAGCCTGAGCGATCTGCAACACTGCATCGATCTGTTGGCGCATCTGATTCTGGCGCAAGCCGAAACCTTCCCTATTACCGCAAAATCAGCGAGGTCATCATCATGAAGAAGATACTGGTTGCCTGTGGCACCGGCATGGCGACGTCAACCATGATCGCCCAGAAAATCACCCACTTTCTGGCCAGCCACAACATTAACGCCTCCACCAGCCAATGTTGCCTGAACGAAATCCCGCTGAATAAGCAGGGCGTGGATCTGATCGTCACGGCGATGAAAATCACTACCGACTATGGCATCCCGACCCTGAACGGTGCGCCGTTTCTGACTGGGATCAATGACGAGCCGCTCAAGCGGCAGTTGCTCGAGTTGTTAAAATAACCACGGGGACAAAGTCATGCTTGATTACCTGTTATCGCTAGGGGGCAGCGTGTTTGTCCCCATTATCATGTTCTTTATCGCATTGATCTTCCGTATCCCGTTTTTGCAGGCAGTCAAAGCCGGGGTAACCATCGGCATCGGCTTCGTTGGCATGGGGCTGGTGATCGTCATGGCGATCGATAGCCTCAACCCGGCCATCAAGTTGATGATCAACCGCTTCGGCTTGCAGCTCCATCTGCTGGATGTCGGCGCAGGCCCGGCTTCCGGCGTGGGCTACGCTACCGCCATCGGGGCGGTGGTGATCCCGATAGTCTTCCTGTTCAACATCGTGTTGCTGTTAACCCGGCTGACCAAAACCATGAACGTGGATATCTACAACTACTGGCATTACGCCATCACCGGGGCCATTGCTCACATCCTTACCGGTAGCATGATTTATGGCATCATCGCCGCAGTGTGCCACGCGGCACTGTCGCTGAAAATGGCCGATCTCACCGCCAAACGGGTACAGAACATTGTCGGGCTGGAAGGGATCTCCATTCCACAGGGCTGGGGGAGCAGTTCCGTCCCGATAGCGCTGACGCTGGAATGGGTTTACCAGCGCATTCCATTTATGAAAAACCACAATATCGATGCCAGCGAGATCCAGAAACGCTTTGGTATGATCGGCGATCCGGTGATTATTGGCGTTATTCTGGGGATTATCTTTGGCCTGGCTGCCGGATACGGCTTCCGTGATCTGGCTAACCTGGTGATCACCGTTGCCGCGATCATGGTGTTGTTCCCACGCATGATCCGCCTGATCGTCGAAGGCCTGTTGCCGATCTCGGAAGGTGCCCGCACCTTCCTGCAAAAATACTTTCATGGTCGCGAGCTGTATATCGGCCTGGACAGCGCCGTCACCCTTGGCCATCCCACCACGATTGCCGTTGGCCTGCTGCTGATCCCTATCATGCTGATCACCGCCGGATTACTTCCCGGTAATAGCGTGTTACCTCTGGCCGATCTTCCCGTCGCCCCTTTCTTTGTCTGTATGGCAACGGTGATCCACCGAGGCGATTTCCTGCGCACCTTAATCACCAGCTTTATCACCATGATCTTTGTGCTGCTGATCGCCACCCAGTTTGCGCCGTTCTTTAGCCAAATGGCCGCTCAAGGTGGTTTCAATCTGGCCAAAGACGGTTCGCAAATCACCGCGCTGTCCGTCGGTAACCCGTTTGGCTGGTCGATTACTGAGCTGGTCGGTATGGGGCTGATTGGCACCATTGTTTGCGTCGGCATCACGGCACTAGTGGTGATTGGCCTGCGTAATCGTGAAATTTCCGCCTGATGTATTAACCCGTTAAAGGAGTAGTAACTATGACTTGGCTTAAAACCGTGATTGGCACCGAGAAAGCCGTGATTGCCATGTGCCACCTGCGTGCATTACCCGGCGACCCAGATTATGACAGCAACCGAGGCATGAACTGGGTGATCGATAAAGCTCATAACGATCTGATGGCGCTGCAAAACGGGGGCGTAGACGCGGTGATGTTCTCCAACGAGTTCAGCCTGCCGTATCTGACCAAGGTAAAACCGGAAACCACCGCCGCCATGGCGCGCGTTATCGGGCAACTGATGAGTGAGATCCGCGTGCCTTATGGCGTGAACGTGCTGTGGGACCCGGTAGCCTCTTTCGATCTGGCTATGGCCGTGGATGCCAAGTTTATCCGTGAGATCTTCACCGGGGCCTACGCCAGCGACTTCGGCGTCTGGGATACCAACGTGGGGGAAACCATCCGCCATCAGCACCGCATCGGTGCCGGGCATGTCAAAACCCTGTTCAACATTGTGCCGGAAGCGGCGGTTTATCTGGGTAACCGGGATATTGCCTCCATCGCCAAATCAACGGTGTTCAACAACCATCCGGACGCATTGTGCGTTTCTGGCCTGACGGCAGGCAGCAAAACGGATGCTGCCCTGCTCAAGGTGGTGAAAGATACGGTACCGGATACCGTGGTGTTGGCCAATACCGGGGTATGCCTGGAAAACGTGGAGGAACAACTGGCGATCGCCGACGGCTGCGTGACCGCAACACATTTCAAAAAAGACGGAATATTCGCCAACTTCGTGGATGAGCAACGGGTCGCACGCTTTATGGAGAAGGTTCATCTGTTGAGAGGGTAAAACGGGACCGCTTTGCAACGGTCCCCCCGTCATCGCTAACGGGCCCGGCGTCCTCGCCAAAGTAGGCCGGGCCTTTATTAATCGCTTTTCTGTTACAGGAGTCAATATGTTGCTATCTCATCCCCGGCTGGCTCAGGCCAGAAGATCGGCCACCGATTGGCAGCAGGCGGTGCAAATCGCTCTAGCCCCTTTGCTAGGCACGGGCCGCATCACTCACCGTTACTGTCAGGGGGTGATCGATAATACTCTGGAATGGGGGCCGTATTATGTCGTCGCACCGGGCATTGCCTTGCCCCATGCCCGGCCCGAACAAGGAGTGCTGGCCAATGGCATTGCCATCACCACGTTGGAGGCACCTGTTCGTTTTGGTCATGAGGACTGCGATCCGGTCTGGCTACTGATCGCGCTCAGCGCAGCAGACGCCAACACGCATCTGGCGACCATCCAGCGCATTTCAGCGCTGTTAGCAGATGAACAACTGCTCGTTCAACTGCAACGGGCCACCACTGACAGCCAGCTTTACCAACTTTTCCATTCCCACAGCGTGCAGGAGTGACCACCATGCCACATCTTCATCCTTCACTGGCCTCCGCCAACCCGCTGAAACTGGGGGAAACGCTGGCTATCCTGGCATCCCAACCCATCAGCACCCTGCACCTTGATATTGAAGACACCAGTTTTATCAGCAACATCACCTTCGGAATGAAGACCGTCAATGCCATCGCTCAGGCCAGCAGTGTTCCGCTGTCGTTTCATCTGATGCTGGCTAATCCTTTCCCCTGGCTACAATGGATAGCCCCACTGCGGCCTGCCTGGGTTTTCCTGCATGCCGAAGCGCTGGCCAATCCGGCTGAAGGGCTGGCGGCCATACGCCAAACGGGTGCACAGGCGGGTCTGGCGTTTAATCCGGCAACGCCCCTTGCGCCCTACAAATACCTGAAAGACAGGCTCGAGGGAGTGTTGATTATGACTAGTGAACCCGACGGCGCAGGGCAAGACTTTATCCCGACGATGCGGGATAAAATTGCCGAAGCGGCAACGTTTTTCCCGCACACTGAGATCTGGGCCGACGGGGGAATCGATATCTCGGTTGCCCCGCAACTGGTCCATGCTGGTGCCCGCCATCTGGTGCTGGGCCGTGCGGTATTTGGCAGCAGTAATATCCCACAGGCACTGCGCCAGTTTCAGGAGTAACGCCATGAGCCAACAGCGCAGTGAACGCATCGGCAATATCCTGCACTACCTGTGGTTACATCATCAGTTGAGTATCCAGCAGGCCAACGAGTTGTTGAACTATGCCGAAGCGACCCTAAGGCGCGATTTCAATTATATCGCTGCCCACTATCCCGGTATGGAGCGTTATCACGGCGGTTTACGCTTTAACGTCAACAATGCGGATAAAGAGTTTGTCTTCGACATGAAGAAGAACATTAACGTCGATGCCAAAAAGCAGATCGCTCTGCTGGCACGCCAGCATATTTCGCCTCACGATTTCATCATTCTCGACTCTGGCACCACGTGCCTGGAATTGGCTAAGGTCCTGGATATGCCAGCCAGCGTGTTGACCACCGATGTCAACATTGCCCATCATCTGGCGCAGATGAGCCACCTGGAAAGTTATATCATTGGGGGAATGATCCGCCCCGGTTACTTCACCGTAGGGGAAAGCCTGGCAACCGACATGTTGAAAACCTTTTCGGTCGAACAGGCGTTTATTTCCTGCGATGCCTTATCACTGGATGCGGGTATCACCAACGCCACATTATTCGAAGTCGGTATCAAAAAGACCATTATTCAACGTGCCAAGAAAGTGATCCTGCTCGCCGATCACAGTAAATTCGAGCAAACCAACCCGTACAACATCAGTACCCTTTCCTGTATCCACTGTGTGATCACCGACGCAGCCATACCCGATGCGTTGTTTAAACGCTATCGCCAGGCTGGCGTGAACATAATTCGTTAACCGCCGATGGGGAAACCTTGGGCTGAAACCGTATCAGAATAGGCTGCCAGTAAATAAAGTGTACGCAATATGAACATTCACCGTTGGTGGCAACATCGCTGAAACAGGCCGGTCCGTTTAAATTCAAAGCGCTTCATAACCCTATCAGTGACTGGCAGCTAAAAAAACAACACAGGGCGCTTGCCACCACTAAGAGTATGGCCTTAAGATAACGGCAGTAAAAATTTCCCTGGTGTTGGCCAATGTGGCAACCTGACCCATCGAGGTCAGGTTTTTTTTGCTATTTTATCGCAAATCACCGCCGAGCCAGCATATTATCTTGCGCTCGATAACGATTTAAGTAAGATATTGTTATGAAAGTAATTTCACGGACGTAATTATTTCAAACCGAGGTAATTTGATGTCTACACTCTTCTCTGCTGGCCATGATGAAAATAATGCCTATAAAAATCATCTGGATGAAAAAATAGCGGAATTTGGCGATTTCAAATATGCCTATCTGATACTTAACAAGAAAAACCCGCTAGAGACGTTGATAACCTCCAATTACCCAAGTCAATGGATTGATATCTATAAAGAAAGAAACTATCAGCATATCGATCCTGTGGTGCACTGCGCTCTGCAAAGGGTCTCGCCATTTTCCTGGGATGAAAGCACGTCACTACAATCACGCCTGAAGCCCTCAGAAATATTCAGTCAGGCAAAAAGCTATAACATTACCCATGGCTATACCTTTGTACTACATGACCACGATCATAATTTGGCCATGCTGTCACTGATGGATAATGACAACAAGTCCATTGGTATAGAGAGCAAAATACACCATAGCAAAGCCCACTTGCAGATGCTGCTGACTAACATCCACCAAGAAATTACCACCCGGCATCAGGAAACCGCACGAAATAGGTTCGATAATCCCAACGCAGCAAAGGACCCCCTGTCAGCACGGGAGAATGAAGTGCTCTATTGGGCCAGTATGGGGAAAACCTACCCGGAAATTGCCATTATTCTTGGCGTAAAAATGCGTACGGTAAAATTCCATATTGGCAATATCGTGAAAAAGATGGGCGTGACCAATGCCAAACACGCCATCAGGCTGGGAGCCGAGTGGCAGCTTGTCAAACCGGTTTCTCGTTGAGCAACTACGCTGGCGCACAGGCAGTACGCTGGTAGCGGAACGGCTGGCGTAACTATTGAATCCCTTCTCTTTTACGAGCATGATCGCAACCTTTACCGCCGCATCGCCAGGACGCACAAGATGAAAACCAGCAAGGAACTGCAAACCGCCATCTCCAATCTGAGCGTGTGGCGCAGAGGCGATCAGCGTGCACCGCATAAGCCATTACTGCTGCTGTATGTGCTATCCCAATATCAGCAGGGGCATGAGCGGCTATTCAATTACGGCGAAGAGATCCATGCCCCCCTGCTGGCATTACTCAATAGTTTTGGCCCACAACGGCGGGACCATTACCCCACCATGCCGTTCTGGCGTTTACGCGGCGATGGGTTCTGGGAATTACACAATGCGCAGCTTTACAGCCCACAGAAAGGCAGTAAAGAGCCACCGAAGCGCGAGATTATCGAACACGGCGTGATGGGCGGCTTCGATGAAGAGAGCTACCAACTGCTACGCAGCCAGCCAGCTTTGCTCGATAAGCTGGCGCAGCAAATTCTATGTGAACATTTCCCTGACAGCGTTCAGGAACTGATAGCCAACCGTTTGGATTTTCAGCTTGATGGGATACGCAAAGCACGCGATCCGGCATTCCGCCAAAACATATTACGAGCCTATAACTATCAGTGTGCGGTGTGCGGTTACAACCTGCGGCACGACGACACGTCCGTGGGTTTGGAAGCAGCTCATATCAAGTGGAAGCAATACGGCGGTCCCTGCTCCGTGACCAATGGCCTGGCGCTGTGTTCCCTGCACCACTCCGCATTCGATATGGGTGTGATTGGCTTTGATGACAGCATGAAATTGCTTATTTCGGCAGGCATGAACGGCGACAGCCAAATGGTACGTCGCCTGTTCTGGGATTTTGCCGGGCAGGCGATTCTGTTACCTAAAAGAGCCGAGCATTATCCTTTGGAGAACTTTGTGGATTGGCATCGGGGGCAGGTGTTTAAGGGATGAGGTAACACGGCGATATCTCTATTGCTATGCTACAGAGATATCGTGTGCCCATATCATTCTCTGGCCGCGCTTTGCAGTTATCCGATAAGGCACAACCCATAATTTCAACGTATCCGAGAAGGCAAAGTGCTGAGCTATTGGCCGGTTAAAATCGTCATGTTCCGGATAGATCAGGTACATCTCACCAACTCCTGCGAGATATTTTTGGCCGTAGGCGAACATTTGATAAAAGTCGGCCTGCGACAATCCATACATAGATTGCGGTTTTGAACGGCTATTAATCAGCTTCCATTTAGTATCCAATACCATCCTGGTTTTAATTGGGTAACGGGATTGGATCAATAGATCCGGACGCAGCTTAAAGCAATCCTGTTCCCCATGTTTCACCAATGAATAGGTTGCTGCCTGCGATTTCACTTTGAGATTTTGCGGCAGCTCATCGGCAAGAGTTTGTGCGACAAAAGACTCAAACACCGCCTCCATCGGGAACAACAGCGACAACGCTTTGGTCTCCCCTTGTAGGGCACTCGGGTTCATCCCGCTCAGTATCAATTGCGCCCATGCCAGTGGTTCATGGTAATGCCCCATACCGCGATCCAAGCGCAAACTCGCTATATCACTTTCGACATCTCGGCTAAGCGGGATGCCATCAAAAGCAAAACGTAGCTCTTGCAGCCAACGCTGATTATCAGATGATAACTTCAAACTAGATAGCTTATGTAACGCCGAGTGCAGCAGCCTGTATAGTGGCACACTGATACT
>NZ_AYMQ01000059.1 GCF_000633355.1 Serratia sp. H1w
TCACCGACCGTCGTCAGAATTGAATAATGTTGAGTACCCATAACTGCTATCTCACTCTTTCGGTTTTGGATAAATAGTAATTATCTCGCCATTTAACGAGGCGGTATTATAAATAATCTCTGTTTGTGTTGTCACTGTAGCTTCTACTGGCGCGATGCTGGTTACTCGACCAAACCTGCCTAATTCATCATCCGCGGCTCTGGTTGAGTCCAACATTAAAACAGCATTTGTTTCCAGTCCTGCTAACGATGTGCTGTTATTAATCAGTGCCATTGACGAAATTGGGTCAAACTCAAGCTTATAGAGCTCAACCAATACTGGTATGCTGTTTTCGGCCAGATTGATACCCTCATAGCGCAACGCCAATTGCTCTGGTTTCTTCGTATACAGAGCCGTATTGACATTCCCTGCATAGGTATAAAACACGGATACAGGCTGCACGACAGGAGTCATCAAAAACTCTATGGTTCCAAATAGTGTATCAACGGTGTAGTCAACATCGACTTTCAACCCATCAATCACCAGACGGCGAATATTTGGATAGCGTAATGAATAACGCCCTCCTGCAACAACATTGGTTAATACTTCAGTCCAACGGCCACCCTCAGCTGCAACAACGTTACCTTGCAATATTACGGAAAGATTTTCTGGACTATGCTCATGCCAAACAGCACTCACTGAGCCTGATTGCTCGATAATATGGTACTGGGATACCGCCAGTTGACCACCAAAAGACTGTTTTGTAGTTTTGCGGTCAACTACCAAAGAGATAGTGAGTTCGGAAACATCACCGGCCCAGCGCCAATTTAATGAGGAGCCATCGTTGAGCCTGCGGGCTAAATACACTTTACCCTGGCCATAATAGTACGTTTCATTCATGGCTCGTCCTCTGGCTCTGGCGGCTCAATCGGAACGACGGGAATATACCAGCCACGCGGGAGAATAGCCTGGTAACGATACAGCGATTCTATGCCATCTCGTGTACTACTGAGCGTCAGGATATGCACAGCAGCACCGATGGTAATAATACCGGCTGACTCATACGGCAGTTCAACGCTCTCTTCTGTTGTCTCCAATGACCAAACGACCTCTGACGAGTCCTGGTGAGTGAGCGTAATGGTGTATGCCACGCCAGGCTCAGGACCAATGCTTCCTTCAGTACAATCAAATAACCGATCTGCCTGTAATACACGGTCACGGTGCGCATACGAAAGTACGTAGATACTTGCCCGCTCAACGACTGAAGGGTAGCTGATGCCGTTCACCCGAATATCGCCGGGTATATAGGGACGAAACTGGCGTTGGTTCATCTGTACACTGGATATTGGCGCTAGCGAGACATCCAATGTGGCAATACTGGTTCGAGTTAGCAGGCGCACGTCGACCGATTCGCCAGGCATGTATTCTTGGCCATCGGTTTCGACAACACTCCCCAAGTACCGCAGACGTGAGTTGGCAGCATGCTGGCGCGGTAAGGTATCTGCACAGCCACGGCCAACGATCAGTTTGCCAGTGGCCAGGTCAACGGCGTCAACGCGGACAACCTCATTATCAATGATGACTCCGCTGCCAATAGCGGGCGGGAACGTCATTGAAACATGCAGTTCTGTGTCCAAGGGGCCTGCCTCAGACAGCAATACGGCGGTGGCTGTCCAGTCGCCACGGCCCCGATCGGCAAACTCAGCACCGGCAGCGCGAGACTGCAGATGATAGTTGACTGAGAACGACGTCGGCGCGGTGGCCATCACCCCCAGATAACACGCTTCTGGACTGACGAACGACAGGTCAGCAGCACTCAGTGTTGCCGCCAGGCTGAAATACGGCAGCTCGACCAACTGCATATCGGTGACCGGTACTGCGGTTTTATCTGGCGGTGTCCAACCACTGCCTTGCTGGCCGCTGCTGTAGGATGTGGCCGGAAGCCCGAATACATCCTGCACCGCCGTGATGGTCAATGCCCCAGTGTCGGCCTCGTCAATCTTGCTGACGCGCAGCACCATATTGACGATGTTACGGTCGGGCAGCGACACCCGAAAACAGCTTGCCGGTGTTAGTTGGCCACCGCGCCGGTCAAACTGAATAACCAGGCGAGTTATCCCGGCAGAACCTACCTCCAGATCGCGCTGTGCGACCCTGGCCGCGAGGTCATGCGTCGGGATGGCCTTGTACTCAACGCTGCTGCTGATAAGTCCTACAGACTGGATGGAACCCAAGTTTTGCGCCCGGACTTCGCCGTCTGAATTGGTGACCGGGTCATGATAGGTCACCGTGATTTCATTAGCGGCAGTATCCGAACTGGTGCTGTCATCGTCCTGCACGGCGATGATGCCGTTGTCATAGGTAAACAAGGGTAGGTCATCCGGGTTGTAGTCATCGCGGATGAGTTTCAGCGTCGTCTTCCCCGTGGACAGGTCACCGTACTGGGCTGCACCGATATGGTCCAGCATCTGCTGGACGAATGTGTCCAGGCTGTCCTGGCGATTGTAGCGAAAACACAAACCAAACCCTTCGGCATAGAGTTGGTCAGCAGCATAACGGTAGCTGTCCAGGTCGAGATCTTCATTCAGCAACAACCCTCGGCCCCAGTCGCGATTGGTCGCGCATTCAACCAATATATGCGCCGGGTTCATCGCATGGATAGCCCGTAGATTAGCGATAACATCCTGTGTCATTTCGTCCTGGCCATCAATCTGAGCCTGCGTGTTCTCAAGACGTATCAGGCACTTTTCTGGGTACCAGACGATATCGCGATCCCACCCTTTAGTCGTTCGGCGATTACGATAAGCCCAGGGCTTTGGGCTGGCGCTGTAGCAACTGATCAACCCACTGAAGAAGGTAGTGACCATGCCACGAAACCCCGGAACCAGACCGGATAAGAGCTTCAGGACATTCGGGGTCGGTACCTGGTCGGCTTCCCCCATCGCGACTTCGAATATCCCTTGAATGCCACCTTCACCGCCTGTGTCGTCACCGCCAAACAGGTTCGGCTTATCGATAAATATGGAGGTGCTACTGGAAAGCTGCCCTTCATAACCTGCAAACACGGTCTTTTTATCCGCAGTAATAGCGACAATCTCATTGATTGGCCCACGCCCAAGACCCGCGTGGATATCCCAGGAATAGCGGTATCCAACCGTAACCTTGCCGCCACCACCTTTGCTGCCACCCATTATTTTGCGTCTCCGTTATCTGCCGCTGCTTGTGCCTGTTCAACAACGCGTATCGCCAGTGCATCGCCGGTGGCCATAAGAAGGTCTGACTCAATGCCTCCGTTAGCGATAAACGCTTCGACATCGAGGTTATAGCGGGTGAAGAACGAACGAAGCCCCCAGGCACAACCGCCAGCAGCGCGAATGTGTTCCATCGTGATCAGCATGTTGTGCTCCTTATTTGCGAATGGCGTCATAGCGATAGTTGCCATAACCGAGAACGAACCAGTCTTCTGTCCAGCAATCGCCGAAAAAAACGCACTGTGGGGTTCCCTCTGTTGGCTGTGGCATTTCCCAGTCATCTTCCGTGGCAGCTTCTGGCGTGGTGTTCTTGGGTTTCGGAGCCAAGGCTCGGCTAATCAGGTATGACGCCACGAGGGTGGCCACGAACTTGGCGACTGCAAACCACATAGTTACCTCCTCAGAACAGTTTGATAATGGTGTAAGGGCTTTTGCCTGGCATGTGGGGTGTCCCGCCGTAATTCAGGTGATTGGCGAACTTGGCTGCACAGACGTCGATTGTGCGGTTGCAACCGGGGTACAACGTCACCGCCTGACCAACGGACAATCCCACTGTGCCGCCAAGCAGCCCTATCTGGTTGCCGTTTTGCGCTTTCATTCCACGCCGCTCAATGACCCCATCGACAATCCACTCGATATAGCCCCCTGAGAAATGGTCTTCAGCCAGTCCGCCAGGCAAATTGACGGTCACACCGGCACCGTCCAGCGCCTGGATGGTTGCGCCAACGGCGAACTGTTGTTGATTGACTTTGCAGTTATGGTCGTAAAGGGCATAAGGACAGGCTCGGTTCCAGGTCAGACGTAACCCAACCTGGTTGAATGTGCTCGCCAGGCTGGACGTCAACATGCGGGCGCGATCAATGGCTTCGCGTTTCACTTCTTTAACCGTACCCACCCAGACGGTGCGGAACTCAGCAGCCGTATCATCAATATGAAAACGGTGAATGCGGATGCGCAGCGGGCTGCTGGGCGGGATGCCCCGGAACAGTTGCACCACTGCATTGTCGACCGGAGCGGTAATGTCCAGGCTGTTGCCACTACCGGCGCTCAAGCCGTTGTCGCTGATGGCGGTTTGCGTCCAAATATGGCCACCGACCTCGATATCACGGTCAGCATTGGTGTAGCGGTAAAACACCACATTGCCCCGGATAAACTCATAGAGCGTAACGGGACGGCCATCGGCGGTTGAATACTCAAACTGATTCCAGCTCATCTCTGATCCCCCTGAATGTGGTTGAAACGGTGGCTAGGCCATCGGCATCGGTGACGTGTTGCCAGGCAACTGAGTCGGACTCCTGGCGACACAGCGTCAGGTAAGAGATGGAAACGATTTGCTCCATGGCGACAGTGATGTGGGCACCGTCGAGCGCTAGGCGCTCGACGCCATAGTTGATGATGGCCACACCGGTGATCCGGCGATAGAGACAGGTGCCGTCAGCCAGCTCAATACGCAGATCACAACGGCCATTGACCACACCAAGCTCGGCGAACGCCGCATACTCGACCTCAATCATGCCGTTCGCCAGCCCAGAGGCCGGGGTAAAGTCGTTGCTGCCGCTGGATACCCAGATTGCCCGCTGACGGCCACGCAGGAAGTAGAACAACCGGCGCAGTGCTGCCTGTTTCTCACGCCCGACGGATACCCAGTGGTGGTTCATCAACGTGAAAGCACGACGGGCGGTGTCCGTGCGAACGGGAATACCGGAGCCGTTGTCCAGTTCTTGCAACAGTCGCAGGTATTGACCGGTAACCGGCTCGTTCCAGTCTGAGGTCGGTTCCAGCACCGGATGATTACGGTAAACGGGTAATGCCTGGATGCTGTCGCTGTTGGCGTTATGCTCGGTCACCCGGAAACGGATCTGAGCCGAGAACAGACTGTCGGTGTGCCGGGTCAGTGACGGCGGGTCGGTGAGCACTGCAGGGCGCAATGGATACACACAAGACCCTGCTGGCCAGGTCACCGGCAGCGGTGTAGCCAGGGTGATCGCTGACATTGAAATGCCGGTAACGATCGCCAGGCCAACGTCAGCTGACAGACCCAGACCAGACATCAGCAACACCGAACCGCCAACGGTAAAATCACGGCCCACGGTAGGAACGGTAATATAGGTAGCACCGGCTGGGTGATCGACATCCAGCACGGCCACATCGGCGAATACCGGCATGGCCCACTCGGCAGCACCGGCAATGAACAGGGCATTTTCAAACCGCTGCTTGTCGTTGTTACCAACCAGGATACTGAACTCAAAGATGCGCCGGGGAGAGAGACGGCGGGCAATCCGTTGCTCTGCACCCGTAGGTGATGGCAGAACGTCGGTCTTCCACTCCAGCGTTTCAGTGATGCCACCTTGCCAGTTCGGCTCGGCCAACCAGGGTAAACGGCTCATCACTTCATCCCCATCATTTGACGGATCGTAGGGGCGTTAGCCTGGAGGAATGTCATGGCTGCACGTTTACCGCTCAGGCTATTAAATCCGGCAGACATCGCATCACCAGCATTAAAGACCAATGTTTGCTGGAAAAGTGGTTGCTCAGGCACGGTAGCCGCCGGGCTAGCCGCTTTAGTTTCCGGCAGCGACATCGGTGCAGCAGCTACAGGCGCTGGAATACCAGCAAGGCCGCCAGTGGAATGGCGAACTCGCGGCATCCAGCCTTCCAATGCCGCCATGCCGTGACGGTTGAAGTCATGCAGGAAATCCAATGCGCCTTGCTGTTGCACCACAGCGGCTCGCGTCACGAACTCGTTGTTTGAGAGCATCGCCGGGATGGAATCACTGGTTGAGGTACCGGCCCCTTGAATATGGCCACCGTCGGCGGCAAACAACGTACCGATCATGCCCCCCATACCGCCCGATGACCCTATAAGGCTGGATGTAGCCATTTGAGCCAACTGCTGCGCGGCGATTTTAGCCATGCTGTCAACGATGCTCATCGCTAAATTACGCACGGCATCGGAGAGGCTCATGGTACCTTTGGCCAACCCGAGCAGGGAACTTTCGATACCGCTTTGCAGACCATCACGGAATGCAACTGTCAGTTCATTACCGGCCTGGTTGAGCTTGCCGAGTTGATCTTCCAACTGGCGGATCATCTCGCGGATTTTCTCGCCCGCTTCACCAGGTAGATCGGCCATTTCTTTCAGTTGCGGCAGGTAGGCTTTCACCTTGTCGCCAACTTCTTGATGCAACTCGATCAGCCGTTGACGTCCCTGTAGCTCGGACAGCAAACCACCTTGGACTTGCGCCTGGATACTGGTTTCTTGCTGGGCTTGGTAGGTGAACAGATCGTCGAGCTGCTTTTTCATGTCATCGACACGAATTTTTGTTTCGGTGACCGGCAACAGCTTGTCGAGCCAACTCAGCCCTTCGGTGTTACCGCTGGCCTCGAACTCGGTACGTAACTCGGCAAACTTTTCTTTGGCCTGCAGCAAACTGGCTCCCGCCGTGTCGCCGGTAGCCCGCATATATTCAAGCTGCAGTTGAACGTTCTGGGTCGCAAACTCACGGGCATTGATAGCGGCGTTCGCCGTTTCAGCCGCTTCACGTTGTGCTGCCGTTAAATTGCGGGTGGCGATCTCTTCTGCCCGGAGAGCTGCCGCACCCTCTGTACGTTTGGTCGCCTGCTTTACCAGTTGGTCAACAAACCGCTGGTTTTCGGCAAAGGATTGCTTGGTAGACGCAACACTGGCTTTAAGGGCTTTTTGCCGCGCCTCTTCTTCATCCAACAATTCAGCACGAACGCGAGCATCGCTTTGGGCTTCTTCCGTCGCGTTTTTTAACAACCCATGTTCGATTTCATACTCGACCTTGGCCGCATTGGTATTGGCAGTTTTGAGATCTAACTGGCGCTGGAGCTGCTCATTGTACTGTTTGGCTTTTTGCCCTGATTTATCCAAGGCTTTGGCATCAATATCCCACTGGCCGCCCGAGAAGTTGATACCGTCAGTAGACGTAACACCTCGGTCTCGCAAACCGCCTGGCCCCTCGCGAGTGCCTTCAGAAGCCCACATTTTCTGATATTTTTTCTGGAGGTTGTCCAGCGCCTCGGCTTCTTTGTCGGTCTCTGACTTGTTGTTGTCCCAGGTGCGTTTCATCGCATCCGATGCAGCGATGGCATCATCTTCAATCTTCTGCTGCTTGGCTTTTTCTTTAGTGATTTTCTCTTCAGCGACTTGCTTCTTCTCTAAAAGTGCCAAACGTTCTTTAAAAGGGGTCAATGACTCAGCATATTGCTGCCCACGAGCAGCAATTTCCATCTCACTGCCCGCAGCCGCGATCCTTGCTCTGAGCTCCTTGATTTCCTTCGCACGAGCTTCATATTCTGAATCCAAACCCAACGCGCCTGATACTTGGCCTTTTGCAGTTTGGATTGCCTCATTCATGCGGTCTTTAACGTTTTTCCAGCCTGCTGCCACCCAATTCAATTTCGTCTCAAGGTCGACCAAACGATCAGATGCGGCCTCTTTGTATTTTTGGGAGGCGAGTTCGATAGCATCTTCAGTGCGGCCCTGTTCCTCTAGTGAACGGATACGCTGATAGGTTTCAGAGTCTAACCAGTGGTATTGCTCGCTGCTGTTCCTGGCCCAGTCAGAAGCACTGTCGGTCATCCTGACGAACTCGGAAACCACCTGATCAGCTGATTGGCCAGTGAGTTCGGCCATCACTGATGCCGCTTGTGCGACTGACTCCAACGTTTCACTGGTAAACTTGCCACTACTGACCAGGCCATTGAGGATATCGCGCATCTGGCTGTAGTCGCCGGTCATATCACCACCGGCCTGCGCCATCAACTCCAGTTGGCCAGCGGTAACCCCGGCATAGTTGCCTGTCTGCTGAATGCTGGAATTGAACCTGTCCTGGTCGTCCATTACTGAGTAGATAGCCGCTGCTACACCGACCACGGCCCCAGCCGTGAGACCAAGCCCCAATCTAACGGGGGTGATGAGTGCAGGCAAAGCCCGCAAGCGAGTCCCAAAATAGTCGAGACCATCAAGCGTGGATTGCCAGTCACCAGAAGTGATCTCACGGATCAGCTCTGACAACTCACGCAACGCACCGGTCATGCCTGGTGCGTTTGCCGATGGGTTATCAGAAATTTCCCCTAACGCATCACGTTGAGCCTGTATCTTAGCCAGATAGTCATCAAACGAACCGGTATCAATCAGGCCAGATTTATAGGACTTACGCAGTTTCTCTTCTTGCGCATCCAGCTTGGCGAACGCTTTCGTGACGGGATCAATACTGCCCAGCAGGTTGTCCAGGTCTTTCTTCAGCTTGTCGACTTCTTTGGCATGGCCCTCAGCGGCTTTTGCTGCGGCTTCTTCAGCCTGTGCGACCTTCTGTTCCTGCTGGTACAACTCATGGCCACGCGCACTTTGCGCATTCCAGGCAGCGGTAACCTCTTCAGAGCTACGGGCCGCGCGCTGTGATTGAGACGCCGAGGTACTCAGTTCGCTGTTCAGTGTTTGCTGTGATTGCGCCTGTTGGCGGGCAGCTTCCGCTGCAGCGTTCTGGGCTACAACTGTCGATTGCAGTTGCTGATTGCTGGTTGCTGCGTTTTCCCCTGTTGCCTTAATTTCACCCGCCAGTGCTTCAAGGCTTTGCTTGGCCTCAGCCATATCAGCGGTAATACGTAACGCAAGATTGAGGGTAGAGTTTCCAGCGGCCATGACAGCACCCTATATAAAGGAAGAGAATTGCCCTGAGTTACTTTTTCAGGGCGTTGATACGTGTGTTGGCATCCTTGCCACCCTCAGACCCGGCATAGACATCCAGTATCCGGGCGATGCTGTCCTGGTTATCCAGATGCAACGCCTCCCGGTAATACAGCATCAACTGGCGATAGGTGTAGTGGGCGAGCCTATCCGGGTTGTGGCCTGCGCGGATCAGCGTGGCGAAGACTCTGCCAAATCCAACGGTTTCTTTAGTGCGGCCCGGATCGTTACTTGCCGAATGGCAGCACTCATAAAAAAACGCCGATTCGCCGTCCAGAACACATCGATCAGCGTCGAGCCCTCACTGGCGGGCAGACCGCGTACCCATTCAGATGGCTGGTCACAACTGCGGGCCAATAACAGCGGTAACGAATGTGCATGCTGTGCCAGAACATCCATCACGGCCTCAAACCCCGGATACTCGGACTGCATCACCTCCGCCAGGCTGGTAATGATGGGCTTCAGTTCGACATGCATGGCAAGCGAATCGTCCAGCGTGAACTCGCGCACGGTCAAGTGCGTGCCAGCGATGGTTACATCAATGTTGGGCAGCAGAATTGACACGTCATCACTGGCATCAGGTACTACCGCCACAGGTTTTGCTGCTGGCCCCCTCGGTCTTTTGGTTTTCCGGCTCATTCTGCAGGCTCCGCAACATGGATGATGCGACCAAAGCGGCTGAGTACCGGGTCAGCAGGGCGGTTGGTATCGAACAGCACACCCGCCGTTGTTTCCAGCCCCGCCAGTGAGGTATCGCTGTTGATCATCGCCAGCGCCGCTGCCGGGTCAAAGACCACTTTGTGCAGGATCTGAATGACCGCCGCCCCCCCTTCAGCCAGGTTGATACCGTCGAACCGCAGCGCAAGTGGCTCGGGTTGTTGGGTAAACATCTCGGTATTAGTGCTCCCGGCATAGGAATAGTTGACGGTCAATGGCAATGCAGCGGGGGCTGGCGTCTTCAGGAAATCAATCGCGCCATACAGGACGTCAATCTCGAAATCTATACCCGGTTCCAGAGTCCCGATTTCTACATCGCTGACGTTTTGATGTTCCAACGTGACACGGCTCCCCGCCTCAACCCCGGCAGGCAACGGTTCCCCCGTGACCGTACCGGCAGGGATCACCACTCGTTCACCGTAAAACACCAGCGCCAGGTTATCGGCAGAGAACTCATGCCAGGTCATGCTCACTGTGCCGTCTTTGCTGATGGGGAAACGACGAACGGTCATGCGCTGCCCAGAGTAAGACTCTTTGTGGGACAGGTTCTCCACTGACAGAGCCAGTGAGAGTACAGACACATCGCCGATCCAGCGCCAGGCCAGTGGCTTGCCGTAAGCGTCACGGCGGGCGAGGTAGACCTTGCCCTGGTTGTATTGATAGGTTTCAATCTGCGACATGATCGTCGTTCTCCTGCTTTGCTTTTTTGCCTGTCTGCGGTGCGGTCACGATGGGGCTGTGGCTCACTGCAGGTGGTGCAATACGTCCGCGCCGTTCAAGCCACTTGGCTTCTTCGTCACTGACATCGATGGTGTCACCCGCCGTAACGGGCTTCCCCTGATGGGTATGTGGCCCACTCAGTGTTACTTTTTGCATCTCATGCCCCCGATAACGTGGTTCACCATAAAGACATCCATCCAGACCAGGGTTCCAGCGTCATAATCCAACACATCGCCCTTCACCCATTGAATGCCGGTGGTGCAAAACTTGTTGGGTACCCAGCCAATCAAATGTTCACGCACGGTACTGATTAGCGGGTTAACCTGATGCGTCAACCCCTCGGCTCCCTGGCCATAGTTGCGAACTGAAATCGCTACGCCGATAACCGCTTCTGCAACTTGGGCACGACTACCGTTGCCAGGGGTACCCCGTTCCGGCCCCATCAGGACATAAGCGCCTGGCATCGCAAAACCTGATAGGTCGGTGACTTTGCCGTACTCCACAATGGTGCCGACCTGGCTGAAGGGTTGTGGGTCAATCGCCCGCAACCGCTCAACGACCAGGTTGATATCAAACGGGGCGCTACTCATTTGCCGAAGTCCCGCAAGGAGTCCATGCTGAAGGTGCGACCAGGGCCGGTAATGTTTGGGCCGCCCCCAGCCGCAGGCAGTGGATCTTCGATCCCCAAGCTGTAATCCCCCTTGACGACATCCCTCAACAGCCTCAATGCATCGCGATAGTCACGCACAATGGGGTCAGTCTTCTCATCAGTAATGCGATGAGCATGGAGCCGATAGCGGGTGATATCCAATGCCCACCCAGAGAGGATCGGCGGGATAACTGTCAACGGCAGGCGGTGGCCACGCTGGCGGAGAAAGCCATCAATCAGCGACTGCGCTTTCTCAACCGCTTCTCCGATGCGCTCAACGGCGGCCAGAGCAACCTCGACCTCAGCCGGTGGCCAAGGGCTGGTGTCTTCACCGCGTAATAGCGCATCCAGAAGCTCCGGGCGGGCAGGAGGCTTTCCTGCTTGCTGGGTCGTTTGAGAGAGTTCGACCGCACCAGGCCGTTCTGCAAGGTGCGCGAGCGTTACATACCAGGCCGTTGTCATGACACGCTTCCTCAAAATACGGCGGGTTTGGCTACAGCGCGTTTTGCTGCCATGAAACCCTGTTGCAAGTTGGTACGGGCGATGGCCAACCAGCGCGGATCGATATCCGGGTTCTCGGCCAGGCCATCCAGGTAATCACCGACCAGGTTGCCCAAGTCGGTGAGTTCCTCCATCGCCGCCAGCTCGGCATCGGTGAACTGGCGGTGGGAGCTTTGGGCTTTGATAACTTGCATGGTTTTCACTCTGCAATTGCGTTTTCGAAGAAGAAGCCCAGATCTTTTGCCGCCACAAGCTCTTTAAGTGACTCGCCGACGCGCACCATTTGGCCACCACGCATACCAATTTTGCCGTCAAACTCGGAACCCGAGATACGGTTGCCCCATTCGGCAGTAAAGCCAAATGTCGTACCACCAGAGGTGTCTGCCAGAGTATCGCGGTAGATAAAGGCAGCATGGTTGCCCCAGGCGCGAATGATATTGGGGTTCTTGCCCCTTGGAGCAGTACTAACAAAGGCTTCACCGATCAGGATTTTTTCCATTTCCAATAGATCGGCCAGGAACGGCAGCGGCACCATGCCTTTGTCACCCAACGTACCGTGGTAGGCTTTAACAATGGCAGGATGGCGACACAGGAGCGTTGCTACACGACGCCCAAGAATGCCGAGATTTGGGCGCATGATCACAGAGTCCAGCGCATCAGTGATCTGTGCGGCAGGATCGGCATCAGGGTGGCTCCATTGGTCTGTGCCAGTAAGAACCGTGCGATTTTTGGTGTCGTAACTGTTGCGGTTGAAAACCAATTTGGAGGTTCTCACTTCACGGCCCAGGGCGATCAGGTTTGTAGTTTGCTCAACAGCACGTCCCAATGGGTTAAAGTTCGGTTTGTTTTTGGCATTCTCAATGTCCGCCTGGGGAACGGGCGCATCCAGGGCGTTGTCTTCTGTCGCATCCGTGACTTCCTTCCCTGTGAACTCCACCTGGTTAGGCTGTGAAGTACGGCCTACCAATGTGTCAGGGACAGTGAATCCTTCAGCCAGATCAAACTTGGTGTATTTGAACGCCTGAGTACTCACTGGGACACGAGGTAATACTTCATCCGCAATCAATCGGCGGTTGCGATACGCAATGGTGATGGCCGTTAACTCAGCGTCAACGGGGAAAGGTGCAAATGTACTCATTGTTTCAGTCTCCAAACTTGTTAATAACGGGGTTATGCCACTACGCCTGGCACGATCCAGACAGACCCGATCTCACCTTCATCACCCGGCACTTCGGCATACCCGATGATGTAGTCCCCGCTGCTAGCCACAACAGCATTACCATCCGCATCCGCTGTCAGTGGTGCATCGACGGTCACAACACCGCCATAGCGCACATCAGCCAGCCCAGACTTGATATGGTCAGTTGGACGGCCATCATCGCTGTCGATAATGGTTGTGATGCCCAACAGTAATTTGCTGCCATCGATGGCCTGAGTGATCAGGCTTTCATCGGTGGCGCTGCGCGTGACGATGCTGTAAGACGCGATGGCACCTTCAGCACGACGTGCAATGGTTAATCCTGGAATATTCATTTCTTGGCTCCCCCTTTAACGTGGGCCATCGCTTCAGTCACAGAGATGTTGCGACCTTTTTTGGCTTGCTCATCCTGATAGTTCTGAGCGGCATCAGCCAAAGCATGACTGTCGGCAAAATCCAGCGCGTCGCCTTCAGGCTCTTGACCCGACTTCTCACTGAAATCGAGCAGCTTGGGCTTTTCGCTCAGCACCGAACGCAGCAACTCTTCCGGCGTTTTGCTAACGGTGGTTGAGCCATCGGCAAATGAAATTGGCTCGTTGGCCAAGCTGACAAGCAGCTCCACTACCGTGTTTTTTTGGCGTGGCAGCAGTTGACCCGCTGTGACCAGGCCATCGGCAAATGAGGTAATGTCAGTGCGGCGTTTTGCTGCGGCTGCGTCCTGATCCTGCTTTTCTTTAAGTTTGATCCTTTCTTCTCGGGCATCGAGGTCAGCCTGCCGTGCAGCGAGATCAACTGCTGCACTGGATGCACTCGGATCGATTTTTGACACATTGGACTCCTCGGCATACGCCAGTGGTGAGATTTGCGCATCTTCTGCGGCGCGAGCAGCAAGCTCCTCAACCGATTTGATGCGCCATTGGGGTAAAATCTGGTCGGCTTTTTCCGCGCCTTCCTTTTCAACCAGGTAGTCACGCAAGCCCCGGAACATGTCGGTCAGCAGCTCGGTTTCCCAGGGAATGGCAAACTCCAGCGGGGCGTCAGCCTCAGAGAACGACACATCCGGCAGACCTTTGATAGCCGGAGGCGTTGCGCCGAGAAAACCGACATGGCGCGGGTAGTAATGACCGGGTTTGGGGTTGCCTGGTGAATCTGGCAAATAGAGGGAAAGACTGCGCTTCTTGAAGCTGCCAGCATTGAAGGCTTCAGCAAAGTCAGCGTTGACCTGCTTGGGTTCGGTGTAGACCAGGCCATCACGTACTTCAAAACGAGCAGCCCAGCCATAAGCCGGTGCGGTGAGCTTCGGATGCCCGATCACAAACGGTGCTTCAGAAAGCGCAGGGTCGTAACTGCTGGCCAGATCAATGCAATCATCCAGCGTGAACATGACAGAGCGTCCGTCCATTGCGGTGTGGGTACCGGGTGCAAAGACAGCGAGTGTAGCGGTAGAGGTAGTAGTGGATTTTTGCATTTCGGTTATCGTCCATCACTGTAGATGGCGACATCGTAACGAGGGCGGTACAAACGGTAATTTATCCTCGGACTAAATTACCGACAGGGGGAATAACGACAGTGGGATCATTCAGGAGGGTGGAACATCACCGAGAGCCGTATTAGAACGTATTGTAATACGGCTTGGTGTTCACATTGGCCCCATCATGCCACTCAGGCTGATAGAAGTCACTACGGCGCGTTGGTGGCGATTACTGTTTTAGTGAACGCTGCAGGTAGTTTCTGGCCAGTTCGACCAGGCGATCCCCTTCCTGGGCCGAGACTCCCAACCATTCCCTGGCAGGTATAGTGATTTTGTAAGCAGGGAGCGTATGCCACTGTGCAAAGTCTGATTTTGATTTACGGACAAACCGGTTGTCACCAGCAGCAATACGATCCTGTTGATAGTACGCCTGCTGACTGCGTGCTGGCATCTCAATCGTCCCGCCAAACTGGTGAATGGCGCCATAAGGTCGGTCAGTGCCGAACAGCAGCTCCTGCGCGGCGATTTGCCAACGCAAGGTATTACGCAGTGGACCATCCAGCGTGAGGATTTTGTCCTGGTTCTTGCGCTTACGCTTTTTGTACCGTGCCGATAAGGGAGCCCACGGCGTACCATCGGGAGCCGTTTGGTCACGGAACCGCTGCTGGTGAAACTCCAGCAGCTTCTCGCCCATGTCTGACAATAGTGGTGTCGGATCGCTTAATGCTGCATGAGTGGCCAGCAGAGTGGATAACGCATCTTGATAATTAAACGTCAGTGTTGCACCGGCCATCAGTTTACCTCCCGTTGATAGAGTCTCACGCCCTGGCGCAATGACTGCAGCATCGCATCAGACGTTGACACGTTACCTGCCCAACCATCACGGCCCACTTCGAACACCACCGCCACCGGTTCTGCCTGACCACTTACCTGGAAACGGGCCAGATAACGGCGACGAACGACGGCCAGTTGCACGTCGGCCAGCCAGACTATCTGCACCCAAATCTCGTCAGGGGTTTGGATTGCCTGAGCAATCAGCGGCAATGCGGTGGCTGTATCAAACGAAGCTGACTCGGCATAGTCAGCCGGGTTACCGTCATTGCCCCAAAACATGCCCAAGCCTATCGCCAGGCGCTGGCCAACAGCATCGAGAAAAGCGGCTGCACGTGTGAACGACGCCTTAAACGACCCAAGAAACTCCTCAATGGCGTTGCCCTCCCAGTCTGGCTGCGTTACCGGTTGCGGCTCTGGCAATGGGTCAGGAGGGGAAATAGGCGAAGGCGCGGTGGGTAAAGGATCTAAAGGCGGAAGATGCTCTGGGGGCAACGGGCGACCACCACGCGGTGGCGGTACCTGGCCACTAAAGTTACGGCTGCGGCCAGGCGTATGTTCAAACCCTGGATCAATGCCTTCAGGTACCAAAACAGTGCGCGGGCCACCGGGGCTGCGCTGGCCAATCGTGCGCTCAACCCATTTGATCGGCGGCGCGGTGTCCGGGCCTGACTTGCCCATGCGCCGTAGGTCATCCTCGGTACGGGCGATAACGCTACACTGGCACCCCCAGGCGTTGATCGGGAAATGAGTTACCCACCACGGGTCGTCCCACCGCAAGATCATGCCGTTCCAGGCGAGGTGCTCCTCACGGGGTTCCTCGACCACATCACTATGAACATACTCCCAATAGGGATACGTTTCGCGCATGGCCATCAGCTGCTGAAAGCGTCCGGCCATGTAGCTGCTGCGCAGATTGGTCTCATAAATCACGCGGGTACGCCACTCAAACCCGCCGTTATAGCTCCAGCCGTAACGCGCGACGATACCTGAAAAGTCTTTACGGAAATCCTGTAGCGTTCGACCTTCGGTAATTGCCCTTTCTACCGCCTTGCGCAGGTCGGCCAACAGGTCATCACGATTGGCCCCGGCCACCATAAACTCATGGTCATGGGCTGCACCGTAGACATCTGTCCAGGCGTCGGTTTTGGTATTGAGCTTGCGCTGGAAAAAGGCAATCTGCTCGCTGAATGGCAGCGAACCATAGCCAACGTTACCGGCCATTGACTGCCTCCAGTAACTCATAGCGACCCGCCAGTGCTGCTGCGGACATCGCCTGTGCCAACACCTCGGCATACCGTTCGAGCGTCATGTCCGGCACCAATTTATCCAGGCCATCCCGCAAGGCTTCTAGGGAGTCCACATTGTTGACCAGTTCCTGCAACTGCTGCATCCACCCATCGGTGACCGGAGTCAATTCACTGTTCAGACGGATGGCCATCGCAGCGGGTGCATCCTCTGGGTGGCTATGCTCGGCGAATTCGCTTGGCTTGCTGCTTGCTAGGGCTACTGGTGCCACTGGCGGTGTATCACTGGTTGGCTTTGGCTCCCAATCGCCGCCATAGGTGTCTTTCACCTCAGCCAACGTTGGGCGATAGCCGGTGGTATCAGAGACTAACTTGTCACGTTCGGCGCGGGACTTCAGGTCTTCCGGCTCATCAAAGACGCGGGATACCTGGGGAACGGCTGCACCAGGGAAATTAAGTTCAGTCAGCCAGGTGGCGGGGCCACGGTTCCAGGACTCACAAATCACATCGCCATCGGATTTTGCAATGCTGGCCAGAATACCAGCCTGCAAGGACTCATCGCCGCCGATCCCTTTTGAGGCTCCGCCAGAACTGGAGATCTGCCCGACAACCACGCGCCGGATGGCTTCATTCATCGCTTTGTACATGGATTCATAATCCGCCGCACCAGAACGTGACGCAGACAACATTTCAAGGGCCATACCTTCAGGCATGACAACACCACTGTCGGTAGATATGGCGCGGGTCAGTGCCAGCAAATCGCGTTTTTGCTCTGGTGTTGCCCCTGGTGGATGTTTACCGGCAACCGTGGGCATACCGAACTTGTCCAGGAAGATCAGCCAGAACTTGATGTCATTACGTTTGAAGAAGGTGGGCCAGTACAACCAGTGGGCCAGGCCAAGGCCATACGGTTCATCATCATGGTCGGCCCCGGTCGCGAATGACCAGAAATAAGGCGCAGGGCAAGGTTCTCCGGTGAACATGTTGCCCGGCGTCAGCAACCGCAGTTCGCCCTTGGGCGTAAAACGAAACCGTCTGCGGTCTCTAACCTTGACCTCATCGATCCATAGCAGGTTGTCGCGAGTTCCATAAATCAGCTCAGACACCGCGTAACCGTAAAACACACCGTAGTGCATGAGCCGGGTGATACGGTCAAAGCCCAGTGCATCAATCTGGCGTTGCATGGCATCTGCAGCTTCGATATCAATCGGACGATCCCCACCGGCATCCACCTTGATCTCGCGGGAGATCAGCGCATCCTGGCGCTGAGTGAACGCGGATTTGACCTCATCATCACTCAGCACTTCACGGTAGATTTTTAGGTCTGGCGCGCCCCGATTCATCAGCACACTGTCATCGGCCAAGGCCAGGGAACCGACCCAGGGGCGTGTAATATCACGGCCATCGCCAGTAGTGGCAATTTCCTGACCCAGCACAGGGCGTTTAAACGCACCTTTAAGCTTCCCCAACAGACTCATATAAACCCTCCAAAATCATTACTGCCACGCACGGTACCGAAGCCGGTCTCCGTAAATTCGCCACCGTGACTTGAGCCATAGCCTGACAACACCCGGAAGATGTCACGCGCTCCGGTAGACTGGAATTCAATCTCGACAGCCAGATTTAACGTGGCGTAGTTTCCCAGGCAACCGGCGATGGCCGAGTCACCGTGCCGCACCAGTTCAGCGTCCTTCAGGTCTTTTTTCTCCAGCTTTGACACCATCGGTATACCGTCGATGGTTTCCACCGTCCGCAAGTCCTGGGCAATGTTCTCGTCACGCGGCAGGTCAATCATGTTGTCTTCAAACAGCCCAGTGAACTTCGGCATCCACACACCGTACCATGCCCGGTTCAGGCTGATCTCAGCGATACGCGGCCTGCCATAGCGGTCTGCGGTGTACTCGGCCAACACCATGCCAGGGCCAGTCGCATCGATAGCGCCCCCAGATTGGCGCGGCAAATGGTCGATAAACCAGAACAGGATCTGTTGCTGAAGGCCGGAAGGCACGTTGTTCAACTCAAGAGCGAACGGCACCACGCGGCGTAAGTTTTGGGTGATAGCGATGGGCCAGATCACCGAGAAGTGGCGGTGTCGGGCAAAATCCATGCCGAACACATGCCGCAGCGCAGGGTCGAGTGTGGCCATGACAGGGGCAAGGTTCTCCTCAATCCAGGCATTACCCCAAGATTCGCGCTCTCCCTCGCTCATATTAATAAAGTCATCATCCAGGGCAAGACGTATGACCGGGCGCTCTTCCGGCATAGCCCGCTCGATCCACACACCAGGAATACACACCCCGTTACCATCCCGGGGGATCACGTCCAGTTCCTCACGCATTGCTGCCTTGCGCGGGCCATAGGCATTGCGGATACGGCTGTACCAAAGGGCTTTACCTTCCGCAGTAGGTGCTTCACCTTTCATGACGCACTTGCGCTCATAGAGGCCATTCTCGACAGCATCATCAAAAGACACCCGAAAGACCTTGGCATCCTCACCATAACGGCCCGCCTCAATATCATTAACCAACTGATTGAAGGCGTTCGCTTTGCCATTATGGGTAGAAATGACACGGATTTGTCCGCCCCAGATCAGCAGGGCCGTTGCAGCATCCAGTACACCCTGGACGTTGGCATGGAATGCCGCTTCATCAATGACCACCAGACCCTGCAAACCACGAATGTTGGCAGGATTGGATGACAGCGCCACGATCTGAAAGCGGGAGGAGAAGCGAATGCGGTAAGCGGCGATATGTTTGATACGGCCAGATTCGTCCTGGTCTTCGAAGAGAAACTCTTCTATCTGGCTGACGCCTTCATTCTGGGCCTCAACGATCACCCGCGCAAAATGGGCACAATAGCCGATAAATTCCAGTCCCTTTTCTTTCGTATCCCCGATGTAATAGATGTTGGTACCGCCCGCTGATTTTCGCGCAGCAGCCAACGTGGTGTCATACAACGCCTCACCAAACGTGATGCCGGTTCGGCGACCCTTGGCAGCAACAACAATAGAAGCGCGCGTTTGGCACCATTCCACCTGATGCTTCATCAACACGGTATCAATCGTGGCCGAAAAATCTTCAGGAATTTCACGTACCGAGGGCGGTAAGTCTTCCCATTCAACCACCCGTACCGTCGAGCTGATGGGTTTGACTGTAGATGAGGGTGCAGGTTGTTTGGCCATCAGCTTCTGATCCCCAAGACTTTCTCGCGCCAGAACTGGAGTTGTGAATCCGACATCCCTTGAGCGGTAGCCACTTCCTTCAGATTGGCTTCCTGCTCACGCAGCTGCTGCTCGCGGGCCTCGCGGATCACGGCTGAACGCTCTTCACGACTCAGCTTGCTCCCCTGCAGGGTGTTCTTCATGGCCATGGAGAGTTGCAGCACTTCTTCCGTGTCCGGGGTGTCACCCTGGGCCGCGAACGCTGCAGACTGCACCAGCGTCATCACCGATTGCACCAGCAGCGTACCGGCCTTGTCGTCCGGGTTCTCGCCCAGGGCGCTGACGGCCATACGGGCCGCTTGTTGTTGGCGCTGCATCTGGTTCATGAACTCTTCAAAACCACCGGCTTTCTTATAGCGCCAAAGGGTACTGGTACTGAGTTCGGCGGCGGCATCAGGGAAATGTTCACAGATGTCGGCCAGCATCTCGGCCAAGGTCATGCTGTTATCACGCATCAGCTTGTCGATATGTTCCCTGGCATCAGTGGGCAACTTGTGAATGGTGGATTTACGGCCCATCTCAACCTCCCGCGCCTGGACGCTTCACCCCAGGAACGATGGCACGGCCAGCGGCCACATCAGCGCCTCGCGCTGTCAGACGAACGACCAGTACGGTACCGATATCCTCGGTGGAAACCAGCCCTTGCTCTTCTAACCAGAGCAACTCTGATTTGACCAGGTCACGGCTGGGGTTGTGGCCGTAACGCGTCAGCCCTTCAAAAATCACCGAGCTGTTAGACGTGTAGCCTGGCATTTCAGACAAGATGCGCAAAGTCACCAGGCGCATGTCTTCACGTAAAAAATCCTGGTATTTCATTTGCCACCTCGCTGCTTCATCAAAAAATCGTCAATTCTCTCAACACGTCGCGACATTGCCCCTAACTGGATGCCGATATTATTCAGTTGGGCCTCTGTTGCGCCGAGCTGGACCATCAGTTGGGCCAACTGCTGTTGGGTTGGCATCTGTTTGACACGCTCCTCCAGGGCAATAACACGGGTGCGCAGCTCCAGAACCTCGCTGTTGGTCGCCGCCTGTCGGCTGATAACCCAGGCATAGATACCAATAGCCACGGTCAGCAGCCACTGCACGGCGCTAAAACTAAAACTCAATTCTTCCAGGTTCATGATGTCTTTTGCCTATAAAATCGACCAGCTCGACATGACGGCCAGCACAGGTTGCGTAGATGTCGTACATCCGTTTCAGCGTGACGAACGCGGCATCCGCGCTATTGTCATCAGGGAGTGGCGGCACCGGACAGGTGACCGTTAATCCCGCCGGTAACAGCAGCGGTGGCGCGGTCACGGGCGGCGGCGAGTTGCTGCATGCTGTCGTCATCAAACACGCATTTAACACGGTCAGCAGCCGTTTTTTTGAGTGCATTCTTGATATCCCTCGTGGTCTGTTCATCGCGCTGTTCCTGCTCTGCGATGCGTTCAGATAGGCTGCGGTCTGCCTGTCTGACCCGTTCTGCTGCAAGATCCGCCGCCTTAGTGAATGAATTTAGTGCCTGTTTGCTGTCAGATAACTGGTTTTCCAGGCATTCCAGCTTGGCGTCACTCAGCCCTTCCTGGTAGCCATATTCCCGCGCAAATTCGACAGTGATGAAAAGCAGCGCAAACAGAACCGCTGCGATCAGTACGATGTACTTAACTTTCATGGCATACCCCCAGTCCCCATCCAGCATCGACATAGAGAGGTTGCCAGCGTTGGATAATCCGCTGCGGATAACCCCGGTTCTCTCGCCAGTTCGCTGCCGTTCGCCCGGCATTGACGGTCTCGACGTGCCCCCAGTAACGGGAGTGGTCGAGTCCCTTGGTCGAAGCCAGCTTGCGATCACGTTGCACCCAGCCCAGACCACCGTTGTAGGCAGACAGCACAAAGGCCCAGCGGTCACAATCACTGGCGGTACCCAGGATGCGATCCCAGTGCCACAGGTTGTAACTGACTAATGCCCGCATGGCCCATGACGGGTTGTACGGTTGGTTAGCCCCTAAAGATTTGGGGTAAACACCCGCAATCCAGTCACTGGTGGCAGGCATGAACTGCGCCAGGCCCAGCGCACCAACCGGCGAGCGAGCTGTCGCTTTCCATGTGGATTCCTGGTGAATTTGCGCAGCGAACAACGCTACCGGCGCGTCAAGCCCCCAGATGGCTCGGGCATTGCGCGTCAGTTCGCGTTGATACTGCTGCGCCTCCAGTGGGATACCTGCGGCTTTTGCCTGGGAAAAGAACCCGCCGCACCAGAGCAGCCAGGCTAATACCACCAGTTGCCCCAATCTCATCCAGAACGATAGCCGGATCGGTTTGCCATGCAGAATGGCGTAACCGACAAGCGACATCGCAGTCAGAACCATCCAGGTGATTTGCGGCCAATGCATAGTTAGAGCCCCATTGTTACGCCAATGACCACCGCCAATACGATGATGGCGCGGCGAAGCAGAACGGCAGCAAAGACCAGTTGGTAACCCGCGACAATCGGATATTCAACATCCTGAGTTCCCATGAATGGCGGTGTGGTTTTCCAGTCTTGAGAGAGGTAGCTGCCTGGGCTGGCATAGGGAAACAGGCCGCGATCAAGGTGATAACCCAGCACAACGGCAATCGAGACCAGGGCCAGCTTGTAAACCGTGACGCCGATCTGTGCCGGTGACAGAAACGCGATCAGCACCAGCAACAGAACGGCGGCAATGAGCCAGCTCAACAGGCGTTGGCGGCGGAAATTACGGTATTTATTCAAGAACGACATGGTGACTTCCTTAGTTGATGGTCAACAGAGGAATTCATTGTGCCGAGTGGTTTAGGGATTGTGATTTATACGCGGATAAAAGAGTGATAGAGAGGCGAAGCGTACAAGGGGATGGCCAACTAGCATGCGACAGCAAACCTGCTGGCGTCAATACGAGGATAAGAAAATGAAATCTAATGAGCAATCAAATACCAAGATAAAGTCTTTGCTGTCTTATGGTTATGACACTCCAAATAGTGCCAAAATTGAAGAGGCGAAAAAAAACTGCTAGCCGTTATCCAACAAGCATCAAGGACAAGATGAAGGTTTAATCCTTTCCAGCAGCACCGCGGAAAACCTCAGTCCAGAACTTTACTCTTGCTTTTTGAGCATCAACGATAAACCGATATTTTTCTTTAGATTCCTCATCTTGCTTTAATGAATCTAAAACGTGTGTTGACAGCATGTCCGCTACAATTTCATCCCATTTGTTCAGCCTCTCTTCAGCCGATACATTGGCAAATAATGACATGATAACCATATCATCTATGCCAACAATGGCCTCAAGCTTGGCGACACGGATTTGAAGGTCATTATTTGCAGATATCATGGTATTTAAAGAGTCAATAATTTCCTGTTGGACATCAGTAATCATACTGTCTATGCCTTATATTTATGTCTAAGAATCACTAAATAGCCCGTTTCTATCCCCGGATAGAATACCCCTCGCCATAACTCACGCAGTCTACCCCCGTAGCAAGAAAGAGCGACCCGCCCAGTGCGCTAACACCGGGCAGGCCGTCACACACAGAGATTGCCTGTGAGCAACCGAAGGCTCAGTCCGTCTCGCGAGACAGATCCAGCCTACTGCATTTTCATCATATGAAAAAGGCTTACAGTTCATGAAATCGACACCGATCATACCTTGGATAGGTGGCAAGCGCCGTTTGGCTAAAAAGCTCCTCCCACAATTCCCTGAACACACCTGCTACGTTGAGCCGTTCTGCGGCGCAGCGGCACTGTATTTCCTCAAAACCCCGAGCAAGGTTGAGGTGATCAACGACATCAACGGCGAGCTGGTGAACCTGTATCGGGTTATCCAGCACCACCTGGAAGCATTCATTCAGCAGTTCAAATGGGCGCTGGTCAGCAGGCAGATGTTTGAATGGCTGCAGATCACCCCAGAGGTGACATTGACCGACATTCAGCGAGCAGCCAGGTTCTATTATCTGCAGAAGCAGGCGTTCGGCGGCAAGTTAGAGGGGCAGACCTTTGGCACGGCAACGACATCACCGCCAAGGTTCAACCTGCTGCGTATCGAAGAGGACTTATCACAGGCACATATGCGTCTTGCCAGGACGTTCATTGAGCATATGGACTGGGCAAAGTGTATTGAGAAATATGACCGGCCCCACACGCTAATCTACTGCGACCCACCGTACTGGCAAACTGAGGGCTACGGAGTAGAGTTTGGGTTTGAGAACTACTCACGTATGGCCGAATTGGCAAGATCGATAGAGGGAAAAATGCTGATCTCGGTAAACGATATCCCCGAAATGCGTCACGTTTTTGCTGGGCTATCGATGGATACCGTGGATGTTCACTACACACTCAGGGGAGCCGGAAGAGATTCCGGCAGGCAACAAGAGCTTGTGATCAGAAATTGGTAGTTATTGGGTGGTCTCGCTGACCACCTAATCAAGCCCAGCAAATGATGGGGTTCTAACTCGCTCAACCTCATTGGTTGTTGTATTGATAATGCAACTTGCTGATGCCCCAACCAGCGCCCCATACTTGTTTTGTATGCGGAGTGTGAGGGGAGTCCATTCATACAATATTTTATCTCCGTATCTCTGGCCATCAATATCAGCTATGTCGATATTGTCAGGGTTTGCAGAGTCCATCTTGATCATCATTTTGCATAATTCAAGCGGTTCACGACTGGAACTTCCCGAACCGAAAATCCCCAAAAGTACAAAAAAACAGATAAAGATGCCGCCAAAAACCAATATTACCCCAAGACAACCTTTAAGATTTCCAACCGGCTGTTGTAATTTCACACCACAATGTGGGCAATATTTTGCCTTGTCTGAAATCTCGCGACCACATTCCTTGCAATCAACTAATGCCATGATCCTTCCTTAATATTTGGGAGATATACTGACCTATACAAGATAAAACTCATTTAAATATCTTTGAAATTAGCATGATAGTAAATGCGCATATAGTAGTTAAGACTAGCCCCGCAGTACGTAAAAATTCTGGCCCAACCCAATTAAGAACCAAGCCAAGAATCATAAAACCTGCAAGCACTTTCGCAATTCTAAGTGCCGAATTCCTTTTTTGATGCTGCTTCTTTGCAAGCTCTTGCCGAATCCTCTCCTGCTCAAACTGCGCTTCACAGTGTCTGCAGTACACTCTACCTGCTGTCAAATAGCGTTGTTCACAGCATGGACACGGTTCAGGACCTCGGTACTCATGATAATCGTTGCCCGCGATACGGTTACTATCCCCGCTGACATTGAATTTAGGCATTCATGACCCTCACACGACAACTAGTTATTTTTCATTGTAATCTCTGCCCGCAACCCGGTTTTTATTCCCCGAGATTATTATTTTACTACTGTTGGCTGTACCGGCTTGCAAGGCAGCAAGAGCGGCTGCTTTTACTGCTAAAGGAGCGGCGCGAAAGCTTCCCAGTAGCTCCTGTTCATCTGATGACAACTCTGGGATGTTGCCATCTCCAGTCAATAGCCAAGTTGGTTCAATATTAAACTCAGACAACAGGCGAAGTATAACCAACGCATCTGGTGCTCGCTCTCCAGACTCATAGCGAGATACGCTTTTACGTTCAATTCCTAATCGTTTCGCGAACTCTGTTTGAGACAAATTCCCCCTCACAGAGCGCACTCGTAATCCAATAGCTGCAAGATCTAAACTTTTCATTTGAACCCAATAGGTCTATTGACTATGTACCC
This sequence comes from Serratia sp. H1w, assembly GCF_000633355.1. Classification (GTDB taxonomy): domain Bacteria; phylum Pseudomonadota; class Gammaproteobacteria; order Enterobacterales; family Enterobacteriaceae; genus Chania. The sequence continues at coordinate 25,201 of NZ_AYMQ01000059.1, forward strand.
AATCGGTCTCATAATCTATCACATAAATTACACATTTCTTCGGAGAAATGGAGCCATGCAAGTGAAGACCCCAGACCAAGTCAAACAACACTTCCGTCAAAATGGATGGACATTCAATCAATGGGCCATAGAAAACGGTTATAGCCCAACCGATGTTTACCGCGTTCTTAATGGCTTGACCAAAGCCAAATACGGCAAAGGTCACGAAATCGCCGTCAAGCTTGGGTTGAAACAGCCCGTGCAAGTTATTTGAGTTTTATAACACCGTTTTCAACAGTGTAACAGTGTTACGCATAGTAAAAAAAGGAGCTGACAACGATGGCAAAAACATCAGGAACTTCTTCATCAGCATCAAGAACCTTGAAAGTACTAAAAGCACTGAAGGGTCACACCATGACTGGCCTATCCAACGGTGAACTCGCCAAAACGTTGGACGTCTCCCCAGCCAATATCAGTCGCGACCTGGCCACATTGGTAGCTGAGGGGCTAGCCATACAACTTGATAATGGTCGATACGCACATAGCGTACAGATGCTGCAGATCGCCACGGCTCATGCCGAACATATAGCCCGCATGCAATCGCGGATGGAAGAAATCACACAGCGCATTACCGCTGGCTCTCGGTAAGGATAAGACTCATGGCACGTAAACCAACACCAACCTCTGAAATATTATCGGACACTCCGCTCAATCCAGACCTAGAAGCAACACAGAACCTAATTGCGACAGTAAATAGCCAGTTTACTGATGAAAGAGACCTTGTGAACCAGCTGCTGGGGCAGGTTCAAATGGCTAGGTCTTTTTCAAAATTTGCCGACGTCGTCAGTTTAGGCAAGCTTAAACACATCAAAGAAAGTAAAATTTATCAGTCACTTAAAGGTAAGAAAGGTATTGACTTTGACGGTAATGAAATTGCCGACGTCGGCACTTGGGATGGTTTTTGCCAAGCGCTCGGACTATCACGTTCAAAAGTAGATGAAGATCTCACCAATTTAACAGCGTTCGGTGAAGACGCCTTAAAACAACTGTCCGCTGTTGGCGCTGGTTACCGCGAACTGCGCCAATTCCGTCGCCTGCCGGAAGACCAGAAAAGCGCCCTGATCGAAGTGGCCAAAGAAGGTGACAAAAACGCTTTGCTGGAACTGGCCGAAGAGATGATCGCCAAACACGCCAAAGAGAAAGAAAACCTGGCTACTGACCTGGAGATCAGCCGTCAAACCCTGGCCGAAAACAAAAAGAAACTGAGCAAGGTTCAGGATGAAAAGTCCGACCTGGAAGAAAAGCTCCTCCGCCGCGTCAAGCGTGAAACCCCAGAGACTGTTGGTGCTGAACTGACCCAGGAGGTCAATATTCTGCAGCATGCCGTGTTGGCTGACCTCACCAATCTGGAAAGCGGCTTTACCAGCCTTGTGGACCATACCGAAAGCTCCGGCATCGCTCACGCCGGTTTTATGGCCGGGATGCTGGATGATATTGAAAACCAGATCACTGCGCTGCGCCAGCAGTTCAATCTGCCTGAGCACAAGCCGTTTGATCCACGCCCTGACTGGGTGAAGAACGGCCTGGCGAGTGAGGAGGCTGACAATGCCTAGTACGACCATCGTTGATAGCGTGGAGACGCTGAACGCTGCGCTGCTATGGCATGTACCCGATATGCAGCATGGTTTCACCATCTGCACCTATCACGGTGAGATCACTATCCGGGCGGAAGATGCCCAGCCTTTTGCTGCAGCTCTGGAAAGCCTGCTGCTGCAGAAAATCAATCAAATCCAGAAGGGGCAAGCGTCATGAATTCAAACAATAAAGTTGACCAGTTGCTACAGGAATCAACCCGTGCCAACGGCAAGCGCCTGCTGTCACGGGATGAGGCGGTGAGTTTGGCTGCGGTGGTCATCACACCAAAGCGCACCCCGGCAGAACAAGCGCAACGTGACCAATTCCTGGCAGCGGTGAAAGAGGCCAAGAACTGGAGCACCATGCTCACTTTTTACACTGAGCACGAAAACTGGTCTGAGGTTGAATTCCTGCTGGGGTTGTCTGACCGCGTTTGCGAAAAGCTGCAGGAAGCCTTCGCGCACACGAACCAGATAAACGGACATTAACCATGAGCCCAGCCCTTATCCAACGTTTAGTCGCCCTTGCAGACGCTGTCAGCGCGGCAGGTCATGGGGGCAAAGAAGCTATCTATCAGTCGGCCTGTAAGGAGTTGCAGATGTCCCGTTCAACGCTGCTGAAAAAGCTGAAGTCTGTACAGCCTGCAACCTCACGCAAAAAGCGTTCTGATGCAGGCAAGACGGCGCTGACTCGTGAAGAGGCGCTGGTGATATCCGGTGTTTGGCTTGAGTCTCGCCGTAACAATGACAAACGCTTGTATAGCCTGGAGAACGTGATCAACCACCTGCGTACCAACGGTATGATTGTCGCTGGCCGCATTGATGAAGAGACAGGGGAATTTATGCCTTTGTCAGTTGATGCCATCAGCAAAGCCCTGAAGGGCTACCGCTTGCACTATGATCAGTTGCAGAATCCGGCACCTGCGCTGGAGTTGGCCAGCCTGCATCCTAACCACGTCTGGCAGGTCGATGCCTCGCTGTGTGTGTTGTATTACCTCAAGAATCCCAACAAAAAGACCAAGGGGGATACTGGATTGCGGGTCATGGACAGGGAGGAGTACAACAAAAACAAACCCAAGAATCTGGATCGTGTTGTCAATGACCGCGTGTGGTCATTTGAATTGATTGACCACACCACTAACTGGATTTATGTCGAGTACCACTTCGGTGGCGAAAGCGCCGAGAACTTTTTGACGGTGATGATCAACGCCATGCAAGAGCGTGGTGGTGCTGACGTTCTCCACGGTGTACCTAAAATTCTGTATACCGACCCTGGCTCTGCGCTGGTCTCTGCCAGCCTGATCAATATGTGCCAGACGCTGGGAATTCAGTGCATTCAGCACAAGGCCCGCAATGCTCGCGCCACTGGGGCAGTCGAAAAGGCGCGTGACATTATCGAGTGTGATTTTGAAGCGGGTTTGCGGTTCGTCCGAGTCGATAACATAGATCAACTCAACAGCTTCGCCCGTTTGTGGCGCATGAACTACAACCGCACCAAGGTTCACAGCCGCTATGGCATGCCCCGTACCGATGCCTGGCTGAAGATTTCTGCCGAGCAGTTGGTGAAAGCGCCGCCTGTTGAGGTCTTCCAGGAGTTGGCCATCAGCGCCCCGAAAGAATGCAAGGTTACCGCCCAGTTGCGTGTCAATTTCCGGGCCAAATCTTTCTGCGTCAAAGATATCCCCGGTGCCTGTGTTGGCGACCTGCTGAACGTGAGTCGCAACCCTTGGCACGAGGATGAGGCTCGAGTGGTTATGACTGGCGAGGATGGTTTTGCGACCTATTACCCCATTTATGCCATTGCCAAAGACGACTGGGGCTACTCCGTTAACGCCTCTGTTATCGGCCAAGAGTATGGCCAGATACAGGACACCGACGCCCAGCGCAACCGCACCGAGGTTGAGCAACTTGTTTACGGCACCAACAGCCAGGAAGAGACCGACGCGGCCCGCAAGGCCAAAGCGCTGCCATTCGGTGGCCGGTTCAACCCCTACATGGAGATGGAGCAGGCCCAGCACCCTGAATACCTGCCAAAACGTGGCCAGGAAACTCAAGTACGCGCTCCACGTATGGAAGAACGCCCACTAACGCATGTTGAAGCCGCCAAACAGCTGCGTGAGCGGTTTACCGCTCAGGGGCTGGAGTGGCACAAACAGTATTACAGCCAGATCGTTGAACGGTTCCCTGACGGTGTTCCTGCTGAGGAACTAGAGACACTGGCCAGCGACCTGCAGGCAAAGCAACAGCGCGGTGGTTTTCGCGTCGTCAACGGTCAGTAAGGGGGGAGCATGCTGGTACTCAAGAGTTTAATGCAGGCCCACGGTATTGAGCAGAGCGCCATCGCGGCAGTCGCGCGGGTGTCTCAGCCAACGATATCTCAACTGGTTAATCATGCCGTCTGGCCTAAGCGTCGCACGGCGGAAATCCGCCAGTCTATCAGTGATTATTTAACAGGACGCGGCATAGATGCAGTGGCCGCTTTTGAAGTGGTGCGGGCAGCGGAGACCACCCGCACCGATGTCTCGCAACAGGCAAATGAAGAAGGAGACGACAATATGTTACTCGCAAAACAGGTGTTACTACCAGCGACCAAAAAGCATTTTGGTTTATTCCGCGACCCGTTCGCCGATGATGCCCTGCAGAGTGCCGATGATGTGTTTACCACACCAGACATTCGTTATGTGCGTGAAGCCTTATTGCAGACCGCCAAGCATGGCGGGTTTGTGGCGATAATTGGCGAGTCAGGTTCGGGCAAATCCACCCTGCGCCGCGACCTGATTGACCGTATCAACAGCGAACGAGCGCCAGTAGTGGTGATTGAACCGCACATTATTGCCATGGAGGACAATGACAAAAAAGGGAAAACCCTGAAAGCGGCATCCATTGCCGAAGCCATCATTAATACCCTGGCCCCGCTGGAAGGCATCAAACAAAGCCAGGAGGCACGGTACCGCCAGCTACACCGGGTACTCAAAGACAGCAGCAACGCCGGGTATAGCCACGTTCTGATCATCGAAGAGGCCCACTCCCTGCCGCTGCCCACGTTGAAGCACCTGAAACGCTTCTACGAACTGGAGAACGGCTTCAAAAAACTGCTCAGTATTGTGTTGATTGGCCAGCCAGAACTGGCTGACAAGCTGTCTGAACGTAGCATGGAAGTGCGCGAGGTCGTCCAGCGGTGCGAGGTCGTCAACTTACCGCCGCTGGGTATGCATCTGGAGGCGTTTTTGAAGTTCAAGTTTGAGCGCCTGGGCAAGCCGCTTGCCGACGTTCTCGACGCCAGCGCTATCGATGCCATCAAGGCCAGATTGAGCCACGATCTGGGTGGTAAAAGAGGGGTGATCAGCCTGCTGTATCCGCTGGCCATCAGTAATCTGACCATCGCAGCAATGAACCTGGCGGAAAAACTCGGTGTGCCGGTGGTCAATGCTGACGTTATTAAGGGGCTGTAGATGAAATACATCATGCTGCGCGTAGATAAGCCGATGGCCAGGGAAATACCGATTATTTTCCCTGATAACCTGGTACATGCGGATGTCGTCAATGCGATGCGGATGCTGGTTGCGTACCCAGGAATAGCGGATGCAACAGTCGTCTCTGCTGGGTATTGCAATCTCAACCTCAGCACTGAATGTTACGGCAAATCAGAGACCCTGGGTATTAGCTCTCGTGAGTCGGATGACAGCATTGTTATTAATACCTATGACTATACACACGGCCTTTTATTTACGGATTAATGGAGGCGTTTCGCTATGAATATGAGTCAAAACCTCACGGTCAATATTAATAGCATGTCAATTCAGATGGCGTTAGGTAGTGCAAGCCATGCTCTGACGGCAATGACCGCCATCGGGTTTACGGTTATCAGGATTGATATCGTTCAGCACAGCCGCCCAACGTTGGTTGTCCAGGCTGACAGTAATACGCTGCAATTGGTTAAAGACGGTAAGGCTGTGCTCTACTGTCATGGTTCTGATGACAACGGCCCTTTTAAAAAGTATCAGTGCCAAATGGGTAATTGTCGGATTGTTTGGGAGGAGCGGTAATGACTGAAAAAGTGAAAGTCAGCATCAGCGCTAATCAGCATATCCATTTAGATAAAACCGTCGAGATGGATAAGGCCGACTTTGAAAAATATCAGCGCATCTGTGCAGAAGGTATCGATCTGGATAGCCTTATCGGTGAAATAACCTGTAAATATGGTCTTGGTGTTCAAGATTGCTGCTATGAAAACGACCCAGAAGACATCACGTTCGAGTTAGTACCACAAACCAAGTAACTCATAATTAGAAGGTAAGCAAAATGGCTAAAGGTAAAAAGCGGCTTAAAGCTGCGGCGGCTCTGTACGTCGCTCAATCGAAAACTGAGGTAATCGATGGTATTAAAACCCTCGGTGACTTACAGCGTCAATTAACCCGCACCGAAACAGAAATGAATGATCAGATTGCGGCGGTCACGCAATATCACTCGCCCGAGATGGAGAGGCTGAAGGCTGAAATCGCCAGCTTCCAAACGGGTCTCCAGACTTGGTGTGAGGCGAACCGCAAGGAACTGACCCAGGACGGCAAAACCAAGACCGTAAACCTGACAACGGGTGAGATCGTTTGGCGCAATCGACCACCGAGCTGCACCATTAAAGGAGTTGAATCCGTCATGGAGGCGCTGAAGAAATTAAAACTTATTCGTTTTATTCGCTCTAAGGATGAAATTAATAAGGAAGCAATTTTAAATGAACCAGACGCGGTAAAAAACATTCCAGGCATCACGATTAATCGCGACCTGGAAGATTTTGCCATCATTCCATTTGAGCAGGAGAGCAGCGAATGAGCCTTTCTTGCAAAAGCTGTAAAAAAGAAGTCGATGATCTCGACTTTGAGCAGGCAAACATCATGCAAGGTAGCGACGATGTCTGGTGTGTTGATGTAATCCTGAAATGCCCGCATTGCGGGCAATCCTATAACACCTTTGTACCCACTGGTGACCTGGTGGCTATCGAACCTCAAGCGTAATTTAATCATGGCGCAAACCTGCTTTGTATGATTTGCGCCAAATCCAGTTTATTCGAATTGGAGTCATATCATGAATGTTTCACGCAGAGCTACATGGAGTAGCATCCTCATATTCTGTCTTTTATTTTGGTCATTACTTATTGCAGAGGTGCTTTATGGTTAATGAAATTAAAACAATTGAAATCAGCAGCACTGATAACGAGGTGGATCATGAATAACGAAAAGTACCTTGCTAAAATTAAAAAACTGCTGAATTTAGCCAGGCGCAGCACCAATCAGAACGAGGCGGCTAATGCCATTAGTCAGGCTCAAAACCTGATGCGGGCGCATAACCTGACTGAAACCGATGTTGATTTAATGGATATCGATGAATTCAGCAGCCAGGGTGCACCGACGAATGCGGTAAAAATCCCCGGCTATGCCGCCTCCTTGGCCAATATGATTTGCAGTGCGTTTGGCGTGCGCTGTTATCACACCTATAACGTCTCGCGCCGGGTGGTTGTTTTCTATGGCCCGAATGAACGCCCGCAAATAGCGGCATACGGTTTTGATGTGCTTTCCCGACAGTTAATGAAAGCCCGTAGCGAGTTCAGTGCCTCACAGCGCAAAAGCATCAAACGCAGCACCAAGATCAACCGTGCTGACCAGTTCTGCGAAGGTTGGGTGCTGGGTGCGCAACGGGTTATTGAAAATTTCATTGTCAGCGAGCCTGAAACAACGTTGATGACAGCCTATTACAACCGGCTAAAGAGCGAGTTTGAGCATAAAACCCTTGACCCCAGAACGGCAAAAAAATGTCGAGGGGATGATATTGCCAAATCTGCCGGGTACCAGGCTGGCCAGGAAGCTAAGTTGCACCATGCCGTTGATGGTTCTCAGCAAGAATATGCACAGATCGGGAGGCAATAAGTCATGAGATTCAAATTTAATCCACTAACATTTGAGCAGAAACTCGCCCTTCGTAGATCTGCAGAGGATTCTCTTAATGCAATGAATCCTCTCTGGGGGGAATTTCGTAAGGCAGCTACTGCACCAGCCATCATTTCATTGTTGGATTCGCTAGATGAGCAGGCACAAGAGCTGCATAAGGCAAAAATGGCTTTGGCCGATGCTGGTTGCGTGCTTGTCGAATGGAAGCAGCGCACAGAAGCAGCAGAGCAACTTTCTCAACAACTGCGACTGACCATCGACTCAATTCAGAGCCCAATAGCTCATGGCCAGGAACGTATTACAGAACTGGAGGGATTAGCTACCGATTTAGCAGCGAAATTACAAAAAACTCAGGACTCGCTGAAGTATGCATTGCTTATGCTCAGTGAAACCAAAATGTGTAACACAGAACCTGGTCAGAACCCCGCCATCGCTGCTGTTGTTGATGAACGTTTACGGCAAGTTAACGTTAAAGGCTGGACTCCAGAGCACGACGACGAGCATGTTAACGACGAAATAGCCGCGTTTGCTGCACTTTACGCCATGCCTGAAGCCTGTCGAGATTGGTCAGCGGAAGAAACAGGCTACGGCGAAAATTGGGCGGAAGCGATCTGCCCGAACGGCTGGGCTGCAAAATTTGGCGACCGCCGTCGTGAACTGGTTAAAGCAGGTGCGCTTATCCTTGCCGAAATTGAACGTTTAGACCGTGTAAGCAATGAAAAAGGTGAAAATCATGAGTAAGGTCACTTTTGTTGTCGATTTTCCCGATGGGCAAACTCCAACTGTTAGTGCTGGCATGGAAATTTTAGGCGGTCGTCTATGTTCGGTTGCCTGGTCAGATGCTACAACCGCCACAGCTATCGAATGGAACATTAATGATATTGAACCACCAATGCTCACTCGATTGCTCGTTACCACTATTGACGGGTATGTCGATGTTGATACCTGCTCATCTATTAGCGGCTGGTATCACAATGAAGAGGATGTGATTGCCTGGTCACACTTACCAGAACCCTATACTGCCCCTGATGGCGGGGAGGACTCATGAACCGGGCTAAAACCATCCAGTTGATACATATTGCCCGAAACAAACTGGAAGTATCCGACGATGCCTACCGCGTGATGCTGCAGAACCTGACCGGCAAAGACTCATGCAGCAAGATGGATGATAGGCAACTGGCCAACGTTCTCGCCCACCTGCGTGGTCGCGGGTTCAAGATTTCAGGTAAGTCTCGGGAAGTACCTATGGCTGACTTCCCTATGGGCCGCAAAATCTGGGTGCTGTGGCAAGATTTGGCTAAGGCTGGACTCGTAAGGGATAAGTCGCAGAAAGCCCTTGATGCCTGGCTGCTGCGGGAGACTGGCGTGGCTCAGTTAGTCTGGCTGCAAAAAGAGCCAGACAAGGCCCACCAGGCTATTGAGAAGCTTAAGCAGTGGTTGAGCCGTAAGTAGGCGAGGTCAGTATGAAGAGCGAGATGGAAGAAAAACGGCATTGGTTACTTACAGAACTGGCAGAGTATGTAACACTGGTCGCTCAGGAACACGGCCTGCCTACTGACTCTGCCGATCAGTTAGGCACTAATGTAGCTAATTTCATCTGTGAACATTTCGCCGGTCAATTGATTACATTTCCGCAGGACTATTTCTTCAAGTTGTCGGCGCGAGATCTTCAGATTTACGAGGATTGGCGCAAGAGGATGCCCTGGCAACAATTGGTCATCACATACGGCATGACAGAGGGTGGACTGCGTAAGGTGATCAAGCGTGTGGAAAAACGGATTCTGAAACGTTCACAGCCTGGCCTTGAGCTGTTCCCTGACGATGAGTAAAATTGAGGGCGGAATGAAATTTTTCCGCCCTTGGTTCTCTTTCAGTATGTGAAATACAATTACAATCTCCATTACGTTATTTCTCACTATTTGCCCGTATTTTTCGATTTATCTCGCTCCACCTACTCCATTTATCTCACTCCCTATCACCGTGGCGTACAGATTTCCCCAACCTTCGCCCAGCGGTTGGTTCAACGAAAGCGTAAACAGGCTGCGTTGGCGGCCATAGAGATCGCTTTGTTGATTGCGCAGGGCCAGATCGCGTAACTGTACTGCGTCGTTCAGGTTCAGATAGCCGTCGGTCGAAAAACGGTAAGCTGCCACGGACAGGCTGGTTTGGGTGGCGGGATACAGCTGGCTGAAACCAATACGATAGCTTTGCCCCGAGCGTGAAGGTTGGTTGGGCAAGCGGGTTCTCGCCTCGGTGACATCTAATGACAGTGCACCGATGGGCGTGTTCATGGCTCCTCCTACCAAGGCCGAAACGTATCCCTCGCTGGCAATGGCACCCGCGTAGCCAGTAATAAGATTACTCAGGCCCAACTGATAGGTCAGGCTGCCAAAGGCGGGCTTGTTCTCAAGCCCCGAACTATTAACCTTACCTGCTGCCAGTTCGTAGCGGCTGATGCCAGGCCGCAACATTTGCGCCACCGACGCATAAGGGACCGTAAAGGATCGGACTTGCCCATCAGCTTCTTCCACTCGCACGATCAATTCGCCACCATAGCTGGTGGGATAAAGATCGCCGATCTCAAATGGCCCTGGCGAAACCGTGGCGGTATAGAGGGTAAAACCATTTTGGGTGATGACCACTCTGGCATTGCTGTTGGCGACGCCGCGTACCACGGGAGCATAGCCACGCAGAGAATCCGGCAGCATGCGGTCATCGGAATAAAGCCGTAGCCCACGGAAACGCACGCCGTCAAACAGCTCGCCACTGGTGAAGGCATCGCCGAGGATCAGTTGGGAACGCAGCATGGTGATATCGCGGCCAATATAGGTCGAGGTACTTTTGTAATCCCCGCCATTTCCTTGCGAAGACCAGTTGATCGTACCGCTATTTCTTGCGCGCCAAGGGCCGACATTCAGGCCGTTACGCAGCCCGAGATAGCCATAGGTCTGACTATTATCCTGCTGTTTTGACTGATAAACGTTGGCATTGTAGTTGACGATCAGGGCGGTCAGGCCGTCTTCCCACAGTTTGGGATTGGCATAGCCACGCGGAACACGATTGATCAGTAATTGTGGGATCGACAAGGTCAGCTTTTGCTCTCCACCGTCAACGCTGGCGCTGGCTCCCGGCAACAGCTCGCTGAGCGAACCACAATAGCCTTCCTGTTCTAGCTGCTCCAAGTGCACCGCTGGGGTGAGCGCCAAGAGCTTATCTTCGCTCAAGTTGAGCTGTGCAAAGAAGCTGCCCGGATAGCAGGGCGTCGTCTTGCTGGTGCTGTCTGGCAGCAGTTTGAATTGGATCTTCTCGCTGCCGATTAACCGGGTATTGAGTTCGATCGAAATAGTGTAGATCCCAGGGATCATGACGTTGCTATGGCTAAATTGGGCGGGATCGAATTTCCCAACCTTACCGCCAGGGAAAAAACTGGGATCGAAGGTCACTTCTTCTGGACCTTCCGCTGCATAAGAAGAAGTGGCCGAAACCATGGCACAGTAAAGCAACCAGTTCAGCGCTGTGTTGTTACGTCTAGTCATAGCATCCTTGACGACTCAGATAATCCATCTTCCTGGAAATAGGGGCTGCGCTAACGGCTTAGCGGGTAAGTTTTTTCGATAAATGCGCCATAGTCATTAATCGCATTGGTCACCACGCTATTGGGCGATCCTTTAACCGTTTTATTACTGCGTTTTAGCTGGAAGGTTTGCTCAGAGAAGGGGGCAATCATGCCGCCATCGCTGCCCGCCACGCTGGCCTCCCCACGGCCTGGCAACAGTACCGAGGCGTAACTGATGTGGTATGGCGTCGGGTTTTTGCCGATTAATTTTTCCCCTTGCAGCTGCCAGCTCACCTGCTCCATGCTTTTCTCCGACAATCCTGGCAACGTTGCGGGGCGGTAAAACACCTTCAGGCGGTTGCGATAGGCAATGGAGATATAATTTTTTTCCGTTTTCGACTGGGGGGGAACTTCAAGCACGTTGATCCAATACAGAGTCTCACGATCGGTCGCGTGGTTAGCCATGGGGGTAGCGCTAATACGTAGGGTCTGTGCTTTGGTAGGTTCAATACGTGCGACTGGCGGCATAATCATAAAAGGCACGTCGCTATCTTCGGGGGCCGCATCGGCATTGCCTGCATCCATCCAGGATTGAACTAACAGCGGCAGACTGCTTTTATTTTGCAGCTTCAACGTCACTTCTTTGGCATCGCTTGGGTAGATAACACGAGTACCAGAAATAACGATGCTGGCATACGCAGATGAAGCAAAAAAAACGGCTGCGAGTGCCGATAATAGCAACCCATATTTTTTAGTGAAGGGCATAACAATCTCGTCAGTATCGCCATCGAAAAATGGCCCTGACGATCACAGGGCCAGAGAATTACCGCTAGAATTTATTGATAAACAATATTGTATTTAACGGTGGAAGCTACTTTACCTGCAGTTGCCGGAGCACCTACTGCAATATACTGACCGATATACTCATATACGGCGGTATTATTGGCGATGGTTTTTGGTGCGTGATTATTATTGCCTGAAAGAAGGTTGATTGCATTGTTGGTATCGCCGTTCAGAATCTGGATTTGAACGTTACTTGCAGGGTTGTTAGCCGCAGTATTTTTCAGCCAGCCGGTAACACTATCGATCGCTGGGCTGGTTGGGTCGAAACTAACGGAAGCAACTTTACCATTGGTACAGTTCAGATCATTTGGGCCACCCAACGTAATGTTGAAGTTTTTCGGTTTTGCCGTGGCACCCGCATTGCTTAAATCACTGACGTTGGCAGTGTCTAAAATGACGTCAACATCAATAGCGCCATTTGGAGTTTCACCGTTAATCAAGCAGGTTTGGTCGATAATCTCACCGGTGAAGTTGATGTTGCCGCCCGCTACGGTTGCGGCGGAAGCCGCAGTTGAAGCCAAGCCGCTCAGAGCCAGGGAGAGTGCCAGTACTAATGTGTTTTTTTTCATCTCAAATATATCCTTGTTAACTAAATTATAAATAACCCTGGCCTATAACGAAGCATAAGCACAGAGCCGTCATTTCACTATGACTGTGAAAATACTGCTCCCTGGCTGGTAAGAATAACAAGATGTTGGGTTATGTCGTTTTTATATACAGCGGCGTAATAGAGGCACCACGCAAAGTATAACCTTTGCCCCGCGATGCCTTGATAAAATCATTGGCAAGTCCAATCTTTTCCAGCCTGGACTTAAGTTCGGAAATAACCTGCATTAATCTGGTGGTTGACGAGGACAGATTATGATTTTCCCAAACTTGTACTAACAACTCTTGGTTGGAAACATAGCCGACGCTGGCATGTGCCAATAGATAGTTCAATAATCTCAGCATGGTTTCACGCAGTTTGAGATAGTTGGTGAATTCACCGTTGGGTTGATGGCTGCATTCGATAGTGTTATAGAGCTTGATGACTGAGCTCGACTTGATATCTACCTGATACTGGTCATCGATAATATAGCCAAACAGTGATAGGTTTTTCTCACCCACATTGATGATCCGCGTTGCCGCATATTTGACTTTTCTCTTGCTATCCATCACCAACTCCGTCGCATCCACTGCTGAAACTGTCCAAATATATTTCACATATCGGAACCGCTACCACCAAATATGAGTTTTAGACATATTATTATCTGAGGAATTAATGTCAATTCAGAAAACTAAAAAAATACGCAATCAAAAAAGAATTAAAATCTATATAAATATTATTTCATGGGTTTTTATTTTGTATTTATCCTGTTTTAGTGGTTGTTTTAAACTTAAACTCCATTACTGTAGTGATGCTAACTCATAAGCATAAAACTCTTTTTTTTAGCGTTAATTATGGTGTCATGTGTTGGTTTTATCTCTGAGCCATCACATTGGTGAAATTAAAGTTCAATAATTGGCTGTTTTACTATCCTCATAATTCGGACTATTCCCAGTGCATGGTTCTAGTGTTTTATAGTCGTATTCTCATTGCACTAGGATTTATCTTGTTGGTGTTACATGTAAGTAGATATTAAATATCTTTATTTTTATTTTCACTAAGGTTCTTTTTTGAGAAAAACAGGAATAATCTAAGTGTCAATGGAGGAGGGTGAAAACTAACTTTCTGTAAATTAAAAAGAGATAGGTTAGCACTAAGGTTGATGCAGGTGGTTGTACCGGTGATGACGACGAAAAAGGAGTGGTTGTTTTTATCTAGTTACCACGTCGCTTAGTTAATGGTTTTTTTCTAATATTGGCGGATCGCCATCCCTTCATGGGTTAAATCGCAGGCCGGTCAAGGCGATCCGGCCTGCTTAGATAAAATCAGAACAGAACCGAGTAGTTCAAACCAAAGGTACGACCACGGCCTTTATAGCTGTACAACTCCGGCGCGCCGTAGGTTGGGCTGTACAGGATTGGCGCACGCTGGCCCCAAACGGTGGTGTAGTCTTTGTCCAGCAGGTTTTCCACGCTGAAGCTGACCTTGCCTACCGGTAGTGCATAGCTGCTGAGCACGTCAATGGTGTTATAGCCATCGAGCTTGCGGCCTTGGCTGTCGGAAACGTCGAAGGTTTGCTGCGACTGCACGCGCACCGTCCAGTCACCCGGCGCCCAGTTGACGTAGGCGGTCGCTTTCGACGGGCTGGCGGTATCGACGGTCAGCTTCTCCCATTTGCCATCGGTTTTGGTTTCCGATTTGATCAGGTTGAAGGTCGCACCGGTGCTCCATTCGCTGTCATCGAAGAAGTAATCCACCGCGCCTTCCACCCCATAAATCCGACGTTTGTCAGAGTTCATGTTGATGGTCATGTCGGTTTTGTTGATGGTGATGGTCTTGTCTGACAGGGAATAGTAGGCAGCCACCTGGGTACGCAGGTTATCACCGGTGTAGCGCCAGCCCAGCTCGTAGGAGTCAACCTTGATGCCGTCCAGCTTGGAGTCGTTCACGTTGACGCTTTTTTGCAGCTGATAGTGGCCGTTCACCAGTTTATAGGTGCCGGAGCCGTAATACTTGGCCAGATCCGGGATCTCAAACCCTTGCGAGAAGTTGAACCAGGTTTGCTGACGCTCGGTCAGATGGGCCAGCAGGCCGGCGTTGAACAGCGCGTTGTTATAGTCGGTTTTACCGCCCGGCACCGCATCGGCAGAGGTGGCCAGACCGTTGGCGATCCCTTGTTGCTGAGCGTAGCCAACAAAATCATCCACCTTGTTCTCGGTGTACTGGTAACGCACGCCGCCGCTCAGGGTAAACATCGGGTCGATGTCGTAGCTGGTTTGCAGGAACGGTGCCAGGTTGGTGGTGGTATAGCTTGGGTAACGGCCAACGTTGTAGGCATTTTGCAGCGTCATGCCGCCAGATTGTTGGGCCAGCGCCAGGTTAAAGAACTGCTGGTTGGCGTTGAAGCTTTCATGGTCGGCATCGAAACCGTAGGTCAGCGTCAGGCCGTCGATCGGCTTGCTGTTCAGAGTCAGTTTGCTGCCGTAGAAATCGGTTTTCTGCTGTGAGGCACCAATGCTGGTCACCTTGCCGCCGCTCAGGGTTGGGAACGGATAGAAGGTCAGCGATTCGTCACGATAATACACCTGCGCTACCAGATCCTGGCCCCAGAAATCGGTGTTGGAGTATTGCAGGTTGATCAGATGACGCTCGGTGCCCGGGACACGATCCGAATCCAGATTGCCGCTGTTATAGGCCTGGCCGTTGCCGGTCACCGCCGAGAAGTTTTGCCCCAGATACAGGCCGTGTTTGCCGTCTGATTCGCTGTTGAAATATTGCGTGGTCAGTTGCAGCTGTTGGTGATCGTCGATATTGATGGTGCCGGTGCCCATCAGGTCGATACGATCGGAATATTGCAGGCCGGTCTGGGTGTTGTCGATCAGCACCTCATCACCTTTGCCGTCATACCAGCCGCCGTAACGCTGATAGGACACGGACAGACGGCCGGAAGCCTTATCGGTGCCGCCGCTGACCGCCGCCGCGACGTTTTCATCGTGATCGCTGCTGCTGTTGAAGCCGGTTTTGCCGCCAAGCTGCAACTCAACCTGCTTCTCTTCCTGGCCCTTCTTGGTCACGATGTTGACCAGGCCGCCGGTGCTGCCCCCGCCGTACAGCGAGGTCGCACCCGAGATCACCTCAATGTGGGCGATGTTGAACGGATCGATCGAATCGAGCTGGCGGCTGTCGCTGCGCGATGAGTTCAGACGTACGCCGTCGATCATCACCATCATCGAACGGCCACGCAGGTTCATGCCGTAGTTGGTTCGGCCCTGGCTGCTGACGTCCATGCCTGGGATCAGTTGCGACAGCACATCCTTGATCTCTTTGCCGCCCTGCACCTGCTGCTCAATCTCCTGGCCTTCAATCACCCAGGTGGTCTGTGCCATTTCCGCTACGCTGCGGTGTGAGCGGCTGGCGGAAACCACCAGTTGGTCATCATTTTTTTGTTCTTCTGCCCAGGCTGTTGGCACGAGCATAGCCAACAGGCAAGGGTTTAGTACCCAGAGGTGTCTGCGTTTCATTGTTGTACAAGCGTTCCCATGGTTAGTTAAAACTCGGTGTAGTTAAAGATGGCGCGTTCAGTCTGGGCGGTGACTGCCGCCTGCTGGCTACGCCATTGGATCACAGCCGGGGTGGACGTTAAGTCGAACTGATCGCGTCCTAATGCCCGGTTGAGAATTCGGGCCGAACGCCAGGCCATCAGGCTGAGCTGGGGTTCGGCAATGCCATGACTGTGCATACCGGCGTTGACGGCAAACAGGCAGTTTTCGTTGGGACCCTGCCATTCCAGGGTGAAATCCGGCGTGATGCGATACTCATCGTTGGCCGTGGTCAGCAGGCGATCGGCCAGCGGTTCGAGAAACGCTGGCCGATCCTGCTGATAGCCAGTGGCGAAGATCACCACGTCACAGTCGAAGGTTTCCTTGCCTTGATCGAGGTGGTGATGAGTCACCAACTGATAGCCATTACCGGACGCGTGCATCGCTGCCAATGAACGGCTAGGCAACAGGTGCGCCCAAGGCTTTTCGCGTAACACTTCAAAGCGGTGATACATCGCCTGATAGATCGCCAGCAGCGATCCGCTGGTAATGCCGTCCGAGGTCATCTTCTGCTCGGTCAACATGCGCTGTTTGGCGCTGTCGCTCAGGGTGTAGAAGCTTTCCACGTATTCCGGCGTGAAGTACTCATTGGCAAAGGCGGCTTCGTCCAGCGCGTTGTAATTGTTACGGCGCGAGATCCAGTTCAACTGCTTGGGCTGGCCCCACTCGGCGCGGAAAATATTCAAGAACAGGTCGGCGCCGCTCTGGCCACCGCCGATCACGGTAACGCGCTTGCCGGTCAGATCCGGGTTGCGCAGGCTCATTTCGCTGGCATGGAAGCAGCGATCGTTCTGTTCGCTGACGCAGTCCGGCAGCTTGGGGCGCTTGCCAATGCCTAAACAGAGATGGCGGGCACGGTAAACATCGCGCTGGGTGGTGACGACAAATTGGCGTTGCTGGTCGTCAAAATCCACGCTACGGATGTCCTGGCTGAACTCCAGCGTATCCAACCCGTTGGCCGCCCAATCGAGATAATCCGCAAACTCTTCACGGGAAACCGTGCGCTGCTCGGTGGTCAGAAAGCGGTAAAACTTCTTCCTTTTCACCAGATAGTTGAGAAAGCTGTAGGGGTTGGTTGGTGAAACCGCGCTGACCAGATCCTTGAGGAAGCTGGTTTGCATATGGCAGTCCGGCACCATCATGCCGGGGTGCCAGGAGAAGTGCGGCTTGCGTTCGAAGAACTTACTGTTAAAGCCGCTCACTTCACTGCCGAGGGCGGCAATGCTCAGATTGAATGGACCGACGCCGATGCCGATGAAATCGAGAGGCTGATTCATTGGGCAAACTCCTTGGAGACCAAATAAAGAGGGTTATCCAGATCTTGCAGATAGTTCGGCAACATGCGGCTGCCGCCATCCTGTTCTGAATAGGTGAGTTTCACCGGGTTGAGTACCACACGGATAATCTGTGGTTTGAAAAGGTCGAACAGGGCAAAGCGTTCGGCCAGCTGCGGGTGCTGCGCCATATAGCGCTCCAGCACCTGTGCCAGCACTTGATAGAAACGTGGTTCGCTGATGCCGCAGCCGCTCATCAGCGGCGAAATAAAGCGTAATACGGTGACGAAATGCCCGGTTTGCAGGTCATGGATCAGGTAATCGGCAGGCAGGCGCACCGTCACGTCTTTTACCACTTGTGGCAGTGAAGCGGCCTGTGGGAAGTCTTGATCCACCAGACGCATGTCACCCTGGAAGTCTTTTAACAGCACGCGCTGCGGCACATGGTCCTTCATCACCAGCGTGATGTTCTGGCCATGGGCGATCAACGCCACCCCGTAACAGCACATCAGGTGGTACATCGGGATCACTACCGCTTCGAACATCTGCGCCAGCCACGCTTCTGCGCTCAGGCCGGAACGAGCGATGTAGGCGGCGATCAGCGGTTCACCCTGATTGTCGGTTTCCATCAGCGTGGCCATCAGGATCGCCTGCTCGTCCGCTTGCAGATAACAGGATGGATTTTCACGCCAGATCACCCCGAGCATCTCTTGATAACGATAAGGAGCCTTGGACAGAGCCGCGTAGGTTGGATGAGCCAGATAGCCCGCCGCCGGTTCACCCAGGATTTGGGCTCCGCTGGCCTGCAAGGTGCTGTCGCTGGCGAAAATTTGTTGCAACCAACGTGAAGCCGCAGGCCCGGCGCTGATGTACTTACCCGGAATACCGCGATAGCAGGAAGTGTTGTAAATGGTCAGCGGCAGTTTGATATCGAAGGGCACGCGGCGACTGGTATTGGTCAAGGTGCGTAGCGACTGCTGAGCCAGATAGCGATCGCCAAACTCACCCAGTTCTACCAGCTCACCGCTGGCCAACTGCGGCAGGAAGTGCAGCGCGATTTTTTGTTGCCATTGCCACGGATGCAGCGGGACCGGCAACCAGTCGTTAGTTAACTTCAGTTCACGCCAATGGCGGTTAAAACGCTGACGTTCGTTCTCGTCCATGGCGCTGTTAAGCTGGTTTTCCAGCGGAAAGTCTTCATCAATGCACCAGACAAAGCTACTGCGTTTGGCTGCCACCCAGTGCAGTTGGAACTGGCCCTGATATTCCGGCGCGTATTGTTGCAGTGCCGTTAGCCCCCAACCGCGGCGACCCTTGTTGAAGACGAATTTAGGATGGCCAGCCAACAGGCATTGCAGCGCATCGGCATCCAGCGCAATCAGATCGCTGGCATTCATCCCGTGGCGAGCGGCAATCAGTTGCATGTCACCGCGCAGCGTGGCGTATAGATCTTCCAGGTGTTCGGCGATCTGTGCATCGTCCATCTTCAGCACCTGCGCCAACTGCCGCAGTGTTTGATCGGCGGCCAGCGGCTGGCGATCGCAGCTCAGGCTGTTGGCGTCGATGTGTAACCAACCCCAGATGCCGCGTTTGGCACTGAAACTGTAGGTCGCATCACCCAGCGCGATCTGCCATTGGCTGCCGTGTTCCTCGGCTTGCAAGGTTCGTTCATACTCCAGCTCCGCCAGGATTTTGGCGATCATCTGTAAGTTGACGCGTTGCCAGTCGGCGTAATCATGACGGTTCATACGTGGGCCTCCCGGAAGAAATCTTCACGCTGGTTCACGATCAGACGCGAACGCTTGTGCGGGAAATCGAACTCTTTCAGCGTGTTAAAACCCGCGGCAGGCAGATGGCGGAACAGCCGCTGATTATCTGCGCGCGGCTCGGCCACGACGCGAGTGGTACGGGGTTCATCCAGGTATAAATAGTGGGTCAGGCCGCGTAGCCAGCTACGGATGTACTGTGCGCCGCGCCAGTTATCTTCACCGACCAACATGTGCAGACCGCGGTCGAACGGCTGCCAGCGATAGTGGCGGCCAATGCGATCTTCGGGCGCCCAGTAAACCTCGAAATAACCAAAGGGCTGGTCGTCAAAGCAGCCCAGCAGCGGGTAGCAATAGCTGGAGTCCAGTTGGCGCTGTAAATAGGCGGCCTGCACCTCGAGTGGGCCGCTCATTTCCCAGAAGGCGTCGACACGGGGTGAGTTCATCCAACGGGTGAACTGCTCGGCATCGCGTTCCACTTCGGGCGTGCGGAAACTCAAGGTACGTTTGATTTGCGCATCGTAGCGGCGATAAACCTCGCCGCTTGGCCGTACCGGGCGTTGCGGAAACCACAGCTCGCGCTCGGCATCGTATTGCATCTGGCCGGAAGTGGTATGACGCTCGGCAACCAACCACAGTGGCAATTGGTAGAAGGTTTCACGGGCCAGATAGTCGCCATTAGCCTGGGAGAACAGCGCCAGAGCCTGCGGCTCCTCGCGCCATTCGGCATAGGGCAGGGCAATGCCACTTAACTGCGGGGCGGCGATCAGCAACTGATCCAGCGCCTGGATCAACCAGCCTGCCGGAATTGAACCCGGATCGACAATGGTGTTCTCATTGTGATCGTGCAGATAGCAGAAGAAGTTGCCCTTGCAGTTCCAATGTGGGCTGTCGAGTACATAGTCCAGGCACAGGGGATTTTTTGCTGTGTTACGCAGAACTGTTAACGCATCCCGTACTCGTATCATCAGGTTTTCTTCACTGTCGAACCCAACAGCCGCCATCGCGGCGGTTACCGCCAAGGTAGAATTCACCAGCAGGTAGTAAGGGAAGTAGCGCAACAGTTGCTGCTCACTGAAGCGGTTTTCCGCCTCGGCTTCACCGATCTCATCCAGCCACGGTGTGGCATCGCGGGTAAAACCGCTGCCCTGGCAATCGCGATACAGCATACCCACCGGCAAGTCTTGCTGCATTTCCACCAGAATGTTTTGTTGGTGGGCCAGCAATACCAGACCGTAGTCGGCTTCGGCGCTGAACAGCGGTAACAGCACCTGCTGGCAGTAAGCGTCGAGCCAGCAATGGGCGGCCTGTTGCAACGGCAAGTTCAGGCGAGCAGCCAGGCGACGGACTGCCGCTGCCAATAGACTGTCGCCGCCGTCAGGCGCGGCTTGTGTCAGGGTGACCAGGACGTTGGTTTGGCTCTCTGCCTGGCCGAACAGCAGGTTATCGCGCAGCGCCATCAGGCTCTCTTCCTGGATCACGCCGTCAGCGCAACGCAGTCCGGCCCAGCCATCTTCCTGCATTACGCGCATCGTTGGGTAACGGGCTTGCAGCTCCTGCCAGCGGGAGGTTTTTGCCAGCCGGGCCAGACGCATGCCGCGTTTCACTTCTTTCACCGACAGGGTACGCACCGAGTTGGTCAACCGTACGCTGAGGGAGAACTTGATCATGTCGCGGCTATTTGCCTGGTACAGCGAACGTGCAGAACTGGTGGGCAGCCAGCGTTCACCGGCCTCACCCAGATCGCTCAGCTTGTGCTGATCGACCAACTCGCGGCACCAGCTTTGTGCCAACAGGTAATCGGCTTGCCACGGGTGCATCGGCAGCAGCCAGACGTCATCGGTAAAATGGCCAAGCAACTGCGGCGCGTTTTCGGCGGCGAAGCGTTGCAGGCGCTGCTGTAACGTCAGATCCAGGCTATCGCCACACAGGTTGCGCTTATCTACCGCAAACCAGCGCAGGGAAAAGCTGCCCGCAAAATCTGGCAGGTAGCGCTGTGCCTGCTGATGATCGAAGGGTTCATGGGATTTCGGTGCCGGGTGGAAGGCATGGCCAGCTAATAGCCCCTGTTCCGCCTGGGCAAAATTCAGCGGCTGGTCACGTAGCCTTGGCCAGTCCAGCCGGATAGCGATCGCCTGTTGGGTATTGTCATGACTTTCCAGCACTCGCTGGCGAAAGCGCGCCAAAACGTCGTCACTCAGTTGACCCTTTATCGCTGGTTTGGCCAATAACAGCGTCACCAACTGCGCAAAACTCAGCGCTTCACCGCTGCCATTCAGGCGAGCCGGGAACTGGTATTGGTGATGCTGGGTTGGTGAGATATGGCGTAACGGAATGCGAATAAATTGGCTATCTGCCAGTGGGAGGTGTAACTGCGGCGATTGTTGGCTATCGGTTGCCGGAACTATGTGCCAGTCCCGGGTTTCACGCATTAGCGCGTTGAGGAAACATTGCGCAGCCACATCGGTTGCTGCGCTTGCTAACTGGATGGTCATGACCCTTGCCACTCTGGAGCGATTGAGAATGATTCTTATATCAATAGTTCTTATTATTACCAATCATCGCGTGATACAATTTTTCAATTAATCAAACATAAAATCATCATCTTCTTAACGGTTATTTTACCTAATGCGCTTATTTTCCACGTCAAAAATCGTTGCAATTGGTAATGATTCTCCTTCAAACTGGCCGCTGGCGTTTTGTGCCGGGCTATTGGGCATTGGGCAAAATGGCTTGCTGGTGGCATTACCGGTGTTGGTCAGTCTGACTCAGCTCTCGCTGTCGGTGTGGGCGGGATTGCTGACGCTGGGGTCGATGCTGTTTCTGGTGGGTTCCCCTTGGTGGGGGCGGCAGGCAGAAATCCGCGGTTGTAAGTACGTGGTGATTATGGCCCTGGCAGGTTACCTGCTCAGCTTTGCGTTACTGGCTTTGGCCGTGTGGGGGCTCGCTGCTGGCTGGCTACCGGAAATGGCTGGGCTGGGTGGATTGATCGTGGCGCGCATTATCTATGGGCTGACGGTGTCGGGCATGGTACCCGCCAGCCAGACCTGGGCGCTGCAACGAGCCGGATATGAACAACGTATGGCGGCGTTAGCCACTATCAGTTCAGGCCTGAGCTGCGGTCGTTTGCTCGGCCCATTATGTGCGGCCTTGGCGTTGTCTCTGCATCCGATGGCGCCGCTGTGGCTGATGGCTATCGCCCCGTTGATCGCACTGCTGGTGATTTGCCGCCAGCATAACGATCCTCCGTTGCCTGCGGTGGCACATCAGCAAAATCGCCTGCGGTTGACGATGGTGCCCTATCTGCTGTGTGCGCTGCTGCTGGCGGGGTGCGTCAGCCTGATGCAGTTGGGTCTGGCTCCGCATTTGCAGCAGTTGTTCAGCCATTCGGCGACGACCGTCAGCCACCATGTGGCGATCTTACTCAGCGTGGCGGCGGGTTGCACGTTGTTGGCTCAGTTTCTGGTCGTGCGGCCACAGCGGCTTACCGCGCCGCAGTTATTGATGGTTGCCGCCGTATTGATGATCGCGGGTTTGGGGCTGATGTGTACCACGCCGTTGGCGCTGTTTTACCTCGGCTGTGCGTTGGCTTCGTTTGGTGCCGCGATGGCGACGCCGGGCTATCAACTGATGTTGAACGATAAATTATCTACCGGTAAAGGTGCAGGAGCTATCGCCACCAGCCATACACTAGGCTATGGCGCAAGCGCGCTGATGGTGCCGGTAGTGAGCAAATTTTACGGTGAGTCGCAGTTGGTTGCGGCGGCACTGGTAGCCGCCGTCCTGCTGGGCGGCATTAGCAGCTGGCTATGGTGCCAGCATCGAATGGCAGACATTGCGCGGGAGAGTCAGTGATATGTCCGCAAGCTATCGCATCTTTGATCTTACCTTGAAGCACAAGGAAAACATTTCCCCTTCGCTGCTGCGCTGCGTGTTTACCGGCCCAGAGGTTCAGCGTATGAAGCTGGAAGCTCCCGATCAGCGTATCAAGTTGCTGTTCCCGGTAGCGGAAGGACAAAACCAGCCGTTGGCGAATAGCGACGATTGGTACCGCAACTATATGGCGATACCTAAGGAGCAGCGGCCCGTGATGCGTACCTACACGCTGCGGGCGCTGCGCGCTGTCGAGAATGAAATGGATGTGGAATTTGTGCTCCATGGCGTCAACGGTCCGGCCTCCGCCTGGGCTACGCATGCTGTTGCAGGGGATAAACTGCAAGCCGTGGCGCCCAATGCCGATTTTGCTGAGGATAGCGGCGGTTATGAGTGGGCCCCTCCGGCGCACACCCAGCAGGCGTTGCTGATTGCCGACGAAACGGCGCTGCCAGCAGCGATGGGCATTATCGAGCAGTTGGCGCAACAGGCTAACCCGCCGCGTGTGCAGGCTTTCTTCGAAGTCCCGGTGGCGGGAGATTGCCTCGATATGGCGAAATTCCCGTTTGCCGAGGTTTACTGGCTGCCACGGGATGTTGGACAACAGCAACTGCACGGAACGCTGCTGGTAGAGTCGGTGCGCCAGCGGGTTAACATTCCTGCCTCGGCACGGACCGCAGCGCAATCTCTGGCAGAAAACAGTTTGGGCGGGGATTTGCTGTGGGAGCGTGCCGAGGGGGCTAAAACCTTCTATGCCTGGGTGGCGGCAGAGTCATCGGTGGTGAAAAACCTACGCCGTTATCTGATAGGCGAACGCGATCTGGATCGTTCTACGGTGAACTTTATGGCTTATTGGTGCTAAGTGAGCCTGTTAAATTGCTGTATCTAATAGTGCTACAGTTGGAAGTTATACAGATCACCTACACGCCGTGAACCCGTCCCTGGGGGCTCGCAATCGCGCATCCATGCGCTCAACGGTCGGTTAACCTGCATAACTCCCAGCTGTCTCAGGCTTAATGTGTCGCGGTAAATTAAATCCCTTCCCCCTTCGCGGTCTGGTTTTTGAGCTTATAGGGGGGCCCTTATTTCAATACTGGCAGCCGCTTTGGCTGCTGTGTTATGTTCCGCTGCAACGAAAGTTACAGCGGGAGTAGCGATGAAACAGATTGATGAACGCCTGCGCAGCGAATATCCGCAATTGGCACCGCAAGAGCAGCGGGTGGCCGACTTTATCTTCGATCATTTCGCCGACCTGATTGGCTATAACAGCGCCGAACTGGCACGCCTGAGCGGGGTGTCCAAGGCCACCGTCAGCCGTTTGTTCAAGCGACTGGGTTATGCCAGCTATCGTGCGATGCGTGATGAACTGCGTACCCTGCGTCAAAGCGGTATGCCATTGACCGACAGCCGCGACGCAGTGCAGGGCAACACCTTGCTGGCCCGCCATTACCAGCAGGAAATGGCCAATCTGACGCACTGGGTGCAACAGATTGATGCGGCACAGTTTGGCGCGGTGATCGCAGCCATGGGGCAATCCCGGCGGCTGGTGTTGCTGGGCATGCGTAATAGCTATCCCGTCGCGATGCATTTGCGTCAGCAACTCATGCAAGTGCGCGAGCAGGTGCTGTTAATACCTCAGCCAGGCCAGACGCTGGCCGAAGAGCTGGTGGATCTGGGGCCACAAGACATGGTGGTGGTCGTGGCATTTCGTCGCCGTCCACGTCTGGTACGAGAGGTATTGCAACAGTTGCAGATCCAGCAAGTGCCGACGCTGTTGATCTGCGAACCGCAGGCCCAGGCACTGATCCCGTTGGCAAGCTGGCATTTGATGGCGCCGCTCGATAGCGTCTCGGCTTTTGATAGTTACTCCAGCGCCATGAGTTTGGCGAGCCTGCTGAGCAATGCGCTGCTGCATGACAGGTTGTCGCAAGGGCGGCAGCGTATTCATCAGGTGGCCGATCTGTTCAGCGATCTGGAGGAGTTGGAGCAGCGTAGCTGAATAACGACCGACTCATTACCAAGGGGCGCTGCATGCTGCGCCTTGATTGAGTCTTTAGTTGCAAAAAAATAATTTAAGAATCTTTTGTTTCATCCTCTCGCGCTTGGCGATAATCTAGCAATAGCTAAAATCCAGCCAGTTTCTGGTGTAGCCCTCTCCCAAACCAAGTTATTAAGTTGACAAGGAATGAACATGCTAGCTAACAGCCAATTCGATCAAATCAATCCTCCGCACCGCCTGCTGATGGGCCCAGGGCCGATCAATGCCGATCCGCGTGTGCTGCGTGCCATGTCCAGCCAACTGATCGGTCAATACGATCCGGCCATGACCGGCTATATGAATCAGGTGATGGAGCTGTATCGTGCGCTGTTCCGCACGCAGAACCGCTGGACGATGCTGATCGATGGCACTTCTCGTGCCGGTATTGAGGCGATGCTGGTTTCTGCTATCCGCCCTGGCGATAAAGTGCTGGTGCCGGTATTTGGTCGTTTTGGTCATCTGTTGTGTGAAATTGCCCGCCGTTGCCGTGCGGAAGTGCATACCATCGAAGCACCTTGGGGCGAGGTGTTCAGCGCCGATCGGATTGAGGATGCGATCAAGAAAGTACGGCCGCGCCTGTTGCTAACGGTGCAAGGGGATACCTCCACCACCATGCTGCAACCGCTGGCGGAATTGGGCGATATCTGCCGCCGCCACGGCGTCTTGTTCTATACCGATGCCACCGCCTCGTTCGCCGGTAACGAATTGGAAACCGATGCTTGGGGTCTGGATGCGGTGTCCGCTGGGCTGCAAAAATGCCTGGGTGGCCCTTCTGGCAGTTCTCCGATTACGCTTAGCCCGCAGTTTGAAGAGATCGTGCGCCGCCGTAAGTGCGTTGAAGAAGGGATCCGTACTGTCGATCACGCCGACGGTGATGACGAGATGATCTACTCCAACTATTTCGATCTCGGCATGATCATGGATTACTGGGGGCCAGAGCGCCTGAACCACCATACGGAAGCGACCAGCATGCTGTTTGCTGCCCGTGAATGCGCACGGGTGATCCTGGAAGAGGGGCTGGATAACACCATTGCTCGCCATAAGCTGCACGGCGCGGCGATGTTGGCCGGGATCCAGGGAATGGGGCTGGAAGTGTTTGGCGATATCGCCAACAAGATGAACAACGTGCTGGGCGTGGTGATCCCACAGGGCATCCATAGCGAACAAGTACGCCAGATGATGCTCAATGACTTCGCCATTGAAATCGGCACCTCGTTTGGTCCGTTGCAGGGCAAGATCTGGCGGATCGGCACCATGGGCTATAACGCGCGCAAAGACTGCGTGCTGCAAACTCTGGCCGCGCTGGAAGCGGTATTGAACCGTCTTGGTTTCGTCAGCCCGCAGGGGGAAGCGATGCAGGCTGCATGGAATATTTACGGCGCTGAACGCCAGGGATGATCGCTCAGGAGGCGGAGCAGGCCGCAGCCAGAGTGATGGCTCGCTGTGACGAACTGGCGGCAATCAGCAGTTCGCCTGGTCAACTGACGCGGGTTTACCTCTCCCCGGAACATCTGCGCGCCAACCAGTTGGTAGGGAACTGGATGCGTGAGCTGGGGATGAAGGTCTGGCAAGACGGCGTGGGTAACATCTGCGGACGTTACGAAGGAACGCAACCGTCTGCACCGGCGCTGCTGCTTGGCTCTCATCTGGATACGGTACGTAACGCAGGGCGCTACGATGGCATGTTGGGTGTGTTGACCGCGCTCGAAGTTGTTGCGTTCCTGCATAGCCGCAAGCGGCGCTTGCCGCAGGCGATCGAAGTGATCGGTTTTGCCGATGAAGAAGGGACGCGTTTTGGCATTACCTTGCTCGGTAGCAAAGGGATCACCGGGCAGTGGGCGGCAAATTGGCTGGCATGTACCGATGCCGAGGGCGTCAGTGTCGCCGAGGCTATGCGTGACGCAGGGTTGGATCCCGCGGCTGTGGGGTCTGCCGAGCGTGCACAGGACTCGATTTGTGCCTATCTCGAACTGCATATCGAACAGGGGCCTTGCCTTGAGGCTGCCGATCTGGCGCTGGGCGTGGTCACTGCGATTAATGCGGCTCGCCGTCTCAACTGTACCTTTACCGGGCATGCTGGTCATGCTGGCACTGTGCCTATGGAGCTGCGCCGGGATGCGCTTGCTGCCGCCGCTGAATGGATGGTGGCGGTTGAGCGGCTCACCGTGGAATGCGATCCACATGTCGTCGCAACGGTTGGTCAGATCGACAGTTTGCCGGGAGCTATCAATGTGATCCCTGGACTTGTCAGGTTATCCCTCGATATTCGTGGCCCGCAAGTTGAGCAGCTAGATACGCTGCTAACTGAATTATTGGCACAGGCGCAGAGCATTGGCGCACGTCGCGGGATCCGCTTCGACAGTGAGGAATTCTATCGTATAGCGGCCACTGCCTGTGACCAGAAATTGCAACAGCGTTGGAATGAGGCGGTGATGCAGGTGCAAGGGAGTTGCCTGAAATTGCCTAGCGGTGCAGGGCATGATGCCATTGCAATCGCCGCTCGTTGGCCGGTGGGGATGCTGTTTGTCCGTTGTGCTGGGGGCATCAGCCACCATCCCGATGAGGCGGTAACCCTCTCCGACGTAGCGTTGGCGATCCAGGCTTACTGCCAGGTTGTCGTGACCCCTCACCCCAACCCTCTCCCACAGGGAGAGGGAGCTGATCGGAGCACTTGATTAGTCTGTGCTACAGTGGGAAATATAGAAATATCAACGAACTCGATCGGTCCCCTCGCCCTTTGGGAGAGGGTTAGGGTGAGGGGCATCTGTTGACTCAATCGTGCAGTAAAAAGCTATCCGCATCACGCCAGGCAGGAAACGCCGTACGGTAGGTTTGCAGCGTTTCCAGCGAAAGCTCGGCATCCAGCCTTGCTGCCTGACCCGGTTCTGCGCTGGCCAAGCGTTCCCCCTGCGGGCTGACGATCAGGCTGTCACCGCTGTAGTTCAGACCGTTACCATCCTCGCCCACGCGGTTGCAACCCGCTACGTAAGTCTGGTTTTCAATCGCCCGCGCAGCCAGCAGCGTTTGCCAATGCATGCTGCGCGCAGCGGGCCAGTTGGCCACGTACAGAGCCAGATCGTAATCCTGCTGATAGCGGGACCACACCGGGAAGCGCAGGTCATAACAGATTTGCGGCAGGATACGCCAGCCGCGCCATTCGAAAATAGTGCGCTGCTTACCAGCCTGATAATGCAGGTGCTCGCCAGCCATACGGAACAGATGGCGTTTATCATAGCCATGCACCTTGCCGCCGGGTTCTACCAGCAGGAAACGGTTAACCGCTCCTTCAGGCGTTTTTAACGCCACGCTGCCCCCCACCAAGGCGTTGGTTTTCACCGCCCAGGTGTGCAGCCAGTCGATGACCTGCTGTTCTGGCAGCGCACTTTCCCCGGCATCCATGGCAAAGCCGGTGGTAAACATTTCCGGCAGCACAATCAGATCGCGGCCGGTAATTGCAGGCAGCAAGGCATCAAACTGACGCAGGTTGGCTTCACCTTGGCGCCAGACCAGCGGTTGCTGCAACAGGGTAATTTTTAGAGTCGACATAGGCGCTCCGCAGCGGTATCCAGCGTGGCATCTTGCTTGGCGAAGCACAGCCGGATCAGTTTATGGGGGAAAGGATCGGCACAGAAGACGGACAGCGGGATCGCCGCCACGCCTGCGTGCTCGGTCAACCAATGGCAGAAGGCAACGTCATCCAGATCGGAGATGGCGCTGTAATCGGCCAGCAAGAAATAGGTGCCTTCGCAGGGCAGAATTTCCAGTCTGCTGTTAGCCAGCGCCTGCACGAAACGATCACGCTTGGCACGATAAAACGCCGGTAATTGCTGCCAGTGCTCCGGCTCGTTGCGCAGCATATCGGCCAGTGCCAGCTGTGCCGGGGTATTGACGGAGAACGTCAGATACTGGTGAACCTTGCGTACCTCTGCGCTCAACGCCTCTGGAGCCACGCAGTAACCCACTTTCCAGCCGGTCATATGGAAGGTTTTACCAAACGAGGAAACGGCAATCGCTCGCTGACGCAGTTGCGGATGGGCCAGCACGCTGGCATGTCCTCCTTTGGCAAAGCAGATATGTTCGTAAACCTCATCGCTCAGGATATAGATCTCCCGATCGGCGATTGCGGCCCAGAGTTGCTGCATATCTTCAGCCGACCAAGCTGTGGCGGAGGGATTTTGCGGAGTATTGAGGATCACCAGCCGGGTGCGCGGTGAGAGCTGCTCGGCAAAGTGTTGCCAATCCACTTTGAAGGCCGGTGGTTGCAGCGCAATGCGTTTCAATACACCGCCGGAAAGTTGTACCGCCGGGGCGTAGCTGTCGTAGCTGGGGTCGAAACAAATGACTTCATCACCAGCGCGCACCAGGGCGCTGATCGCGGCGAACAACGCTTCGGTGGCACCGGCGGTGACGGTCACTTCGCTATTGGCATCCGGCTGCCAGCCATAAAGCTGGGCGGTTTTTTCCGCAATGGCTTCACGCAACGGTGCAGCACCGGTCATCGGGGCATATTGGTTCGCACCCTGGCTGACGTGCCAGCTCAGACGCTGTTTTAAATACTCCGGGCCATCAAAATCCGGAAAGCCTTGCGACAGGTTGATCGCCTGATGCTGCTGCGCCAGAGCGCTCATCTGGGTAAAGATGGTGGTACCGAGTTCAGGTAACTTGCTGGCTGGGATCGGGGCTTCGGTGCTCATTTCAGGCTAATTCTCCTGGCGCTTATGTTGCGAATAATATAGCACGATGTTAATGTTTGGCAATCAAGACGTTTAGATGGCTATCAGGAAGAATGACCGAATGACGGAAAACCCGCAATTAGATGCCTTATTGGCGGCCTGCCACTGGATCGGTGAGAAGGGCTGGTGTCCGGCGACCGGCGGCAATATGTCGCTGCGCCTTGACGAACAACGCTGCCTGGTGACCGAATCCGGCAAAGACAAGGGCAGCCTGAACGAGCAGGATTTATTGCTGGTGGAAACGGCGAACAACCATGTTCCCAGTGGCCGCACGCCTTCGGCAGAAACCGGCCTGCATACGCTGATCTACCGGCTCTATCCCGCGGTAGGTGCCATCTTGCATACCCATTCGGTCAATGCCACCGTGCTTTCCCGTGTGGAGAAAAGCGCTGCGCTGGTACTGCAAGGGTATGAAATGCAAAAATCCCTCAGCGGCCAGAAGAGCCATCTCGATAGCGTCAGCATCCCCATTTTTGATAACGATCAGGACATTCCGGCGCTGGCTGCGCGCGTAGCGGCTTTTGCCGAGGTAACGCCGTTGCAGTACGGTTTTCTGGTGCGTGGCCACGGCTTGTATTGCTGGGGCAATCAGGTGGCGGAAGCACGCCGCCATCTTGAAGGGCTGGAGTTCCTGTTCCAGTGCGAACTACAACGCCGTTTACTGGAGGCCAAATGATCCGCGCCATCGTCACCGATATTGAAGGCACCACCAGCGATATCCGCTTTGTGCATCAGGTGCTGTTCCCCTATGCCCGTGAGCGACTGGGGGAGTTTATCCGCAGCCATTATAACGACGCTGAAGTGGCGGCACCGCTGGCAGCATTGCGTGAAGAGATTGCCCAGCCGGATGCGGATAATGAACAGCTAATCACTGCGCTTTACCGCTTTATGGATGAGGATCGCAAATCTACCGCGCTGAAAGCCTTGCAGGGCATCATTTGGCGAAGCGGCTACCATAATGGCGATTTCCAGGGGCATCTGTACCCGGAAGTGGCCACACAGTTAGCCGCCTGGCAGCAGCAAGGGCTGACGCTGTACGTCTACTCTTCCGGCTCGGTTGAAGCGCAAAAACTGCTGTTTGGCTACAGCGATGCCGGAGATTTGCAGCCGCTGTTCAGCGGTTACTTTGATACGCACGTGGGGGCCAAGCGTGAAAGTGCCTCTTATCAGAATATCGCCCAGGCTATCGGTCTGGAGCCAACAGAACTGCTGTTCCTGTCCGATATCCATCAGGAGCTGGATGCAGCCCGGCAGGCGGGTTGGCATACCTGCCAACTGATCCGCGATGACGCCGATCCGCACAGCCAGCACCGGCAGGTTAACCGTTTTGATCACATCGAGTTAGGGGAGTTTGTCTGATGAGTGGATTGACCATTTTTAGCGATCAACAGCCGCAGCAGCCATTGTGGCAGAGCCAGGATGCGCAGGCTATCCAGCAGCAGTTAGCGCAGATTGGCGTGCGTTTTGAGCGTTGGCAGGCAGATCGCGAACTGGGGGACAACCCGCAGCCGGAAGCGGTGATCGCCGCCTATCAGCATGAAATCGACCGGTTGGTGGCAGAAAAGGGCTATCAAAGCTGGGATGTCATCAGCATGCGGCCGGATAACGCCCAGCGTGAAGTGCTGCGGGAGAAATTCCTGGCCGAACATACCCATGGTGAGGATGAAGTGCGCTTCTTTGTGGCAGGGGCGGGGCTGTTTTGCCTGCATCTAGAAGGGAAAATCTTCCAGATCCTGTGTGAGAAGAACGATCTGATCTCGGTGCCAGCCAACACTCGCCACTGGTTTGATATGGGTTCGGCACCCAGTTTCACCGCCATCCGCGTATTCGATAACCCGGAAGGTTGGGTAGCCCATTTCACCGGCGACAAGATTGCCGCAGCCTATCCAACATTAGATTGAGTCCATACAGCCCCTCACCCCAACCCTCTCCCACAGGGCGAGGGAGCTGGTACGGTGTCGTGGTCAAGTTTCGCGCTCGAACCAATAGCGAACTCGATCGGTCCCCTCTCCCTGTGGGAGAGGGCTAGGGTGAGGGTATCGTTATGCCAATGCCCGCTGAAAAACACCGTCGGCAACCTGCTCTGGCGTAATGACGCCGCTATCCAACACCCAGCCACTGATCAGCGCCGCCGGAGTGACATCGAATGCCGGATTGTAGGTTGGCGCGTTGAGCGGTGCCCACTGGCAGGAACCAAAGCTGCCGCTGACGCCGGTGATTTCCTCGGCTGCCCGCTGTTCGATCGGAATGGCTGCACCGTTCGGGCAGTGGGGATCGTGCGTGGTATGCGGGGCAGCAACGTAAAACGGGATGCGGTGATAATGGGCCAGCACCGCCAGGCTGTAAGTACCGATCTTATTGGCCACGTCGCCGTTGGCCGCAATACGGTCAGCGCCGACCCAGACGGCATCGACCTGGCCCGCAGCCATCAGGCTGGCGGCCATTGAATCGCAGATCAAACGGTAAGGAATGCCTAACTCACCCAGTTCCCAGGCGGTGAGTCGGCCCCCTTGCAGCAACGGACGAGTTTCATCGACCCACACCTGAGTAATCTTGCCCTGCTGATGTGCACGCAGCAGAACGCCAATTGCCGTACCTACGCCCGCTGTCGCCAGTCCTCCTGTGTTGCAATGGGTGAGCAGACGACTACCTGGTTTCACCCACTCGGCACCGTTATCGGCAATGCGATCGCACAAGATCCGATCTTCCTCTACCAGGCGCAGCGCTTCCTCGGTCATTGCGCTCGCCCAATCGGGCTGTGCCAACGCCTGCTTCATGCGGTCCAGATTGTTCATCAGATTTACCGCCGTAGGGCGTGAAGCGCGCAGCGTCTGCAACGCCTGTTCCAACTCGCTCTGCGACAGGCCACGCTCGGCCAGCAGGGCTAGTAACAGGCTGGCAGACAGCCCGATCAACGGTGCGCCACGCACACGCAGGGCACGGATATGCCCAACCAGTTCGTCCACGCTATCGCAGGGCAGCCAACACTTTTCCTGCGGCAGGGCTTGCTGGTCGAGGATCCACAGGCGGTTATCTTTCAGGTCCAGGCTGGTGGTGTTAAATGCTTGCATCGGTGGTTAAATCCTTGTGTCTTTCTTATTGCATCTGTGAACCCATTCTGCCAACATGACATCCGGATGTATAGACGTCCAAACGCTTTTGCGTCTAAAAATAAAAAAATCATCGCTACGGGAAAGAACAGAGGGGTTGGGGGATGTCACAATATCGTACGTTTACTGCTGCCGATGCCGTTGAATATGCGCGTCAATATGGGCAACTGGCCGAACCGCAGGCGCTGGTGAGTGCCGATGAGATCGGTGATGGCAATCTCAATCTGGTATTTAAAATCCGTGATGGCGACGGCGTCAGCCGGGTGATCGTCAAACAGGCGCTGCCGTACGTACGTTGCGTGGGGGAATCCTGGCCGCTG
The DNA here is from genome assembly GCF_000633355.1 of Serratia sp. H1w. GTDB lineage: Bacteria > Pseudomonadota > Gammaproteobacteria > Enterobacterales > Enterobacteriaceae > Chania. The sequence continues at coordinate 58,451 of NZ_AYMQ01000059.1, forward strand.
ACGCTGGATCGGGCGCGTATCGAAGCGGAAACGCTACTGATCCATGGAGCGCTGTGCCCGCGCCACACGGTCAAGATCCTGCATCACGATCCTGAGCTGGCGGTGATGGTGCAGGAAGATCTCTCCGACCACCACATCTGGCGCAGTGAGCTAGTCAAAGGACGTTACTACCCGCTGGCTGCTGGCCAACTGGCGGAGTATCTGGCACAAACCCTGTTCCACACCTCTGATTTTTACCAGACCGCGCAGTTGAAAAAGGCGGAAGTCAGCCGCTTTACCAACCCGGAGCTGTGTCAGATCACCGAAGATCTGTTCTTTAGCGATCCCTATCAGGATCACGAACGCAACCACTTTGATGAGGCGTTGCTGCCGCAGGTACTTGAGCTTCGCAATGACGCGGCGCTCAAGTTAGCGGTGGCTGGGCTGAAACACCGTTTCCTGAGCAAGGCCGAAGCGTTGCTGCACGGTGATATTCACAGCGGTTCGATCTTTGTTGCCGAAGGCAAGCTAAAGGCGATCGATGCTGAATTTGGTTTCTACGGCCCTATTGGTTTTGATATTGGCACCGCAATTGGCAACCTGCTGCTGAACTATTGTGGTTTACCGGGGCTGTTCGGCCCGCGTGATGCGGCGGCCGGGCGTGAACAACGGTTGCAGGATATCCGTGAGCTGTGGCTGATCTTTGCCGACCGTTTTCTGGCGCTGTGCCATCAACATAGCCGCGATGCAACGCTGGCGCTGCCGGGCTATGCCGAGCAGTTCCTGCAACAGGTCTGGGCCGATGCGGTGGGCTATTGCGGCACGGAACTGATCCGCCGCACTATCGGGCTGGCTCACGTGGCCGATCTGGACAGCATTACCGATGCAGAAATGCGTGTCGAGTGCCAGCGTAGTGCCCTCAATCTGGGCCGTGTGCTGATCGTCAATGCGCCGCACATTGCCCATATTGATGCCTTGCTGGCGCGTATCCGCCAACACGGCTGAGGTTAACTCTGCAATGAAGAAGGGGCGATCCATTACGGTATCGCCCCTTGGCATTTACGGTCAGTGACCGTTATGCGGCTTCAGTCTGCTGCTGGCGTTTCTCCAGCTTTACTGGCTGTTGCGCCGCTAACGCGTCCGGCGCAAAGTCATCGACGTTAATCGAACGCAGACGGCTTTCTTCCGCTTTCACCAGGATCTTGGCTTCGTCGGTGCTGATTTTGCCTTCATCCAGCGCGCGTTGTGCCAGACGATCGAGGCGGGTAAACGGCAGGTTTTTACCGGCTTGTTTACACAGACGCTGGTGGATAGGTTCTGCGGCGATCACGTCCAACAACGCGGCTTCCAGCAGGCCAACCGGGTTATGCTCGCTTGGCGTCAGATATTGACCACGGCCAATGCGGCTACGGGTGGCTGAAGGCTGCTGAATAATCTTCGCCAACTGGTGATCCAGCTTATCCGAAGGTGCGGTGTGCACGCGGCCGAATGGGAACACGACCAGACGCATCGCCCCAGCGATAAAGCGGTTCGGGAAGTTGCGCAGCAGGTCATCCAACGCTTGCTCCGCCTGGTTCAGGCTGTCTTGCACGCCCCAATGAACCAGTGGCAGATCTTCCTTCTGACGCCCTTCATCCTCAAAACGTTTCAGCGTGGCCGAGGCCAGGTACATCTGGCTGAGTACGTCACCCAGACGGGCTGAGATACGCTCGCGGCGCTTCAGGCTGCCGCCCAGTACGCCCATCGAAACGTCAGACAGCAACGCCAGGTTGGCGCTCAGGCGGTTTAGCTGTTGATAGTAGCGGCGCGTAGCATCCTTGGTTGGCGTGCTGCTGGTGCGGCCGTTGGTCAGGCCGAGCCACAGGCTGCGCATCTTGCTGCTGCCAACGTGGCCGAGGTGGCCGAACAGTGCCTGGTCGAAGGTGTGCAGATCGTTGTTCTGAGCTGCCGCCATTTCGGTCAAGACGTAAGGATGGCAGCGGATCGCCCCTTGGCCGAAGATCATCATGGTACGGGTCAGGATATTCGCACCTTCCACCGTGATGGCGATGGGTGCGCCCTGATAGGCACGGGCCAGGAAGTTGGCTTTACCCAGCATGATGCCTTTACCGCCGGTGATATCCATCGCATCGATGATGGCCTGCTGACCGCGGTGGGTACAATGGTATTTGACGATGGCAGACAGCACCGCAGGTTTTTCGCCCTGCATCAACGCATAGGTGATCAGCGAAGCGGCGGCATCCATCACGTAGGTGTTACCGGCAATACGTGCCAGCGGCTCTTCAATCCCTTCCATCTTGCCGATAGAGATTTTGAACTGGCGACGAATATGAGCGTATGCACCGGTCGCCAGAGCGACAGACTTCAAGCTACCGGTCGAGTTGGATGGCAGGGTGATGCCACGGCCAACCGACAGGCATTCAACCAGCATCCGCCAGCCCTGACCGGCCATTTTTGGCCCGCCAATGATGTAATCGATCGGCACGAATACGTCATTACCGCGCGTTGGACCATTCTGGAACGGCACGTTGAGCGGGAAGTGACGGTTGCCGATCTCGACTCCTGGGGTGCTGGTTGGGATCAACGCACAGGTGATCCCTGGGGATTCGTTATCGCTCAGCAGGCGGCTCGGGTCATGCAGCTTGAAGGCCAGCCCCAGCACGGTGGCGATCGGTGCCAGAGTGATGTAGCGCTTGTTCCAGGTCAGGCGCATGCCCAGCACCTGTTTGCCTTCCCATTCGCCCATGCAGACGGTACCTACGTCCGGGATGGCCCCGGCGTCGGAACCCGCTTCCGGGCTGGTCAGTGCGAAGCAAGGAATTTCATCGCCACGTGCCAGGCCTGGCAGGTAGTGATCTTTCTGTTCTTCAGTGCCGTAATGTTGCAGCAGTTCGCCTGGGCCGAGGGAGTTAGGCACGCCGACGGTGATCGCCAAAATACCTGAGACACCTGCCAGTTTTTGCAGAACGCGCGCCTGAGCATAAGGGGAGAATTCCAGCCCGCCGTACTCTTTCTTGATGATCATCGCGAAGAAGCGGTGTTGTTTCAGATAGGCCCACAGCTCCGGCGGCAGATCGGCCAGCTCATGAGTGATTTGGAAGTCATCGGCCATGCGGCAGGCTTCTTCAACCGGGCCGTCGATAAAGGCTTGTTCTTCTTCTGTCAGCTTAGGCTGCGGATAGTTGTGCAGCTTGTTCCAATCCGGGTTGCCGCGGAACAGATCGCCTTCCCACCAGGTGGTCCCGGCGTCGATGGCTTCTTTTTCCGTGGTGGACATTGGTGGCATCACTTTGCGGAAAGCGCGCAGTGCCGGGGCAGAAAGCAGTGAGCGGCGCAGTGAAACGACGTTCAGCGGCAGCAGCACGATTGCCAATGGGACCAGCATCCAGTAAGTCCACAGGCCGATAGCGCCCATGGCTGCAGTATAGGCCAGCAGCAGCAGACTGCTGAGAGCCAGATTCACTCGGTGATAAAACACCACACCAATGAGTGCGAGGAAGATAACGATACTAAGAACCATCATAAGAAGCTCCGAAGTAGTAAGAGGTCTGACCTGTTGTGTATATCTAATGGTTTTAGTCCATACCACTTTTTTTATCAATGTATTTACACTTTAATTACAACTTAAGTCACAAACTGACAGCATCAATTGTCAAAAAACGTTCGGGTCGTTTCACACTAGCGTTGTTTGTGTCGCAATGCTTCTCGGTTTTTCTGCAATCCGTTACACTGCGAGACGAAAGATTGACGATGCCACCGCACAACAAGAGGCGATCTCTATGTACCATGATTTAATTCGCAGTGAACTGAATGAAGCGGCTGATACCCTGGCGAAATTCCTCAGCGATGATGCCAACATTGATAACATCCAACGCGCGGCAGTGCTGTTGGCGGACTCTTTTAAAGCCGGTGGGAAAGTGATCTCCTGTGGTAACGGTGGCTCGCATTGTGATGCGATGCACTTCGCGGAAGAACTGACAGGCCGTTACCGTGAGAATCGCCCTGGTTATCCTGCCATCGCGATTTCTGACGTTAGCCATTTGTCCTGCGTCAGTAACGATTTTGGCTATGACTATGTATTCTCCCGCTACGTGGAAGCCGTGGGTCGTGAAGGCGACGTCTTGTTGGGGATCTCCACTTCCGGCAACTCTGGTAACATCATTAAAGCCATTGAAGCGGCCCGCGCCAAAGGGATGAAAGTGATCACCCTGACCGGTAAAGACGGTGGCAAAATGGCTGGTAGTGCCGATGTGGAAATCCGCGTGCCGCACTTTGGCTACGCCGACCGTATTCAGGAAATTCATATCAAAGCGATCCACATCTTGATTCAACTGATCGAAAAAGAGATGGTGAAGGCGTAAATCAGCAATAAATGTAGGGCGTGGCATCAGGCTGCGCCCTTATACCCGTCGTATTTCAAGCTGCAGCGTTGTTACCTGCGTGCGTGAGCCCCAGTCACTTACCTTAAGTAAGCTCCTGGGGACACACGCACTTGTCGCCTAGCTGCAACTCGAAATTCATAGGGTATATATCTAATGTCAGTAGTCCTCAAGGGGTGGCAATCGATGTGTGAACTGCTCGGGATGAGCGCCAACGTACCAACCGACATCTGTTTTAGCTTTACCGGGCTGGTACAGCGCGGTGGCCGAACCGGGCCACATAAAGATGGTTGGGGCATTACCTTCTATGAAGGCAACGGTTGCCGCACATTCAAAGATCCCCAGCCAAGCTTCAATTCCCCTATTGCCCGCCTGGTGCAGGAATATCCGATCAAGTCCTGTGCCGTGGTCTCCCACATTCGTCAGGCTAACCGCGGTGAAGTGGCGCTGGAAAATACCCATCCCTTTACCCGTGAGCTGTGGGGCCGCAATTGGACATATGCCCACAATGGCCAACTGAAAGGCTATCGCCAGTTGGCAACCGGTAACTTCCGCCCGGTGGGGCAGACCGACAGTGAATATGCCTTCTGCTGGCTGTTACATCAGCTGGCGTTGAAATACCCGCGTACCCCTAGCAACTGGCCTGCCGTGTTTCGCTATATTGCGTTATTGGCCGACCAACTGCGGCAGAAAGGGGTGTTCAATATGCTGTTGTCTGATGGGCGCTTTGTGATGGCCTATTGCTCCACCAACCTTTACTGGATCACCCGGAGAGCACCTTTTGGCAAAGCCACGCTGCTCGATCAGGACGTAGAGATTGATTTTCAGCGGCAGACCACGCCAAATGATGTGGTCACGGTCATTGCGACCCAGCCGCTGACAGGCAATGAAACCTGGCACAAGATTGCACCAGGCGAGTTTGCGTTATTTCACTTCGGTGAGCGGCTTGCTGCGGGCGAATGGGTTGGTGTTAGTCTCAAGCGTTGAGGCATATTGCGTTGGCTGACCGCTGCCAATCACCGGCTGTGCCAACACATATTGGCCGTTGGCCACGCTGACCAGCGGCGGCTGACGGTTTTTGACGAAGTAGTCATAGCCCGGTTTCAACTGACGCCAGAAGCTGATGTAGGTCGATGAGCGGTGGCGTTGCAGGTTCTGTTCGGTCATGCGGAACGGATAAATGCTGATATCCACCCGGCTTTGCCCGTGAGCAAATGCCGCTTCAACGTAACGATAGATATCGTCCATATAGGCGTTGGTCATCGCGTAGCAACCGATCGATTTGCATTCCCCGTGGATCATCAGATAGGCGCCGGAATATCCCTGCGATTTATCGTAATCATTCGGGAAACCGATATTGATGGCGCGATAATATTTGCTGTCTGGTTTCAGATGGCGGGTATCGACGCTATAAAAACCTTCAGGGCTTTTGAAATCCCCTTCACGGCGTTTCGGGCCAAGCCCGCCGGAGAAGTTGCAGATAGAGAAGCTATTCACCAGGCGGAATTCGTTGCCCATCTTGGCATACAGCTCCAACTTGCGTTCTTCTTTGAATATCTGGATATAGACCGGCGAACCTAATAATTGCTGTGCAACCACGGGCGTCTGGGGAGCCGGGGCGGGTTCACTGGCGCTGCAAGCCGTGATCAGCGGCGTACAAAATAGCATCGCAAACAACAGCGCGATTTTGCTCATTATTGATTTATCCTGCTTATATTTATTTGCTGATATAGCTAACGCCACCAGCATGCCACTGACGAGTTACCACATTAAACCACGTCAGATTACCAGCGTGTTTTTTTTTCGCAATACGACAAGTGTATAAAAAAACTACAATCATCGGTAAAAGTGAAATGAGCCGCAGTTTTTAACGAATAGTGTCAAAGGATAACAGGCGGTTAATTGCATTTCCTCGACTCAGGTCACTAGATAGCACGGAAAAATTCCGTCGAAAATGTTAATATCTTGCCATGCTGCGTCGTTATTAATCGGTAATCAATGCGTGGATATTGTGTGAAATAGCATCAATACCGCCATCGTTTACAGCAATGTTTTAACATTCTGCAGTATTGGTTTACTCACCGGCCTGGGTGTTAACGGTCAGAGTGAATATTTCAAGTTGGGCATGAGGTCATCGTGTTCATCCTGAGTGGGCCAAGGCCACCTCATCATCCGGCATGGTCTGTGCCAGCCTCTGGGCGGGTAGGACGTGTGAAAATTTAAAACATCGTATAAATCCTATGATCAAAATAAGAAAAGGGTTGGATCTGCCAATAGCTGGGGCACCTTCGCAGGTGATCCAGAATGGCCCAGCGATCACCAAAGTGGCGCTGCTCGGCCAGGAATATGTTGGTATGCGCCCCTCCATGTTGGTACAGGTTGGCGATCGCGTTAAAAAAGGCCAGGCGCTGTTTGAAGACAAGAAGATCCCCGGGGTTTTCTTTACGGCACCGGCCAGCGGGCAGATCGCTGCTATCAATCGCGGTGAACGCCGCATGCTGCAATCGGTCGTCATTGAGATCGACAACGATGGCGAAGAGCAGGTAGAGCTGGCTTATTATCAGCAGGCTGACTTGCCGATGCTGGAGCGCCAACAGGTCGAAAGCGATCTGATCGCCAGTGGCCTGTGGACCGCACTACGTACCCGCCCGTTCAGCAAAACCCCTCATCCAGGCACCTCACCGCGCGCTATTTTTGTCAGCGCTATCGATACCCAGCCGTTGGCGGCCGATCCGTTGGTGATTATCAACGAGCAACTGGCGGCATTTAACGCCGGGCTGACGGTATTGGCACGTCTGACGGAAGGCAAGGTCCATGTCTGCCATGCGGCGGGCACGCGGCTGGATACGGCTGCCGGAGCACAGATTGGTTACAGCGAGTTTGCTGGCCTGCACCCTGCGGGACTGGTAGGGACGCATATTCACTTCCTGGAACCGGTCAGCCTGAAGAAAACCGTTTGGCATATCGGTTATCAGGACGTGATTGCCATCGGTACTCTGTTCACCACCGGCAAGCTGGATACCCAACGCGTAGTTGCTCTGGCGGGGCCACAGGTGGAACAACCGGTGCTGCTGCGTACCCGTTTGGGGGCCAGCCTGGATGAACTGACGGCGGGCCGTCTGAAGGCCGGTGAGAACCGGGTCATTTCCGGCTCGGTGTTGAGCGGCTTCCATGCCAGCGGCCCGAGCGCCTGGCTGGGTCGTTTCCACAACCAGGTTTCAGTGTTGCTGGAAGGGCGGGAGAAAGAGCTGCTGGGGTGGATCACGCCAGCGCCGGATAAATTCTCCATCACCCGCACCACGCTGGGCCATTTCCTCAAACACAAGCTGTTCGCTTTCTCCACCACCACCAACGGCGGTGAGCGTTCGATGGTGCCGATCGGCAATTACGAGCGGGTGATGCCGCTGGATATCCTGCCGACCCATCTGCTGCGCGATTTGCTGGCGGGCGATACGGACAGTGCCCAGGCGCTGGGCTGTCTGGAGCTGGATGAAGAAGATCTGGCGTTGTGCACCTTCGTTTGCCCCGGCAAGTATGAATATGGCCCGGTGCTGCGTGAAGTGCTGACCAAGATTGAGCAGGAAGGATAACCGATGGGCCTGAAGAATTTTTTTGACAAGATTGAGCATCACTTCACGCCGGGTGGCAAGCTGGAAAAGTGGTACCCGCTGTTTGAAGCGACGGCGACGGTGTTCTATACGCCCGGCACGGTAACGCGCGGGGCTTCGCACGTGCGTGATGCCATCGATCTGAAACGCATGATGATCCTGGTATGGCTGGCCGTGTTCCCGGCGATGTTCTGGGGCATGTACAACGTTGGCCAGCAGACTATCCCGGCGCTGCACCACCTGTACAGCGGCGATCAGTTGCAACAGGTGCTGGCAGGGGATTGGCATTACTGGCTGGCACAGATGCTGGGGGCCACGCTCGACGCCGATGCTGGCTGGATCAGCAAGATGGTGCTCGGTGCGACCTACTTCGTCCCGATCTACGCGGTGGTATTCCTGGTTGGCGGTTTCTGGGAAGTGGTGTTTGCGATGGTACGCAAGCATGAGATCAACGAAGGCTTCTTCGTCACCTCGATCCTGTTTGCCCTGATCGTGCCGCCAACCCTGCCGTTATGGCAGGCTGCACTAGGTATCAGCTTTGGTGTAGTCGTCGCCAAGGAGATCTTCGGCGGTACCGGGCGTAACTTCCTCAACCCGGCGTTGGCGGGGCGTGCCTTCCTGTTCTTCGCCTACCCGGCGCAGATATCTGGCGATCTGGTGTGGACGGCGGCTGACGGCTTTTCCGGCGCGACACCGCTGGCACAGTGGAGCGTAGGTGGAGCACATAGCCTGACCAACGTCACCACTGGCCAATCCATCAGTTGGATGGATGCGTTTATCGGCAATATCCCTGGCTCGATCGGTGAAGTTTCGACCCTGATGATCCTGATCGGTGGGGCGATTATCCTGTTTGGCCGTGTCGCCTCCTGGCGCATCGTGGCCGGCGTGATGATCGGCATGATCGCCACTGCGTATCTGTTCAACGCTATTGGCTCCGCCACCAACCCGATGTTTGCCATGCCCTGGTATTGGCATCTGGTGCTGGGTGGTTTTGCCTTCGGTATGGTCTTTATGGCAACCGATCCCGTTTCCGCCTCGTTTACCAACAAAGGGAAGTGGTGGTACGGCATCCTGATCGGCGTGATGTGCGTGCTGATCCGGGTGGTCAACCCGGCCTATCCGGAAGGCATGATGCTGGCGATCCTGTTCGCCAACCTGTTCGCACCGCTGTTCGATTATCTGGTGGTGCAGGCTAACATCAAGCGGAGAAAAGCACGTGGCGAATGAATCAAAAAATGACAGCTTTGGCAAAACGCTGCTAGTAGTGCTGCTGCTGTGTCTGGTGTGTTCTGTGGTTGTCGCGGGTTCCGCCGTCGGGCTGCAATCCAGACAGCAGGAACAGCGTCTGCTGGATAAGCAGCGCAACATTCTGGACGTGGCTGGCTTGCTGCAACCGGGAATGACCGGCGAGCAGGTGAAAGCGGCCTTTGGCAAACGCATTGAACCGCGCTTGCTGGATCTGGACAGCGGTGAGTTTGTGCCTGGCGATGCGACTTCCTTCGATCTGGCCGCCGCATTACGCAGCGATGCCAAGAGCCGGGCGTTGACTGCTGAGGAAGATCTGGCCGGTATCCGCCGCCGTAGCAATCAGGCTGAAATCTACCTGGTGCGCGACGAAAACGGCGCGGTGAGCAAGATTGTGCTGCCGGTCTACGGCACTGGCCTATGGTCGATGATGTACGCCTTTGTGGCGCTGGATGCCGACGGCAATACGGTGCGCGGGCTGAGCTTTTACCAACACGGTGAAACTCCTGGCCTGGGCGGCGAGATCCAGAACGCCAGCTGGCGCGCGCAGTGGATCGGCAAGCAGCTGTTTGATGACAGCGGCAACCCGGCCATCCGCATCGTGAAGGGCGGAGCGCGGCAAGGGGATATCCACGGTGTGGATGGCTTGTCCGGCGCGACGCTGACGGCCAACGGCGTACAGCATACGTTTAATTTCTGGTTGGGCGAGCACGGTTTTGGCCCATTCCTGCAGAAAGTTCGTGAAGGAGCGCTGAAAAATGGCTGATTCCAAAGAGGTTAAACGGGTCCTGTTGGGGCCGCTGTTTGACAATAACCCGATCGCGCTACAGGTGCTGGGCGTCTGTTCGGCCCTGGCGGTGACCACCAAGCTGGAAACGGCGGTGGTGATGACCATTGCGGTCACCCTGGTCACCGCGTTTTCCAGCTTCTTTATCTCGCTGATCCGTCACCATATCCCCAACAGCGTACGTATCATCGTTCAGATGACGATCATCGCCTCGCTGGTAATTGTGGTCGATCAGTTGCTGCGCGCCTATGCGTTTGAAATCTCCAAACAGCTTTCGGTATTCGTCGGACTGATCATCACCAACTGTATCGTGATGGGCCGTGCCGAGGCGTACGCCATGAAGTCACCGCCAATTGAGAGCTTTATGGACGGTATCGGTAATGGGCTGGGCTACGGCGTGATCCTGATCCTGGTGGGCTTCCTGCGTGAGCTGGTGGGCTCGGGCAAGCTGTTTGGCATTACGGTGCTGGAAACGGTACAGAACGGCGGCTGGTATCAACCTAACGGCCTGTTCCTGCTGGCGCCGAGTGCGTTCTTTATCATCGGCCTGCTGATTTGGGGATTACGTTCCCTCAAGCCAGCACAGATAGAAAAGGAGTAACCGCCGATGGCTCACTATATCAGCCTGTTTGTGCGTGCGGTGTTCGTTGAGAACATGGCACTGGCGTTCTTCCTGGGGATGTGTACCTTCCTGGCGGTGTCGAAGAAGGTCTCGACCTCGTTTGGCCTGGGGATTGCCGTCACCTTGGTGCTGGGCATCTCGGTACCGGTCAACAATCTGGTTTATAACCTGATCCTGCGTGATGGGGCGCTGGTGGAAGGCGTCGATCTGAGCTTCCTCAACTTCATCACCTTTATCGGTGTGATTGCGGCACTGGTGCAGATCCTGGAGATGATCCTCGATCGCTTCTTCCCGGCGCTCTACAACGCCCTGGGGATCTTCCTGCCGTTGATCACGGTGAACTGTGCCATCTTCGGCGGCGTGTCGTTCATGGTGCAGCGTGATTACAACTTTATGGAATCCGTGGTGTATGGCTTCGGCTCCGGCACCGGCTGGATGCTGGCGATCGTTGCCATGGCGGGGATCCGCGAAAAACTGAAGTATGCCGATGTGCCAGCCGGACTGCGTGGCCTGGGCATTACCTTTATTACCACCGGATTGATGGCATTGGGCTTTATGTCGTTCTCCGGCGTCCAGTTGTAAAGGCAGGAAGCATTTATGGAAATTATTTTAGGCGTGGTCATGTTTACCTGCATCGTGATGGTGCTGGCGTTACTGATCCTGTTTGCCAAATCCAAGCTGGTGAACACCGGTGACATTGCCGTTGAGGTTAACGGCGATCAAGACAAAAGCTTTACCGCTCCGGCGGGGGATAAGCTGCTCAATATGCTCTCCAGCCAGGGGATCTTCGTCTCCTCGGCCTGTGGCGGCGGCGGCTCCTGCGGCCAGTGCCGGGTGGTGATCAAAGAGGGCGGTGGTGATATTTTGCCGACCGAACTTTCCCACATCAGCAAGCGTGAAGCCAAAGAGGGCTGCCGTCTGGCTTGCCAGGTTAACGTTAAGCAGAACCTGAAAATCGAACTGCCGGAAGAGATCTTCGGCGTGAAGAAATGGGACTGCGAGGTTATCTCCAACGATAACAAGGCAACCTTTATCAAAGAGCTGAAGTTGCGTATTCCGGATGGGGAAGATGTGCCTTTCCGCGCTGGGGGCTTTATCCAGATCGAAGCGCCTGCGCATGAAGTGAATTATGCCGATTTTGACGTGCCGCAGGAATACCGTGGCGACTGGGATAAATTCAACCTGTTCCGCTATCGTTCGGTAGTAAAAGAGCCGACGGTGCGCGCCTATTCGATGGCCAACTACCCCGATGAGAAAGGCATCATCATGCTCAACGTGCGTATCGCTACGCCGCCGCCGAGCAACCCGGACGCACCGCCGGGCATTATGTCTTCCTACATCTGGTCGCTGAAAGCCGGGGATAAGGTGACGATCTCCGGGCCGTTTGGTGAATTCTTTGCCAAAGACACCGACGCCGAGATGATCTTTATCGGCGGTGGGGCCGGGATGGCACCGATGCGTTCACACATTTTCGATCAGTTGAAGCGCCTGAAGTCGAAGCGCAAAATTACCTTCTGGTACGGTGCACGCTCGTTACGCGAAATGTTCTACGAGGACGACTTCAACCATCTGCAAGAAGAGAATGAAAACTTCACCTGGCACGTAGCGCTTTCCGATCCGCAGCCAGAAGATAACTGGACGGGGTACACCGGCTTTATTCATAATGTCCTGCTGGAAAATTATCTGCGGAACCATCCAGCGCCGGAAGATTGTGAATTCTATATGTGTGGGCCGCCGATGATGAACGCGGCGGTGATCAAGATGCTGAAGGATCTGGGCGTGGAAGATGAAAACATCATGCTCGATGACTTTGGCGGTTAAATGCGAGCAGCGGGCGGCAATGGAATGAAGGTATGGATGATGGCGGCGGCGCTGGCCGCCGCAGTGTTGCTGACCGGTTGTAAACCGCAGCAGGAAAACCTGCGTGGCAAGACCATGGGGACCTCCTATTCGATCAGCTATCTCCCTGGGGAGGGGACGCCTTCTGCGGCAACGCTGCAACAGGAGATCGACAAACAGCTGGTGCAGGTCAACGATCAGATGTCGACCTACCAACCGGATTCCGAACTGAGCCGCTTTAACGCAAGCCGGGAAGTGGATAAACCTTTCCCGGTTTCTGCTGCCACCACGGAAGTGGTGCTGGAAGCGCTGCGTATTAACCGCGTTACCGACGGTGCACTGGATGTGACCGTTGGGCCGCTGGTGAACCTGTGGGGCTTTGGCCCGGAAGGGCGACCGGACAAAGTACCGAGCGCCGCCGAGCTGGAACAGCGCCGTAATTGGACCGGGATCGACAAGCTGGCGGTTGAGGGCAATGCGCTGGTGAAGCGTATTCCTGAACTGTATGTCGATCTCTCCGCCATTGCCAAGGGCTACGGGGTTGATGCGATTGCTCATTACCTCCAATCGCAGGGCGTCAAAAATTACATGGTCGATATCGGCGGGGAAGTCCGCACCCGCGGCCATAACGGCGAGAAGAAGCCATGGCGCATTGCCATCGAGCGGCCAACTGCCGGGGTGGAGAAGCAGGCGCAACTGGTCATCGAACCGGGCGAGATAGCGATGGCCACCTCAGGAGACTACCGTAATTACTTCGAACAGGACGGAGTGCGCTATTCTCATACTATCGATCCGTTCACTGGCAAACCGATCCGCCACCATCTGGTGTCGATCACGGTGATCAGCCCACTGTGTATGACGGCAGATGGACTTTCCACTGGATTGAACGTCATGGGGCCGGAGCGCGGTATGGCGTTGGCCAACCTGCTGGGGATCCCGGTGTTTATGATCGTGAAAACCGCCAAAGGGTTCGAAGAACGTTATTCCGACGCGTTCAAACCCTATCTGAAAAAAGCGTTGTGAGGCCGTTATGTTGACGATGTTTGCTGCATCCTTTGTGCTGTTTCTGCTGGTGGTCGGCGGGATGTCGCTGGGCTATGTGTTCAAGCGCAAAACCTTGCAGGGCAGCTGTGGCGGTATTACTGCGCTGGGGATGGAGAAAGTCTGCGATTGTCCGGAACCCTGCGATGCGCGTAAAAAGCGCATGGCCAAAGAAGCGCTACGCCGCGAAATGCTGGAAAAGCATCGTATTCTCTAGTCACTCAGGATCACAGCCCCTCACCCCAACCCTCTCCCAAAGGTCCAGCATCGTGGATTAGCCTTTGCTCCGTAGGGGCGCTGCATGCTGCGCCCGTGTTAAGGCCAGGTGCAGGTGCTAATTTGTGGTACGTTCGGTGCCCTCTCCTTTTGGGTGAGGGGGTCACTCGTCTAAACTCTCCATCTTGAGCTTTTAATAATTAGCTGTATACTTATACAGTATTATTGGAGGCTCGATGCGTAAAATCATTCATGTCGATATGGACTGCTTCTTCGCCGCAGTAGAAATGCGCGACGATCCCAGCCTGCGTGATATCCCGTTAGCGATCGGTGCCAGTGCCGATCGGCGTGGCGTGATCAGCACCGCCAACTATCCGGCGCGCCGCTATGGCGTACACAGTGCTATGGCAACCGCCACGGCGCTCAAGCTTTGCCCTCATTTGAAGCTGTTACCGGGGCGTATGGCGGCCTATAAAGAAGCCTCGCAGCATATCCGTGAAATTTTTGCTCGCTATACCTCGCTGGTAGAACCGCTCTCACTGGATGAAGCCTATCTGGACGTGACCAACAGCACCCAATGCAACGGCTCCGCCACGCTGATCGCCCAACAGATCCGCCAGGAGATTGCGGATGAATTGAACCTGACCGCGTCTGCGGGCATCGCCCCCATCAAATTCCTGGCCAAAATCGCCTCCGAGTTAAATAAACCCAATGGTCAATATGTGATCACACCTGCCCAAGTGCCAGCCTTCTTGCAGCAACTGCCATTGAGTAAAATTCCTGGCGTCGGCAAGGTCACCGCCAAACGGCTGGAAGAGGTGGGGCTAATTACCTGTGCCGATGTGCAGAACTATAATCTGGCCGCCTTGTTAAAACGTTTCGGTAAATTTGGTCGGGTGCTGTGGGAGCGCTGCCAGGGTATCGATGAGCGCGAGGTTTCCCCAGATCGTTTACGTAAGTCGGTTGGCGTTGAGCGGACGCTGGTCGAAGATATCCATGATTGGCAAGAGTGCGAAACGCTAATCGTCGAAAAACTCTACCCGGAGCTGGAAATGCGTTTGCGCAAGGTCAAGCCGGATCTGCACATTGCCCGGCAAGGGGTGAAGCTGAAGTTCCAGGACTTCCAGCAAACCACTCAGGAGCACGTTTGGCCGGTGCTCAATATTGAGGATTTGCTCAACGTTGCCCGTCAGGCCTGGCAGGAGCGGCGGGAAGGACGTGGTGTAAGGCTGGTGGGCCTGCATGTGACGCTGCTGGACCCCCAATTGGAGCGGCAATTGGTACTGACGTGGTGAGGTGAAAAACGAGTGTGTTTTATGCACTATCGCCGGTACAATCAACGCCTAATTTTCGGGTTAACCCCCAACAGGGAAGCAGTATCAATGGACACGACTCAGCAAAAGCTCGTAATAAAATGGACCTGGGCAGATCTCCAAAGCAGCTATCGGTTCTGGGGGCTGGTTTTTTATTTTGTGTTTTTCGCCTCTAGCCAATCGATCTTGAATATCAACTCCGCGCTGTATCTCAAGCAGTATACCGACCTGTCCTATTCGCTAATCGGTATTGCATTTTCAGCACAACAGGCAGGTTTTATTCTCGGCTTCATATTGGCCTGGATGGCTAGCCGAATGAAAACCTACTATCTGCTGTATTTGTTTAGCGCATTCTATCTGTTGGGCATCTCGCTGCTCTGTTTTTATTCTGACAACGTCTTTTGCCTGGTTGCCGGGGAGGTAATGATAGGGCTGGCGGTCGGCGCTATATTACTCACTATCCCTGCTTTTATTGGCGGTGCGGTTGGCAGTACAGAGGCTTTTGTCCTGGCATTTGGATTGATGGTGACGTTGAAATGGTTGAATAATATCTCTACTGCGCCTTTATCTGGCTGGCTTTGGGATAGGGATCTGTTGCTGGGAAATCCATCATACTTCTTTGCTGTGCTGGCCACCCCGATGATTATCGGCACATTATTGTTGTTACCGATAAAAGCACAGCTATTCAATGTGGCACCGCCAGTGCGTCAGGTAGCACCCATTGCACCGATATACCGCAATCCTGCCATTACCTTCCTGCTGTATTTTGTGCCGTTTTACAATATTTACTGGTTTGTACAGATCCATGCAGAAATCAGAAACTACAGCCAATCAGCGACGTTACTCACGCCAAGAGGGGCAGGATGGTCGGCTTTTGCTACATCCATTGTCACACCAGCAATTTTCTCCACGCTGAATGATAATCTGCGGACGATAATCGAAAGCCATGGACAGACGGCCAGGTATAAAACTTGGTTGATTATTCTGTTTGCTTTTCTGCTGCCGCCGGTGAGTGCTGCGCTGATACAGTCGCAGATGAATGAAATCAACGGTAACCTGGCCAACAGCTAACTATAAAGGGGCGCAGTATCATGCTGCGCCCGTCAATATTACCCGCGTTCAGGGATGGCTTTCAGCAGTGCGGTCAACAGCGTCCAGTATTGGCCCACGCTGGCGATATGCACTTGCTCATCCGGCGAGTGTGGCCCGGTGATGGTTGGCCCAATCGACACCATATCCATATTTGGGTAAGGCTTCTTGAACAAACCGCACTCCAGCCCTGCGTGGATCACCATGATGTTTGGCGTCTTGTTGAACAGCTTCTGGTAGGTTTCGCGTACCAGTTGCATTACCGGCGAGTGAGCATCTGGCTGCCAGCCTGGGTAGCCGCCTTTCGGTGCTACTTTGGCGTTGGCCAACTGGCCTACGGCAGTCAGCATTTCCACCACATAGTCTTTACCGCTGTCGATCAAGGAGCGGATTAGACAAATGATCTCGGCTTCATGCTCGCTGGTGGTTACCACACCAACGTTAAGCGAGGTTTCTACCACGCCTTTCACTTCGTCGCTCATGCGGATCACACCGTTCGGCGTGCCGTTGAGCAGCGCCACAAAGCGGCTCTGGCAGTCTGCGGTGAGCGCCTGCAAAGCGCTGGTGGCTGGCTCAAGCAGAACGGTAATGTTCTTCTCTTTGGCAGACAGCTCGTTTTGCAGCGTAGCCAGGAACTGTTGGCTCAAGGCCTTCAGCGCATCGGCTTTGGCGGCTGGGACAGCAACCACGGCAGAAGCTTCACGCGGGATGGCATTGCGCAGCGTACCGCCGTTCAGCTCCAGCAGGCGCAGGTCTAGCTCTGCCGTGTGGGCAAACAAGAAACGTGCCAGCAGTTTGTTGGCGTTGCCCAGGCCATGATGGATATCGGCACCTGAGTGGCCGCCTTTCAGCCCTTTCAGGGTCAGCTTCAGCGTTTGATAACCGGCTGGCAGCGCTTCACGTTGCAGCGGCAGGGTGGTGATGAAATCAATCCCCCCTGCGCAACCCATGTAGATTTCGCCTTCTTCTTCGGAGTCGGTGTTGATCAGGATGTCGGCTTGCAGCCAGTTTGGCTGTAGGCCAAAGGCACCGTCCATCCCGGCTTCTTCCGTCATGGTCAGCAGCACTTCCAGCGGGCCGTGCTCTACGCTGTCATCGGCCAGCACCGCCAGCGCAGACGCCATACCGATGCCGTTATCGGCACCCAACGTGGTACCGCGTGCCTTGATCCACTCGCCGTCGATATAAGGCTGGATCGGATCTTTGGCGAAATCGTGTACCGTATCGTTGTTCTTCTGCGGCACCATATCCAGGTGCGCTTGCAGCGCTACCGGCTTACGGTTTTCCATACCCTTGGTGGCAGGTTTACGCAGCAGAATATTGCCGACCTGGTCGCGCTCGGCATGCAGGTTCTTTTCTTTAGCCCAGTCGAGGATGTGCTGCGCCAGCGCTTCTTCATGGTAAGAAGGATGCGGGATCGAGCAGATCTTGGCGAAAATATCCCACAGCGGCTGTGGCGAAAGTTGAGACAATTCAGACACTATAAGTCTCCTGTGACAGCATTTTCAGCAGGGAGTGAATGCTGTGCGGTTAGGGTGAGTAGCTATCTGTGCTTCAGGCACGTAAGCCAGAGAATATCATTTTATTCTGGCCTGTGCGCGTCTCGTATGACGCAGTTTACCGGCTTGGGTTCCCCGTCTTACGGGCGCTGGCGGATAATCGCGATCTCAGTCACCACAAAGATAATCAGAGGAAAAACGCATCAATCCCTCGGTTCAACTGGTATTCATCGCGCGCAGTCTCTATAATCTCGCGCAACCTTTTTTCCCCCTGAACTACTGAGTAAGCCACATCTATTGCTGGCTGGGACACCATTCTATGAGCGAAAAATACGTTGTTACCTGGGATATGTTGCAAATGCAAGCGCGCAAACTGGCTCACCGCCTGCTGCCTGCCGATCAATGGAAAGGCATTATTGCCGTAAGCCGTGGCGGCCTGGTGCCTGCTTCGCTGCTGGCACGTGAGCTGAGCATCCGTTATGTGGATACCGTCTGCATCTCCAGCTATGACCATGACAACCAGCGCGAAATGAAGGTGCTCAAGCGCGCCGAGGGTGATGGCGAAGGCTTTATCGTGGTTGACGATTTAGTGGATACCGGCGGCACCGCGAAAGCGATCCGCGACATGTATCCGAAAGCCCATTTCGTGACCATTTTCGCCAAGCCTGCTGGCCGCCCACTGGTTGACGATTATGTGGTTGATATCCCGCAGGACACCTGGATCGAGCAGCCTTGGGATATGGCAGTGACCTTCGTGCCACCGATCGGCGGCCGCTAAGCTCCAGCCTCAAACGCCCGGCATCACCGGGCGTTGTTGTTTATGCAGTGGTTTCGTCAAATTCGGTAAATTCCCCGCCTTCTATCCCCAGAGTTAGGTACAATGGCCCTAGATATCCCGGCTATTCAAGCCTTGATGTAAGTCTCTGGAGGCTGTTGTTACCATGGCACAGGCCAACCTTTCTGAAGTACTGTTCAAACCCTCATTTAAACACGTCGAGACCTCGACGCTAGTCACGCGCGCCCATCATGCGGTCGGTGCCGATATGCACTCCGCGTTGGAAGGGGACACCGACGGCAACTGGTATCGCATGCTCAATCATCTGCTGTGGACCTGGCGCGGCACCGATCCGCTGGAGATCAGCGAAGTGTTGGCGCGCATTGCGGCCTCCAACGCAGAACATAGCGACGATCACCTGCTGGATACCGTGGTTGGTTACCGTAATGGCAACTGGATCTACGAGTGGGTACGTCAGGGGATGCAGTGGCAGCAGCGGGCGTTGGAGCAGAAAGATCCGCTGGTCGGCGGGCAGTATTGGCTGAATGCCGCCAACCTCTACAGCATTGCCGGTTACCCGCATCTGAAAGGGGATGAGCTGGCAGAGCAGGCAGAGGTGCTGTCCAATCGAGCCTATGAAGAAGCCGCATTGTTGCTACCGTACCAGCTTAAAGAGCTGGAGTTCGCCATCGAGGCGGGGAGTTCGATCACCGGCTTCCTGCATATGCCAGATAACGGCCAGGCACCGTACCCGACGGTGCTGATGTGTGGCAGCCTAGACACCTTGCAGACCGACTATCACCGCCTGTTCCGTGATTACTTGGCCCCACATGGCATTGCGATGTTGACCATCGATATGCCGTCTATCGGCTCATCCTATAAGTGGAAGCTGACGCAAGATTCCAGCTTCCTGCACCAACAGGTATTAGCACAGCTGCCTTCCGTGCCTTGGGTTGACCATACGCGCGTCAGCGCCTTTGGTTTCCGCTTTGGGGCCAACGTGGCGGTTCGCCTGGCTTATCTGGAGTCACAGCGCCTGCGCGCAGTGGCTTGTGTAGGGCCAGTAGTGCATAGCCTGCTGTGTGAGGCGAAATGCCAGGACCATGTGCCGGATATGTATATGGACGTGCTGGCCAGCCGTATGGGCATGTCCAACGCGTCTGACAGCGTGCTGAAAACCGAGTTGAACCGCTATTCACTGAAAACTCAGGGGCTACTGGGCCGCCGTTGCCCAACGCCGATGCTGTCTGCCTATTGGGAACGCGATCCGCTCAGCCCAAAAGAAGAGTCGCAGCTGATCGCGTCTTCTTCACTGAGTGGCAAGCTGATAACCATCCCGCGCACGCCGGTTTATCAGAGTTTCCATCAATCCTTACTGCAAATTTGTGATTGGCTAAGAGATAAAATGCGCTAACTAGTTGCTAATTTTTAACAGTTTGTTAAAAAGGGTGGACTACATTGTGGAGGTTGAGAAATGACGCTACCGAGTGGCCACCCTAAAAGCCGACTAATGAAACGCTTTGCCAGCCTGGGACCTTACCTGCGCGAAGGGCAATGTGAGAACGACCGCTTTTTCTTTGACTGCCTGGCAGTCTGCGTCAACGTTAAGCCAGTGCCGGAGAAACGCGAGTTTTGGGGCTGGTGGATCGAACTGCAGGCCGATAAATCTCGTTTCACCTACAGCTACCACTTTGGTTTGTTTGACAAAGATGGGCATTGGAACGAGGAAAAGATTAAAGATGCTGAAGTGAAAGAGAAGCTGGAAACCACGCTGCGCGTCTTCCATCGCCGCTTGGGTGAGCTGCTGACCACCCTGGAACTGACGCTGGCACCGGCCGATGATTTCATTGAGCAACCGATAAAACTCTCCGCCTAGATCATTTCCCCCGCATATTTACACCGAAATCGCGTTGTGCCTGTTGGCATAACGCGTCTCTCCTGTTACAACGTCATG
Organism: Serratia sp. H1w; assembly: GCF_000633355.1. Taxonomy (GTDB): domain Bacteria; phylum Pseudomonadota; class Gammaproteobacteria; order Enterobacterales; family Enterobacteriaceae; genus Chania. The sequence goes on from NZ_AYMQ01000059.1 coordinate 78,797, forward strand.
CATTCCTTTTAACTCCAACGGCAGAAATATTATGAACGGCAGCCAGACATTGGTTGTGAAATTGGGCACCAGCGTGTTGACCGGCGGTTCGCTGCGTCTGAACCGTGCCCATATTGTCGAACTGGTGCGCCAATGCGCCCAGCAACATGCTGCGGGTCACCGCATTGTTATTGTTACCTCTGGGGCGATTGCTGCCGGGCGTGAACACCTGGGCTATCCTGAACTGCCCGCAACCATCGCTTCCAAGCAGTTGCTGGCGGCAGTGGGGCAGAGCCGGTTGATCCAGCTGTGGGAGCAGTTGTTCTCGATCTACGGTATTCATATTGGGCAGATGCTGCTGACGCGTGCCGATCTGGAAGACCGCGAGCGCTTCCTCAACGCGCGTGACACCATGACCGCGTTGCTGGACAATCGTATCGTTCCGGTGATCAATGAGAACGACGCAGTTGCCACGGCAGAAATCAAAGTCGGCGACAACGATAACCTGTCGGCACTGGCCGCTATCCTGGCCGGGGCCGATAAACTGCTGCTGCTGACCGATCAGCAGGGCTTATATACCGCCGATCCGCGCAATAACCCGGAAGCCGAATTGATCCGCGAAGTGCACGGCGTTGACGATGCGCTGCGTGCCATTGCGGGCGACAGCGTTTCCGGTTTGGGGACTGGCGGGATGGGCACCAAGCTACAGGCGGCCGACGTGGCTTGCCGCGCAGGTATCGATGTGATTATCGCCGCCGGTAGCAAGCCTGGCGTGGTAGCCGATGTGATCGAAGGTAACCCGGTGGGCACCCGTTTCCATGCGCTGGAAACCCCGTTGGAGAACCGTAAACGCTGGATCTTTGGTGCGCCGCCTGCGGGTGAGATCACCATTGACGATGGCGCGGTAGAAGCCATGATGGCCCGTGGCAGCTCGCTGCTGCCGAAGGGGATCCGCGATGTTAAAGGCGATTTCTCACGCGGTGAGGTGATCCGCATCCGCAATCTGGCGGGGCGCGATCTGGCTCATGGCGTCAGCCGTTACAACAGCGATGCCATGCGCATGATCGCCGGGCACCACTCGCAGCAAATCAGCGAGATCCTGGGCTATGAATATGGCCCGGTGGCCGTGCATCGCGACGATATGATCGTAAGTTAAGGAGTAAACATGCTCGAGCAGATGGGGAAGGCCGCCAAGCAGGCTTCCTGGCAGTTGGCGGTACTGAGCACGGCGAAAAAGAATCAGGTGTTGGCGGTGATGGCCGACATGCTGGAAGCTCGCAGCGAAGAGATTCTACAGGCGAACGAGCAGGACATGACGCAGGCGCGTGCCAGCGGGATGAGTGAAGCGCTGTTGGATCGCTTACTGCTAACTCCTGCACGTTTGGCGGCGATCGCCAACGATGTGCGCCAGGTTTGCCGCTTGAACGATCCGGTTGGCCATGTACTGGACGGCAACCTGCTGGACAGCGGCCTGAAGCTGGAGCGTCGCCGAGTGCCACTCGGGGTGATCGGCGTGATCTATGAAGCACGCCCCAACGTCACCATCGACGTGGCCAGCCTGTGCCTGAAAACCGGTAATGCGGTGATCTTGCGCGGCGGCAAAGAGACGCACCACACCAATCAGGCGACGGTGAAAGTGATCCAGCAGGCGTTGGAACAGTGCGGTCTGCCGGCGGCGGCGGTGCAGGCGATCGAAAGCCCGGATCGTGAGTTGGTCAATGAACTGCTGCGTATGGATCGCTATGTCGATATGTTGATCCCACGGGGTGGGGCCGGACTGCATAAGCTGTGCCGCGAGCAATCGACTATTCCGGTGATCACCGGTGGTATCGGCGTGTGCCATATCTATGTCGACGACAGCGTGGACTACGACAAGGCGCTGACCGTTATCGAGAACGCCAAGATCCAGCGGCCAAGTGCCTGCAACTCGGTTGAAACCCTGCTGGTTAACCGCACTATTGCCAACAGTTTCCTGCCAGCGTTAAGCGCGCGTATGGCCGCTGTTGGTGTAACTATGCACGCCAGCGATAACGCCATGCCGTTGTTGCAGGAAGGGCCAGCGAAGGTGGTGGCGGTTGCCGCAGAAGATTACGACGACGAATGGTTATCGTTAGATCTGAACGTGACGCTGGTGGATGATATCCATCAGGCTATCGACCATATTCGCACGCATGGCACCAGCCATTCCGATGCCATTCTGACGCGCTCGCTAAGCAACGCCGAGTATTTTGTCCGCGCGGTGGATTCCTCTGCGGTGTATGTCAATGCCAGCACCCGCTTTACCGACGGTGGCCAGTTTGGCTTGGGGGCCGAAGTGGCCGTCAGCACCCAGAAGCTGCATGCGCGTGGCCCGATGGGGCTGGATGCGTTGACGACCTACAAATGGATTGGCTACGGCGACGATTTGGTTCGTAGCTAAGCTCTAGATCTGGTTATTGCTACCAAGGGGCGCAGTGTGCAAATACTGCGCCCTTGTTGCTTCTGGCAGTCATGCAGCAAAAGGGGATACATCAAAAAATCTTTAGCATACGGTCCCCTTATCACGCCGTGGTTAACCAAAATATAACGAAAAGTTGAACATTTTTTTGGAAAATCAGTGCTACATTTTTGTTGTTTTTCATTAACCAACAGGCAGAAAAATGAACAAAATCACTGGTCTCATCTTTTTATCTTCCCTTGCGACGGTTCCGGCAGCATTCAGCGCTCCTCTGGGGACGCTCAGCGTGCATATATTAAATCAACAAACAGGTCTTCCCTCGCCGCATGTTGCAGTCATCCTGGAAAAACAGCAGGGCGACGGCTGGGCAACGTTGGCAAGCGCAAAAACCGACGATGATGGCCGCATCAAATCCTTGTTTCCGCAGGAGCAGGATATGCAGCCTGGGACTTATAAAGTGACCTTTAAAACCGGCGATTATTTCAACAGCCAAAAGTTGGGATCTTTCTTTCCGGAAATTCCGGTGCTGTTTACCGTGAGCCGGACCAACGAGAAACTGCACATTCCTTTACTGCTGAGCCAATATGGCTATTCAACCTACAAAGGCAGTTGAGCCCCAAGTTTTTTTGGAATGTCTTTCCTTAACTTCATTGTTAAGTGTCGGTATAGCCTGTCAGGCTATATATAGTGGCACACTGATACT
>NZ_AYMQ01000060.1 GCF_000633355.1 Serratia sp. H1w
CAGTTGGTGGGGTAAACTGTGCTATTTGCCCCTCACCCTAACCCTCTCCCCAAGGAGAGGGGACCGATCGAGCTCGCTGATTTTTCTGCGTCACACCGCATCTTCGTTCTTCTTACTCCACATCAAACACAAGCTAATCAACGACTCCGGACAGCTCCCTCTCCCTGTGGGAGAGGGTTGGGGTGAGGGGAACAAATTTGCAATATCCCCTTAAAGCCAACGCCTCACTCGGCGGCAAAACACCCGGTAGTCTTGCCCGAACTTGCCACGTAAAAACGCCTCTTCACGCGGGATCTGCCAGCGATCCAGATTGACAAAAAACAGCCCCCACCACAGCCAGACGCCGATGCCTCCCAATACCAGCCCCCAAACCGCCAGCAGCAGGATCTGCCCCAGATACACCGGATTACGGCTGAAACGAAAGATCCCAGTGACCAGCAGCGTGCTAACCCGCTGAAATTTTTGTGGATGGAGGGTGGTGCCCGCCCGATGAAAAGCATAGCTGGCGCTGATCATGATCGTCACGGCAACCACTGCCAACACGCCAGCGCTCAATAGAATAAGTGGGTTCTGTTGCCAGCCACCCTCGCCTAGCCAGCGGGTTATCGCCATACCAACGGCGCAAACCACCATCACCACCGGCGGCAAAGCCATTCTCTGCAACCTCATTATCATTATCCCGTTCCCTCTCGACCGCATCATACAAACTACGCTATAACAAAGCCTATCCGTCAACATGCCAAAGAAGAGTCGATGAGCACCTATGCCCCCCAATTCTGGCGCGATGAACGTCTACCGTTCGTTGAAGCCCGCGCCGTCGAAGATGGCCGCAAGCTGTGTTATGCGCTGCACAGTCATGAGTTCTTCTGTATTGGCACCATCACCGCCGGTACCAGCACCTACGTTAATGGCGACCAGCACCTACAGGTTAGCACCGGTGACGTGGTGATCATCAACCCGCAGCAGGCGCATGGCTGTAACCCGATTGGCGATCAACGCTGGTCCTATATCATGTTTTATATCGACCAGCACTGGTTGGCAACGCTACAGCAGGATGCTGGCAGCGGTTTTATGCCGTTTAAGCAGATTATCAGCCAGGATCCGGCGCTATTTAACGGCCTGAATCAGCTGTACGACGTTCTGACCGATCCGCTGTGTTGCCATCTGGAAAAGCAGATCGCCTTGGTGGATTACTTCAGTAACCTGCCACAGTTGCTGGGCGAGCCGTCGCAAACACAGCAGGATATGACCCCAAAATTGGCAACGGCTGCGGCGTTTATCCGCGCTCACTGCACCCAATCGCTAACGCTGGAAGCAATCTGCCAAGCGTCGGCACTCTCCCCTTCTTACCTGATCCGCGCATTCAAGAAACGCTACGGCATGACGCCCCATGCCTATCTGGTCAATCAGCGGGTACAGCACGGCCAGCGGCTACTGAAACGGGGCTTGTCGATTGCCGCCGCGGCCAGCGAAAGCGGGTTTGCCGATCAGGCACACTTTCAGCGCACCTTCAAACAGTTGCTGGCAGCCACCCCTGGCCAGTATCAGATCCCCTCGGCCAGCAAGTAACAGGCGCTGAACGCCAGCAGCAGCGCCATCAAGCGGTTAAAAAGCCGCAGGTTGTGCGCCCGCTGTAACAAGCCACTAAGCATCGCCCCAGCGTAGGCCCAACAGGCTATCGACAGGTAGCAAATCACAAAGTAAAGCCCGGCAAACAGCCATAACAGCCTCATCTCCCCGTCCCCCACAAAGGCTCCCATACTGGCAACCGACGCTAACCAGGCCTTGGGATTCAGCCATTGCAACAGCGCGCCATACCAAAAAGAAGGTGCCTGCCGCTGCGCACCCTGGCTTAAACGTCCGTCATCCACGGCAAGCTGATACGCCATATAAAGTAGAAACACCACACCAGCCCACAGGATCGCGGTTGTCAGCCCTGGCCACCAGGCAAGCACTTCATGCAGCCCCAAGCCAATCAACACCAGCAATAACGTGAAGCCCAAGGTCGCACCGGTCACATGCCGCAGGCTGGTAGTAAAGCCAAACTGCGCTCCGCAGCTAAGTGCCACGATGTTCACCGGACCGGGAGTAATGGAGGAGGCCAACGCAAAAGCGGCCATCGAAAGGTAAAGCGTCATAGTTAGCACCTGTAAGAGAGTTACAGGTGCCAGCGTGCCGGGTTACGCGGGGAGAGTATTGAACAAAATTGCCCTCAGGCAAACTGGCCTTGGTGAGAAGGTCAAATTCTCAGTTGATTTTTTGCCAACCGGTAAAGCTCCAGGTTGGTAATAATACCAAACTTTCTCATCAGGTTACGTTTGTGATGGCTCAATGTCTTAATACTTCGACCATCCAGGCAGGCCAGCGTCGTCAAGCTGATCCCTTTCATGACGGAATCAAACACGGTGATTTCACAAGGGGTCATGGAGATCTTTTCCACTTGACTAGAGGTGGAGCTACCTTGTTCTTTTAAAATGGATTGAGTGATAATACTTTCATTGCCAGAAACCGAGAAGATCAGCTCGACCAACTCATCGATGGGATCGTCGATGGTGGCAATCCCATTGGCCAGACCATTAGCAGTCAATTTAAAGTAAATGCTTGAATGGCAGGATAGTATCACCACAATTTTCGCCTCCGGATTTTTGCAACGAAAAGCCTGCAACAAACGGAATGACTCAAAATAATCATCACGAATATCAACAATCACCGCCGTATTTTTAAGATTGAATACCTCACATTCTTTTAACGAGTTGTACTGCAAACACTCGCCATCATCCTCGGTTTCTTGTTGATACAAATACTTAAGCCCCAGCAATAGATACTGGCAACGGCTGATGAGCATCAGGTTATTCATTTCATTCCTCGCGGATTTACAATAACATTACATCCCTTACTATCTAATTAATGAGTCTGATTTCAATTTAAAATAAAGCTCGGTGATAGTTCTAACATGGAATTTGCTATAAATGTTTGAGCGGTGTGTACCCACGGTTTTACTGCTGATAAACAGCTCTTGCGCGATTTCCTTATTCTTCATACCCGATAAAATTCTTTTCAGAATGTCATTTTCTCTTTTCGTCAGTGCGAAGAAACGCATGCTGCCGATATGATTAATAACATTATGCAGCTCGCCAAATTGGTTACCCATTTTGGTCAGTAATTTTTCTATGGTGAGTGTGATGGTTTCAATATCTGATTTTTTCTTCAACACCACATCAGAAAAAAGTGACAGTAGCTGATAGCTGTCGCTGTCATCGTCATTTTTGCATAAGGTAACGATAACGCTGCCCTGGTTATTTCCCTTCAGCTTATTAATAAAGTCAATACGATCGGAGTAAAAAACTTCATCCATGTCTAAAATAACCATGGAGTTTTCTTTCTGTATCACCTCATCCGTCACGCTGGAGACACTTTTACACAGCGTCAGATTAATTTCTTTGCCAAGGTATTTTTTGGAAGAGACCAAATCGTCAACGAGTTTGTTAAACGCATAACGAATCAAGTCACAATCACTAAACATGATAATATTTATCATCATCTTTCCATTTTCCGTAAAACTGAGCATCCTGGCTAACGAAGAAATCTTATTGTGGTTTATCCTTCATTTTGAACACTATCTCTCAATACCTCAATAGAGTCATTAAGAATGCATTTATTAAAAATGGGAAAAATCCTATAAGAATAACTTACAGTTAACCGATGTTTTTGAGATTTTCATTAAACGTCAAAAATGCCCACACGGCAAACCAGATGGTAAAAATGTGTTTTTTAAATATTAAAAATAATTTAAAAATCAATACATTAACAGAATAATGGTTGGCAAGGAAATTCTTATCACGATATCATTAGTAATACACGCTCACCCGGCCATACTATTTTCACATAAAAAAACCAAATACAATGATTGAAAACCCCCACCTACCCGTTCTGTCTACCCCCTGTATTTTCAGTTAAATCTGCTATGTTTAAACGGTAAGTACAACCTCCAGTGTAAGTAAGCATTTCTTTTTGTTACCAATAATGTTTAGATTTGATGTTATACTGATACCAGCCGGCAACAAGGGCGAAATGACAGGATACCGCATTGGCAAAGGGATATAGAGACTCTCTAGCAAGCTATAAAGAGGTTGGCTTGATGACGAACGATACCTATAACGGCAAGAATTCCGAATTGGATTTAAACCTGCTGATCTTATTAAACGCCGTGATAGAAACTGGCAGCGCAACACTTGCTGCCGAACGCCTTAAACTGAGCAGCTCATCCATCAGCTATGCACTCAACAAGCTCAGGGAACACTTTTCAGATCCTATTGTGATCCGCACCGCTAGCGGCGTCAAACCTACCCTATTGGCGATAAACCTCTACAACAACACCAGGCCGTTGCTCGACGAACTTAATGCGACCTTGAAGAAATTCGATTTTGCAGGCAGTACAGAACTATCATCCCACTCAAGAACCATACGCATCAGATGCAATTCAATCATTGATTTTTGGCTTTCGCATCAATTAATTGCGGATAAAAAATATCAACAAGGCTATGTCTTTGAATTCACATCCTATCCTCATGATAGAGAACAATGCCTAGAGCTATTAAGAAATAAACAGATTGATATTGACATTGGGTTTCACTTGGGAAACGATCGCGCTATAGTAAAAAAACCATTTCCTAACGTTAAACTAGTGGTTTTATTTAGAAGTGATCACCCTAGGATAAGCGATCGCATTGATAAAAAACAATTGGCACAGGAAGTGAAATTTGGCTGGATTAATCGCCACGGCATGAACTCGCCAGAAAACCCCTTACTTTCCTGGTTCACTGAAAAGAACATCCACAGAACCTATCTTAGTGATTCAATGATCAATTGTATTTTGCATATCGTTAATTCTGATGCAATCACCATTGTACCTGAATTCATTGCTCCTTTACTTTGTGAACTATTCTCGCTGCGATATTTATATTGTAATTTTTTTGACGATGAAAAATACGTCCTGTTTTGCCATACTCACAAAAGCAATAGCGATGACCCGGTTCTTAACGATATCATTAACATCATGATGGGTGAAGAGAGGAGGGGGTTGTGATTACCCACAACACCCTCCCTCAATAATGCAAATGTTACCTACGTTTTTTCAAAGTTTTGCTTTTAGGCTCGGTGCTTGCCGCAGCCTGACTAAAATAAGGTACATCCAGGTAATACTCTTTCCCTAACATCTTACCGTTGCCAAACCAGGTAACGCCTTTTACTTCCAGATCAACGGCTCCTTGGGAGAAGGACATCACATACCCCTTATCATCCATCACGCGATAATCATCCTTCGACAGGCTTAATAGGGTAACATCCCCTTTTTTACCCGCATAAAGCTGTTTAACTCGGTCCAGATAGAATGGGGCTAACTCCGAAAACATATCGAATATCTGGTTCTTGTAGCTGGCGTAGCTCATCGTGCCTCTACCTGCCAGCGCATTGGCCATCAACGAATAAAACTCGGCGTTGGCTTCAGCAATCGACATCCGGGTGCGCATCACCTGATTGAGCTTATCCTGGTCAACCTCTTGCTTAACACTGATAGTTTTATCTTTATTGGTGACATTAACGCCGTGATACCAGTCTTTATTGTCGCCAGGAACGATCACCGAGGTGGCAATATAACTGGCACATGCAGCTTTCTGTTTCTGGGTTTCACCATTAACCAATAACGACAAGGCATTGCCACTTTCAGGAATTTGGCTGACGTCGACACCGTTCCTTCGCAGGAAGGTCTCCACCTCAGCCTGACTCTTCTCATTTCTAGCCAGATCGCACACCAATTTCATCATCAGGTCATTGCGTGCATTATTGACTGATGGTGTCATTTCCAACAGCGTCTCGCTGATGAGCGATGCGGTAGGATACGAGACCACATAATCCCTGCTCGCTGCCTGAGCACTAAAACCCCACATGCTGGCTAGTAATAAAACGGCAGACCTGACTAAAAATTTCGCTTTCATCTTACAGTCCTGAATGGCTTATTTACTGGTGAACTCAATGACGATCCGGCGGTTCGGCGCTAAACACTCAACCACTTTGGCCGATTTCTTACCCGGGCAAGCGACCAACGGCTGGGAAGCTCCCGCACCTTCCACCTGAATAATCTGGCGGCTGATGCCGTTTGCCACCAACAGATCGCGCACCGATTCGGCACGCTGCAACGAAAGCCGTTGGTTATAAGCCGCACTACCCAAACGATCGGTATGCCCGATAATCAGGATGCTCTTATCGTTGAGGTTGGTTTGCTTGATCTTGTTGGCAAAACTTGTCAGTTCATTCACCCCCGCCGCCGACAATACTGCACTGTTAAAACCAAACAGCATGTTGGCATTGAAGGTCACCGGTGAGGATGGAGACTCATGTTTCACCACAGCTGGAGCCGTCTTCAACTTATCCAGACAGTTTTCTGGTTGGAAGAAGAATGACTGGGCGATCAAATCCTTATCGAACACCACCTTATACTGGCAAACCAGATCGTTGCCGCTGGCCATTCTGAACTTGAAGATGTAATCCCACTCTTTCACCCCGAACACGCCTTCAGAGAAGTGCGGCGTGCCGATCAGTTGATAGAGTTGTTTTTTGGTCATACCCGGTTTGATCGCATTAAGGTTAGCCAGATTAACGTAGCTCCCCTCTGGACGGGTTGCACTGTCCATCTGTGGGAACACCGGGCTGGCAGTATGCCCGGTACTATCTACCTGGCTGATGGATCGAGTACACGCTGAGATGGAGAGCACGATGGCTGCCGCCAGAACAACACGAGCACTTTTGGTTAGAGATAACATAAGTCCGCCTATTTAAGAGTTTTTTACTGTTGCTCTGGTGACGTTACCGCCACCAGAGCTGTTACATTTCGGTTATCGACTAAATCAACGTATTACCATTGATAACCTACCCCTACTGCGACACCTACATCCCCTTGCGTGGTCGTGGTCCCTTGCAGTTTGGTCACCCACTTGCCGTTATCGGAAATGGTTGACACCCCCATGGCGACAGCCCCCTGGCTACCGTAGCTGGCACCGCCCATGCTGAACATGCTGGCCCCTGCCGAGTATGGCTGTGGCATGCTCGCCATCGCCATCGCACCGGCTATACCGCCTTCCAACTTGTCGTTTTGCTTGTCAACCTGGTTCTTCAGGTCGTTAAACTTGCTGTTGGTGTAGTCTTTCGACTCGTTGATACCGCTGGTCAACTGGTTGACGTTAACGCCATCCGTGCCTTTAGTACCCGCTGCCACGTTAGTGATCTGGCGTTCGTTACCTGCAGAACCGACAGACACGCTGTTAGTTCTATCGGCGACCGAGCCAGAGCCCAGAGCAACCGAGTTATCCGCAGTAGCAGAAGACGAGTTACCCAAAGCAACGGAGTTGGCACCTGAAGCGGTAGATGAAGTACCCACCGCCATGCTGCTGTTGCCCGAAGCTTTAGAACCCGCGCCGCCGGCTACCGAGTTATTACCGGTCGCCATCGGTTTCGGCAGTTTGTCGGTATTGTTCACCTGGAACATGCCGTCGGTGCCGTTCTGGATATTGGTGATATCCGTGCTGTTCTGCTTCACTGAGTTATCGATGTTAGTAATGTTACCGGACACCTCTTTCAACTGAGCCAAGTTCACTGCATCAGTATCCTCAGTACCCGCTGCCACGTTGGTGATCTGGCGCTCGTGACCTTTCGAGCCCACAGATACCGAGTTAACCCGATCCGCAACCGAGCCAGCGCCTAATGCCACAGCGTTATCGGCTGTCACAATCGCACCATCACCGATGGCTGTGCCGGACTTACCGCTCACGCTGCTGGAACCACCGATGGCAACCGAGTGATCCGTCGTCGTCTGAGCATTACTGCCCATGGCGATAGAGCTGACACCCGTTGCAACCGCATTACCACCGACCGCGATAGACTCGGCACTCACTGCCTTGGAATCTGCCCCCGTTGAGTTGGCGTGGAAGTACTTGACCCCTTTGCCATTGGTGATATTGGTAATTTCAGTTTGCAGACCGAACAACTGCGAACCGTTCACCGCATCGGTACTGTCGACACTGATGTCTCCAGCTGCAACGTTGGTGATCTTGGCCGGGCCGTTACCCATATGGTTGGCGCTGTAGGCACCTTTGCCACCGTTGGCTTTGGCATCCCACTGCAATGCATCATCCTTCAACCCATTAATATTGGTGGTGTTGTTGGCGATATTGGTGGTGTTGTTCGCCACCTGGTTATTGGTCTCGGTCAGTTGAGAGTAGTTAACCGCGTCGCTTGGTGCTTTACCGTCCGCCACGTTAGTGATGGTGGTACCGCCGGTATGCGTGCTGTTGTCATAAGTGTCGCCACCCAGGGTCACGCTGTTGTGGGTGCTGTTGTCATATTTAACGACATCGGCTACCGATTCGGTGGTCACCTGTTTCAACTGTGCCACGTTCACCGCATCCGCATCGTCCGCACCGGCAGCCAGCCCGGTTATACGACGGTCACCGATGTTCACTTCACCCCGTGCAGTCCCGCCGATCAGGTACGCCTGGTGAGACAAGGTGCTGCCGTTCGCCAGAGAACCTGTGCCCAAGGCGATGCTGCCATCAGCACTGGCGATTGCGCCCATACCGATTGCCACCGAGTCGATACCTGTCGCCTCTGAATCCGCGCCGGTAGAGTTGGCGTGGAAGTACTTGGTGCCCTTGTTGTTGATGTTGGTCACCGTATCACCCAGGTTGGTGATAGAGGTGTTGGTTTCGGTCAGCTGTGAGTAGTTCACCGCATCGCTTGGAGCTTGACCGTCCGCCACGTTAGTGATGGTGGTACCGCCGGTGTGCGTGCTGTTGTCGTAGGTGTCACCACCCAGGGTAATGTTGTTGTGAGTACTGTTGTCATACTTCACCACGTCGGCTACCGATTCGGTGGCAACTTGTTTCAGTTGTGCCACGTTGACTGCATCCGCATCGTCTGCACCGGCAGCCAGCCCGGTAATACGACGGTCACCCACGTTCACTTCACCCTTCGCCGTGCCACCTACTAGATAGGCTTCATGAGCCAAGGTGCTGCCGTCGGCCAGAGAACCGGCACCCAGCGCGATGCTGCCATCGGCACTTGCCACTGCGCCCATACCAATTGCCACCGCATCAATCCCCGAGGCCACAGAATCCGTGCCGGTAGAGTTGGCGTGGAAGTACTTGGTACCTTTGTTGTAGATGTTGTCGACGGTATCGCCCAGATTGGTGATCGCCGTGGTGTTACCCGCGATGTTGGTGGTGTTGATGTCCACCTGATCGTTGGTCGCTTTCAACTGGGAACCGTTCACCGCATCGGTACTGGTATCGGTCAGAGCACCATCTGCAACGTTGGTGATCTTGGCCGGGCCGTTACCCATATGGTCGGCGCTGTAAGCGTTAAGCGTCGCATCCCACTGCAGCGCATCATCCTTCAACCCATTAATATTGTTGGTGTTGTTGGCGATATTGGTCGTGTTGTTAGCCACCTGCTGGTTGGTCTCATACAGCTGTGAGCCGTTGATGGCATCACTGGAGTTCTCGTTAACCGCACCGTCACCCAGGTTGGTAATAACCGCACCACCAGTATGGTTGTCGATGTTATAGGTCGAACCGCCCAGAGAGATGTTGTTATGCGTCGTGTTGTCATAGATAACCGCATCGGCAACAGCACCGGAGGTTACTTCTTTCAACTGTGCAACGTTGACCGCATCCATATCGTCCGCACCGGCAGACAGCCCGGTAATACGGCGATTACCCACGTTCACTTCACCCCGTGCAGTCCCGCCAACCAGATACGCCTGGTGAGACAAGGTGTTGCCGTTGGCCAGAGAACCTGTGCCCAAGGCTACGCTGTTATCAGCGCTGGCAATGGCCCCCATACCAATCGCCACCGCATCCAGACCAGAGGCCACAGAATCCGTGCCGGTGGAGTTGGCGTGGAAGTACTTGGTGCCTTTGTTGTAGATGTTATTAACGTTGTCGCCCAGGTTGGTGACATTGTTATTGGTTTCGGTCAGCTGTGAGAAGTTCACCGCATCGCTTGGCGCGACGCCATCAGCCACGTTGGTGATAGTGGTACCACCGGTATGTGTGCTGTTGTCATAAGTGTCGCCACCCATCGTCACGTTGTTGTAGTTCACGCTGCCGTCAGTATTTTTATCGTACTGAACGCTGCCGCCTTGCAGGCCATCAATCGCCTGGTTGGTAGCAAACAGTTGTGAACCGTTGATAGCATCAGTGCTGTCTTTATTCAGACGGCCTGCAGCCACGTTGGTGATAGTCCGTTCTGCACCTACGGCCCCTACGCTGACCGAACTGGTCGGTGCTGTACCGGCGAAGGCATAGTCTTTACCATTGAGTGTGACACCCGTCGTTGCCACAGCAGCGCTGGCAGCAGAGCTATCACCCAATACGACCGCGCCATCCAAGCCGGCGTCGACTTTCACGTTACTGCCGACGACAAAGACTTTGTTGGAGTCGATGAGGTTATCGTTACCCAGTGAATAGCTGTCATCACCATTAACCACGGTTGGGTCACCAATCGCAGCCGAACGTGCACCGTTAACCACGGTGCTGTAGCCCAGGCTGATTGAATGATCGCCGTTTGCCATTGCATTCACACCGGTAGCAACCGCACCTACCCCTCTCGCGGCGGCGTTGATACCTGCCGCAATCGAGTTGGCCCCGGTGGCACCATCGTTATTGAAGTTGGCATCAGACATGGAAACGTTATTGAAGCTGTAGTAGTGGTTCATGACCGAGGTCAGTTGTTCCACGTTCACGGCATCCGTTGCGTCTGCACCCGCAGCCAGCCCGGTAATACGGCGATTGCCCACGTTCACTTCACCTCTTGCAGTCCCGCCAACTAGATAAGCCTGGTGAGACAAGGTGCTGCCGTTGGCCAGAGAACCTGCGCCCAAGGCTACGCTGTTATCAGCACTGGCAATGGCCCCCATACCAATCGCAACCGCATCCTGACCAGAAGCGACAGAGTCGATACCGGTGGAGTTGGCGTGGAAGTACTTGGTCCCAGTGTTGTAGATGTTGTTAACGTTGTCGCCCAGATTGGTGACTGTATCACCCAGGTTGGTGACGTTGGTGTTGGTTTCAGTCAGCTGCGAGTAGTTCACTGCATCGCTTGGCGCGACACCATCCGCCACGTTGGTGATGGTGGTGCCACCGGTGTGCGTGCTGTTATCGTAGGTGTTGCCGCCCAGGGTAATGTTGTTGTGAGTACTGTTGTCGTATTTAACAACATCGGCTACCGAGTCGGTGCTCACTTGTTTCAACTGTGCCACGTTGACCGCATCCATATCGTCCGCACCGGCAGCCAGCCCGGTAATACGACGATCGCCCACATTCACTTCACCCTTCGCTTTGCCACCGACCAGATAAGCGTCATGCGACAAGGTGCTGCCATCTGCCAGTGAACCGGCACCCAGCGCTACGCTGCCATCAGCACTGGCGATAGCGCCCATACCGATTGCCACCGCATCCAGACCAGAGGCGACAGAGTCGGTACCGGTAGAGTTGGCGTGGAAATACTTGGTCCCGGTGTTGTAGATGTTATCTACGGTATCGCCCAGGTTGGTGATGGCCGTGGTGTTACCCGCGATGTTGGTGGTGTTGATATCCACCTGATCGTTGGTCGCTTTCAACTGGGAACCGTTCACCGCATCGGTACTGGTATCCGTCAAGTCACCGGCTGCTACGTTGGTGATCTTGGCTGGACCATTACCCATATGGTCGGCGCTGTAGGCATTCAGAGACGGATCCCACTGCAGCGCATCGTCCTTCAACCCGTTAATGTTAGTGGTGTTGTTGGCGATGTTGGTGGTGTTGGTGCTCACCTGATTGTTGGTTTCGGTCAGCTGTGAAACGTTCACCGCATCGCTTGGCGCGACACCATCCGCCACGTTGGTGATAGTGGTGCCACCGGTGTGCGTGCTGTTGTCGTAGGTGTTGCCACCCAAGGTAATGTTGTTGTGGGTGCTGTTGTCATACATCACTGCATCCGCAACGGAACCTGCTGCTGTGGCTTTCAACTGCGCCACGTTGACCGCATCCATATCGTCCGCACCGGCAGCCAGCCCGGTAATACGACGATCGCCCACGTTCACTTCACCCTTCGCTTTACCACCGACCAGATAGGCGTCATGCGACAAGGTGCTGCCGTCTGCCAGCGAACCCGCACCCAGCGCGATGCTACCATCCGCGCTAGCGATAGCGCCCATACCGATTGCTACCGCATCCAGACCAGAGGCGACAGAGTCGGTACCGGTGGAGTTGGCGTGGAAGTACTTGGTCCCGGTGTTGTAGATGTTGTCTACGGTATCGCCCAGGTTGGTGATCGCTGTGGTGTTACCCGCGATATTGGTGGTGTTGATATCCACCTGATCGTTGGTGGCTTTCAGTTGGGAACCGTTCACCGCATCGGTGCTGGTATCCGTCAAGTCACCGGCTGCTACGTTGGTGATCTTGGCCGGGCCGTTACCCATATGGTCGGCGCTGTAGGCATTCAGAGACGCATCCCACTGCAACGCATCATCCTTCAACCCATTAATGTTGGTGGTGTTGTTGGCAATATTGGTGGTGTTGGTGCTCACCTGGTTGTTGGTTTCGGTCAGCTGTGAGTAGTTCACCGCATCGCTTGGCGCGACACCATCCGCCACGTTGGTGATGGTGGTGCCACCGGTGTGTGTGCTGTTATCGTAGGTGTTGCCGCCCAGGGTAATGTTGTTGTGAGTGCTGTTGTCATACATCACCGCATCGGCAACAGAACCCGCTGCCGTGGCTTTCAACTGCGCCACGTTGACCGCATCCATATCGTCCGCACCGGCAGCCAGCCCGGTAATACGGCGATCGCCCACGTTCACTTCACCCTTCGCTGCGCCACCGACCAGATAAGCGTCATGCGACAAGGTGCTGCCGTCTGCCAGAGAGCCCGCACCCAGCGCGATGCTACCATCTGCACTGGCGATAGCGC
>NZ_AYMQ01000061.1 GCF_000633355.1 Serratia sp. H1w
GCGTATCGATGGACTGGTTGGTAGCATACAGTTGTGAACCGTTTACCGCATCGGTGCTGGTATCACTCAGACGGCCTGCGGCCACGTTAGTGATAGTACGTTCCGCCCCCTTATCACCCACACTGACGGTGCTGGTTGGAGCGACCCCGGCAAAATCATACTCTTTGCCGTTGATGGTCGCTTTGGCCGTCGCTTCTGCGGCGGCAGTCACGGAGCCTGCACCCAATGCAACGTCGTTGTCATGGGTAGAGACTGCCCCCATACCAATCGCCACGGAATCCTGACCCAGCGCAGACGAATCTGTCCCGGTGGAGTTGGCGTGGAAGTACTTGGTCCCGGTGTTGTAGATGTTGTTAACGCTATCGCCAAGATTGGTGATCGCCGTGGTGTTGCCCGCGATGTTGGTGGTGTTGATATCCACCTGATCGTTGGTCGCTTTCAGCTGTGAACCGTTGACCGCATCAGTGCTGGTGTCGGTCAGATCGCCCGCGGCTACGTTGGTGATCTTGGCCGGACCATTGCCTTTATGGTTAGCACTGTAAGCCCCCGCTCCGCCGTTCGCCGCCGGATCCCACTGCAGTGCATCATCCTTCAGCTCATTAATATTGGTCGTGTTACCCGCAATATTCGTGGTGTTGGTGGCAATGTTAGTGGTATTGGTCGCGATATTGGTGGTGTTGGTATCAACCTGCGTGCCCAGCGTATCGATGGACTGGTTGGTTGCATACAGTTGTGAACCGTTTACCGCATCGGTGCTGGTATCGCTCAGACGACCTGCGGCCACGTTGGTGATAGTACGTTCCGCCCCCTCATCACCCACGCTGACGGTGCTGGTTGGAGCGACCCCGGCAAAATCATACTCTTTGCCGTTGATGGTCGCTTTGGCCGTCGCTTCTGCGGCGGCAGTCACGGAGCCTGCACCCAATGCAACGTCGTTGTCATGGGTAGAGACTGCCCCCATACCAATCGCCACGGAATCCTGACCCAGCGCAGACGAATCTGTCCCGGTGGAGTTGGCATGGAAGTATTTGGTCCCGGTGTTGTAGATATTATTAACGTTGTCGCCCAGATTGGTGACGATATCACCCAGGTTGGTCACGTTGTTGTTGGTTTCGGTCAGTTGCGAGTAGTTCACCGCATCGCTTGGCGCTACGCCATCCGCCACGTTGGTGATAGTGGTGCCACCGGTGTGTGTGCTGTTGTCGTAGGTGTTGCCACCCAGGGTAATGTTGTTGTGAGTGCTGTTGTCATACATCACCGCATCGGCAACAGAACCCGCTGCCGTGGCTTTCAACTGCGCCACGTTGACCGCATCCATATCGTCCGCACCGGCAGCCAGCCCGGTAATACGACGATCGCCCACGTTCACTTCACCCTTCGCTTTGCCACCGACCAGATAAGCGTCATGCGACAAGGTGCTGCCATCTGCCAGCGAACCGGCACCCAGCGCGATGCTGCCATCTGCACTGGCGATAGCGC
>NZ_AYMQ01000062.1 GCF_000633355.1 Serratia sp. H1w
GGGTGACCATAGATTTTTTATGCACCTTCGGTGTCGCTGGCCAGATTACTGCGCCCGTTTTTATCGTAGCGATGTGTCGGTGCTGAATTTGAAGATATTTTTGCAGACCGTTTCTGTGAAGCGTGTAAACTGATAGCTCATCAGCTGTCGCTCAAGACGTTGACCAGGCACCAGTGGCCGGTGGCAACGGATGCTTAAGAGATAGCAACGCTTTCTGATAAGCTTTTGCGTAATTCTCAACATCATATGGGGAACAAGATGCGGATTAAAGCCTTACTGGGTCTCTCGGCAGCGGTGCTGCTGGCAGGGTGCAGCAGCACCAATGAACTGACCTCCGCAGGTCAACAGGTCAAATTCACCGATACCAAGCCCGCGGCAGAATGCCAATTGGTCGGCGAAGTGACCGGCACTCAGAGCAACTGGTTGTCCGGGAGCGGTGGTGAAGGCAGTTCCATGCGTGGCGCGGCCAACGATCTGCGCAACAAGGCAGCGGCAATGGGCGGCAACGTGATTTACGGTGCGACCAGCCCAAGCCAGAACCTGCTTTCAAGTTTTGCACCGCTGGACAGCAAAATGATCGGCCAGGTGTATAAGTGCCCATAACGCAGGCATCAGCAGCCGTATAAAACAAAAGAGGAATGCCCAGGCATTCCTCTTTTTGCATTGATGCTGGCAACTCAACTTTGCATCAGGCGCAGATCTAGCGGGGTTTTGCTTGGCTCGCCGCCAACCTCACGGGTCAGGCGCGGTACCAGATAGCCGGAAACCTTGCTGAGCAAACTTTTCATGATTGCTCGGGCCTCGTCGTCGCTGACCATGAAATGCGCCGACCCCTGCACTTTATCCAACACATGGATGTAATAGGGCAGGATCCCCGCATCAAACAATGCGTTGCTCAGCGCCGCCAGCGTATCGGCATCATCATTGATCCCTCGCAGCAGCACGCTCTGGTTCAGCAGCGTTACTCCTGCATTACGCAACTGTGCCATACTGGCGCGCAGCGATTGGTCAATCTCGTTGGCATGATTGATATGAGTGACCATCAGCACCTGCAGGCGCGATGCTGAGAAGCGTTGGCACAGCGCGGCGGTGATACGGGCTGGTATTACTACCGGTAAACGGGTATGAATACGCAGGCGTTTAAGATGTGGGATAGCTTCCAGTTCCCCGATCAGCCAATCCAGTTCATGGTCTTTGGCCATCAGCGGATCGCCACCGGAGAAAATAATTTCATCCAGTTCCGGGTGTTGACGGATATACTCCACCGCTTGAAGCCAGTTTGCCTTGTTGCCCTGGTTCTCCTGATAGGGGAAATGACGGCGGAAACAGTAGCGGCAGTTAACCGCACAGCCGCCTTTGACCAGCAGCAGGGCACGATTGCGATATTTATGCAGCAACCCCGGCACCACGCTGCGCTGTTCATCCAGCGGATCGGTCGTGAAGCCTGGGGCATTGATGAATTCTGCGCTGGCGGTGAGTACCTGGCGCAGCAACGGGTCATTGGCATCGCCGGGTTGCATGCGCGCAGCAAAGGCACGCGGCACGCGTAGCGCAAACAGGCGGCGTGCATCGCGCCCCTGCGGCAGTTCCGGGTGCGTATTTAGTGACAGAAGCTGCAGTAATTCATCGGGGTCGGTAATAACATCGGCGAGTTGATGCAACCAATCTTCTCTATGCGCCGTGTTTTGGGTTATAATGTGTGCCATTTTTTTGGCTAAGCTACCAGTTTAAATTTTCAGAGGGCCATCATGGCGACTTATTCTAGCAACGATTTCCGTCCGGGTCTTAAAATCATGTTCGAAGGCGAACCTTACGCTATCGAATCCAGCGAGTTCGTAAAACCAGGCAAAGGCCAGGCTTTTGCTCGCGTTAAAATGCGTCGCCTGCTGACTGGCACCCGCGTTGAGAAAACCTTCAAATCTACCGATTCCTGCGAAGGCGCGGACGTGGTAGATACCAACATGAACTACCTGTACAACGACGGTGAGTTCTACCACTTCATGCACCCTGAGACTTTTGAACAGCATCAGGTTGAAGAGAAAACCGTTTCTGACGTCGCGAAATGGCTGCAAGACAATGCGGAATGTATCGTCACCCTCTGGGATGGCCGTCCTATCGCTGTGCTGCCACCGAACTTTATCGAAGCAGAAATCACCGATACCGATCCAGGCCTGAAAGGTGACACCGCAGGTACCGGCGGCAAACCCGCTACCCTGAGCACTGGCGCAGTGGTTAAAGTGCCATTGTTCGTGCAGATTGGTGAAGTGATCAAGGTTGACACCCGCTCTGGCGAATACGTCTCCCGCGTTAAATAAGTTTCAAGGCAGAGGAACCCCCGTGGTTCCTCTGTTTTATCCTTTCCCGTCACACGTTGGCAGATCCGCATGATGAAGAAAACGCTGTTGGTCGTGGTCTCTCTGTTGTTGCTGATGTCTCTCAGCGGCTGCAACACCTTCCGTGGTTTTGGTGAAGACGTGCAACACCTTGGCGGCGCGATTTCCCGTGGTGCCAGCTGATATCGATTAGCGCCATTAATCGGATAATGCAGAAAAATCCGTTTATTCCGGCAACCCTCCTGATTTTTACTACGCTTAGAGAGCTACACTTTTTCACTAATAACGAATAAGGGTAATCTTATGCTGAAGAAAACTATTTTCGCCATTTTCTCTTTGTTGATCCTGTCATCGCTGGTGGGCTGCAATACTACCGAAGGCGTGGGCAAAGATGTTGAAGCTGGTGGTCAGGCGATCCAGCGTAGCGCACAGTAAATTCCTTTGGGTTCAACGGTATTCCACGGCAACGCTTGAATATCCCTTCCGTGGAATACCCATTTCATCGCCTTGTTTGTTATAATCAACGCCTTCAATCAGCCAAGTGGGACGACCCGCCTGCGCTTCTGTTGTCTGGGGACGACCCCACAGTTCTGGAGCCAGTTTCATGGCATGGATTATTTTGCTTTTTGCGGGCCTGTTAGAGGTCGTCTGGGCTATTGGCCTGAAATATACCCACGGTTTTACCCGTTTGACCCCCAGTTTGATTACCGTCGCTGCGATGGTGGTGAGCATGGTGTTGCTGGCGCACGCCATGAAAACGCTGCCCGCGGGCACGGCTTACGCCGTGTGGACCGGGATAGGTGCGGTAGGTGCGGCGGTAATGGGCATGATCCTGCTCGGTGAGTCGACCAACATCATGCGCATTCTCAGTCTGTGTCTGATCGTTGCCGGGATCCTGGGGCTAAAATTCAGCAGTCAGTGAGTGGGCTGCTGATTTACCCAGATCAGTGCTGCGGTATCAAACCCGTAGCCTTTGGCAATTTGCACTAGTCTGTCGCGCGTGGCGGCTTCTATCGTCGGCGTGCGCGACAGTATCCACAGATAGTTGCGGTTTGGGCCTGCCACCAAGGCATAGCGATACTGCGGATCGAGATCGATGACGTTATAGCCGCCATAGAAAGGGCCGAAGAATGAGACTTTCAGCGAGGCCGTCTGCGGTGAGCCGATAAAGTACGCCTTGCCTACGCTTTCCTTCCACTGTTGTTTCTTACTGTCATAACCCCGGTTAATCACCTTCAGACCGCCGTCTTCACGTGGGCTGTAGTTGGCCGTGACCTGCTCCAAGCCTCGTTCAAAGCTGTGATCCAGACGCGCGATTTCATACCAGGTGCCGAGATAGCGTTTGGCTTCGAAGTTGTCTACCACCTTGACGTCCTTCGGGGGTGTCACGCTACAGGCAACGGAAACCAGAGCAGATAACATGACGCAAAGCTTTGACCAGAAACGCATGGGGGACTCCTGTTTAGCAGTAACAGTTAAACAGTGTAGTCGAAAGGAGGGAAGCAGGCGACCAACGGAAGTTGGCCGCCAGAGGTCTTACAGTGTGACGACCCCGATCAGGGTAACCACGCTCAGAATGGCTGCCAGGCCATAGAATACCCATTTGCCCGCAGGCACGTGGACTTTCAGATCGTGCATGGCATGGTGGATACGGTGTAGCCCGCACCACAATGGCAGAATGATCATCAGCAGCAGGAACAGGCGGCCGATCCAGCTTTGGCAAAACGCCAACACGCGGTCATAGCCTAAAGCTTCGCCGGGGAACAGGCCAAGTGGCAGCAGAATGCCGACCAGCAGCACGATAGCCGGAGCAACGATCGCGCCCCACATACCGCCAGCACCAAATAATCCCCAGAAAACCGGCTCGTCAGAGCGCTTAGGTGATTGATTTATCATGTTTCCTCCGGATTACAGTAACGCTACGGCGAGAATGATCACGGTGACGACGATCGTCACTGCCCACAGCGCCTTAACGATTGGCTCCGGCCCCATTTTCTCGCTGTTTACTACGATGTTGGCAGCTTTTGGCGCCAAATCGAACCAGGTTTTGGTATGCAGCGCGGCGGCCAGCAGGGCGATGACGTTAATCAACAGCACCACCGGGTTTTGCAGGAAGCCGACAAAACCGGCCCAGTTTTCCGGGCCGCCCTTCAGGGCAAAGACGCCGTAGATCAGCACCAGGCTGAACCACACCGCCAGCACCGAAGTGCCTTCACGCAGCATGTAGAAACGGTAGAAACCCAGCTTTTGCCACCAGGTTGGCGTCATGGTACGCACATAGGGCTTACGTTGTGTTGTCATTGCTGTCTCCCCTCCCTTATTGCGGTTTCAGCATTGCGATCATGAAGTCTTTGGCACTCTCAACCTTGCCCTGCTGGATCGCAGCGGCCGGATCGACGTGTTTTGGACAGACTTCAGAGCAGTAGCCAACAAACGTACAGGACCAGACACCGTTCTGGCCGTTAAGCAGCGGCATACGCTGTTTCTTGCCGTGGTCACGGTTATCCAGGTTATAGCGGTGTGCCAGCGTAATGGCTGCCGGGCCGATAAATTCCTGATTGAGGCCGAACTGTGGGCAAGCGGCGTAGCACAGGCCGCAGTTGATGCAGCCAGAGAACTGGTGATACTTCGCCATTTGCGCCGGGGTTTGCACGTTCGGGCCATCTTCCGGCTTGCGATCGTTACCGATGATATAAGGCTTGATCGCTTCCAGGCTCTCGATGAAGTGGGTCATATCCACCACCAGATCGCGCTCGATCGGGAAGTTACCCAGCGCCTCAACCTTCATGCCGTCGGTATATTCACGCAGGAAGGTTTTACAGGCCAGTTTCGGCACACGGTTGACCATCATGCCGCAAGAACCACAGATGGCCATACGGCACGACCAGCGGTAGGACAGGTCTGGCGCCAGGTTATCTTTGATATAGCCCAGTGCGTCCAGCAGCGAAGTCTGCTCATCGTAAGGTACGCTGAAGGTCTCGAAATGCGGCTCGGCGTCGCGTTCCGGGTTATAGCGCATGACCTCGATTTTCAGGGTTTTCAGCTCAGCCATTCGCCTGCTCCTTATCCTTTCTCTCTTTGTCCTGCGCTTCGGCTGCTGCGCCATAGACACGCTTGGCCGGTGGCAGTTTGGTAATTTTCACGTCGCTGTACTCCAGGCGTGGTGCGCCGTTCGGGTTATGGAACGCCAGCGTGTGTTTCAGGAAGTTTACGTCGTCACGCTCGGTACAACCTTCGTCGAGACGCTGGTGTGCGCCGCGTGATTCTTTACGGTTGAAGGCCGAGTGCGCCATACATTCGGCAACGTCCAGGCCGTAGCCCAGTTCGATGGTGTACAGCAGGTCGGTATTGAAAACGCTGGAGTTGTCGGTGATTTTGACGCGTTTGAATCGCTCCTTCAGCTCTGCCAGCTTATCGATGGTTTTCTGCATCAGCTCCGGCGTACGGTAGATACCGCAGCCTTCTTCCATCGACAGACCCATTTCGTCGCGGATCTTCGACCAGTTCTCGCTACCTTCCTGTTTCATCAGGTTGCTGAGACGGGTTTCCACGTCGCGGCCTTGCGCTTCGAGCGCGCTGCCGTTGGCCGGGCCGCTTTCCAATGCGCGGCGGGCTGCGTGCTCACCGGCCACACGCCCAAATACCACCAGCTCAGCCAGTGAGTTGGAGCCCAGGCGGTTTGCGCCGTGCAGGCCAACCGAGGAACATTCGCCGACGGCGAACAGCCCTTTGATACGGGTTTCACAGTTCTGATCGGTTTCGATACCGCCCATGGTGTAGTGCGCGGTTGGGCGTACCGGGATTGGATCCTTGACCGGATCGACGCCCACGTAAGCTTTTGACAGCTCACAGATGAACGGCAGACGCTCCAGCAGTTTCTTCTCGCCCAGGTGGCGCAGATCCAGATAGACCACGTCGCCGCGCGGTGTGGCGATGGTGCGGCCAGCACGCCATTCGTGCCAGAAAGCCTGCGATACTTTGTCACGCGGGCCCAGCTCCATATATTTGTTCTTTGGCTCGCCCAACGGGGTTTCCGGGCCCATGCCGTAGTCTTGCAGGTAGCGGTAGCCATCTTTGTTAACCAGTATACCGCCTTCACCGCGGCAGCCTTCGGTCATCAGGATGCCGGAGCCTGGCAGGCCGGTTGGGTGATATTGCACGAACTCCATGTCACGCAGTGGCACGCCGTGGTGGAACGCCATCCCCATACCGTCGCCGGTGACGATGCCGCCGTTGGTGTTATAGCGATAAACGCGGCCTGCACCACCGGTGGCCATAATGACCGCGTTGGCACGGATCTGCACGCGAGTGCCTTCCATCATGTTCATGGCAACCACGCCACGCGCCTGACCATCATCTACCAGCACATCTAATACGAAGTGCTCGTCGAAGCGTTGGATTTGCGGGTATTTCAGCGAGGTCTGGAACAGGGTGTGCAGCATGTGGAAGCCGGTTTTATCGGCGGCGAACCAGGTACGTTCGATCTTCATGCCACCAAAGCGGCGCACGTTGATTGAACCGTCCGGTTTACGGCTCCAAGGGCAGCCCCATTGCTCCAACTGAGCCATTTCACGTGGGCAGCTGTGAACAAAGTGATCGACCACGTCCTGCTCACACAGCCAGTCGCCACCGGCTACGGTGTCCTGGAAGTGATAGTCGTAGCTGTCGTGATCCTGAGTGACTGCAGCGGAGCCCCCTTCGGCGGCTACCGTGTGGCTGCGCATCGGATAAACTTTTGATATCAGCGCGATTTTCAGTTGGGGATTGGCTTCCGCGGCGGCTATGGCTGCCCGTAGACCAGCTCCCCCGGCACCAATGATGGCTAGGTCGGCGTTAAAGGTTTGCACTGCACTCCTCCAATATTCTTGTTAAAACGACAAATTAATAATCTATGCTTAATATTTATAAAAATGCTTCGGGTGCTAAGCTTATTCAGTGACTTGTTAGACTAAAGACTAAGAATAGATAACTGCTACTCAATATAGGGTTATGACTATACCTAAAGTTAAGTAGTAGAAATTTGATGTGATCGATTGTTTTGTCTTTTAACCGTTACGCAAGAGGCATTCCTGCAAAAAGAACGCGTTGCATCGCCTTTGTCTTCGATTAAAGCGATTACCGGTGGTTTATATGGCTTATATGTTTTTTATTATTTTAATGTAGACCAGTGCACACAATAGCCAAGAATTTGTTTGCTTGAGAGGATGCGAGTAGACTGCACCCCCTGTTTGATTTCGGAGTAATTACCATGAGCGAAACGGCAAGCTGGCAGCCAAGTGCACCCATCGCCAATTTGTTGAAGCGCGCAGCGATACTGGCTGAGATCCGGCGCTTCTTTGCCGATCGTGGGGTGTTGGAAGTTGAGACCCCGGCCATGAGCCAGGCGACGGTCACCGACATCCACCTGGTGCCGTTCCAGACGCGTTTCGTCGGCCCGGGCGCGGCAGATGGCCTGACGCTGTACATGATGACCAGCCCGGAATACCACATGAAGCGCCTGCTGGCGGCCGGTAGCGGCCCGATCTATCAGCTGGGGCGCAGCTTCCGTAATGAAGAAGCGGGGCGGCATCACAACCCTGAGTTCACCATGCTGGAATGGTATCGCCCGCACTACGATATGTACCGCCTGATGAATGAAGTGGACGATCTGCTGCAACAGGTGCTGGATTGCGATAGTGCGGAAACCCTGTCCTATCAGCAGGCGTTCCTGCGTCATCTGGATCTCGATCCGCTGTCGGCGGAAAAGGCACAACTGCGTGAGGCGGCGGCCAAGCTCGATCTGAGCAATATTGCCGATACGGAAGAAGACCGCGATAACTTGCTGCAACTGCTGTTCACCGTGGGCGTCGAACCGCATATCGGCCGTGATAAACCGGCATTCGTTTACCACTTCCCGGCCTCACAGGCCTCACTGGCAGAGATCAGCACGGAAGATCACCGTGTCGCCGAGCGGTTTGAGGTTTATTTCAAAGGTCTTGAGCTGGCGAATGGTTTCCGCGAGTTGACCGACGGCGATGAGCAACGTCAGCGCTTTACCCAGGACAATCGTAAACGCGTGGCGCGTGGCCTGCCGGAGCACCCGATTGATAACAACCTGCTGGATGCGTTGAAGCATGGTATGCCGGAGTGTGCTGGCGTGGCGCTGGGGGTCGATCGTTTGGTGATGCTGGCATTGGGAGCGGAAAGCCTGAGCGAAGTGATTGCGTTTCCGGTTAGCCGAGCGTAACCAGATACGTAGGGAGCCGATAAACTTCCACTAGACTCACTACGTAGGGGCGCTGCACGCTGCGCCCGTTTAATTGCTTTGTCATCAGTTTAAAGGGTTCGGCTTGCCGAACCCTTTTTGCATTTATAGCCCGCCCGATTCGCGGCGTGTGTTGCGCGGTGGCGTTGATGCAGGCGTGCGGCCATTGCTGGTCATGCGCGACAGCGTCTCGGTGCGAACCTGGAACGGTGGGTATGGCAGCGTGATGCCGTGCTCACGGTAACCGGCCAGGATGAGCTGGTGGATCTCGTGACGTAACGGCATGCGGTGGCCCATTTCGGCAGCGTAGATACGCAGCTCGAAGATCTGGATACCCTGTTGCAGATCGACCAGATAGGCTTCCGGTGCCGGGTTATCGAGCACCAGTGAGCAGCGCTCCGCCGAGTTGATCAGGATCTTGGTCACCTCTTCCGTATTCGCTTCTGCCGGTGCCGGTACGGTCAATACCACACGGGTCAGCGTATCCGACAGCGACCAGTTGATAAACTGTTCGGTGATAAACGCCTTGTTGGGCACAATGATCTCTTTGCGGTCCCAGTCTGAAATGGTGGTGGCGCGGGTATTGATCTTGGTGACGGTACCCGTCAGGTTTCGGATGGTGACCGTATCGCCGATGCGGATCGGTTTTTCAAACAGAATGATCAGGCCAGAGATAAAGTTGGAGAAGATCTCCTGCATACCAAAGCCCAAGCCCACGCTGAGCGCGGTGACCACCCATTGCAGTTTCGACCATTCAATACCGATCCAGGCAAAGCTGAGGATCGCGCCGAATAGCAGCAACAGATACTTGGTGATGGTGGTAATGGCATAGCCGGTGCCAGGCGTCAGATCCAGGTGCTGCAACACCGCCAGCTCCAGCAACGCAGGCAGGTTACGCACCAACTGCATGGTGACGATCAGCACCAGGATGGCGATCAGCAGCGCCCCCATGGTGATCGGTTGGGCGATATCGATACCATTCACTGTGGAGGTGACATCCCACAGCTTGATATTTTCCAGGAAGCCGAAGGCCGAGTGGATCTCGGACCACAGGACGATCACCGAGACCAGGGCCACCATCGTCAGGATCGAGCGCACCAGCCGCAACGACTGGGCGCTGATGGCGTCCAGATCGATTTCTGTGTCATCCACCTCTAACGCACCTTCGATGCTGTTCGGGGTATGTGAAGACTCATCTTCGCCTTTGGCACGCTGCGCCAGGATATCGGCACGGCGCTGTTTGGCACGGTCAAAGGCGATGCGACGGCGTTGGATCAGCATCCAGCGACGGATAATGTGGTAAATCACCAGCAGCAGGAACCAGATGGCGACCGAGGTTTCCAGACGCGCCAGCAGCTTCTGCGCGGTAGTCAGATAGCCGACGGTGGCCGCCAGCGCGGCAATCAGCGGTGCGGAAAGCAGTAGCCCCCACAGCGCGGTGTTGATCACGTTCTCGCCGGAGCCTTTCTTATCCAGATACAGCGGAATACCGGCTCGTTTCAGGCTGTTGGTGACCAACGCCAGCGCCAGACACAGCAGGATGAAGCACAGGCGGCCCAGAGTATTGGAGAATTCGCGATCGTTAAAATTGTCGAAAGAGATCAGCGCCATAATCAACGGCACGATCAGCCAGATCGACATCTGATAATAACGCATGGCGCGGGAAACCTGCTTCGCCGGCCAACGGAAATGGACGATGAACAACCCTTGCGGATGGGCAAAGGCCGCGCTAATCATACAGACCCACAGCACTGGCAGCGTGGCGGTGACGCCTTCCCCGATCGCGACGGCCACTGGATACGGCCAGGCGTTCTGCAAGCCGAAGCCCAAAGCAGCCCACAACACCGGTAGCGGTAATGCCACCAGAATTGACCAAAATACGGTGCGCAGCGTCAGCAGGAATTCATCCTGCGTGACCTTGCCTACTCTGCTGCTGGCTCGCGCCAGGAACGCATGGTAATGCTTGCGCGAACTGATGCTGAAGATCACCAACAGCACCGCACCAAACAGCGGGATCAAGGTTTCCCGGCTAGTGACCATCATCACGAAGGCACCGCTGAGCTGCGTCAGGGTATCCAATGACAGCACACGAGTCAGATCCTGCGCCACGTTTAGCGGATACGACAGGGTGATGGGGCTGATGTCTGGCACCCAGAACAGATAACGGTGCGCCGCATCCTGGATTTCGTTCAACGCATCGATCAACTGGGTGTTGGCTACCTTCAGTTTGGTCAACTCAAGGATCTGGGTATCGCAGCCGGACAGTAGCGAATTCAGCAGTTCACGCTGAGTGCGTAGCTGAGCATCGACGATACGCTGTTGGGCACTGGTCAGTGGCGAGCCGTCATCCTGCTTAAACTCTTTAGCCCGCTGTGGCAGGCTTTCCAGTTGGCTTTCAAACCGCAGGCGCTGTACCCGCAGATCGGCCATGGCGTTGTCCAACTGTTGGGGCTTTGGCATCTCTGGCAAGGTGGCAACCTGGGCGCGCAGGGTTTCCCCCAGCGCGGTAGAGGCGCTCAGCCATTGGGATTGCTCGATGATGGTGCTCAACGCCTGGCGTACCTGCAACGTTTGTGCGGCGGCCTGGCGCTGTTGGGAAGAGATCAGATCCATCTGCTGCGCCTGATCGTTCAGCGCGGCGGACAGTTCGCGGTTGATTTGCAGCTGCTTGCGCAGGCTGGCGGGCAAATCGCCATTCTGTTCGGCCAATTGCTCGGTTTTTTCCAGCGCCCGTTCTGCTTCTCGCTGGCGTTGGCTATTGAGGTTGTTACGCAATGCCTGAAGTTGGACATCAATTTTTGCATGGCGGGTCTTGTAGACATCGGCACGCATCCGCGCCAATTCCTGACGGTTATTGGCCGAGAGCTGAGCCAACTCCAGCTCATCCACTTTCGCTTTACGTGCCGCCGCCTCAGCCTGTAATACGGCAAGCTGAGCCAGCGCCAATGGAGTGGTCTGGTTATTACCTTGTGCCTGCAAGCGACGCTGTACTTCCGTTAACGCGCGGCGGGCTTCGGTTTGCTGCTGTGGCAGTTGGCTGAGAGAATCGCTGATTTCGCGCGTGCGGTCCTGCTCCTGTTGCAACAGACGGGCCTGTTCCAGCAGTTGGCTGCTGGTTTGCAGGATCAACTGCTCCAGATCGCTGGCGGGCAGGTTCTCGCCGTTGGGCAGGATTTTGGCTTCTTCGATGGTGAGCTGACGGCGCAGTTCCTGCGTCATCTTCGGGAAATCGTCGATCACCCGCTGATACTGCTGGGAATTGTTCTGCGACTCTTTGCGTTCGGTGAGCCAGTTGAGGGCACTTTGCAGCGCCTCAACCGTTTCCGCCTGATTAGGCGCGTTTTTATTGCCCTCGGCCAGCTTCAGTTCTTGCCGTAACTGGGACTCGTTGGGGATCGTGGCGGCCAGCACCGGCTGGATCAGTAGCAGGCTGAGCAATAACGAGATAATCAGGCGCACAGCATCAATTCCCTTAGGTCTGCGGTGTGACGGTTGCGTCTGGCGCGGCCGCGGTTTCTGCAAAAACCTGGCCCATGCGAGTCACGGTGCCGTTGTTCAGGTGTGGAGCGAACTGCACGCTGCCGGGTGTGAACAGGTTGATGACCGTGGAACCAAGTTTGAAGCGGCCCATCTCTTCACCTTTGACCAGTTTGATCGCGCCTTCCATGCCTTCGGCCGGGTAGGTCCAACGGCGGATGATGCCTTCGCGTGGTGGTGTGACGGTACCGGCCCAGACGGTTTCGATGCTGCCGACAATAGTGGCACCGACCAGGATCTGCACCATCGGCCCAAAGGCGGTATCAAATACGCAGATCACCCGCTCATTGCGCGCAAACAGGTTTGGTACGTTGGCGGCGGTCAGCGGATTGACCGAGAACAGATCGCCCGGCACATAGATCATTTCGCACAGCACGCCGTCGCAAGGCATATGGACGCGATGGTAGTCGCTTGGGGCCAGGTAAGTGGTGGCGAACAGACCGTTACGGAAAGGTTCCGCCAACAGATAGTTGCCTGCCAACAGGGCTTCCAGCGTGTAATTATGGCCTTTGGCCTGGAAAATCTGATCGTCGCGGATCGCACCGAGCTGGCTGATGGCACCATCTGCTGGCAGTGCCAGCACGTGAGGTTCCGCTACGATCGGGCGTGCGCCGTCACGTAATGGGCGAACGAAGAACTCATTGAACGTGGCATAGGAGGCCAAATCCGGGTTCTGTGCTTCCTGCATCTGAACGCGGTAATAGCGGGCGAACGCTTTTACCACCAGCGTTGTCAACCAACCGGCTTGTTTATCTGCGCCCCAGCCTGCCAGGCGGGTTAACGCCAGCTTTGGCAGCCAATACTGTAATTTAATTTTGATGCTATCCAGCACATTAACCTCTTAAAAGGGGATATCAGAGCGGGTGTGGCGATGAGCGCACATCCGCACGGTGGATCAGTTAGTTGCGTCCGGGAAGTTTTTGCGGGTTTTAACCTGCGCCATGCTTTCCAGGATGCGGTGATAGTTGTCGAAACGCTCTTTGGCTATCGCGCCACTTTCCATCGCGGCACGAATGGCGCAACCCGGATCGGTGTCGTGACGGCAGTCACGGAATTTACAACCGCCTAAATAGTCGCGGAATTCGACATAGGCCTGAGTGACCTGCTCTGGATCCAAGTGCCACAGGCCGAATTCGCGTACGCCAGGGGAGTCGATTACATCACCACCGTGTTGGAAGTGATACAACCGCGCAGCCGTGGTGGTATGTTGCCCCAGGCCGGAGACGTCGGAAACCTGATTTACCAGAATTTGCTTTTCTGTCTGTGGCAGCAGGGCATTCAACAGGCTGGACTTGCCCACGCCAGACTGCCCGGCAAAGATGCTGATGCGCCCGGCCAGTGCCTGCTCAAAGGCTTCCATCCCTTCACGGGTCTGGCTGGACACTTCCAGAACTCGATAGCCGATATGACGATAGATATCCATCATGCCGTCGACCGTTTTGCGCGCTTCGGCATCCAGCAGATCGATCTTGTTGAGGACGATCAGCGGCTCGACTTCCAGCGTTTCGCAGGCGACCAGGTAGCGATCGATCATATTGAGGGAAAGTTCGGGTAAAATGGCCGAAACGATGACGATCTGATCGATATTGGCGGCGATAGGTTTAACACCGTCGTAGATATCTGGGCGGTTCAGCACCGAGGTACGTTCGTGCACCGCCTCAACGATGCCTTTAACTCCTGCATGGGTGCCTACGCCAGGGCGCCAGACCACGCGATCGCCGGTAACCAGCGACCGTAAGGTACGGCGAATGTTGCAGCGATGCTGGGTGCCGTCTGCGGCTTCAACGTCGGCGTGCATGCCAAAACGGCTGATCACGATCCCGTCTTGTGGTTCGCCCAATTGGGAATCATCCAGTTCCGGCTTATTGTCAGTGCGCCTCAGGCGGCGCTGATGGTTGGCCTGTACGCGGCGTTCTTGACCTTTGGACAGTTTGTTCTTACTCACTGAGCCTCACTTGAATCGGCATTTATCGCTCGGGGCGAGCAAAAAGGCTATGATACACACTATTTTATATTAAATAACCGTTGTTGGCCGCCACGCACGTTGGCATTGACCACGGGCAAACCCGTGGTTTGTTTATCTTTCGGCTTTTACGCAGGAAAAATCATGACAGGAAACGAAAACAACCTGATTTGGATCGATCTGGAGATGACCGGGTTGGACCCTGAACGCGATCGCATTATCGAGATTGCGACGTTGGTGACCGACGCCAACTTGAATATCCTTGCCGAAGGACCGGTGATCGCAGTGCATCAATCTGATGAGCAACTGGCACTGATGGATGACTGGAATGTGCGGACTCATACCGGCAGCGGGCTGGTGGAGCGGGTCAAAGCCAGCCAGCATGATGACCGTGCCGCCGAGTTGGCCACCATCGCTTTTCTGCAAGCGTGGGTTCCTGCGGGTAAATCCCCTATTTGTGGCAACAGCGTGGGTCAGGATCGCCGTTTCCTGTTCCGCTATATGCCGCTGCTGGAAGCCTACTTTCATTATCGCTATCTGGATGTCAGCACCTTGAAGGAACTGGCACGCCGCTGGAAACCGGAGATCCTGCCAGGCTTCAAAAAGCAAGGCACCCATCAGGCGCTGGATGATATCCGTGAATCCGTTGCGGAACTGGCGTACTACCGCGAGCATTTTATTCAGTTGTAATGCGTGTAGTGCCCCTGAGCGCCTTGTTGGCGCTTAATCCACCATTTAGGTGTTTAAAGCAGCAATCAAACAAAAAACGCGTTTTTTTGCTTTCAGGGGCTTGCAGCAGAAAGGATTTCTCGTATAATGCGCACCCCGTACCGATGAAGAATTTCATTCTATTCACCATCGTTGCGCCGGGCGGGAATAGCTCAGTTGGTAGAGCACGACCTTGCCAAGGTCGGGGTCGCGAGTTCGAGTCTCGTTTCCCGCTCCAAATTCAACAATGCTGCTGATGTAGCATGATGAAGAAAAAGTAGTTAAAGTAGTACCCATGCGACGCGGGAATAGCTCAGTTGGTAGAGCACGACCTTGCCAAGGTCGGGGTCGCGAGTTCGAGTCTCGTTTCCCGCTCCAAAAATTTCAAAGGCCATGCTGTTAATTGTTGGCCGGATGCTCAAGCATCTCAATGCGGGAATAGCTCAGTTGGTAGAGCACGACCTTGCCAAGGTCGGGGTCGCGAGTTCGAGTCTCGTTTCCCGCTCCAATTTCTTCTTATCAAAACGTCAAACTTCATAAAATAGCGCCCGAAAGGCACTGATACGTTCAGTTTTCTGCAACGTCCATACGCCTGTCCGCATCGTTACCATGAAAATGATCGGGTTCTACCGTCGTTTCAGGGTTAATAACTGAGGACTTCAACGTTTGAAAATCAGGTCATAGCCAGGCTGCCGAGTTATTGCTGTGCGGAAGGCAAAACAAGCTTGAAATCGGCGTCGAATGTGTCTAGAATCAGCCCGCTGTGTGAGGACCGATGAATAAAACTTGGCCTTTTAAGCACCTTCTATAGTTAAATCCCCATACTCGTTTTCCTCGGATAAAGTCAGCTCCACGCGGCTTTAGGCGCGGTTTTCTTTTCGGTTATACATTGCCAGACAAAATGTTGTGAACAGAGTTATCCACAGCTTACGGACATAATGCCTGCAGTTTAAAAAAGCAACATCGCGCAATCAAAATTTTTATCTTGTTGATAAAAATCAATATTTATTTCTTATAAAACGTTATCTCGATCACTTGCTCTTTTTGTTACGCTTGAAAGACAACGCATTTTTATTTTTATGCACAAATCCACAGGGTAGGTGTGGTGGTTTTTTAAGCATCCCTCGGTAATCCTTTCTCGACGGCCCTAATTAAACGTTTTTTCTGCATAGTCTGCACTTCAACCGCCACGGCTTCACGACGCGCCAGCTGTTGAGCCAGTGCCCAGTGGATATGCTCGTCCAACATCGGATCCTGACCTTGTCGGGCCTGCAAGCTGAGGACGATCTGATCTAAATAGGGGGCATTGCCGAGGGCGACCGCGATATTGCGTAACCAACGCAAATGGCCGATACGTCGGATCGCCGATCCTTCGGTGATACGCAGAAACTTCTCTTCGTTCCAACCAAACAGTTCGATCAGTTGCGGGGCATGCAGCGCAGCGCGTGGGCTGAAATCGTCTTCATCGGTCAGTTGTGAAAAGCGATTCCATGGGCAAATCAGCTGGCAATCGTCGCAACCATAGATGCGATTGCCCATCAGTGGCCGGAACTCTTCTGGGATCGCGCCTTCCAGCTCGATGGTCAGGTAGGAGATGCAGCGCCGGGCATCAACGGTATAAGGGGCAACGATGGCGCCGGTCGGGCAAGTGGTGATGCATGCCACACAGCGGCCGCACTGTTCTTCCTGCGGCTTATCCACCGGCAAGGGCAGGTCGATCAATAACTCCCCCAGAAAGAACCAGGAACCCGCTTCGCGGTTGAGGATCAGTGAGTGTTTACCAACCCAGCCAATACCGGCCTTTGAGGCCAATGCGCGCTCCATGATCGGCGCCGAATCCACAAAGGGGCGGAAATTCAGCTCACCGCAGTAAGCCTGGATTTGATCGCCGAGCTTTTTTAGCCGTTGGCGCAGCAGTTTGTGATAATCGCGCCCTAGCGCATAGCGGCTAACGTAGCCCAGCTCTGGGTTGTTTAACGTACTGGCGAACGCGGCTTTAGCGGGCAGATAGTTCATGCGCACGCTGATGACCCGCAGCGTGCCGGGCAATAATTCGTGTGGCCGTGCGCGCATCATGCCGTGACGTGCCATCCACTCCATCTCACCGTGGTATTGCTTATCCAGCCATACCTGCAATCTGGGCTCTTCCGCGCTGAGATCGGTATCGCAGATCCCAACCTGCTGGAATCCTAGCGATTGCCCCCATTGCTTGATATGTTGGGCTAATTGATCGAGATCGAGGGGGTGTGTCATGACGGGCCATAGTGAGAAACAGTACTGCTCCAGTTTACCACACTCTGTTTGGTCTGCGGACTGGATCCGGCAGG
The DNA here is from genome assembly GCF_000633355.1 of Serratia sp. H1w. Taxonomy (GTDB): domain Bacteria; phylum Pseudomonadota; class Gammaproteobacteria; order Enterobacterales; family Enterobacteriaceae; genus Chania. The sequence goes on from NZ_AYMQ01000062.1 coordinate 17,113, forward strand.
CAGAACCTGCCGCCGCCGCTTCCTTGGGCCTTTCGTTATATTCGTTAATGCAGCGTGCTGGCGCGGCTGCCTATGAGCTGGCGTGTGACCGGTATCCGGCCAGCAGGCATTGGCTGGTGCTGTGTGGGCATGGCAATAACGGTGGTGATGGCTATGTGGTTGCGCGTCTGGCTCGTGCGGCGGGTATCAAGGTGACTCTCATTGCTTGCGAAGGGGGTCGTTCACTACCGCCTGAAGCGTCTGCTGCCCGGCAAGCCTGGTTGGAAAGCGGCGGTGAAGTTCTACCTGCGACCAGCCGTTGGCCTGTGGATTTCGATCTCATCATCGATGGTTTGTTAGGCACCGGATTGGGGGCAGCCCCCAGAGCACCTTATGATGCCCTGATCGAGGCGGCCAACCGAGCCGATGCGCCGGTGATTGCTTTGGATATTCCGTCTGGCCTGCTGGCTGAAAGCGGAGCCGTGCCGGGAGCCACTATCCGCGCAACCCACACATTGACGTTTATTGCTCTCAAGCCTGGGCTGCTGACCGGGCAGGCACGCGATTGGGTGGGGCAATTGCACTACAGTACGCTAGGATTGACGGACTGGCTGGCATTACAGTCCCCACAGATTGAGCGGCTGACGGCTGGCGATGTAGACCGGTGGCTGAAGCCTCGCCGTCCTTGTTCTCATAAAGGGGAGCATGGTCGTTTGTTGCTGGTTGGCGGGGATCACGGTTTTGGCGGGGCAATCCGCATGGCGGCGGAAGCGGCATTGCGTGCGGGGGCCGGATTAGTGCGAGTGCTTACTCACAGTGAGAACATCGGGCCGCTGCTGACCGCACGGCCTGAACTGATGGTGCAACGGCTGAGTGATGATACCCTGCAACAGGCGCTTGACTGGGCCGATGTGGTGGTGATTGGCCCGGGGCTTGGCCAGGGCGATTGGGGTCATAATGCGTTGAAGCAGCTGCAAGCCAGTGATAAACCAACCTTATGGGATGCGGATGCGCTTAACTTGCTGGCATTACACCCTGAGAAGCGTCAGAATCGTATCATTACCCCGCACCCTGGCGAAGCCGCACGATTATTGAGCTGCCGCACCGCTGATATTGAGAGTGATCGCTTACTTGCAACCCGCAGGCTGGTGGCGCAATACGGCGGCGTTGTGGTGCTGAAAGGCGCAGGCACGTTGATCGCCGATGAGCATGGAGAGATGGCGATCGCCGACGTTGGCAACGCGGGCATGGCGTCCGGTGGCATGGGAGATGTGCTGTCGGGTATCATTGGCGGTTTGCTGGCGCAAAAGCTGGCGCTGTATGATGCCGCCTGCGCGGGCTGTGTCGTGCACGGTGCTGCTGCGGATAGCGTGGCAGAACAACAAGGAACAAGAGGATTACTGGCAACCGATCTGCTGCCGATGATCCCACATTACGTTAACCCTCAGTTGGCAAAATAGACATTATCGAATGAAAGAACTCGTTTTACCGCTGCCGGATGAGGCAGCCACAGTCGCACTGGGTGCCGTGTTGGCCCAGGCGTGCGATCGTGCCAGTGTGATTTATCTTTATGGCGATTTGGGTGCCGGTAAAACCACCTTCAGCCGCGGCTTTTTGCAGGCGTTAGGCCATCAGGGCAATGTAAAAAGCCCGACCTATACGCTGGTCGAACCCTATGCGCTGCAACCGCTGGCGGTATTTCACTTTGATCTTTACCGCTTGGCCGACCCGGAAGAACTCGAATTTATGGGTATCCGTGACTATTTTGCCCAGGACTCGATTTGCCTGGTGGAATGGCCACAGCAGGGTACCGGCGTGCTGCCCGATCCCGATCTGGAACTGCATCTCAGTTACCATGACGAAGGGCGTCAGGCGCAACTCCAGGCGGTTTCAGCCTATGGCGAACAGCTATTAGATCGTATCCAGGGGCAACAAGGATGACGCAGCAATGAGGTATGGGTTCAGAAGAGTTGCTGTTATTGCCTTGCTTGCGCTACTGGGGCCGTTTGGTGCCTGGGCGGCGTCGTCTCTCTCCGATGTCAAGGTGACCAACGCCCAGCGGGAGGCGATAGTTTCGGTGAGCTTTACCGGCCCGCCTGACTACGCCTTTGCCACGCTGCATGGGCCGGATCGGGTCGTACTGGATGTTAACCAAACGGGCAAGGTGGGTGGCCTGCCGTTGAACTTCAGCGGCCAGAATCTGCTAAAAAGCATTCGTTCCAGCAAGCCGAAAGATGCGCAAAGCGTCCGTTTGGTGTTTGATTTAACCCAGCGCGCCAAAACTCGCACCAGCACCAGGCAGGAAGGCAACACTTACATCGTGGTGTTCACTGTCACCTCTGAAGCCACCCCTGTCCGTAAGGCCCCGGTACCAGTACCTGTGCCGGTGGTGAAAGAGCCAGTGCGTAAAGCGGCGGCTACACAGAGCGAAGCAAATCCATTCACTCCTAAGTCGGCTGTGGTATCAGGTACGGCAACCGGAGTGACTCCGCGCAGTAGCCGGGTATCCGCCGGTTCTGGCGATCGGGTGGTGGTAGCGATCGATGCCGGCCACGGTGGGCAAGATCCTGGCGCTATCGGGCCAAACGGCCTGAAAGAGAAAAACGTCACTATCGCTATTGCGCATCGCCTGCGTGCGCTGTTGGATGCCGATCCGATGTTCAAAGCGGTGATGACCCGTAACGGGGATTACTTCATTTCAGTGATGGGGCGCTCTGACGTGGCGCGTAAGCAGGGAGCCAACGTGTTGGTTTCCATCCACGCGGATGCCGCACCTAACCGTAGCGCTAAAGGGGCTTCGGTTTGGGTGTTGTCTAATCGCCGGGCCAACAGCGAAATGGCCGGTTGGTTGGAACAACACGAGAAACAGTCCGAATTGCTCGGCGGTGCGGGCGATCTGCTGGCCAATAGCCAGGCCGATCCTTATCTGAGTCAGGCCGTGCTGGATCTGCAGTTTGGCCATTCGCAGCGCGTCGGTTATGACGTGGCCGTCAAGGTATTACAGCAGTTACAGGTCGTAGGGTCATTGCACAAACGCCGTCCGGAACACGCCAGCCTGGGAGTGCTGCGTTCACCGGATATTCCATCCTTGCTGGTGGAAACCGGGTTTATCAGTAATAGCACGGAGGAGCGACTGCTGGGCAGTAGCGCATATCAGGATAAAATTGCACGGGCGATCCACAACGGCCTGCGCAGTTATTTCCTGGCGCATCCGCTACAAGCCGACCCAAAGGTGGAAAACCGCCCGCTGGACGTCGCAGCGGCGGTTAACTCCACAACAGAAGATCTCAGACAGGCTGATCCGGTGACCAACCCGGTCAGAAGTAGCGCCAGCACCGGCAAAACGCAGATCCACGTGGTGAAGCGGGCGGAAACGCTTTCCGGCATTGCCGATAGCTATGGCACCAGCATGGCGGCGTTGCGCGATCTGAACAAACTGAAAAAAGACGGTGTCTGGGTTGGCCAGCGCCTGAAGGTTCCCGCTGGGAAAAAGGTGGCGGCGCTGGTTCAGACCAAGGCCAAAAGCACCAAACCGGGCAAACATAAAGTGACTCGTGGTGATACGCTGTCATCTATCGCGGCGCATTATGGTGTCAGCGTCAGCGAGCTTAAACGGGTTAACAAATTAAAGTCGGATGTTGCGCCGCTGGATCGGACGCTGATCATTCCGCAGGCTTGATGCCAAACACAGAGGGAGCCGCATGCCTATCCAGGTATTACCGCCACAGCTAGCCAACCAGATTGCCGCCGGAGAAGTGGTCGAAAGGCCTGCGTCGGTAGTGAAAGAACTGGTAGAAAACAGCCTGGATGCCGGGGCAACGCGGATCGATATTGATATCGAACGCGGCGGAGCCAAACTGATCCGCATCCGTGATAACGGTTGCGGCATTGGCAAAGCCGACCTGGCCTTGGCGCTGGCGCGCCATGCCACCAGTAAAATCAGCACGCTTGATGATCTGGAGGCGATTGTCAGCCTGGGGTTCCGTGGTGAAGCGTTGGCCAGTATCAGCTCGGTGTCCCGTTTGACGTTGACCTCACGTACGGCGGAACAGAGCGAAGCCTGGCAAGCCTACGCCGAAGGGCGCGATCAGGCGGTTACCGTTAAACCAGCTGCTCATCCCGTGGGCAGTACGCTGGAAGTGCTCGATCTGTTTTACAACACCCCTGCGCGGCGTAAATTCATGCGCACGGAAAAAACCGAATTCGGCCATATCGACGAAGTGGTGCGGCGCATTGCGCTGGCCCGTTTCGATGTGGCGATCAACCTCAGCCATAACGGCAAGCTGATGCGTCAATATCGCGCAGCCAAAGAGGAAAGCCAGCATGAGCGGCGTCTGGCCAGCATTTGTGGCCCGGCCTTCTTGCAGCATGCGTTGGCGATTTCCTGGCAGCATGGCGATCTGAGCATCCGCGGTTGGGTCGCCGATCCGCAAGGGGCGCGCCAGCTTGACGAAATGCAGTATTGCTACGTTAACAGCCGGATGATGCGCGATCGGCTGATTAATCATGCCATCCGTCAGGCGTATCAGGATCAGTTAAAAGACGATCAGCAGCCCGCCTATGTGTTGTATCTGGAAGTGGACCCGCATCAGGTGGATGTTAACGTCCATCCGGCCAAGCACGAGGTGCGTTTCCATCAGGCTCGGTTGGTGCATGACTTTATCTACCAGGCCGTCACCACGGTATTGCAGCAGGTGGGCAATACCGAACTGCCGTTAGTAGAAGAAAAGGGTGGGCAGGAAACTCCGACCTGGCAGCCGGAGAATCGTGTTGCTGCCGGTGGTAATCATTTCTCCCAGCCTGTGCCACAGCGTGAACGTCAGCCTGCTGCATCCACTGCGGCCCGTGAACGTGCACCGCAGCCCGCCTATCAGGCCGGTGCGGCTTATCAAAAACGTGAAGGCGAACTGTATGGCAAGCTGTTGCAGGCTACGCCACCCACCGAGACGGTAAAACAGCCGCTGTTCCCACCGGTTAATACCGTGCAGGAAACTCCGCTCGCCGGGAGCCAGCACAGTTTTGGTCGCGTTCTGATGATTTGCCCACCAAGCTATGCGCTGGTTGAACAGCGTCAGCAACTGGCATTACTGAATCTGACCATGGCCGAACGCTGGCTGCGTCAGGCACAGCTCTGCCCGCCGGAAGAAGGCTTACGGCCACAGCCGCTGCTGATCCCGATTAAACTGACGCTGAATAAACATGAAGCGGCCGCCTGCGTGCAACACCAGGCGCTGCTGGTCAAAATGGGGCTGGAACTGCAATCCGAACACGGGCGTGTGACCTTGCGCGCAGTGCCTTTACCATTACGCCAACAAAATTTACAAAAGTTGATACCCGAGCTGTTAGGCTATCTGGCCGAACATCAGGAGATGTCGCCGACGATGCTATCCATCTGGATCGCCAGCCAATTAGGCAGCGAACATGAAGAGTGGAACAGATCGCAAGCGATACAATTATTGACAGAAGTTGAACGACTTTGTCCGCAACTGGTCAAATCCCCTCCTGCCGCTCTTTTACAACCCGTTGATTTGCAGGCTGCATTGGCAGCACTTAAGCATGACTGAAACTGAAATGAATTCTCGTCCCCCTGCCATTTTTATCATGGGGCCCACGGCCTCTGGCAAAACTGCCCTGGCGATGGCGCTGCGTGAGCGGCTGCCCGTCGAGCTGATCAGTGTCGATTCCGCCCTGATTTATCGCGGTATGGATATTGGCACTGCCAAGCCCTCGGCGGAAGAGTTAGCCCAGGCACCACACCGGTTGATTGATATCCGCGATCCTGCGCAAGCGTATTCGGCGGCGGATTTCCGTGCCGATGCATTGCAGGAAATGGCCGATATTACTGCCGCCGGGCGTATTCCGCTGTTGGTAGGGGGCACAATGCTTTATTTTAAGGCGTTGCTGGAAGGTTTATCGCCGTTACCCTCTGCCGATCCGGCAGTGCGTGAGCAGATCGAGCAGCAGGCGGCGGAGTACGGTTGGGAGGCTTTGCACCGTCAATTGCAGGCGATCGACCCGGTTGCAGCCTTGCGTATTCATCCGAATGATCCACAGAGACTCTCCAGAGCACTGGAAGTTTTTTTCATTTCGGGTAAAACTTTAACTGAGCTGACTAAAATTTCAGGTGAATCGTTGCCGTATCATGTTCACCAATTTGCGATAGCGCCAGTCAGCCGGGAGTTGTTACATCAACGTATCGAGCTGCGGTTCAATCAGATGTTGGCGGCGGGTTTTGAGGCGGAAGCGCGTGCACTTTTTGCACGGGGTGATTTGCATACGGATTTGCCTTCCATTCGCTGTGTCGGTTATCGCCAGATGTGGTCATATTTTTCTGGTGAGATTAGTTACGATGAGATGGTTTTTCGAGGTATTTGCGCAACACGTCAGTTGGCCAAACGCCAGATGACCTGGTTACGGGGTTGGGAGTCGGTTCGGTGGTTGGACAGTGAAAAGCCGGGAGAGGCTTTGGACTCGGTAACACAGGTTGTTAGTGCATAGGTTGAGTGATTGTGTACAATTGATGAGTATTCAGCGCGCAAATTTTTTAGGTCGTTTATTTTGAGCCGATAGGTTCTTAGTTAAAAACAACAAACAAATAAGGAAAAGATAGAATGGCTAAGGGGCAATCTTTGCAAGATCCGTTCCTGAACGCATTGCGTCGTGAACGTGTTCCGGTTTCTATTTATTTGGTGAATGGTATTAAGCTGCAAGGCCAGATTGAGTCTTTTGACCAGTTTGTCATCCTGTTGAAGAACACGGTGAGCCAGATGGTTTATAAGCACGCTATCTCTACCGTTGTTCCATCGCGCCCGGTATCGCACCACAGCAACACCCCGAGCAGCGGCGGCACCAGCAATTATCACCATGGTAACAACCCGTCTGCGCCGCAACAGCCGCAGCAGGAAAGCGATGACGCTGAATAAAGCGCGTTGCGAGTCAACCATGACGGGGAGCATAAGCAGCGAAGTGCTGTTTATGTCCCCCAAACTCGCGGTTTTGTTCCGTTTGAGAGGTTGCACGCTTGTTTGACCGTTATGAAGCCGGTGAGCAGGCCGTACTGGTTCATATCTATTTCTCACAAGACAAAAATACGGAAGATCTCAGTGAGTTCGAATCACTGGTGTCCTCTGCGGGCGTCGAGGCTTTGCAAGTGGTTACTGGTAGCCGCAAAGCACCTCACCCAAAATTCTTTGTCGGTGAAGGAAAGGCCGAAGAAATTGCAGATGCGGTGAAAGCCAGCGGCGCGTCTGTTGTCCTGTTTGATCATTCCCTTTCCGCAGCGCAGGAGAGAAATCTTGAGCGCCTGTGTGAATGCCGGGTGATCGATCGCACCGGGTTGATTCTAGACATCTTTGCCCAGCGTGCCCGTACCCATGAAGGTAAGCTGCAGGTAGAGTTGGCGCAGTTGCGTCATATTGCCACCCGTCTGGTTCGTGGTTGGACTCACCTTGAGCGTCAGAAAGGGGGTATTGGCCTGCGCGGGCCAGGGGAGACCCAGTTAGAGACCGACCGTCGTCTGCTACGCGATCGTATCAGCCTGATCCTGCGCCGTCTTGAACGCGTAGAGAAGCAGCGCGATCAAGGGCGACGAGCGCGTACCCGTGCCGATGTGCCAACCGTATCGCTGGTGGGTTACACCAACGCCGGCAAATCAACCCTGTTTAACCGAATTACGTCTGCCGGAGTGTATGTGGCGGACCAGCTATTTGCCACCCTGGATCCTACCCTGCGCCGTATTGAAGTAGCGGACGTAGGTGATACCGTGTTGGCGGATACCGTAGGCTTTATCCGGCACTTGCCGCACGATCTGGTTGCCGCGTTTAAAGCGACGCTGCAAGAGACGCGCCAGGCTTCTCTGTTGTTACATGTGATCGACGCCGCGGATACCCGGGTGGAAGAGAACATCGAAGCGGTGAACGCCGTGCTGGCAGAGATTGAGTCGGATGAGATCCCTACACTGTTAGTGATGAACAAAATAGATATGCTGGATGATTTTGTCCCGCGTATCGATCGCAACGAGGAAAATCTACCGATCCGAGTGTGGCTGTCCGCCGCCAGCGGCGAAGGTATCTCGTTGCTATTTCAGGCGTTGACGGAGCGCTTATCGGGGGAAATCGCGCATTTTGAGCTGCGCTTACCGCCACAGGCAGGCCGTCTTCGTAGCCGTTTCTACCAGCTTCAGGCAATTGAGAAAGAATGGAATGAAGAGGACGGCAGTATCGGCGTGGTGGTGCGTATGCCGATCGTGGAGTGGCGTCGCCTCTGCAAGCAGGAACAGGAACTGATTAGCTTTATCGTATGATCATATCCTGTTACATTTGTGTGCTCGCTCAACAGATAGAGTGGGCTAAGCATTAGCCTGAAGTACCCAATCACAGAATAATGGAGCTAAAACATGGCGTGGAATCAGCCCGGTAATAACGGACAGGACCGCGACCCGTGGGGGAGCAGCAATAACAATGGCGGCAACTCTGGCGGTAACAATAAAGGCGGTCGCGATCAAGGGCCACCGGATTTAGACGATATCTTCCGCAAGCTGAGCAAGAAATTGAGCAGCCTGGGCGGCGGCGGTAAAGGCTCCAACGGTAATAACAGCGGTGGCACGGGCTCAATCGGGCCGGGCTTCAGCGGCAAAATTTTCGGTATCGCTGCGGTAGCAGTGGTGGTGATCTGGGCCGCCAGCGGCTTCTACACCATCAAAGAAGCCGAGCGCGGTGTCGTTACTCGCTTTGGTAAGTTCAGCCATCTGGTGCAGCCAGGTCTGAACTGGAAGCCGACGTTTATCGATCAGGTTCGCCCGGTTAACGTGGAGTCGGTCCGTGACCTGTCTGCGTCCGGTGTGATGCTGACGTCCGATGAGAACGTGGTGCGCGTCGAGATGAACGTGCAGTATCGCGTTTCCGATCCGGCAGCCTATCTGTTCAGCGTAACCGATGCCAACGACAGCCTGAGACAGGCGACAGACAGCGCATTGCGTGGTGTTATCGGTAAATACACCATGGACAAGATCCTGACCGAAGGCCGTACCATCGTACGTAGCGACACTCAGCGTGTACTGGAAGAAACCATTCGTCCGTACAAGATGGGTATCACGCTTCTGGACGTCAACTTCCAGGCTGCACGTCCGCCGGAAGAGGTGAAAGCCGCGTTTGATGATGCGATCGCCGCACGTGAGAACGAGCAGCAATCCATTCGTGAAGCAGAAGCCTACGCCAACGAAGTTCAGCCGCGTGCCAACGGTGCTGCACAGCGCCTGCTGGAAAATGCGCGCGCCTACCAGGCCCAGACCGTTCTGGAAGCCCAGGGTGAGGTGGCTCGTTTCGCCAAGCTGTTGCCAGAGTACAAATCTGCCCCGGAAATTACCCGTGAGCGTTTGTACATCGAAACCATGGAAAGAGTGCTGAGCCACACCCGTAAGGTGTTGGTGGCAGACAACAAAGGCAATAACAATCTGATGGTGCTGCCACTGGATCAGATGCTGCGCGGTGCTGGTAAGCCAGCCGCCGAAGGTAGCAGAGATGCCGGTCAGAACCTTCTCGCCCCTGCGCCAGCCTCCACGCCTTCAGCGGATGCGAGCACCAGCAGTTCCAGCAGTGGTTCCATCATGGACCAGCGCCGGGCTAATGCGCAGCGTAGCGACAACACACGCGTAGGGAGAGAATAATCAATGCGTAAGTCTTTCATAGTTATCCTCGCGGTAGTGTTGGTCGCCCTCTACGCCTCAATGTTTGTGGTTCAGGAAGGCGAGCGCGGTATCGTGCTGCGTTTCAGTAAAGTTCTGCGCGACAGCGAAAACAAACCGCTGGTCTACGCACCGGGTCTGCACTTCAAGATCCCGTTTATTGAAACCGTGAAAATGCTGGATGCGCGTATCCAGACCATGGACAACCAGGCCGATCGCTTCGTTACCAGCGAGAAGAAAGACCTGATCGTCGACTCTTACCTGAAATGGCGTATCAGTGATTTCAGCCGCTACTACCTGGCCACCGGTGGTGGTGACGTTTCTCAGGCAGAGCTGCTGCTGAAACGTAAGTTCAATGACCGTCTGCGTTCCGAGATTGGCCGTTTGGACGTGCGTGATATCGTTACCGACTCCCGTGGTCGCCTGATGGCGGACGTGCGTGATGCGCTGAACACCGGTACCGTGGGTGACGAAGAAGAAGTCGCTACCACCGAAGCCGATGATGCTATCGCTTCTGCCGCAGCCCGTGTTGAGCGTGAGACCACTGGCAAACAGCCAGCGGTTAACCCGAACAGCATGGCGGCATTGGGTATTGAAGTGGTGGACGTACGTATCAAGCAGATCAACCTACCTGCGGAAGTCTCCGACGCGATCTTCCAGCGTATGCGTGCAGAACGTGAAGCGGTAGCCCGTCGTCACCGTTCACAAGGTAAAGAAGAGGCCGAGAAGCTCAAAGCCACCGCCGACTACGAAGTGACCCGTACCATCGCGGAAGCCGAGCGTCAGGCACGTATCACCCGCGGTGCGGGCGATGCGGAAGCGGCCAAACTGTTTGCCGATGCCTTCAGCCAGGATCCGGATTTCTATGCCTTCATCCGTAGCCTGCGTGCTTATGAAACCAGCTTCGGTCCTGGCAACCAGGACGTGTTGGTCCTGAGCCCGGACAGCGATTTCTTCCGCTATATGAAGTCGCCGGTCGCTACGCGTAAGTAAGCGCGACAGCCGATCACCAAGGCCCGTCTAAACGCGGGCCTTTCTTTTTTTGGGGGGAAGGATGAATTCAACGATCTGGCTGGCGCTTGGGCTGGTTTTGGTGCTGGAAGGGTTGGGGCCGATGTTGTTCCCGCAGGCCTGGCGTAAAATGATCCAGGCGATGTCGCAATTACCCGACTCCACGTTGCGGCGTTTTGGTGGGGGATTAGTGGTTGCAGGCTGTGTGATCTACTACATGTTGCGTGCCCGCACGGGGGTTTAAAGTTTAGCCGAAAAAGTACGCAATCGTATGCTAAAAGTGCTGAAACTGAAGATTTACGGTGGTAGAATCCATTTTTAAGCAACCTGGTGAATTTAAAATGGGTAAGAACGTCGTCGTACTGGGCACCCAATGGGGTGACGAAGGTAAGGGTAAGGTCGTAGACCTGCTGACTGAACGGGCTCAATATGTTGTGCGCTATCAAGGTGGTCATAACGCTGGCCACACTCTGGTTATCAACGGTGAAAAAACCGTTCTTCATTTAATTCCTTCAGGTATCCTGCGTGAAAACGTGACCAGCGTCATCGGCAACGGTGTGGTTCTGGCTCCGGACGCGTTGATGAAGGAAATGGGTGAGCTCGAAGCGCGCGGCATCCCGGTACGCGAACGTCTGTTACTGTCTGAAGCCTGCCCGCTGATCCTGCCTTATCACGTCGCGTTGGACAATGCGCGTGAAAAAGCGCGTGGCGCCAAAGCGATCGGCACCACCGGTCGTGGTATCGGTCCGGCTTATGAAGACAAAGTTGCCCGTCGCGGTCTGCGCGTTGGCGATCTGTTCGATAAAGCCACTTTCGCCGTTAAGCTGAAAGACATCATCGATTACCACAACTTCCAACTGGTCAACTACTACAAAGTTGAAGCCGTCGATTATCAGACGACTCTCGACTATGTGTTGTCGATTGCCGACATCCTGACCGGGATGGTAGTAGACGTTTCCGAACTGCTGGACGGTGCGCGCAAGCGTGGCGACCTGATCATGTTCGAAGGCGCACAGGGCACGTTGCTGGATATCGATCACGGTACCTATCCGTACGTGACCTCTTCCAACACCACCGCGGGTGGCGTGGCAACCGGTTCTGGCATTGGCCCACGTTACGTGGACTACGTGCTGGGCATCGTGAAAGCCTACTCTACCCGTGTAGGTGCAGGTCCGTTCCCAACCGAACTGTTCGACGAAACTGGTGAATACCTGTGCAAACAGGGTAACGAGTTTGGTGCCACCACTGGCCGCCGCCGTCGTACTGGCTGGCTGGATGCGGTTGCCGTTCGTCGTGCCGTGCAGATCAACTCCCTGTCTGGCTTCTGCCTGACCAAGCTGGACGTGTTGGACGGCCTGAAAGAAGTGAAAATCTGTGTGGGCTATCGCATGCCAGATGGCCGCGAAATGACCACCACGCCGTTGGCGGCAGAAGGTTGGGATGGTATCGAGCCAATCTACGAAAGCATGCCAGGCTGGAGCGAAACGACTTTTGGTGTGAAAGACTACAGCAAACTGCCACAGGCAGCGCTGGACTACATCAAACGCATCGAAGAGCTGACTGAAGTACCGGTAGATATCATCTCTACTGGCCCAGACCGTAGCGAAACCATGATCCTGCGCGATCCGTTCGACGCATAATCTGTTTGCTCTGCTGTCACCAAACAAACCGGGCCAAGTCCCGGTTTGTTTGCCTCATGTATCCTCCTCGATAGCGTTTTTACCTCACAAAATCCTTTCGTAGCTCCGGTTGAGAGTCGGCTATGCGCTAAATAATTAGCTGCGAACTCTCCGGCTGGTTTATCATCCAATAAGATAGTAAAGAAAATCGCCGAGAATCGGCATATCAAAAGGGTATGTTGTACCCCAGAGGTTGACGTGCAGTTAACAAGTTTTACTGATTATGGCCTGCGGGCATTGATCTACATGGCCTCGTTGCCAGCGGACAAGATGACCAGCATCTCCGAGGTTACGGAGGTATACGGCGTTTCCCGTAACCATATGGTAAAAATTATCAATCAGCTAAGCCGTGAAGGCTTTGTGACCGCCGTGCGGGGTAAAAACGGCGGGATACGCTTGGGCAAACCGGCTGAGAGCATCCGTATTGGCGACGTGGTGCGAGCGCTGGAGCCGCTCTCGTTGGTTAATTGCAGCGGCGATTTTTGCCATATCACCCCTGCCTGCCGTTTGAAGCAAGTGCTCCAGCAGGCAGTAAAGAATTTCCTTGAGGAGTTGGATAGTCACACGCTGGCCGATATGGTCGAAGACAATCCACCGCTCTACAAGCTTTTGCTTGTCGAATAAAGCGTTGCTGAGAAGACAAGGCTCAGCGACACCCTGCTGATGACAACGGAGGAACCTCAATGTCACAAGATCCATTCCTGGAACGAGAAGCAGAAAAATATGAATCCCCAATTCCTAGCCGCGAATTTATCCTGGCCCATTTGGCGAAACGTGAAACGCCAGCCAGCCGCGAAGAGTTGGGCAATGAACTGAACTTATCCGGCGAAGAAGCGCTGGAAGCCCTGCGCCGTCGCCTGCGCGCGATGGAACGTGATGGCCAGTTGGTCTTTACCCGCCGCCAGTGCTATGCCCTGCCGGAGCGTCTGGACCTGCTGCGCGGCACCGTGATCGGCCACCGCGACGGTTTTGGCTTCCTGCGGGTTGAAGGGCGTAAAGACGACCTTTACCTCTCTGCCGAACAAATGAAAATGGCCATCCACGGTGATGTGGTGCTGGCTCAACCGCTAGGCGAAGATCGCAAAGGCCGCCGTGAAGCGCGTATCGTGCGCGTACTGGTGCCAAAAACCAGCCAGATTGTTGGCCGCTACTTCACCGATGCCGGCACTGGCTTTGTGGTGCCGGATGACGGCCGCCTGAGCTTCGATATCCTGATCCCGGCCGATGGGGTCAGCGGAGCGCGCATGGGCTTCATGGTCGTGGTGGAACTGACTCAACGCCCAACGCGCCGCACCAAAGCCGTGGGCAAGATTGTCGAGATCCTGGGCGATAAAATGGGTACCAGCATGGCGGTAGATATCGCGCTGCGTACCCACGAGATCCCGCATACCTGGCCACCTCAGGTGGAGAAGCAGGTTGCCGATCTCAGCGAGCAAGTGCCGGAAGCGGCCAAGAAAGGGCGCGTGGATCTGCGCCACTTGCCACTGGTCACTATTGATGGCGAAGACGCCCGCGATTTCGATGATGCGGTCTACTGCGAGAAGAAACGCGGTGGTGGCTGGCGTCTGTGGGTTGCGATTGCCGACGTCAGCTATTATGTGCGTCCACGCACCGCGCTGGATGACGAAGCCCGTAGCCGTGGTACTTCGGTCTACTTCCCGTCGGAAGTGGTGCCTATGCTGCCAGAAGTGCTCTCCAACGGCCTTTGCTCACTTAACCCGCAGGTCGATCGCCTGTGCATGGTGTGTGAGATGACCATCTCCGCAGCGGGCCGTCTGTCTTCGTTTAAATTCTACGAAGCGGTGATGAGCTCTCATGCGCGCTTAACCTACACCAAGGTCTGGCATATTCTGCAGGGCGACCAGGAGCTGCGTGAGCAGTATCATCCGCTGGTCAAACACCTTCAGGAACTGCATGCGCTGTATAAGGTGCTGGATCAGGCTCGTGCCGAACGTGGTGGTATCGCCTTCGAAACCGAAGAAGCCAAGTTTATCTTCAACGCCGAACGCCGTATCGAACGTGTAGAGCCAACGGTCCGTAATGACGCGCACAAACTGATCGAAGAGTGCATGATCATGGCGAACGTGGCAGCGGCACGCTTTGTTGAGAAGCATAACGAACCCGCGTTGTTCCGTGTGCACGATCGCCCAAGTGACGATCATATCTCCGCGCTGCGCAGCGTGTTGAGCGAACTGGGTCTGACCCTGGGTGGAGGCCTGAAGCCGCAGCCGAAAGATTACGCCACCTTGATGGATGAAGTATCAGAACGTCCGGATCGTGAAATGCTGCAAACCATGTTGCTGCGTTCGATGAAACAAGCGATCTACGATCCGGAAAACCGCGGTCACTTCGGCCTGGCACTGGCTTCATATGGTCACTTTACCTCGCCGATCCGTCGTTATCCGGACTTGGCGTTGCACCGTGCCATCAAGTACGTGTTGGCGAAGGAACAAGGCGAGCAGAAAGAGCGTTGGACGCCGACCGGTGGCTGGCACAGCGATCTGGAAGAAATGCTGCAACTGGGCATGCACTGCTCGATGACCGAGCGCCGTGCCGATGAAGCCACACGCAACGTGGCAGACTGGTTGAAGTGCGACTTTATGCAGGACCACGTCGGTGAAGTGTTTAGCGGCGTGATTGCCAGCGTCACCGGCTTTGGTTTCTTTGTCCGCTTGAGCGATCTGTTTATCGATGGCCTGGTACACGTGTCTACGTTGGATAACGATTACTATCGTTACGATAATATTGGCCAGCGCCTGATCGGCGAATCTTCCGGCATGGTTTATCGCCTGGGGGATACGGTTGAGATCCGCGTTGAAGCCGTGCATATGGATGAACGCAAGATCGACTTCGCGCTGGTTTCCAGCACCCGCAAGCCGCGCGGTGAAGGTAAAACCGAGCGTGAACGCGCTAAAAATGGTGGTCAGCGTACGCTGCGCGACGGTGCTGGCGCAGGCCGTAGCCAGGCACAACGTAAACGCCGTGGTGGCAAGACGCCAGCCAACTTTGAGCCAGACAGTGCCTTCCGTAAAAAAGAAGGAGCCAAGGCCAAGCCCGCAGCCAAGGCCAAAGCCGCAGACAAGGTGAAACCGGACCCGAAGGCGAAAGCCAAAAAAGCGTCTGATAAAACCAAAAAGATAGCGGCGGCGACCAAAGCCAAGCGTGCCAGCAAGAAGAAAGGTGCCGAGCAGGGTTAACCTGCCGCACGTTATTATCCCCGGCCGGGTGACCCCCGGCCGCACAGTTAAAAGAGCATCATGAGCGAAATTATCTACGGTATTCACGCTGTCAAAGCCCTGCTAGACAACGATCCACAGCGTTTCCTGGAAGTGTTTATTCTCAAGGGGCGTGACGATCGTCGCTTGCAGCCTTTGATTGCCGAGCTGGAAGCCACCGGTATTGTGATCCAGGTGGCCAACCGCCAATGGTTGGACGAGAAGGTCGAAGGGGCCGTTCACCAGGGCATTATTGCTCGGGTACGTGAAGGGCGTAAGTATCAGGAGAACGATCTGCCAGGGCTGCTGGAAAGCGTTGAGACGCCATTCCTGCTGGTGCTGGACGGCGTCACCGATCCCCATAACCTGGGTGCTTGCCTGCGTAGCGCCGATGCTGCCGGTGTGCATGCGGTGATCGTCCCACGCGATCGTTCTGCCCAACTGAACGCGACGGCGAAGAAAGTGGCCTGCGGTGCGGCAGAGAACGTCCCGTTAATCACCGTCACCAACCTGGCTCGTACCTTGCGTTTGCTGCAAGAGATGAACGTTTGGATCGTGGGTACGGCGGGTGAGGCCGACCACACGCTGTATCAAAGCAAAATGACTGGCCCGATGGCGTTGGTCATGGGGGCGGAAGGCGAAGGTATGCGTCGTTTGACCCGTGAACATTGCGACGAACTGATCAGCATTCCGATGGCCGGTACGGTTTCCTCGCTGAACGTCTCGGTTGCTACCGGTGTCTGCCTGTTTGAAGCGGTACGCCAGCGCAGCTGATGATGAATAGGGGCGAGCCTTCGCCCCTGACTCGAATTTCCCATCTTGTGACCCCACCTGCGGCAGAAATCCACCTGACGGCCATAATTACCCCTGAAGCGTTAATCAGGGAGCAAGCTCATGGTCTGGACTACGCATACCGTATTTAACCAACCCAAGCCCTTGGGGAACAGCAACCTTTTCCTGTCCGATACGCCGCTGCGTGAAGCGTTGCAGCGCGAGTTGGCGGGGTGGGATAGCGATGTGCTGGCCTCGCTGGGGCAGCAGTTGGGCACGCAGGAGTCACTGGAACTGGGGCGATTAGCCAACACCAATCCACCGGAGTTGCTGCGCTATGACGCCACCGGGCAACGGCTGGACGACGTGCGCTTTCACCCGGCCTGGCACATCCTGATGCAGGGGCTGGTGGCTAATCGGGTGCATAACTTGCCGTGGCAGGAAGATGCCCGTATCGGCTCGTTCGTGGCCCGTGCCGCCCGCTTTGTATTGCACGCTCAGGTGGAGGCTGGCACGCTCTGCCCAATCACCATGACCTTTGGTGCTATCCCGCTGCTACAGCGTTCCCTGCCAAAAGAGTATCAATCCTGGCTTTCCCCTTTACTTTCAGATCGCTATGACCCTCACATGCTGCCGGGTGCGCAAAAGCGTGGGCTGTTGATCGGCATGGGGATGACGGAAAAGCAGGGCGGTTCGGACGTACTGAGTAATACCACCTCCGCCGTACCACTCGCCAGCCGTGGCAATGGGGAAGCGTACCGCTTGGTGGGGCACAAATGGTTCTTCTCGGTGCCGCAAAGTGACGCTCATCTGGTGTTAGCGCAGACGGACGGAGGGCTTTCCTGCTTCTTCCTGCCGCGGCTGTTGCCCGATGGTACGCGCAATGCGATTCGCCTGGAGCGGCTGAAAGATAAATTGGGCAACCGGTCTAATGCTAGCAGCGAAGCCGAGTTTCAGGACGCTACGGCTTGGTTGTTGGGCGATGAAGGCGATGGTGTCAGGCAAATCCTCAAAATGGGCGGAATGACCCGTTTCGATTGCGCTCTGGGGAGTCATGGCCTGATGCGCCGTGGCCTGTCGGTGGCGTTGTACCATGCGCTACAGCGGCAGGCGTTTGGCAAACGGTTGATTGAACAACCATTGATGCGGCAGGTGTTGGCGCGTATGGCGTTACGGCTGGAAGGGCATACCGCTTTGCTGTTCCGTTTAGCACGAGCCTGGGAGAGCCGGGGGCATGAAGGTGAAGGGGTTTATAGCCGTTTACTGACACCGGCGGCGAAATACAGCATCTGCCGTCAGGGGGCACCATTTATCGGCGAAACGATGGAAGTGCTGGGCGGGATTGGCTATTGCGAAGACAGTGAGCTGCCCCGCCTGTACCGCGAAGTGCCGGTCAACAGCATTTGGGAAGGATCTGGCAATATCATGTGCCTAGACGTAATGCGCAGTCTGCATAAGCTGCCCGGCGCCTTGGAGTTGTTGCAGCAGGAACTGTTGCCGGTACGTGGGCAGAATCGGTTGTTCGATCGCGCCTGGCGGCAATGGCAACAGCGTATGCGCCAACCGCGTGAAGAAATGGGACGCCTGTTAACCCAGCAGTTGTTCGATCTGTGCTGTGCCGCTCAGTTGTTGCAGCATGGCAGCCCGTCGATCGGTGATGCCTGGTGCCATCTCACGCTGGATTATCGCGGTGAGATGGTGTTGCCGGAGAGCGTGTGCGACGCTTTGCTTAACCGCGCTATCGGCGCCTAATTCTGCCCCTCACCCCAACCCTCTCCCCAAAAAGGAGAGGGAGCTAGTTCAGCGTTGTGGGTAGGTTATGTGGCCCTGCGTAGGGGCGCTGCATGCTGCGCCCGTGCTAAGGTCAGATGTAGGAGTCAATGGGGAGCACATTCGGTCCCCTCTCCCTTTGGGAGAGGGTTAGGGTGAGGGGCATTTCACCGTTACCGATAAAGTATCGCCTGAGAATACCACTGGCCCGGCACGATGGTTTCGCTGTTCATGATGATCATGTAATAGCGCGCCCCGCTGGCATTGGCCTTACGCTGGATCTCGGCTTCCACGTTCATCGGGCTGCCATGCACCACAGCGCTTATCGTCGCCATTTTGTCCAGTTCAGTAGTTTGGGCACGGGTGATCTCCTGTGCCTGATCTGTGGGCGGTGGAGGGGGGGTGGGTGTGGTTTTAAATACGCTGCAACCAGACAACAGGCCAAACAGTAATAGGGTAATCAAGGAACGGGAAAGATGCATGGCTGGCCTCATCACTATTTGACATAGAGTAGAACGGGTTGGACTAAAGTTTCGGGCCGTTTTTTGCCATCATAGTGAAGATTAGCCACAGGGGGAATACATGATCGAGATCTATGATGAGCGGGTAGGTGACATTGCTGTGATCCATGCGGTGCCTGCCGGGCAATATGAGCAGCCGTTACCGACGATCTTTTTCTACCACGGTTATACCTCGTCGAAAGAGGTATACGCCTATTTTGCTTATGCGTTAGCCAAGGCCGGTTTCCGAGTGGTATTGCCCGATTGTGCGATGCATGGTGAGCGATTTGACGGTGATGAAGCGTGGCGGTTGGCACATTTCTGGGAAATCCTCAAAAGTAATGTCGATGAATTACCCGCGCTCAAGACGCATTTTGTGCAGCATGGGTTGATCGATGGGGATCGTATCGGCGTGGCAGGGGCTTCGATGGGCGGCATGACCACGTTGGGGGCCTTTACCCGTTATCCCTGGATAAAAGCGGCCGCCAGTCTGATGGGGTCCGGCTTCTTTACTTCATTGGCGCAGACGCTGTATCCACCCTTGGGTACACGGGGCGAGCCTTTGGAACAAGCTGCGTTCAAGGCACGCCTTGCGCCGCTGGCCGATTACGAAGTTGAGCATCATTGGCAGAGCTTTGCCGAGCGGCCACTGCTGTTATGGCATGGGGAAACCGATGATGTGGTGCCAGCAATAGAGAGTGAACGCCTTGCTGGCGAGCTGCGCCTGCGCGGCCTGGATCGGCGGCTGACCTACCTCACTGAACCGCAAGTGCGCCACCGCATTACTCCTGGAGCCTTGGCTGCTACTACTGCCTTCTTCCGGGATTCGCTGTAAAAAGCCCCCGAGGGAGGGGGCAAGCCTGGCTGTGCGCCGCCTCTTGGAGCGGCTGGTTTCCCTGGTGTTGCCTATGCGGTTAGCGGTAAAGCTCGGCGCTGACGTGGATAGACGCGGTGCTGCCGGGCTCATGCAGGGCAACAATACGGTAGGCGGTGGCGCCGCGTTGGTCGGCAATCTTGTTGATTTGGGATGTCGCGTCATCTGGCGAAACGACTTCCTGATCCAGGCTGACAAAGCCAATGCTTTGGCGCTCGGTAGCCTGGTGCGAGGTGATCTCAGTGGCGGCCATGGCGTTGGCGGACAGCAGCAGCGCGATAGCGGTAGCGATGGTAATACGTTTCATAGGTGCCTCTCTTAACTCTTTGCTACGGCGACGTGCCTCTTGGCCCGTTCCGTCAAACTGCCTATTTAGCAAAAAGTTATTTATCAGTATTGAACAACTTCAACCCTTGTTCGCTGCGCTTTCTGCGGCGGATAACTTAACTTTAGTCCGATAGTCAGGATTAAAAAGGGTGAGATTTTGATGGCCTTATTCAAAAAATATGATAATGATTTACGGTGTGCTGATGATTTTATTGAAGGATTTTTAAAACCTATGGATCGACATACATCGCTTTCTCTGCCAGCAAATCGTGCTATTTCTCGTGGCCTTACGTATAAACCTCAATAAATCCTACTCAGTCCTTGAGTTCCCCACCCTACGCCGGTATGATTACGCGTCATTTTTCAGCCGCACACATACACACGTTCCTTGCTTCCATGGGCCGCGGTTGACCCTGACAGGAGGCTGAATAATCCGTAAGGAGCAATTCGATGCGTCATTACGAAATCGTTTTTATGGTCCATCCTGACCAAAGCGAACAGGTTCCGGGCATGATCGAGCGTTACAGTGCTACCATCACTAACGCGCAAGGTCAGATTCACCGTCTGGAAGACTGGGGCCGCCGTCAACTGGCTTACCCGATCAACAAACTGCACAAAGCCCACTACGTTCTGCTGAACGTTGAAGCTCCGCAGGAAGCGATCGATGAGCTGGAAACTAACTTCCGCTTCAACGACGCCGTTATCCGTAGCATGGTTATGCGCGTTAAGCACGCGGTAACTGAAGCATCTCCGATGGTTAAAGCGAAAGACGAACGTCGTGGCGATCGCCGCGAAGACTTCGCTAACGAAACCGCAGATGATGCAGATGCTGGGGATTCTGAAGAGTAATTGCTGCTGTGACGGCTAATCGTCTGGTGTTGTCTGGCACAGTGTGCAAGACGCCGGTGCGAAAAGTGAGTCCTTCCGGCATACCCCACTGCCAGTTTGTGCTAGAGCACAGATCGACGCAGATGGAGGCCGGATTCAGCAGGCAAGCATGGTGCCGAATGCCCGTGGTTGTCAGCGGACAACAGTCACAAGCTTTAACTCAAAGATTAACGGTCGGCAGTCAGGTAACCGTTCAAGGCTTCGTTAGCTGCCATCAAGGGCGCAACGGGCTGAACAAATTGGTCCTGCATGCCGAGCAGATTGAATTGATAGATTCTGGAGACTAGCCAAATGGCACGTTATTTCCGTCGTCGCAAGTTCTGCCGTTTCACAGCGGAAGGCGTTCAAGAGATTGACTATAAAGACATCGCTACGCTGAAAAACTACATCACTGAAAGTGGTAAAATTGTCCCGAGCCGTATCACCGGTACTCGTGCAAAATATCAGCGCCAGCTGGCCCGTGCTATCAAGCGCGCGCGCTACCTGTCTTTGTTGCCGTACACTGATCGTCATCAGTAATCGGCCACTGTCCATTAACGACTTTGAGAGGATAAGGTAATGCAAGTTATTCTGCTTGATAAAGTAGCAAACCTGGGCAGCCTGGGTGATCAAGTTAACGTTAAAGCGGGTTATGCCCGTAACTTCCTGGTACCACAGGGCAAAGCTGTTCCTGCTACCAAGAAAAACGTCGAGTTCTTCGAAGCACGCCGTGCAGAGCTGGAAGCCAAACTGGCTGACGTTCTGGCAGCTGCTGAAGCTCGCGCAACTCAGATCAACGAACTGGGTTCAGTCACCATCGCGTCTAAATCAGGCGACGAAGGTAAACTGTTCGGCTCTATCGGCACCCGCGACATCGCTGACGCAGTTACTGCGGCAGGCGTTGAAGTTGCCAAGAGCGAAGTTCGTCTGCCGAACGGCGTTCTGCGTACCACTGGTGAGCACGAAGTGCACTTCCAGGTACACAGCGACGTGTTCGCACAGCTGAATGTAGTTGTGGTTGCTGAAGCTTAATCGGCTTTAGTACACCAAGTTAAAACGCCAGCCTAGTGCTGGCGTTTTGCTTTTCAGCGCCGGGTAAAACGCGTTACTCTGGAGTCATCTGTTGGCATGGAGAGGCGAAAATGGCAGAAATTATCTTACAGCGCGTCTACGATTTCAGCGCACCGGCACCGGAGCACTGCTACCTGACCGATAGGCTTTGGCCGCGTGGTGTCAGTAAGGAAAGGTTGCAGGGCGTCGTCTGGCTCAAGCAGGTGGCACCGGATACGGCGCTACGTCAGTGGTTTCATCAGCATACCGACCAGTGGGATGAGTTTGTGGCACTGTATCGCCAGCAACTGGCCGTTAATGATGCCTGGCAGCCGCTGGTGGCGTTGTTAAGAGAAGGTAAGCCGTTGACCCTGCTGTATGGCAGCAAGGACACACAGCACAACCAGGGGGTTGTACTGCGTGATTTTCTGCTGGATCAGATTAAAGACTAACGGACGCGCAGGTAGCTGCCGTCGCTTTGGCGGCGGAACAGGGCTTCACTATTATCCACGGTGGTGACCGAGAGCGCGGTGATCACGCCGTTGGCATTACGTTCGACACGCACTTCCTGCCCGGCCTTCAGATTGCTGAGCGGCTTATCGTTCCCTTCCACCCGCGCCATGGCAAACACCTCGTTCACCGGTAGGTTATTGTCTCGGAACAGCTGCGCCAGGGTTTGACCTGCCTGGATCTGATAACGCTGCCAGTCACCGTTTTCTGTTGATGTCTGCTGCCCATCGTTTTGCAACTGAGCCTGTAACGGGATTTCGTTCCCTTGGCTGGTGACCGGGAACGGGCGCGCGTTATCGTCGGAATACGGCCACAGCAGCGACAGTAGCAAGATAGCGCCGAAAATAATCACCCAACGGCGGTGAAAATAGGGCAGAGGTTCCATCCAGTGGAGGCTGTCCGGCAGGTGCCATATTTTCAACAGCAGGGCTTTAACCTGTTGCCCTTTACTGTGCGATTGCTGCGGTTGCGAGTCCGGCTCTTCGCTGGTTTCAGGCGTTTCCGGTGCCGGGCCAGGCTTCAGGCGTTGGCTCAGATTCAGCCAGGTGCGCAGCAACGGCTGGTAGACACGGATGGTTTTCCTTCTCCTGGGCGCGATTCTGCCCATGGGTGACCTCTCTTCAACTGCGTAAAATTGTCACTTTACAAAAAGTGTAGCGCTGACCCCAGTATACCCTATGGATTTCAAGCCGCTACAGCTGGCCGAGAGAATAATGACAGTAAACGTTAACAACAGGTTATTGCTTCTTTTTCTACGACAAAAGTCATCATTCTCCACACAAGATTTTACCCAGCTTTGCGGCACTGTTATGCTGCGCTTTCGACTTTTTACAGACTAAAGGAAAACCCCATGACAACCCCTTCTTTTGATAGCGTTGAAGCGCAAGCAAGTTACGGGATTGGTTTACAGGTCGGTCAGCAACTGCAAGAATCCGGCCTGCAAGGTTTACAACCAGAAGCTCTGCTGGCTGGCCTGCGTGACGCGCTGGAAGGGAATGCCCCGGCGGTTCCGGTAGATGTGGTTCATCGTGCGCTGCGCGAAATCCACGAACGTGCGGATGCTGTGCGCCTTGAGCGTCAGCAGGCGATGGCCGTTGAAGGCCAGAAGTTCCTGGAAGATAACGCCAAGCGTGATGAAGTGACGCTGACCGAGTCTGGCCTGCAGTTTTCCGTGCTGGAGCAGGGCAATGGCCCAATCCCATCTCGTCAGGATCGTGTGCGTGTGCATTACACCGGTCGCCTGATTAATGGTGATGTCTTCGACAGCTCTGTTGAACGTGGTCAACCGGCTGAATTCCCGGTTAGCGGCGTGATCCCTGGTTGGATCGAAGCCCTGACCCTGATGCCGGTGGGCTCCAAGTGGCAGCTGTATATCCCTCACAACCTGGCCTATGGCGAGCGTGGTGCCGGTGCATCCATCCCGCCATTCAGCGCGCTGGTGTTTGACGTTGAGCTGATCGAAATCCTGTAATTCTCGGCCAGTCCCCTCTCCCTTTGGGAGAGGGTTAGGGTGAGGGGGTTATCTGCCGCTCAGAGCGCGAGGGAACAGCAGATTGTTCTCCAGATGGATATGCTCCATCAGATCGCTGATAAACGTATTGATACCGTTGTACAGCGCTTGCCAGGTATTGCATGCCCCTTCCGGTGGCGTGACGTTGTTGGTGAGGAACTTCACCACTTCCAACTGTTCGCCAGCCTCATCATGTTCATGCTCCATCACCGAAATCGGCCCCGCCGCCTGCTGCCCCATCCCTTGTTTAATCAGTGGGAACAGGATCTGTTCTTCCTTCATCATGTGATTTTCCAGATCGACACGGATCAGGTTTAGCTGCTTGGCCAGCCCGCGTGGGCAGCTAGGCTTATCGCCATGGACGCGTTCGACCTTTTCCGCCATCAACACCAACTCTGCCAACTGTTCCCGATGGCGCTGGTGGTAGCGTGGCAGGATGTAATCAATGATTTCCGACAGTGGAGCCAGACGCCAATCGCGGGTATCCACGGGCTCTGCCGCCAACGCTGCCAACTCACTTTCCAACTTATCCAGATCCAGTTCTTTACGGCTGGCAGCGCGCTCCAGGGTTTGTTTACCCCCGCAGCAGAAGTCCAAATCGTAGTCGCGGAACAGTTTGCTGGCACGTGGGATAGCGATGGCCAGTGCGCCTAAGGATTGGTTACGGTAATCCATGATGATGCCTCTTTAAAGGAAGAAATCTATAACATGTATTTTAAATGCAATTTAAAGGATGTGCCATGGATAAAAAGGGGTAGCACCAAAAAGGCGCGCCGTAACGCGCCTGATGGTTAATTACTTGGCTTGCAGGTCGACCCGATACAGCTCAAAGCCGATGCTGTCGTTACCCACGGACTTCATTGGGTACTGCGCGTTATCTTTAATAAACGCGGCAGCCTTCTCGCTTGGGGAGGTTTCGAAACGGATATCCAGCGGCTTGCTGCTCTGGAAGCTGGCCAAACGCCAGTTGTTGTCCGCCTGCGGGTGCACCGCGCCGTGCTTCTGGGTTTCTGCGCTGATGTAGGCCGCTAATACCGCACGGTTTTCATCCGGTGAAGCAAAGGCGATATGCTTGTCGCCCGTGCCGGCAAACTTGCCACCGTAGGCGCGGTAGTTGTTGGTTGCCACCAGGAACCGGGCATCAGGATCGATCGCTTTGCCGTTGAAGGTCAGATCCTTGATGCGCTCTGCCTGGCCATTAATCAGCGTACACTCCCCGTCGTAACGTGCCGGTTGGCTGACGTCGATCTGATAATTGACGCCGTCGATCACGTCAAAATTATAGGTGCGGAAACCGTCCCAATTGATCAGCCCCTGCGGTTTGCTGCTGTTAACGTCAATTTGGTTGAACTGCCCGGCGGAACATTCCAACCACTCCTTCACTTCCCTACCGCTGGCTTTAACGACGACCAGAGTATTGGGGTAAAGATAGAGATCGGCGGCATTACGGAAGGTGAGCTGGCCTTGTTCCACCTCGACAAAGCTGGCGGGATCGTTCTTGCGGCCACCCACTTTGAACGGTGCGGCGGCGGCCAACACCGGCAGATCGGCCAGATCCGGATCGCCTTGAATGTAGTGCTCAACGTAGGCTCTTTGCGCATTATTGACGATCTGCACGGTAGGATCGTCCTGGATCAGGGCCAGATAGCTATACATATTGCCGTCGGACTTACCGATCGGCTTGCTGACAAACTCACGTGTGCCCTTATGATCCTCCTCTAGCACTTTAACCAGAGTGGGATCTTCTGCTGCCAACGAACGTTTGTTCTCTTTGTCATAAATCGGTCTGGCTTGTGCTTTCGCTGCGGTAACCTTCCATTGGCCCTCATCATTATTCAATTGCAGATCCACGATGCCGAGATGATCGCCCCATTGGCCCGGCATCACCGCAGGTACGCCATTGAGCAAACCTTTATCAATATCTGCCCCTTGGATATTGGCGAAGTCCTTGCTGGGGAACACGGCATGAGCATGGCCGAACATGATGGCATCGATACCTGGCACCTGGCTGAGGTAGTACACCGAGTTTTCCGCCATCGCCTTATAGGGATCGCTGGAAAGGCCAGAGTGAGGGATGGCGACGATCACATCGGCCCCTTGTTTGCGCATTTCCGGTACGTAGCGTTTGGCGGTTTCGGTGATGTCGTTGACGGTCACTTTCCCCTGCAGATTGGCTTTGTCCCAGACCAGGATCTGTGGCGGTACAAAACCGATATAGCCGATACGTAAAGTATGTGCTTTGCCTTCACGGTCTTTTACCGGGGTATCGACAATAATGTAGGGAGTGAACAGCGGTTTTTGCGTAGCGGCATCGATGACGTTGGCGTTGACGTAGGGGAATTTGGCCCCGGCCAAGGCATGCTTCAGATAATCCAGCCCGTAGTTGAATTCATGGTTCCCGATATTGCCTACTACGTAATCCAGCGTATTCATCGCCTTGTAGACCGGATGGATATCGCCAGCTTTCAATCCATTGGCGGCTGCATAGTCAGCCATTGGACTGCCCTGGATAATATCGCCATTATCGACCAGCACGCTGTTGGTCACCTGCTTGCGGGCGTGTTCGATCAGGCTGGCGGTTCGCACCAGGCCGAATTTATCGGTGGGCTTATCCTTGTAATAGTCGAAGTCCATCATATTGCCATGCAGGTCGGTTGTTTCCAGCACGCGCAGGTCAACTGTGGCTGCCTGCGCCGATGCGCAAACCAGCAGAGCCAGGGCTGATAGTCCCAGAGGGCGCTTGATCATGGTTCTCTCCATTGGGTTATTCTTCGAGGGGTATCTCAAATGGGTATGTAATTATCATTATCACTCTCAACAAACTGTGAAGTCTGGCAGAAACTGGCCGAATGTAACGCACAGATATGCAAAGTTGTGACGAAGAAGACTTGAAGAAATACCGCAGCTTAGCGGGTTAAGATGGATATTCTGTGGAAAAATAACTAGGCTGCAAGTTATCGATGAGGGAAATTTCCCACGGAACTGAATGTCTGAGGTGCACTATGTTGGAACAGATTTGCCAGCTGTCCCGCGAAGCGGGTACGGCGATCATGGCGGTATATCATGGTGAACAACCGCTTGATATGGCACAGAAAAAAGATGATTCACCGGTGACCGCTGCGGATCTGGCTGCGCATCATATTATCAAACGGGGCCTGGCGGCGTTGACGCCGGAGATCCCGTTGCTATCGGAGGAAGATCCTCCCGCCTGGGAAGTCCGCCGCAACTGGACACGTTACTGGCTGGTCGATCCGTTGGACGGCACAAAAGAGTTTTTAAACCGCAATGGTGAGTTCACGGTCAATATTGCACTGATCGAAGAGGGTGAGGCGGTAATGGGCGTGGTCTACGCCCCGGCGATGGACGTGCTGTATCTGGCCGAACGCGGCAAGGCCTGGAAGGAAGAAGGGGGCCGGCGCCTTGAGATTAGCGTCAGCAATGCCGAGCCACCGTTGGTGGTGGTCAGCCGCTCCCATAGCGATGATGAATTACAGGATTACCTGCAACAGTTGGGCGCACACCAAACCATCTCGGTAGGCTCATCGCTGAAGTTCTGCCTGGTGGCGGAAGGGCGGGCGCAACTTTACCCACGCTTTGGGCCAACCAATATCTGGGATACGGCGGCAGGGCACGCGGTGGCGGTAGCGGCCGGGGCACAGATCCACGATTGGCAGGGCAAGCCGTTGCTGTACACCCCGCGTGAGTCTTTCCTCAACCCAGGATTCCGGGTTTCACTGTTTTAGACCGTGTCCCGCCGATCGCCGCGCGGGACGCCGTTTAAACGCTATTTCAGCAACTGGTGCAGCATCTCCATCACCTGCTGCACCTCTTGCGGCGTCAGTGCGCCATCTTTGGCAAACTGGATTTTGCCTTCTTTATCAAGCACCACAATCGCCGAGCCTTTTGGCTGCAAATCCCAGGCTTTTTTGACGTTGCCATTGCTGTCGACAATGAACTGCGACCAGGGGAACTCCTTCTTATTACCTTCAATGCTGTTACGCACAAAGACGGCGGTGCCGATGATGGCGTCGTCGGTATTGACGATGGTCGTCGTTTGGTAACGATCGTGCGGTAACTTGGCGGCCTTGATGGCTTCAATCAGCGGATCGTTCAGCTCTTTGGCCGACGTGCGGCCGGCAATATGTTGCACCACTCGCACTTTTCCACCGAGCTGCGCGCTATTCCAGCCTTTGTAGCTAAACTTGTTATCAACGTAGTCCAGTTCTCCTTTATCGCTGACGCCAATCGGTGCCACGCGCTGTTGGAGCTGAAAGTTGTGAGCAGAGGCCAACATTGGGGCCAACAGCAGCGATATAATTAGCATGCTATTTTTCATGCATTCTCCTGCAGAGGGAAATAAGTATCAATTTGACGTCGAGTGAGTAAAGCATAGGTGCTCATCCGAGGTCTGTCCTGTTAGCCGGATCGCAGTTTTTCCCTTCGGAGGGCAATCACGTGCTTTTTGAATGGATATACTGCAAAGGTTATAAATAGGTATACACAATTCTGTCAGTAAGTGTAAATCCAGGATAGAAATCCAGGCAGAGTTGAACGAAATGGTCTTTACTCAGTCTACTTGAAAGCAATCAAGTTGCGCTCCGAATGTCGAGGTGGCCACTTTGGCCGCTCGCTGAGCGCATGGATCCAACGGGAGGAGAGTAACAACTATGAGAATCTTCCAGCGTTATAACCCACTGAAAGTGGCGACGTATGTAAAAACCCTGTTCCGGGGGCGGCTGTACATCAAGGATGTGGGGGCGTTCGAGTTCGACAAGGGGAAAATCCTGTTGCCGAAAATTCGTGACAAGCGCCACTTCAACGTGATGTCAGAGGTCAACCGGCAGGTGCTGTTGCTGCAGACAGAGATGGGCTAAAAACGCGATCTATGGAGTACCCTGCAAAGAAATAACTGCGGCCCCTTTGGGGCCGCTACTGTTTTATTCCTGGGGCGTTTCGTCCGGGGCTTTCGGCAGCACGGTGATCGGTTTGTCGACCAGTCGGGTGACCAATAGCTGGTCAATTTTGTAGCTGTCGATATCGACCACTTCAAACTTGTAACCGGCATACTTCACAAAATCGGTGCGTTTCGGGATCTTGCGCAGCATGTACATCATAAAGCCGCCGATGGTTTCGTAGTTGCCAGCCTGTGGGAACTCATCGATATGTAGCACCCGCATCACGTCTTCGATTGGCGTCCCGCCTTCAATCAGCCATGAGTTCTCATCACGCGTGACGATCTGCTCTTCCTGCCCCTGGCCGACCAGGTCGCCCATCAGCGTGGTCATCACGTCGTTCAGTGTGATAATACCGACCACCAAAGCATATTCATTGAGGATCACCGCAAAGTCTTCACCGGCGGTTTTAAAGCTTTCCAGCGCCTCTGACAGGGTCAAGGTATCCGGTACGATCAACGCCGAGCGGATCTGGACGCCGCTGCTCAGCACCAGGCTCTGGTTACCCAAAACGCGGTTCAGCAGGTCTTTGGAGTCGACATAGCCGACCACCTGATCGATATGCCCGTCGCAGACCAGGAACTTGGAGTGCGGATGGGTGGAGATCTTTTCTTTAATACTGTCTTCGCTTTCGCGCAGATCGAAGTAAATCACGCTCTCACGGGAAGTCATCGAAGAGGGCACGGTACGTGATTCCAACTCGAAGACGTTTTCAATCAGCTCATGTTCCTGTTTACGCAGTACCCCAGCTAGCGCGCCGGCTTCCACCACCGCGTAAATGTCTTCGGAGGTGATGTCGTCTTTGCGCATCATCGGCAGCTTGAACATGCGGAAGATCAGGTTGGCCATGCCGTTGAAGAACCAGACCAGCGGGCGGAACAGCATGATCGAGAAACGCATCGGGTTGATGATCCGGACGGCAACCGTCTCTGGTGCAATCATACCGATGCGCTTCGGCGTTAAATCCGCGAACAGGATGAACAGACTGGTCACCATCACAAACGAACACATAAAGCTGATTTGCTCGGAGAGTTCAGGAGACAGGAAACGGTCGAAAAGCACTTTGAAGCTGGGGGAGAAGGCAGCATCACCGACGATACCGCCGAGGATGGCGACGGCGTTAAGGCCGATTTGCACCACGGTGAAGAAGATACCCGGCGTTTCCTGCAGCTTGAGGACTCTGGCGGCGTTGATGTTACCTTCATCAGCCATCAGTTTGAGTTTGATCTTGCGTGATGCAGCCAGAGAGATTTCTGAAAGCGAGAAAAACGCACTCACTGCGATCAGAAAAAGAATCAGTAAAATACTGTTTAACATAGTCTATCCATTGGTGCCGACGAGATGGCGGCGCTCTTTCGGAGGGGTAATACCGTGTAAAAATTGAGTCAAGGGGGCGTTGTCTGACGCGCCCACAAAAGTAGGGCCGCAAACGCGACCCCACACAGTATAGCAGTTGCCCCTCAAGGGCCGCCAGTGGTTAAAAATTAACAGTTTACCCCTGCGGCGGCAGACAAACTCCAATCCCACCCAGGCCACAATAGCCGCCCGGATTCTTATGCAGGTATTGCTGGTGGTCATCTTCTGCATAGTAGAAAGGTAATGCGGGTGCGATTTCGGTGGTGATGGTACGTTTGTCACCCGCCTTATCCATCGCCTGCTGGAAGCGTTGCAGGCTTTGCTCGGCTTCGGCCTGTTGTTCCGCGTCCAGGTAGTAGATAGCAGAGCGGTATTGGGTACCGATATCTCCGCCCTGGCGCATACCCTGCGCAGGATCGTGGTTTTCCCAGAAGACCTGCAACAGCTGGCGGTAGCTGATGACCTGCGGGTCAAACACTATGCGCACCACTTCGGCATGCCCAGTCTGACCGCTGCATACTTCACGATAGGTTGGATTTGGCGTATAGCCACCGCTGTAACCCGCGGCAGTGCTATAAATCCCCGGCTGCTGCCAGTACAGGCGTTCAACGCCCCAAAAGCAGCCCATGCCGAAGATGGCCGTTGCCATCCCTTCGGGCACCAAGGTCATGGAATGGCCGGTCACTTGGTTAAGCGTAGCGACGGGCATCGGCGTAGTACGGCCAGGCAGCGCGCTCGCCTTATCGATGTTTTTAGACTTATCAAAAGATTGCACCACGTTTGACTCCTGTTGCCATAATAAGAATTAGCCTAATAGAGACGCGTGTCAGTTGTAACTGGTCGCTTCTTTGCTCACAATAAGCCCTATCTAACGTTATGTATCAGCTTAACGCAGTATTTTGAGCGCCAAAAGCTAAGAATGCGTCTTGTTTTCGGTAACGGGCGATGTCGTCTGGGCAACGTCTGGGATCTAAAGGTAAAGTGGGCAGTCTGATAGCGCAGCACCGCCCCAGCACCAGAGCAAAGGTACTGGCAGGACAGAAAAATCAATTAAGGAGCACCTGTGCCACGATATCGTGTCCTTTGCGTTTTATGTGCGCTATTCGTAACACCGTCAGTGTTTGCGGCGAATGTGCGGCTTCAGGTGGACGGCCTGAGTGGGGATTTGGAACGCAACGTGCGTGTGCGTCTTTCGGCGATCACGCCGGAAGAGGTTAATGCCGAGGGGCGTTTTCGCGCCCGAGTGGATGCAGCCATCCGTCAGGGGCTACGGCCTCTGGGATATTATGAACCCACCATTGACTTCACTTTCGACGATAATCCAAAACTCTCGCGTCCGGTGCTGCATGCTCACGTCACTCCGGGTGAACCGGTGCGCATTGCCGGATCGACTATCACGCTGGAAGGTGGCGCAAAAACCGATGAAGATTATCTTCGTCTGGTCAGAACCGGGCGGCCAACCGTGGGCGAAATCCTCAACCACGGCCAATACGACAGTTTTAAAGGCTCTTTGACCGGGATCGCGCTGCGCAAAGGCTATTTCGATGCCAACATGAAAAAGAGCCAGCTTGGTGTGGCGCAAGAGCTGCATAAAGCGTTCTGGGACATTGATTATGACAGCGGCGATCGTTATCACTTCGGCAAGGTGATTTTCAAAGGCTCGCAAATCCGCGAAGACTATCTGCAAAACCTGGTGCCGTTTCACCAGGGCGATTACTACAGCTCAAACGATCTGGCCGAACTGAACCGCCGTTTGTCCGCTACCGGTTGGTTTAACTCAGTGGTGGTTTCCCCTGATTTCACTGATGCCAGAGAGAGCAAAATTTTGCCGCTAGATGCGCTGGTGACTCCGCGTAGCAGCAATATTGTGGAACTGGGCGGTGGTTTCTCTACCGATATTGGCCCTCGGGTGCGTGGTACCTGGCGCAAGCCCTGGCTGAACGATCAGGGCCACAGCCTGGCCACCACCGCCAGTATTTCTGCACCAGAACAGCAGTTGGATCTGACCTACAAGATCCCGTTGCTGCGTAGCCCGCTTGAGCAGTATTACTTGCTGCAAGCCGGTTTCAAACGTACGGACCTGAACGATACCAAATCTGACAGTACCAAGGTCGTAGCCTCACGTAACTGGGATCTCTCCAGCGGTTGGCAGCGCGCGATTAACCTCAGCTGGCGCCTGGACCACTTTACCCAGGGTGCCGTCACCAATACCACCATGCTGCTTTATCCTGGGGTTGCCATCAACCGTACGCGTTCACGCGGCGGCCTGATGCCGGTGTGGGGCGATAGTCAGCGCTATTCCATTGACGTGTCGGATACCACTTGGGGCTCTGGGGTCGATTTTGCGTTGATGCAGGCGCAGAACGTCTGGATCCGCACGCTGGCGGAGAAAAACCGCTTTGTGATCCGGGGTCAGGTAGGCTGGATTGAAACCAACGATTTCGACAAGGTGCCACCGGATTTACGCTTCTTCGCCGGGGGGGACCGCAGCATCCGTGGTTATAAATTCCAGGGTATTTCTCCACGTAGCGATGACGGCAAGCTGACCGGCGCGTCGAAAATGGTGACGGGTTCGCTGGAATATCAATATAACGTCACCGGCCGCTGGTGGGGAGCAATGTTTGTCGATTCCGGGCAGGCAGTGAATAGTTTTACCGACACTAAATTAAAGACCGGCGCGGGCGTAGGCGTGCGCTGGGAGTCGCCGGTCGGGCCGGTGAAACTGGATATTGCCGCGCCGGTTGGGGATCCAGAGACCCACGGCCTACAGTTCTATATCGGTTTGGGGCCTGAGCTATGAGCCTGATAAAAAAGATTTGTCTGGGGTTTTTAATCCTGCTGTTGCTGCTGATCGGTACGTTGGTGTTTTTACTTGGTACCACGTCTGGCCTGCATATGGTGATCAACGGTGCTGCCCGCTGGGTGCCCGGGTTGGAAATTGCGGCGGTCAGTGGTGGTTGGCGCGATCTGACCTTGAAAGGCGTGAAGTATCAGATGCCGGGTGTGGCGGTCAACGCCGGGCAGTTCCATCTCTCGCTCAATCTTTCCTGTTTGAAACGCAGTTCTCTGTGCGTGAATGCGCTGACCGCGCAGGATGTCGATGTGGTGGTGAAAACCGCCGAAATGGCTCCTTCCGCACCGGCTGTGGAAAACAGCGAGCCACTTACCGAGCTTCGCACTCCTTATCCTATCACCTTGAGCAAGCTGGCTTTGAACAATGTCAAAGTCACCGTGGATGACACCGCGATCTCGCTTGGGGAATTCAGTACCGGAGCACAGTGGCAAGAACGAGCGTTGACGCTGACGCCAACCACGATCCGGGCAGTGTTGATTGCATTGCCAAAAACGCCGGTGAATCCTTTGCCGGAAGCACTTCAGCCTGCAGCGGAGAAGGTGGCAGAAAAAGTCACCGTTGCGCCTGCGTTGGTACCACCGCCAGTAGAAGAAAAGCCGTTGGCTGAAACCTTGAAAGCGCTGTTTGCCAAGCCGTTGTTGCCGGATCTGCCAGAAATTCGCCTGCCGCTCGATATTACTATCCAGGAAATCAACGGTGAGCAGCTGCATCTGACCGGAGATACCGAAGTCTCCATTACCCGTTTGCAGCTACAGGCCAGCACCAAAGATCAGCATATTCAGCTGGATCGCTTTGACGTGAGATCGCCGCAGGGCATGCTTTCCGCCAAAGGGCAGGCAACGCTGACCGGCAACTGGCCGGTAGAGATGGTGGCCAACAGCACGCTAAACATCGATCCGCTGAAAGGCGAGAAGGTGAAGCTGAATGTGACGGGTGGCCTGCGTGAAGAACTGAAGGTGGCGCTTAACCTGTCAGGCCCGGTCGGCGCGCAGTTGGATGTACAGACTCAACTGGCGGAGGCTGGCTTGCCATTGGCGCTGACCCTGCAAAGCAAGCAGCTGAAATGGCCACTGACCGGCGAGGCACAGTATCAGGTTAATGACTTCCGCCTGCGCTTTAACGGCAAGGCCGAAGATTATGCGTTATCCACCCGTGCCAACTTCAAGGGCCAGGATCTGCCTCCGGCAGTGCTACAGCTCGATGGTAAGGGCAATCTTGAGCAGTTCAGGCTCGAGCGCCTGCGGCTGGTGGCGCTGGAAGGAAACACCGATCTGACGGCGCTGGTGGACTGGAGCAAGGCGATCAGCTGGACCTCACAGCTGACGCTGTCGGGCATTAACACCGCCAAGCAATGGCCGGAATGGCCCGCGCGGCTGGAAGGTAAAATCACCACTCGTGGCAGCCTGCACGGCGGCAGTTGGCAATTGCAGGTGCCGGTGTTGCAGTTAGACGGCAACGTGAAACAAAACAAGGTATCGGCGCGCGGCTCCCTGCGTGGCAATGCGGCGGGGCAGTGGACGATCCCTGGCATCGATCTGGCGTTAGGGCGTAATACGCTCAGCGTTAAAGGCCAATTGGACGAGAAAAGCTGGGTGCTGGATGCCATTGTTGATGCGGCGCATCTCGACGGTGCGTTGCCGGGCCTTGCTGGTAATGTCCGCGGGCAGTTGAAACTGCGCGGGAATTTGCAGGCTCCGCAGCTGTTGACAGATCTGACCGCAACAGGCTTGCAATGGCAGGCGCTGCACATCAATCGGGTGAAGATCGACGGTGATGTCCGTTCCAGCGATCAGATCCAGGGGCAGTTGGCGGTACGAGTAGAGCAACTTAAGCAGGATGCGTTACAGATCAATCTGTTGACGTTAGATGCCAGAGGCAGCGAGCGGCAGCACCGGCTACAAGTGAATATCGATGGCAAGCCGGTTTCCGGGCAGTTGGCCCTGGAAGGTAGCTTCGATCGTCAGCAACAGCGTTGGCGCGGCAACCTGAACAACACTCGCTTTGACACACCGGTGGGCGAATGGCGTCTGACCAGAGCCATCGCGTTGGATTACCAGAATGCACAACAAATGGTCAGTGTCGGACCGCATTGCTGGGTGAACCCGAACGCCGAGCTGTGCGTACCAAGAACTATTGAGGCGGGGGCGAGTGGCCAGGCTAGCGTGGTACTCAACCGCTTCGACCTGGCGATGATCAAACCGTTCCTGGGGCCGGATACTGCCATGAGCGGCGTCTTCAGCGGCCAGGCAGACGTCAGCTGGCAGCCGGGGGGCGCGTTACCTCAGGCGAGAGTCTCGCTGGTGGGGAGAGGGGTGAAAGTGGTGCAGCAAGTGCAGGGTAGCGCATTGCCGATCGCCTTTGACACACTGAACCTCAATGCGGGCCTGAACAATGGCCGGGCGCAGGCTGACTGGCTGATCAAACTGACCAATAACGGCCAATTTGCCGGCAACGTGCAGATCACCGATCCGCAGGTGCGCCGAGCCATCAGCGGCAACGTCAATATCACCAACGTTTCGCTGGCGCTGCTTAACCCGATACTGACGCAGGGTGAGAAGGCGGCGGGGATGCTGAATGCCAACCTGCAATTAGGGGGCAACGCGCAGAACCCGCTGGTCTTTGGCCGTCTGGCGCTGGATAAGGTGGCGATCGTTGGCCACTGGATGCCATTCGATATGACCGATGGTCGTCTGGCGCTGAATTTCAACGGGATGACGTCGACTCTGGAAGGGTTACTGGCGACCACGCATGGTCAACTTAATCTGTCTGGGGATGCCGACTGGCGGGATATCAACGCTTGGCGTGCGCGGATTGCCGCCAAGGGCGATCGGCTGCGGGTAACTCTGCCACCGATGGTCCGTATCGATGTTTCGCCGGATGTGGTGTTTGAAGCCACGCCGCAGCTGTTCTCACTCAACGGTAGCGTAGCCATCCCTTGGGCGCGCATTACGGTGCAGGAGCTGCCAGAAAGCGCGGTCGGGGTTTCTTCTGACGAAGTGATGCTGGATAACCAGCTCAAGCCGATCCAGCCGGCGACGGCGGGGATCCCAATCAACAGCAATCTGACGATCCGCGTGGGTAACGACGTGCGGCTCGATGCCTTCGGCCTGAAAGCCAGCCTGCGTGGCGATCTGCGCGTGGCGCAAGACCGCAATGGCCTGGGGGTGCACGGCCAGATTAATATTCCATCCGGGCGTTTCCATGCTTATGGTCAGGATCTGATCGTACGTAAAGGCCAACTGCTCTTCTCTGGGCCACCGGATCAACCGCTGCTGAATATCGAAGCGATCCGTAATCCGGATGCGACGGAAAATGACGTCACCGCAGGCGTTCGCGTCACTGGCATGGCCGATGCGCCAAGGCTGGAAGTGTTCTCCGATCCTGCCATGTCTCAGCAAGAAGCCCTGTCTTACCTGCTGCGCGGCCAGGGATTAGGGGCTGGCGGCGCTGATGGCAACGCCATGACCTCAATGTTAATTGGTATGGGGGTTGCACAAAGTGGTCAACTTGTGGGTAAAATCGGCGAGGCGTTTGGCGTAAGTAATCTGGCCCTTGATACCGAAGGAGTTGGTGACAGCTCTCAGGTGGTGGTGAGCGGCTATGTCCTCCCCGGCTTACAAGTAAAATATGGGGTGGGGATTTTCGACTCATTGGCCACGCTGACGTTGCGATACCGCCTGATGCCTAGGTTGTATCTGGAAGCGGTGTCTGGTTTAGACCAGGCACTCGATGTGCTCTATCAGTTTGAGTTTTAGCTATGCGAATCATTGTCTACGGCAGTTTACGACGCAAACAGGGAAACAGCCATTGGATGACCAACGCCCAATGGTTGGGTGAACATGAGTTAGAAGGCTACCAGCTGTATAATCTGGGCCACTACCCGGCGGCGATCCCTGGAGAGGGCACGGTACACTGTGAAGTGTATCGTATTAACTCATCGATTCTGGCCGAGCTGGACGAATTGAAAAGCAATACCAAAGATTACAAGCGCGAGCTGATCGGCACGCCTTATGGCAGTGCGTGGATCTACCTGTATCGACACAGCGTGGACGGTTTTCCGCGGATTGAAAGCGGTGACTGGCTAAAGCGGCTTGACGAAAAGCAGTAAAAAAAACACCGCTCATCTGGGCGGTGTTTTTTCATCACGGGCGAGAATTACTTCTTGGCGCGTTCGAAAGAAGCGACGATCTCAGCTTTGGCTGCGGCAGCATCTGCCCAACCATCAACTTTCACCCATTTGCCTTTTTCCAGATCTTTGTAGTGCTCAAAGAAGTGGGTGATCTGCGCTTTCAGCAGTTCTGGCAGGTCGTTCACATCTTTAATGTGATCGTACTCTTTGGTCAGTTTGCTGTGCGGTACGGCAACCAGCTTCGCATCTTCACCGGCTTCGTCGGTCATTTTCAGCACGCCAACTGGACGGCAGCGGATCACTGAGCCTGGTTGCAGTGGGTACGGAGTTGGCACCAACACGTCTACCGGATCACCATCCAGTGACAGGGTGTGGTTGATGTAACCGTAGTTGCACGGGTAGAACATCGCCGTGGACATGAAACGGTCAACGAACAGCGAGCCGGTTTCTTTGTCGATTTCGTATTTGATTGGATCGGCGTTAGCCGGGATTTCGATAACTACGTAGATGTCTTCTGGCAGGTCTTTGCCAGCAGGGACCAGGTTCAAGCTCATGTCGGTTTCCTTTAATCAAACCAGAAATGGAGTGGCGGCTATTATAGCCAAAACGTCCTCAAAGTACTCCCATTTTTCGGGACATGAAGCTGCACCAGTACTGCATAGTACACACAAAATGTACCACATTTCGGTACAGAGCTGAAGTCACAGGTCAGTGGCTATGTTGCTGTGGGTTTGGCTGCTTGTTAGAGCTTACGAAAGTACTGAATAGTGGCTAACAGAGTGCGGGATTTGTTCGTGCCAATCTTGTAAAGCAGGCTGGTTAGTCACGATTGCT
>NZ_AYMQ01000063.1 GCF_000633355.1 Serratia sp. H1w
TTGAGGTTTATTGGGTATAGATGTTGAATGGATACCCATCCAAGCTAAAGCAGTACAACAAAAACGCCGTCAACGCGAAAATGATCGCACCTGAAATCATCCCAGCATACTTACCAAGGGCAAGGCTTAATCGTTGTAAGTCCTTAAGGTATAAATAGACAAAAATGCCAGAGATGAAAAACACCATGTGATTTAAAATATTCATATATATTTCAATTGGCTCTGCCTGAACCTTGGCAATGCTTGACGATATGAATACGCACAAAGCCCACAGGGCAACAATGATTTTCTTGTTATTGCTAAATATAAAAACGACAGGGTAAAGCAGATAAAACACCCACTCAATGCTCAGCGACCACCCGGCCCAGACGATGCCATCCTGCATTTTTGGCACAAGATTAAAGAGAAATGTTCCGGACATCAACACTTCAAAAAACGAGGGCAAGTGATTGAAGGCGTGATAAATGATCACTCCTTCAATAAACATGGCGAAGTAAAAAAGCGGCGCAAGCCTGAAGAAGCGCTTTATATAGAAACTTTTAAAGTCACTCTTGTTAAAAAACTCATCATTATAGGCATAAGCGATAGAGAAGGCACTGATAGCGAAAAACAACGTTACGCTTGCAGTAAATTTATTTCCAACCTGAGTAATAACATGGCCAAAATCGATATTTGAAGAGGCGATCAAATGAACAATAATGACAGAAAGTGCGGCGAACCCTCTCAGAATATCAGGGCCATCAATTCTTTCTTTTTTCGTGCTAGGCATGGTTTCTCGCTAATTAAAAAGGATTTCTACGGTTTCAACATAACGTGGGCGATGTATGTTGAATTGACATCCTTTTCATTAGCAATCAATTACAAATCCTTTTCCATGCCCCAAAACAACAACAACTCTTCGACATAATCCTGAATAGTCTTTATCTTAATTGCATTACTGCTTAGCGTGACAATAGATTTATCATCATCTATTAACCTGGAAATCTGGATGCTCAAATCGGCAGAATTGCCAGCTTCAAACAACAATCCATTATGCTGATGAATAATAACTTCAGCGATTCCTGGCAAGTCAGAGCCAATCACCGGACATTTTTCAGCCTGCGCAGAGTAAATGACCAGCGGAGTGTTCTCATACCAAACGGAAGGAACGACCAATGCATCAATCTCAGCCATCACAGCGTTGATTTGATCATTTGGGAAGGTTCCACAAAAACGTATGGCGGGGCTATCTCCAGCCAGGCTAATTAGACGGGCATAATACTCAGGAAACTCATGCGCACTGCCGTAGATCTTTAGAGTGACACTGTCTTTCGGCAACCGCAATACCGCCTCAATAGCAATATGGCAACCTTTATGGGGTGCTAGAGTACCAATGAAACCCAACGCCAGTGGCCGATCACCTCGACGAGTTTTAGGGATTACAGCATGTTCTGAGATATTAATACCAAAAGAGCTATCGTGAATTAAGTTAGGCTCCACACCGTAGCGAATAAACAAATCCTTGATAAAGCTGTTCGGTGCAATAATGCCATCAAGCTTATTTAAGGACGAGATAGTCGTTTCAAGGCGCGATGCCAATGCCCGAATCTCACCACTCATTGGATAATGAATAATCGCATTGTTTTTCGTTAATTTAGTCAACTGATTAAACAAAAGTGTAGGTGTATTATCGATGAGTGAACCAACAATGCCTTTTTTAGCATCGCGAGCAAAATGCTTTACACAGTTACCAGATGTTGCATTTGGTCCGGAACAATATCGTCCTTCACCTAACATTAATTGAGCTGTAGGGCAAATCATCCAAAAATCGGTCGGGGTAAAGAATTGAGCAATGCCTTCGTCAGCAAGATGTTCAATGCAACCAACACCTAAACGATTTAAATGAAAGTGATGAACGATATCCGGCCGAAAATTTTCAATAATGATTTTAAAATAATGTAGCGCAAGTTTATTCTTGTAACCCACGTCAATCATCGATGTCTGATCAAGCATCGGCGTATAAGCATGATGGAAACGATAGACATGGATCCCTTCATAATCATACTCATCAAACCGTTCATCATCCTTCAGTAAGGCATCACCCAGATGTCCGGCATATACATGAACCTGGTGGCCCAAACGCATCAGTTCTTTGGCAACTGATAACGTAAGCACTTCCGTACCGGCCTTATACTCCGGAAAAAACTGATGAACAGTAAGCAAAACACGCATTTAAAATTACTCAA
This sequence comes from Serratia sp. H1w, assembly GCF_000633355.1. Classification (GTDB taxonomy): domain Bacteria; phylum Pseudomonadota; class Gammaproteobacteria; order Enterobacterales; family Enterobacteriaceae; genus Chania. The sequence goes on from NZ_AYMQ01000063.1 coordinate 2,226, forward strand.
TTGTGAAAGGACTTTATTTTTTTAACGAGTTTCTCATCCAGTTAGCCGCTCGCTCCAGCCCTTGCTGCATACTTACTTTAGGCTCCCAACCCAACTCCTGGCACGCAAGTTTGTTACATAACACGCTGATATCAATGTCAAACGAACGACCAGGCTTATAATTGACCTGGATGGGGTGTGGCAAAATACCTCTCATCATTTCAATCAGATCGTTGAGGCTGGTGCCCTGCCCTGAGCTAATGTTAAAACATTCGACAGTACCGTCATAGACAACCGCTTTGGCAAAAGCCTCTGCCACATCACTTACATGGATATAGTCGCGTTGAACGCTACCATCCCCCCAAATTTCAATCGGGATATCTTTCAAACCATGATGTAAAAAGACGCCTACAGCCCCCTGTGCAGTCTCAACACGTTGACGCTCACCATAAGGATTAGCAACGCGCAGTGTCACTGTCTTTAGCCCATGTAATTGACTAAACATGTGGAGGTACTTTTCGATAGCCAGCTTGGTAATACCATAGGAGACAACCGGGTCAGTCGGATGGTTTTCATCAATTGGAATATATTGTGGTTTGCCGTAGACCGTACCACCGGAGGAAATGAAAACAATACGGGATACGCCCTGTTCCACCATCGCATTTAGCATGTGCAGGCTGGGAATAACGTTGGTCTGTACATCATACACAGGATCGTCATTTGAGCTTTTTGGTAGTGTCGTTGACACCAGATGCACGACAACATCCATCTCACGGATGGCATCATTCAGATCGTGAGTATTACTCAGATCACCCGTTACCCACTCGACTTTTTCGTTTGAGGCAAACTCACGATAAGGGGGCACCCGAGGACGTTCAAAAATCCTCAGTTGATGACCATCTTGTAGCAAACGATCACATATTGCTGAACCAATAAATCCGCCACCGCCAAAAACCACAAGTTTCATTTTTACTCCGAAAAAACTAAACAAACAGAAATAGATCTAATAGACGAAGCATTGACGATGCAATGCCTCGTTCACGTTCACCTTCTAGGCAATTAACGATCTTGATAGATATCGAACGTTTCCTTTGCCATGACTTCCGTCGTTCTTAAATACTCGGTTGAAAGCGATAATTTATGCAGCAAATCAGGCTGTTGCAGGATATAAGAGAGCTTGCTGGCCAGGTCATCTGCGTTCCCACGCTTAAAGCTGTAACCATTGACACCTTCAGTCAAGAATTCCGTCATCCCCTCAACGTCAGAGACAACCACTGGAGTATGGGTGGCCAATGAATTTAACAGCACTAAAGGACTATTTTCATACCAGCGGGAGGGGATCACAAACAAATCGATATCACTGAAAATATCAACCATCTGCCCTTGATCAAAGGTGCCCATAAACTCAATGCCAGCGACACCGTTACTGATATTTCTGAGCGTTTCCATATAGCTCACGGACTGGTCGGTCGGCCCATAAATTTTTAATTTCGCACTATTTTCAGGCAGTTGTTTAAATGCCTCAATCAATAAATCAGTACCCTTATGCGGTGCAATCTGACCGATAAAACCAATGACTGGGACATGATCTTTAGCGCGCACAGGTTTAGCTCGGCGATCGATATCAATACCAAACCAGATTTTACGCATAGGAACTTTTATATTATTGTTTTGATACGCTTTTTGTAAAAACGCGGTTGGTGCAACCGCGCCTTTATAATGGGTATTATAAAGGTAGGAAAGCGTATCTGGCCGAGTGACCAGATCTTCAACCAACCCTTGTACTGCAGAGGTTTTAAACATCCCCATATTGCGGGAAGCAACCAGCCCTTTTGCCAAGATATTGGCCATGGCCGGAACTGCGGCCTTCTTCATCAAGCCCGACGCATGCCCCCCCTGCGCAGACTCTTTAAGATAACAGGCAACACAATTACTACGCGATGGCGCAGGCCCTGCACACAGATCACCATCGGCAGCCTCAAGCTTGTTGTTGACACAAAAGCCGAAGAAATCAGTAAATGTGGTATAGGTTGGAATATTTAGCTTCCCGACCACCTCGAGAAGCGCAGCTGTGTGGTTAATCAGATGCGTGACATGCACCACATCTGGCTTTAACTCCAGCAAGATTTCTTCGAGCACATCTCGCATTTCAGGCTGATAGTAGGTTTCTTTAACTCGACTATGCGGGATAGCATTTTTATCAATCGCAATAACTGGGATATCCTGGTAGCTATAGCGGTTGATCAACTGAGGCTGCTTTGCTTCTCCTTGGAATACCGCCGACACCACGGAGACATCATGGCCCCAGGAGCGGTAATGATTAGCTAATCCAAGTGTATAAGTCTCTGTTCCGTAAAAATGATCGGGGAAAAAACAGTGGACAAAAAAAACAATTTTCATAATAGGCCGCTTTATTTTTTGATCATATCCGCATACAGGTGATCATAAGCATCGATCATCGCCTGTATAGAGAAGTTACCTTCCGCTCGCTGCTGGTGCTCTTTACCAAGTTCGGCACGGCGTGCTTCATCATCCAACAAGGTTATCGCAATATCAGCCAACTTATCCGCATCTCTTGCGGGTGCCAGCATAGCTTTGGAATTAACTATTTCGCTAATAGCACCAATATCATAACCGATCACTGGAACGCGCATATTCATCGCAAATGGACTCACCTGCCCAAAACTCTCTTTCCAGACCGGGGCAACAAACAGTGACATACGGCGATAATATTCTGGCAAGGTGCTGTATTCCACATAACCAGTAAACTCGAAGTTATCCTCCACGCCAGCCTCTTTAACTGCTTGCTGGAACGGTGCCAGCAAACTCCCACCACCGACAATCAGGATCTTGGTTTGTGGGCGCTTTTGCACGATGCGGATAAATGGCTCAATCGCGGCTTCATTGAGTTTATCCCCTTCCAGGCGGTAAACCATGCCAACACAATCCTGAGGTACCGCTTCTTCATCTGCGCGCATAAAATGCGAGAAATCAGAGCCGGGATAAACCGTAACATGAGAGTCATTGCTCTGGCCGAAAACATGGCGAACATAATCACTCACATAGACATAACGTTTTACCGCCGGTGACAAGTGTGGGGCTATCGGCGTGTTTATATTTTCAATAACCGGAATATCCAGTTCACGTGCCGCTTCTATCGCTTTCGCATACCAAGGCTCGTCAACGTCGCCCCAATAATGAACATGGATAAAGTCAGGTTTCAAACGCTGGTAATACTCGATAAACGGCATGGTATCTTCAGGGAATCGGCATTCTTCGATATCAACGCCCAAATAGGCAGGCGGATCGGGAATATAGCTGGTAATGATTGACTGCTTATACTCAGCCCCCAGATACTCAATGAGATCAACCACCAGGCGTGAAGACCCACCCGTCATGAAATTGGCAATAACATGCACGATCTTCGGTGCATTCTCTTTGCTTTGCGGTACCAAGACCTGATGACCTTGCTTGGCCTTTTCAGGCTGGCCATCGGTGCTAACTGAGACCACCGGACGCTTGGCAAAACGTACGCGAAGACGGGTAATCAAAGGGGCAAGGTAATGTCGTAAACGCCGAGGTGTAACTAATGAAGTCATCAGATACCCCATATGCAATACTTTTCGCAGGCTGAACGGTTGTGCGGCAACATTCCTCAACCGAATAAGACGTGAATTCAGCTGGCCATTCAGTTGCTGTATGGTGTTTAATTGCTCAACCAGGGCCTGTTCTTTCAACAATAAGGTCTGATTCAAATGAGTGATCACATCATCTTTGGCCATCAGTGTTGAAACCAGATGTTCCGTTTGCTGGTTATTATTATGCAACTCAGAAAGCAACTCATTCATCGCAGCGTCTTTATCTAGCATGGTTTTCCCTAACTCATTTAAATGACTGTCTTTGCTTAATAAAGCTGCGTATATTTCCTCAGCAATTTTTTCTTTAGTGGAAAGAGCTGTCAGCAAGTGTTCAGTTTGCTCACCATTAACAAGCCCTGCAAAACTCACACTGCTGAGAGCACTGTCTTTGTCGTGCAACGACTTGTTAAGGCTGTTGATTTTCCGACCCATGATAGCGTTTTGGGTGCTGGAATTACGTCGTAGCTGCAGCCACCACCAGGGTTTATCCTCGAACGAATCGATATTGACCAAAGCGTAAGCGCAGGTGCTGGCGTAATCAAGAATAGATGATAGCTCCGGCAAGCCAAACTCAACGGGTTCGCTAACGTCCCCTAGGCTCAATTTCCAATCGGCAGATATTGCCTGCTGGGCCAATAAAATACCTTGGCGCCAGTAGTGGCTAGCCTGTGCCTTATCACCACGATTTAACGCGATGACCCCCAATAGCTGACAAGCTTCTACAGTACGATTGGCCAAAAGAGGGCTAAACTCAAGAGGATTGAGCGCGATACATTTTTCAAATGCATCTTTTGCTTTGTCATGGCTGCCAGTTTTTAGCCAAAGTTTACCGATGACAAAATGCAGCGATACTACCCATCTAAACCCATGCGGAGTCATTGGTTGCGCGTTGATATACTCTTCAACCCGACGTTCAAACTGCGTAAGATCTGCGAATGTTACTGCTGGTTTAGTGCTTAATAATTGATAACCGATCACACAGAGTGCAGCACCAGTATCAGCACTGTTGTCATGATTACGTGCGTAAACCTCTTCACACAGTGATAGCAATTTATCCTGATCTTTTAAGCGGTGGCCAATATCAACCATCCCACGGACTAACCATGGATTTTTGTAATCGCGAGCAAATGCTGTGACATTCCATTCTTTATCCGCAAACGTTTTAAATTGCGTTTGCCGATAGGGCACGGCTTCCCCTTCAATGGATGGTTTCATGCCTACTGCCAACCACCATTCTGCTTTTGGAGCTTCATCTACGCTAATATCGCCAGATACTGCATAAAGCTCGCGTTTAGCTGGCACCCACTCTTTGCTGCCAACACCATTCTTATAGTGTGTTGCCGATTGCACGACCAATTGCTCAAATTCATAATGAGCTTTCATTTCATCGCGCAATTTATCCAGGGTATACACATGGAGATGGAACGGGTTCGGATCTTCCCCGGTTTCATCACTCCAGTCATTGGGTACACTAACGATAATTCGCCCTGCTGGGGTCAAAACACGATGAAATTCTGCCAGCAGCGCTTGAGGCTCTGGCACATGCTCCAGCGTTTCAAACGAAATAACCACATCGACCGAGTTATCCGCAATAACTTTTAAGGCTTCTGGCAGCATGCCGACAGCAAAATCCAGGCCCTGTACTCGACTGGAGAAATTGTGACGCGCATAGTGGATCGCATAATCACTGCCATCAATACCCAGCGTCTTGGACGCCATCGTGCCACATTGGATCAGATAACTGCCGTATCCCAAACCACAAGCAGCATCAAGCACAGTATCGCCTGGGCGAACAAAGCTGGCGGCCCATTGATAGCGAGCAATGTGTGCATCGGACCGTTCGCCAGCCTCGCGGGTCATATCCATATGCAAGTCACGTTCTTCTTTTAAAGCCTCCAGAGGGTAACGAGCCAACGCCTCATCGGGAATGCATTCAAGAAGAAGGGTAATCTCTGCACCCTCGCGACCAAGCGCTTCATAATCATTGATCAGGTAGTAAGAGGGATGCTTGCGGAAGCCTGCATCAAAAAACGCCATTTCCCAAGCATTTCTATCCATAGCGGTATAGGGAATATCGGTTTCTGAAGCCGGTGCTGTCCTGATACGTAAATAAACAGAACGACGCGTAACACGGCGGATCTCCTTCAGCCCATCCTTCAATTGCTCAGCGGAGAGATATTCCAAGCTGTAGGTAGCAATAGTGGTATCAAATGAGCGATCGGCGAAAGGGAGTTTATCGATAGAACATTGCTCAAAGCGGTTAGGCATCAAGACATTGCCATGGCGAACCGCCACATCTGACACGTCGACACCATACGCATCCATTCCTAATGAGAGCAGTGACTGAACCAACTCCCCCTTGCCACAACCGAGATCCAGGAACTTGCGGCCACCGCAGGAATTTAAGATTTCTTCCGAAACTTCAAAAGCATTTTCTATATTCTTCATTTTATTCATACTTTTATCATTCCAGTATTCATCAAACATTGTGCTGTGCTCAAAGTTCATTAATTGTGTTCCTGTAATTGACTGACCATACGCAGGTCAACAACGCCCCCAAAATGGTATGATTGAGGTTCACTGGTAACAGTAAAGAATGCAGCCTCATCGATCCAGTGAATCATCCGCTGCTCGGCATAATAAGGTTTACCCTCTTCGGTGATCGAAGCCTGGATTTCATAGAGATTCGGCCCTAACCCGCAGGTAAACTCGAATTTAACTTGAAACTCTTCGTCTTTAACGAAGTGCTTTTCCCAGAAAACTTCACCATCCGTTTTAAGGTGACTACGAATAGCCATATCCTGGTTTAACGTACCCCAGGAATAAATCTTCACGCCCTCTTTGTTTCTAATGCGCAAACCTACATTTAAACGGGTCAGATCGGCATGGGCACGGCAATGCACAACAACGGTAATTGTATCTCTGGGATCAAAATGTGAACAAGGCTCCCCTTTGGCATCCAGAACCGCAACATCTAATACCTCAGCATCCAGATCACCAAATGAGAAGGCTTTCAACCGTTCAGATACCTCAACCTTATCAGTTGAAACATCTGCACCCACCGTTTTTTCCGCTGCAGGTGCCGCCGATTGCTGAACCTGTCTGGCATGCTGGCTTTTTTCTTTTAATCTTGCCGCAACCTGATTCAGGCGCTTCGATTCCAGTTCATGCAGGGATTTGCGATATTCAAGTAGTGCATCGGCCGAGGTGCCTGAAAACTTGATCACGCCATGCTCTAGAAAAATGGCCTTGCTGGTCATCGTCCGCACAGATTCTTGATCGTGGGAGACAAAGAGCAGCGTTGTACCATTGGTACGCAACCTGTCCATTCGCTCAAAACAACGCTTTTGGAACAAGGCATCACCCACGGCTAATGCTTCATCAACAATCAAAATATCCGGTTCGATACACACCTGAACCGCAAAGGCCAGGCGCACCAGCATCCCGCTGGAGTATGTTTTAGTCGGCTGGTCGATAAACTCGCCAATGTCGGCAAAAAGCAGTATCTCATCAAACTTGGCGTTAATCTCTGCGGCAGTCATCCCTAACACAGCAGCGTTCATGTAAACATTTTCGCGGCCGGTGAAGTCAGGGTTAAAACCTGAGCCAAGCTCAAGTAAAGCAGCTATACGGCCCTGTGTTTTGACCGTGCCGGTGGTTGGGCTCAACGTCCCACAAATCAGTTGTAATAAGGTTGACTTGCCGGAACCATTCTGACCGATGATACCAACAGACTCCCCTTTTTTGATGTCGAAGCTGATATCTTTTAACGCCCAAAACTCACGATAAAATGGCTTGGGTTGCTTTCCAACAATCCTTCTGACCCCTGAATGGATAGACTGTTTTAATCTGTCGGAAGGCCGATCGTAGATTTGATAACATTTACTCAGATCTTTAACCTGAATAGCATATTCAGAGCACATCTGCGAACCCCTTACGCGTTTTCTGGAAACAGACAAAACCCAACCAAACAATGGCAAAAGAAGCAAGCCAGTAAATGCCTAACACTTCAAAATCAGGTGTTTTACCCCAATAAAGAATATTTCTGGTTTGCTCAATAACGGTCGTTAAAGGATTCAAGTACATCATTCTTCTAAAATTCTCCGGCAAGATATCGGCTGAATAAAAAACCGGGCTCATAAACATCAATGCCGTTGTCAGCAAACCAATAAACTGGCTGATATCGCGAAGGAAAACCCCCATTGCAGCAAGAAACCAGCTAATACCCAAAGTAATGAGCATTAACGGAACGAGCACCAAAGGAAAATAGAATACCGTTAAATGCGGAATGCCAAAAAAGACACAGTAAGCCGCCAACCAAACGAACAGGCTAATCACTAGCTGAAACAGAGCAGATAACAGCGAAACAACAGGTAAAATCTCAAGTGGATAGACCACTTTTTTGACATAGTTAACGTTACCGATGATTATCTGTGGTGCTTTATTCAAGCATTCGGCAAAAAAGTTGAACACAATAAGACCAGCAAATAACACTAACGCGAACTCCCCCCTAGATGCGCTGCCACCATGCCACTTCGCTTTAAAGATCTCACTAAATACAAAAGTATAGACCGTCAGCATGAAAAGCGGAGTCAGAAGGGACCAGACGATCCCCATCAATGAACCACGATAGCGGCCTTGTACTTCGCGAATAGCCGTGGTTTTAATCAAATACTTGTTACGCCAAACACTTGTCATCATCGCAAGCAGGCTGCTGTAAAAGCGTTGCATTAAGAATACACCTTTAAAAGAATTCACAAATAAGTATGCTGAAGAGAGCAACGGAAAGAACCTAGCCGTAAATATCTATCTCTCGATAAATCTTATCCAAAACCGTTATATTTTTTTAAGTAGCACCAATAGAAAAACACTCAAATTATCAATAGTACTCGGGCGATACAAACGTAATTTACAATAATAAAAAGTTCTAACAAATAAACTGGCACCGTGTACTTTCTTAAACCATTTGAATTTTTTCTTATTCTCGTCCGTTAAGAGAGCGAAGTTATCTTTCAGTGCCACTATATGCGCTGCATTCCATGCTCGGATCTGCCCTTGCAACAACGCCTTTATCTTTGATAGCCTTCTCTTTGAAGCTGAATCAAAACCAATAATATTTGCGGCATGCTGACGATAATCCAAAGTGGGATTATCGTCATAATAAATAACGCCCCCCACACCCGCTATCAGGATATAAATCCACCAATCATGGCTGATAACGTCGACAATACCAGCGTTGCAGATCACATCCCGGGCAGCCTGATTCAGCACCATGGTGTTACCACCGGCTATACTTTGAATCAAAGCATTATTGAACGATGGCTCCCCAGAGAATGATGCTGAATAACCTAAGCTCTCACCTTTGCTATTAATTATATGGGTACGAGAACAATACAAAGCAGGTTTGTCAGCAGGTTGTGTGGCTAGCCATTTGACTGCGCGTTCAAGTTTATCACTGTGCCAAACGTCATCTTGATCAGAGAAAGAGTAATAATCTGCGGCGACGTCATCTCTTGACAATAATGATAGAAAATTGCTGACAAACCCTTGCTGTGGGCCTTTGAAAAAAGTTACGTTCAATTCATTTTCACTGAAGAAACGTGCAATTTTGGCGACAGTGTCATCACTTGAGCCATCGTCTGAGACATAAAGGGCCCAGTTTGGGTAAGTTTGCGATTTAAATGAATCCAGTTGTTCTAATATATACTCACTGCCCTGGAAGGTACCCATTAAGATCGCAACCTTATTATTATCTATAGAAGGTATAGGCATCATATCTCCTCTAGAGAATGAAATAGGTTGGGGTTCACAAACTTAATCATGAGCGACACTGACTCCGTGATTCAAATGACGATCAGAGCTCTAACAACAATCGAGTATATAAAACCCATAAAAAGGGAGTACACTCATAGATTCATTGTATTTACAATGCCAATGATTGTTGTTGGATGCATTTTGGTAAGATTTTGTAACAATCATATAGCTAAACAACCATTTTTAGACACGCTACCGCCCCTGGCGATCGCAACCAGAGTACGTGATAACACTTAACAAGAATATTTTATCTGCAACCGTCAGTTCGTTAGGCGGTTACTGCTGCTTCAGGACAATTTTCCTGACCAAGGTACAGATTAATCTCAAGCAACGAAGTCTACTAAACTGCTTCCTGTTTGACCATTCTCATCGCCTCAATTTGGGCGCGATAAACACAACGCATGCTAACATTTCTACGCAGCGCGCATTTTACCGCTCTTTGACGGAGGGGTTCATCGGAATGTTCTTCAAACACTGTTGGTTGGTTAGTGCGCGTTGTTTGTCAAAAAACCAGCCCCACTTGTTAAAATATAAAATGGCCGATCTGACATGGTAGCAGAACAGGTTCACATTCTTATACGAACCTTTGCCGAAGGAGTGAATAATTGTCGCCCCAGGATAAAAGAGAATATCAGTCAGAGGCAACGCTCGCCGACACAGATCGACGTCCTCTAAGTACATAAAATACCGCTCGTCGAAACCACCCAGCTTCTTCATCAACATCGAGTCCATCAGCATGAAACAGCCTGAAACCGATGGAACGGAAAAAGACTGATTATAGTCAGCGTATTGGACCTCATAGGTGACATCCAACTTTGCGCCCAAACGAGGAAAAAAACGGCGCAGGAAAAGATTGGCAGGTTTGGGAAGCAAGCGACAGCTGTATTGTAAACGGCCATCGTCATAATAAATGCGCGGCGAAACAAACTGGTGCCTGCCATCGCGGGCAAAATGGTAAAGGCGTTCCAATTCACCCTGTGCAAAACTCACATCAGGGTTGCAGATTAAAAAATAATCGCTTTTTTCTAAATACTGCTCCATAGCCAGATTATGGCCGTAACCAAAACCTTTGTTTTGTTCTGTCGCGATGTAACAGATACGCGGGTCGTTCAGCTCAGCAGCCCATGGGGATCCCCCGTTGTCGACCAATACAATCTTTTCAACACACGTCTCGCGTAGCAAGGATGACAGCGTATCTTCCAACTGAGCATGACTATGGTTGAACAACACTATTGATGCAACTATCTGAAATTTTTCTGATTCTAAAGACATGCCGTATGAAGTTCCTAAACCCATCATTCTGACCATGGCTCGCTACCAGGCAGGTCGGACGGTGGTTGCACTCAACATTTGCCAACACAGGGTAAAAATGAAAACCCAATGAGTATTACGCCTAGGGATAACCTTATCTCTCTAACTTTGCCCAGCTAAAAGCGCACGGCTGCAACAAAAGCTGGGAGTTATCCTGGCACTAACTTGTCAATCACTGCCATTTGAAAACTTTGCTTGCAATGGCTCCCACACCAAGGTCTCAGATCAAATACGTTAGCGTTCACCATTCATTTTTTTAGCCCGTATTCTCAACCAAATGCCACCCTTCTACTATGGTAATTATCTGATTTTCGTCCCTAAGCGAAGGCTCCAAAGGGTAGCACAATTAATCAAAATATCCGACCCTACTCGGCAGAGTTATTACACTACCTACGGTGACACAACACAAAAAAACAAGCGTAACACTTTGTTATATAATGATTTTATTAAAATTAACCACTAAATCGAATGGGCATTTTTTAACCAGGAAACAATCAAAAATGTTCTATTGGGCGGCTTCCTTGGCCTGAGAAAACGACGCACAACGATGGCAAATACTCTTGCCTTTTTCTCTTTGGCCATCTTGATTTCTTGCAATGAGACTAATCCCAATAATGAAAGTACAGGATATTTCCTCGTATCACGGAAGCGCTGGTACAAGCGCCCATAAAACAAAAAAAGCCATACAGACTCACCATTGCTGAAACTTATCCATTTCAACGATAGTGAGTCTGGATGGCTATATAGTTATGGTGGCGTTATGAATTCTGGCAATGAGCAATAACGAACTGAAGTTGTTCTTGCCACGGCGACAGCACTACCCCCTCATTTTGAATCTTTTCACAATTCAAAACCGAATACTTCGGCCTCTTTGCCGGGGTTGGGTACTGCTCAGTAGTAATCCCCTCCACCGTGGGTATCTGTTCCAAGACTCCCTGATGTAGGGCTGAAGAGAAGATAATCTCGGCAAACTCATTCCAGGCAACTTCGCTGTCACCGCAGAAGTGATAAATGCCACCTGGAGCCTCTTTTTGCAACAGCGTGATCACTGCGGAAGCAATGTCACCTGCGTAAGTAGGACAACCGCGCTGATCGGCAACAATACCTAACCGATCCCGCCCTTGTGCCAACCGCAGCATGGTTTTTACAAAATTATTGCCATACTCGCTAAAGACCCAGGCGGTACGAATGATCAACGCCTCTGGCTGCGCTTGGCTAACGGCGAGTTCACCATTCAGTTTAGTCTGACCATATACGCCTAGCGGATTGGTTGGGGCGTTTTCAAGGTAGGGTGTTGTTGCATCACCATCAAAAACATAATCCGTTGAAACATGAACCAGACGCGCGCCAACATCCTTAGCCGCAGTAGCCAGATTTTTGGGCCCAATCTCATTGATCAATGCCGCTACATCACACTCAATCTCAGCTTTATCTACTGCCGTATAGGCTGCCGCATTAACAATAAAGTCTGGCTGAAATGTTGCAGCGGCACGCTTGACTTGCTCAAGATCGGTAATATCCAGCGTTTCAGAATCGGTAGCCAGAATATCCCAACCGGCAGGACAACGATCGCTGAAGCAACGACCTAGTTGCCCATTGGCTCCGGTAAGTAAAAGCTTCATTGTGCCAGCTCCTTCAGTAGCTTGCCGAGCTTATCCTTTTCAGACAGCAATGGGTTGGCTATCGGCCATTCAATCCCAACGGCTGGATCGTTCCACAGTAGGCAACCTTCTTCTGCAGGATTGTAATAATCCGTGCACTTATATTCAAAATCAGCAGTGTCGGAGAGCACAACAAAACCATGCGCCAAACCTGGCGGCAACCAGAACTGCAGCTTATTTTCTTCCGAAAGCGTCACACCTTCCCAAGCGCCGTATGTCGGTGAGTCTGGGCGAATATCGACAACCACGTCGAAGACTTCGCCGCGCACGACACGCACCAGCTTGCCTTGTGGGTTTACCTTTTGAAAATGCAGGCCACGTAGTACCCCACGTGAAGAACGCGAATGGTTATCCTGAACAAAGTCCAGGTCGATATCTAACATCTCCTGATAACGTTTCTTTTCGAACGTCTCCAGGAAAAAGCCCCGTGCATCGCCAAATACCTTGGGTTGAATGATCTTCACACCATCGATTTTGGTATCCGTGACTTGCATTCTATTTCTCCAGACTCAGTTGCAATAAATACTGCCCGTACAAGGTCTTGCTAAGCAATTTGGCTTCAGCCTCAACTTGCTCACGAGTCAACCACCCTTTGCGGTAAGCGATCTCTTCCAGACAAGCGACCTTGAACCCTTGGCGATTTTCTATCGTATGCACAAACTGGGAAGCTTCGATCAAGCTATCGTGAGTACCCGTATCCAGCCACGCAAAGCCACGCCCAAGCAGCTCAACGTTAAGTGCCCCTTTCTCCAGATACATCTGGTTAAGCGTAGTGATCTCTAGTTCACCACGAGACGATGGCTTGACCTGTTTGGCCATCTCAACAACGTGATGATCATAGAAGTAAAGCCCAGTGACTGCCCAATTAGATTTAGGCTTTGCTGGCTTCTCTTCCAGAGATAATGCGTGGAAATCATCATCAAACTCAACCACACCAAAACGCTCAGGATCCATAACCTGATAGCCAAATACAGTAGCCCCTTGGTTGCGTTCAACAACAGACGTCAGTTTCTTGCCAAAACTCTGGCCAAAGAAAATATTGTCCCCTAATACCAGGGCACAACTATCCCCATTGATGAACTCTTCCCCAATCAGGAATGCTTGCGCCAATCCATCTGGACTAGGCTGGATCGCGTAGCTTAAGGTGATGCCAAAACGACTGCCATCGCCGAGTAACCGTTTGAATGACGGGAGATCCTCAGGCGTAGAGATAATCAGAATGTCGCGGATCCCCGCCAGCATCAATACTGAAAGCGGATAATAAATCATCGGCTTATCGTAGATCGGCAAGAGCTGCTTTGAAACACCACGAGTAATTGGGTAGAGACGCGTACCAGACCCACCCGCTAAAACAATACCTTTCATTTTCACACCTTTGATTAGCGGGTTAATCCCAAACGTTCGCCTGCATAGGAACCATCTTTCACACGTTGCCACCAGGTTTGGTTGGCCAAATACCATTCAACAGTTTTTCTGATACCACTTTCAAAGGTTTCCTGCGGTTTCCAGCCCAGTTCACGATCAATTTTTGAGGCATCAATTGCATAGCGCATGTCATGACCAGGGCGATCGGTAACAAAGGTGATCAAGTCTGCATAATTGGCCAGATTACCGGGCTTTTTCGGCACCAACTCGTCCAGTAAACGACAGATCGTTTGCACGACTTCAATATTTTTACGCTCGTTGTGGCCGCCAATGTTGTAGGTTTCACCGACTTCACCTTCACAGACGACTTTATACAAGGCCCGCGCGTGATCCTCCACATATAGCCAGTCGCGCACTTGAGTACCGTTGCCATAAATCGGCAACGCTTTACCTTCAAGGGCATTAAGAATGGTTAGCGGTATCAGTTTTTCCGGGAAATGATATGGGCCGTAGTTGTTGGAACAGTTGGTTACGATAGTTGGCAACCCATAGGTACGCAACCAGGCTCTGACAAGATGATCGCTTGAAGCTTTAGAGGCAGAGTAAGGACTGCTTGGTGCATAAGGCGTGGTTTCGGTGAACAGGTCATCAGTTCCATGCAGATCGCCGTACACTTCATCAGTCGAAATATGGTGGAAACGGAAGGCTTTTTTGCCTGTTTCACCCAAAGTTTGCCAATACTGACGTGCCGCCTCTAACAGAGTATAAGTACCGACAATGTTGGTTTCGATAAATGCAGCAGGACCATCGATAGAGCGATCAACATGGCTCTCAGCGGCCAAGTGCATCACCGCATCAGGTTGAAACTCGGCAAGGACGCGGTCCAGCTCTGGACGATTGCAGATATCTACATGTGCAAACTGGTAACGGTCGCTTTGTGCAATCGTGACTAAAGATTCGAGATTACCTGCGTAAGTCAGGCTATCTAGGATCAGGATTTGATCTTGGGTGTCGTTGATGATGTGCCGTGCAACGGCAGAACCAATGAAACCAGCAGCACCGGTAATAATAATCTTCATATAACCCTCTAAACCACAAAATGTGGCACACAAATGGTCAGCCACCCACGTCTGTGATTTCAATGCAAACAAACATCATCTACCAATAACGTTGCCTACAATTCAGTTTAAACGAAACCACTTAAAAATCAGTAAAATACCGCGCCCCTATATCAAAGAAGCGCGATATTCTACTCGAAGCCCCCACCTTCTACCATCGGAATGCAGGTAATAATAGCGGGAAATTCCTTTTCAAGAACGATACCCCTGCGGATTTTTGCTTTGCCAGTTCCAGGTATCACGCATCATGGCATCGATACCCCGTGAAACCTCCCAGCCTAGTTCTTTCCTGGCCAATTCAGCGTCGGCCCAGAATGCAGGAAGATCACCATCGCGACGTGGCAAAATCTGGTAAGGGATCTTGACACCGGCTGCGTTCTCAAAGGCTTTGATCATTTCCAGCACTGAGAATCCAACACCAGCTCCCAGGTTGTAAGCTTTAAACCCTGCGACTTTTTTCAGATGATCCATTGCCATCAAATGACCTTCTGCCAAGTCCATCACGTGGATGTAGTCACGCACACCAGTACCATCTTCCGTCGGATAGTCGCCACCGAATACACCTAGTTTTTCCAGTTTACCAATGGCGACCTGAGAGATGTAAGGCAGCAGATTGTTAGGGATGCCGTTCGGGTCTTCACCAATCAGGCCAGACTCATGAGCACCAACCGGGTTGAAATAGCGTAAAGCGATAATTGAGAACTGCGGCTCGGCCTTAGCGAAGTCCTGCAGGATCTGCTCGACCATCAGTTTAGATGTGCCGTACGGGCTAGTCGTACCGCCAATTGGCGTGGTCTCAACATAAGGTACTGGGGAGTTAGCCCCATAAACAGTGGCCGAGGAACTGAAGATAAACTGGTGAACTCCGGCACGACGCATCTCATCCAACAGCACCAGCGTGCCGGAGACGTTGTTCTGATAATACTCTAGCGGTTTGCGGGTCGACTCCCCTACCGCTTTCAAGCCAGCGAAGTGGATCACCGAAGAGATGCTATGACCATCAAAGATACGGTTCAGACACTCCGAATCTTGAATGTCGCCTTGGTAGAAGGTGGCTGCTTTGCCTGTCAGTTGTTCCACTCGGTGCAGTGACTCTTCGGATGAGTTCGAGAGGTTGTCTAGAACCACAACCTCCTCTCCACGTTCCAGCAAGGCGAGAACGGTGTGGGAGCCGATATAGCCGGCTCCGCCAGTGACTAGAATTGCCATTTGAACTCCTTGCATGCGCTAGATACGTTGAAAATGAAGATTTTGAGTCCTCATTCTAACCTTCTGGTCAGCAAGAGTATTTAGGCAGAGTATAAATTTCGTTTAAAAAAAAGGCCGCATCTCTGCAGCCTTCCCGTAATCTCTCGCTTCAAACCCGTACCACATGCCCAGCGCACCTCTTTCAGTTGCACAAGACCATAATGAGATTAACGGTTGCCAGGTCTAACGGTAAAAATCTCATCGATCCTATCCTTCCAAGGCGACAAGGTGACGCCTTGGCTTTGTATCTTCTCGCAGTTAAGCACGGAATACTTAGGCCTCTTCGCAGGCGTTGGATACTGAGCCGTTGTGATACCATTAACTAGCGGAGCCTTAGCTAAAATGCCATGTCTGATTGCAGATGAAAAAATAGCTTCAGCAAACTCATTCCAGGCAACAGTTTCATCACCACAGAAATGATAGATCCCACCGGCTGCCTTTCCCTGCAACAGCACGATAATTGCCTGAGCAATATCGCCCGCATAAGTAGGGCAACCGAACTGGTCAGACACAACCCCTAAGGTATCCCGATCCTGCGCAAGCCTTAACATAGTTTTAACAAAGTTATTTCCGTACTCACTAAAAACCCATGCCGTACGAATAATCAATGCATCTGGTTGATGGCTGCAAACCGCAATTTCGCCATCCAGTTTAGTTTTACCGTACACCCCTAGCGGACTTGTCGTTGCCGTTTCGATGTAGGGGGTATGCGCTTCACCATCAAAAACGTAATCAGTGGAAACGTGAACCAAACGAGCTCCAACTTCATTAGCTGCAAGAGCCAGGTTTTTCGGTCCAATTTCGTTAATCAGCGCAGCAATTTCACTCTCATTTTCTGCTTTATCAACCGCAGTATAAGCCGCAGCATTCACAATCGCATCTGGTTGATATTTGGCTACCGCACTCATCACTTCGTTAAGGTCAGTAATGTCGAGGACATCGGCATCGGTTGCCCATACGTTCCACCCAGCAGGTAAGCGATCCTGAAAACAATTCCCAAGTTGGCCGTTTGCCCCAGTTAGTAATATCCTCATAGATCCAAATCCTTAAATAGCTTGCCTATTTTGTCTTTATCAGACAGTAATGGATTGTTGAGCGGCCATTCAATACCGATCTGCGGGTCATTCCATAACAAACAGCCTTCATGCACGGGATCATAATAATCTGTGCATTTATATTCGAAATCTGCAACATCAGAGAGCACAACAAAACCATGAGCCAAGCCCGGTGGAACCCAGAACTGAGTTTTGTTTTCTTCGGATAGGTTAATCCCCTCCCAAGCACCGTAAGTTGGAGAGCCGGGACGAATATCAACCGCGACGTCAAACACTTCGCCACGAACAACTCGAACCAGTTTGCCCTGAGGATTTAACTTTTGGAAATGCAGACCGCGTAATACACCACGTGCAGAGCGCGAATGATTATCCTGTACAAAATCAAGGTCAATATCCAACATTTCTTGGTAACGTTTTTTTTCAAACGTTTCTAGAAAAAAACCGCGTGCATCACCAAACACTTTAGGCTGGATGATCTTCACACCATCAATTTTTGTATTTATTACCTGCATCTTATAGCTCCCCAATCAGATGTGACAAATACTGGCCGTAAAGTGTTTTGCCAAGTAACTTGGCCTCTTCTGCAACTTGCTCACGAGAAAGCCAGTTCTTACGGAAAGCGATCTCCTCTAGGCAAGCAACTTTGAAACCCTGGCGCTTTTCGATGGTATGAATAAATTGTGACGCCTCTACCAGGCTGTCATGAGTACCCGTATCTAGCCAAGCGAAACCACGGCCCAGCAACTCAACATCTAGTTTACCTGCATCCAGATACATTTGATTTAGAGTAGTAATCTCTAACTCTCCACGATAAGACGGCTTGACCTGCTTGGCCATTTCAACTACGTCTCTATCGTAAAAATATAAACCTGTCACGGCCCAGTTAGACTTAGGTACTGCGGGTTTCTCTTCAAGAGACAATGCACGGAAATTGTCATCAAACTCAACCACGCCAAAACGTTCCGGATCCATTACCTGATAGCCGAACACCGTAGCACCCGAATTTTTTTCAACTACGTTTTCTAATTTTTTACCAAAACTTTGGCCAAAATAAATATTATCCCCAAGTACTAACGCACAGCGATCACCATTGATGAACTCCTCACCAATCAGGAAGGCTTGTGCCAATCCATCTGGACTTGGCTGGATCGCATAACTCAGATTGATACCAAAGCGGCTGCCATCTCCCAGTAAGCGTTTGAATGAAGGCATATCCTCTGGGGTCGATATAATCAGAATATCGCGAATTCCGGCCAGCATGAGCACCGAGATCGGATAGTAAACCATCGGTTTATCATAAATAGGCAGCAGTTGCTTGGAAACACCACGCGTAATAGGATACAGCCGAGTGCCTGAACCACCCGCGAGTACAATTCCTTTCATTTCAAATTTCCAGATTAGATTAATGAGTTAAACCAAGACGCTCACCAGCATAAGAACCATCTTTAACGCGGCTCCACCACTGTTCATTTGCCAGATACCACTCTACTGTCTTGCGAATGCCACTCTCAAAACTCTCTTGAGGATACCAACCTAGCTCGCGATCAATTTTTGAGGCATCTATTGCATAACGCATATCATGCCCAGGGCGGTCAGTCACAAAAGTGATTAAATCTTCATACTTGGTTAAGTTGCCTGGTTTATTTGGAACCAATTCATCCAGCAAGCGGCAGATGGTCTGCACCACGTCTATATTTTTACGCTCGTTATGACCACCGATGTTGTAGGTTTCTCCTACCTCGCCTTCACAAACAACCTTATACAAAGCCCTTGCGTGATCTTCCACATACAGCCAATCGCGAACTTGAGCACCATTGCCGTACACTGGTAAGGCTTTCCCCTCCAGCGCATTAAGGATCGTTAGTGGTATCAATTTCTCAGGGAAATGATAAGGTCCATAATTGTTTGAGCAATTGGTCACAATAGTTGGTAAGCCGTAGGTGCGTAACCAAGCTCTGACTAGGTGATCGCTTGAGGCTTTAGAGGCTGAATAAGGGCTGCTTGGTGCATAAGGCGTTGTCTCCGTGAACAAGTCATCAGTACCATGCAGATCACCGTACACTTCATCAGTAGAAATATGGTGGAAACGAAATGCTTCTTTGGCAGTCTCACGTAAAGCGTTCCAATACTGGCGTGTGGCCTCTAATAGAGTGTAGGTCCCAACAATGTTGGTTTCTATAAAAGCAGCAGGGCCATCAATGGAACGATCAACATGGCTCTCAGCTGCCAAGTGCATTACCGCATCGGGCTGGAACTCGGAAAAGACGCGGTCTAGCTCCAGGCGATTGCAGATATCAACATGTTCAAATTTGTATCGGTCACTATTAGCAATTGTGTCTAAAGATTCTAGATTTCCGGCATATGTCAGACTATCTAAAACCAAAACTTGATTCTGGGTATTGTTAATAATATGGCGTGCAACGGCTGAACCAATGAAGCCAGCGCCACCGGTAACTATAATCCTCATACAACCCTCTATAAATAGTGCAATATAAACATCTATTTTTATGAAGTAATTACGAATTTAATTTTTAAATAAAACTATCCAGGGATTTTCTTGCACCTTCGACAGGTGTAAATTATGAAAGCATCTTCAATATCTCTGCAGTCTTGTTTTGCATAAGCACTGTATCTCCACGCGATTCAACATTCAATCGCACAACAGGTTCGGTATTAGATGAACGTAGATTGAAACGCCACGCTGAGAATTCAATACTAATCCCATCGGTATAGTCGACCTCACCACCTAGACCGGTATAATGTTGTTTAACCTTATCAATAGTGATACTTGGCTCATTCAGTTTAACGTTAATTTCACCAGAAGATGGGTAAGCAGCAATTCTGTCTTTAACCAATTGACCAATGGTTTTCTCCTTCACGCAAACCAGTTCAGCAACTAACAACCACGGTATCATTCCGCTATCGCAGTAGAAAAAGTCTCGGAAGTAGTGGTGGGCGCTCATTTCACCGCCATAAACAGCGTCTTCTGCACGCATTCGTTCTTTGATAAAAGCATGGCCAGTCTTTGACATCACTGGTACACCTCCTGCTTGAGTGACCACATCAACAGTATTCCAGCTCAAACGAGGATCGTGGATAATTTTGGCACCTGGCTGTTTTTGCAAGAAAGCTTCAGCCAACAAGCCAACGATATAATAGCCTTCAATAAACTCGCCATTTTCATCGAACAAGAAGCAGCGGTCAAAGTCTCCGTCAAAAGCAATCCCCATATCCGCACCGTGTTCGCGTACTGCATCGGCCGTATCTGCACGGCATTCTGGCAACAACGGATTAGGTATGCCGTTAGGGAATGTACCATCTGGTTGATGATTAACTTTGATGAATTCAAGTGGAACATTGAGTTCATTCAACCGTGCTTCAATTGCATCAATCACATGCCCAGCAGCACCATTACCAGAGTTGATTACCAATTTCAACGGCTTAAAGTTATTTGTTTTAACATAAGAAAGTACATGCTGAACATAATCAGGCATGATGTCTTTACGAACATAGCGACCACGCGTAGCCAATGGCTCAGGGAAATTATTCGCTTCTGCCAACTCCTGAATTGCACGCAGTCCTGTATCGCCGCTGATAGGGCGAGAACCCTCACGCACTAATTTCATACCGTTGTAATCGATCGGGTTATGGCTAGCGGTTACCTCAATACCTCCATCAACATTGAGATGCGAAGTGGCAAAATAGATCTCTTCCGTCCCCGCCATGCCAATATCAATCACATCTGTACCTGAATCCTGTAAGCCTTTAGCCAATGCTTGTTTCAAACACTCACTGGTCAGGCGAACATCACTGCCCAACGCTATCGTCTTGGGTTTCAAGAACTCACCATAGGCACGTCCGATACGGTAAGCAATATCTTCATTAAGCTCTTCGCCTAATTTGCCACGAACGTCGTAAGCCTTAAAACACGTTAAGTTTTTCATTTCAGATCCTTCAGTTAAACCCTACCATACCGATCATGCAATCGTTCAATATCGTCCTCTCCCAGATAGAAACCAGAGCGTACTTCAATGATTTCAAGATCGATTTTACCTGGGTTCTCTAACGTATGTATGCAACCAGCAGGAATAAAGGTGGACTGATTTTCTGAAAGAAAAAATTCTTTATCATCAAGAGTCACTCTTGCTGTGCCGCTTACAACAACCCAATGCTCTGCACGATGAAGATGACGCTGGAGTGACAGTCCTTGCCCCGGATGAACAACGAGTCTCTTAACCTGAAAATGAACGCCAATATCAATATCAGTAATTGTGCCCCAAGGGCGGTAAGATGATGAATGCTGGCGATAGTGGTGAAGATTACGTTTTTTCAACTCATCAACAACTTTCTTAACATCCTGAACTTGATCTTTAGTGGAGATCAGCAGTGCATCGTTAGTATTGATGACAACCAAATTATCTAACCCAATAGTGGCAACTAATGCGGATTCAGATGAGATATAGTTATTGCTAGAGTCAATGGAAATTATTTGACCAATATTCACATTGCCTTGAGGATCTTTCTCTGAGACATCCCATAGAGATGACCAAGACCCAACATCACTCCAACCTGCGTCAATTGGAATCACCACAGCATCGCTGGTTTTCTCCATTACTGCATAGTCAATAGAATCATTTGGGCATTGTCCAAACGTTTCTTGCTCCGCACGGATGAAGTTCATATCACGCTTGCTCCCCATGACCGATTTTTTGGTATTAGCAAAAATTTCAGGAGCAAATCGTTCGAGCTCTTGTAAAAACTTGGATGTTTTGAACATAAACATTCCACTATTCCAACTATATTCACCGCTGGCTAGATATGCTTGGGCCTTCTCCAGGCAAGGTTTTTCTACAAAGGAATCTACTTTGAAACAGTCATTTGATAAATTATCACCTCGTTTTATGTAACCATAACCGGATTCAGGATACTCAGGGATAATGCCAAACGTCACTAGGTTATTTTGAGTAGCAAAGGGCAGCGCAGTTTGGACAGCAATGTGGAAATTTTCTACCTTTCTAATCGAGTGATCTGCAGCTAGCACCAACAATAAGCTTTCTGGATCTCCTTCTGCCGCAAGGTGAGCAGCAAGGGCTACTGCAGGAGCGGTATTACGACCTACGGGTTCTAAAATGATGTTGGTTGCCAACTGATCAATTTCACGCAGTTGTTCTGCGACAAGAAAGCGATGACGCTCATTACAAATAACTAATGGCGCGCCTATCTCAGTACCATCAAAGTTCTTTAGACGCAGCAAAGTTTGCTGCAGAAGGCTAAGACCACTACCATCAATTGATAGGAACTGCTTGGGGAATGACTCACGAGAAAGAGGCCAAAGACGGCTCCCTGTTCCCCCTGCTATTATGACAGGAATTATTTTTGGAATTGGCATCAAGTAATCCTTTTATAACATTTCGTTTCGTATTTAAATAACACCAAAACAGAGTGCATTAAGTGAGGCAGACTATACAGATGGAAATGATAATCTAAATCGCGTCCGCTCAGCCATCTATAAATATTTATTTAATCGAAGGCTGGAAAATTAAGCCACTATAGTGCATGTCAATGCATAATCAGCTCACAAGAAAACTTGCGAGTCATTAATCAACACACGTAAATTAGACACCACACTCAGATTCAGCCTGACTTTTTTTATACTTTCCATGTGAATTAAAAAAATTCACAATTGGTTTTTCAATATAAACATAGCTAACCAAACAAATTACTGTCACAACCAATGAGGAGGTACATAACAATACAATTGGGTTAATCGACTGAAAAAAACCTTTTTTTAAAACAGATGATAGAAGGAGTGAGAAAATATAATGAACCAGATATATTGAATATGATGCATCGCCTAAGAACTCAAAAAAAACCGTATATTTTGAATTGGAGTATTTTGAAAGGCTGGTAGTTAATATTAAGACAAACATTACGATGAATATAAAAATATTATTATATGACTTTCCCGCTAAAGTAACACTCACCAACATAATAAAAACAAATACGGATATAACTGTAAATTTCGATTGGTAACAGTCCAATACACCTTTGTACTTATTGAATATTGTCCATGAAATCATTCCGAACACAAACTGAAAAATAAGATAGGAACTTACAATATAGCTTATGGCATCTGAAAAGTAGTCACTAGAGAAATACATTAAAGAAAAGAACATCAATATATATATGATTACATGTTTCTTTAAATCAAATGCTATGCAAATAAAAAGTGTTACATAAAAAAACATTTCAAAAACCAAAGTCCACCCAGGAGATAGTAAGGGATGTTTATCACCAGATGAGATTGTTGGAATAAGTATATACGACTTTAATACGTACATAAACGTATAGTCATGTGATTTTAAAGCTAACCCGACCAACCACAATATCAAAAGTATTGATGTCCACAGCCAATAAAGTGGGTATATTCTAATAAATCTTTTCTTTATGAATCTTATTGACTCCTGCCACCCCCATGATTTGTTTATAGTAGTTTGCATCATGATGAAGCCACTAATAAAGAAAAAAACACTAACACCTACATTCCCTAACTCGACAAGTCCAGTTTTGAAAGTAATCGGGGAACCAGTATAGTAATCTCCGATGGAAGCACTGAAGTGAGCAATTACAACCAATATTGCCGCACCACCTCTCAGAATCTGGATGGCACCATTTTTTTGCATTTAATGTCCCTTTATAATCTCATATGCTCAAGATACTTAAAAATATTCATCAATTGAAAAGCAATAGGACAATATAACCTTACCAATAAAGATTCGACAATATAATAAAAAATCTCATGAAGTAATAAACTAATATGCTGATTTGTTTATAAATCCTTTGAAAACGGTCAGGAAAATAATTTTCAAGTCCAACCAAACACTCCAATTCTGAATATAATAAAGATCAAACTCCACTCTTTTTTCCATTTTATCTAGCGTTTCCGTTTCCCCCCTCCAACCATTAATCTGTGCCCACCCAGTAATTCCGGGTTTCATTTTGTGCCTGAGCATATATCCTTTTATAAGTTTTCTATATTGCTCATTATGGGCAACAGCATGTGGCCTTGGGCCAACAATAGACATATCACCTTTGATTACATTTATAAATTGTGGTAATTCGTCGAGTGAGGTTCTTCGTAAAAAACCACCAAACGGAGTTATTCTAGAGTCTCCTTTTGTAGCTTGAAGCACTTTATCATCATTTTCCATCACACTCATACTTCTGAATTTCCAAACAGATATAGCTTTACCATCAATGCCATAGCGTCGTTGTTTAAATATGACAGGACCAGGAGAAGTGATTTTTATTATTATAGAAATAATCACTAAAATAGGTGAGATAAATACAAGAATAAAGAAAGATAACACGACATCTTCTAGTCTCTTCAGTATTCTATTTACTCCGCTCATGGCAGTATCATATAGTGAAATCACAGGAATTCCATGTATAACTTCACTTTTTGATTGTAACACATTAAAAGTGAACACATCAGGTATTAACATGACGGTACAAGTTGTATCCGCTAGTTCACTTAGAATATAGTCTATTGTTTCAGACTCCCTCATTGGAAGAGAAATATAAACACTATCAATCAATCCCTGTCTGCATTTTTCAATCAAACAATGGACGTCTCCTATATAATTTATATTCAAATCGTCGTAAGCGGAGTTATTTTTTGTAGTAAGGAAATACCCGATAATCTTCAAGCCTAGCCAAGGAGCATTTTTTATGCTTTCAGCTAAATAAATCCCAGCATGCGCATCACCGACAATCGCAATATTTCTATTATTATATCCCAATAGCCTTATATAGTAGACGGTAAATCGAATAAAAGAACGAGCCACAACAAACCCGATTGCAACTATAACAAACCATACAAAAAAATAAAATGCATCAAATAGGTTTGTCTTCGATAATAGAGTCAATATACCTATAGTAAAAATAAAACATAGAATCCAATTTCGAAGAATTATCTTCAGTTCAAGAATAAAACTCATGCCACGCCAAGATCTATAAAATTCGGTCATGCCACCTATTAATTGGAAAATAGTAAGACTCAAAAGTGAAATCAACCAATGCATTTCCGTCATTTCAGTATGAGTCATTAGTGAAACTAAATATATTCCTGAAAGTATGACTGAAATATCAAAAAAGCGTTGAAGCATTGAGATAATTGAAGCATTTGTTTGAATAATGCTTCTTCTTAGATCTTTCATTTTTAATCTCTTTCTTTGAAATGATTAACAGTTTGACTGTCAAATATCTAAGATAAATATAGACTATCTCCAGAATCCTTTGTGCATAGAAAAGCGTAATATTATTGACTTAGGTAAAAATCTGTAATTCTGGCCCAATTTATAACCCAACAATTTAAAAAAATTATTAATCATTGCTCTAGGTATATTTCTTGCGGAATTTAATACAAGATAATTAAATTCGGAAAAAATAAATTTTTTACCTTCCCCTCCAGCACCACCGAATTTATTTCTAATCCAAGGCGCATCTGAATGAAATACACCAATATCGAAATATCGCTTAAACTCTTCATAAAATGAATAATTATGAGAATGTTTTACGCAGGCCGTTGATATATAGGCAACTTTGTAATTTGAAAGAATTGCATTTGCGGCAAAATACATATCTTCACTAAGGATAGTATTTTCAGGGAAACGCCCAATTCTTGAAAAAGTTGCCACTCTATAAGCTGAAAATGAATTTGACATGAAAGCAGCTTTCATCCCCATCTCAGAAATACTTGCCAAGCTACTTACATAGCATTTTTCCTTATAATTAAACAAACGAGCATGCCTAGAAATAGGATTGGCATCATTATGAGGTAATTGTCGCCCATAAGCACATGCAACTAGTTCATCATCAAACGATGATAAAAGCTTAATAATTGAGCTTTTATTTTGAACAACACTGTCCTGAGTCAAGAATATTATAATATCATCTTTTTTATCAATAAGGTCGAATGCAAGATTTCTCGTTCCACCATGATTAAAATCATTTGAAGAGATCGAGTGAACATAGAAACCATAGTTTCTCGCAATGCGCACAGTATCATCAGTAGATGATGAGTCAATAACAATTACATTACACGATGATATTTCCATTTCTTTTAAAACACTATAGAGCGCTAATGCTCCTTGCTTCCATATATCCCCACCATTATAAGTTGGGATGACAACTTTAAAGTTCATATTTTACCCAAGAAGACAACTTGTTCAATATAAATAATAATTACGATACTATATTTTCTACATAGTGCAGATTAGAGACTAGTAATAATATCTATGGTTTCATTGGTGCATTTTTCCCATGAAAGACTCTTAGCAAAATCTCGACCGTAAATCGACATCGCTGAGTTTTTATCTTGACGTAAAAGTGAAATTATTCCTTGAGCAATATCATCAACAGAATATGGATCTACTAAGATTGCTTTATTCTCACATAATTCTCGCATAGATGTATTATTACTTGTGAGAACAGGGATTCCAAAAGACATTGCCTCTAATGGTGGAAGGCCAAACCCTTCGTACATTGAAGGATAACAGAAACCAATTGCATTATCATATAAAGAATATAATTGATTATCAGAGATATGACCGGTAAATATTATCCGATCATTTAAATTATCATTTTTTTTATGAGTAGCATCTTTAAAAACTCTGGAAACACCTTCTTTACCGACAATAACCAATTTAATTTCAGGATCAATCTCACCGAGAATGGCTGAAAATGCTTCACACAACCTCTGAATATTCTTTCTCGGTTCGAGAGAGCCAACAGTAAGAAGGTATTTCATTCCACCATAAATAGAATTCTCTTCTACGCTTGGTGTTTTTTTTATATCTACTCCATTATATACTACAGAAATTTTGTTCTCTGGTACTTTAAGATGTTCCATTATCTTATTTTTCGAAAAATCAGAAATAGTGATAATATGTTTTACTTTTTTAGCCATTTTAGGCTGAATAAATTTATACCATGCTACAAACTTGTTATTAAGCCATTCGGGATGATCAAAGACAACTGTGTCATGAATCGTTACCACTTGATTTGAAATAGAAATAGGGCCAGTATTGCAAGGGGACCACAATATACTCTCCCCTATTTTCCTAGGTAAGACAAATTGTTCCCATGCATGCCCAATAAACCCTGGGTAAACATTATCGGGTTGAACAAGCTTATAATCTTCATTCCTAAAGTCTAAGTGGTCAATGATTCGTTGCGTGTAACGCTGAACACCAGTTGTATGCCCTAAAAGATTTCTGCTGTTAATAAACATTAATTTCCTCAATGCAGTAGATTTCAAGTTATAATTTTAGATTTAAAATCATCAAACACGATTAGTGCTGGTGTTAGTGTCCAATAGTAAGAAAAATAATCTAAACCGCCACCTGTGGTGAATATTAATATAATAGGCAAGATAATTGGTGATATTATATAAAAGTTTGACTTGCTATCTTTAATTAATTTTAACAGTGGATAAAAAATCGCAAGAAAACCTAAAACTCCAGCTTGTTGTAATATTGAAACGAAACTATTATGCACAATACTTTCTTCATGATAATATTTCAGCCCTGCCAAATATTGAAATTGAACTTCTGAAAACGAGTTATATCCAGAACCCACGAGAAAATTATCAATCCAAATACGCATTCCAACAATGACTGATGATGAGCGGCCTATGCTTGACAGGTCATCAAAGAAATTAACTACAAAATAAGGCCAAATAAATCCAAAAAACACAATTGTTAATAAAATAAATTTACAAATAGTATTTTTTATTCTCACTGAACGAATTATTTTTCGTAGAAGAAAAACCAGCAGACTTAACAATATAACACAACCAAATGCTGTTATTACAGTTCTGGAGAAAGTCAGAAATGCATATATGGAAATTATTGGCAGTAAGAAAATTATTTTACTTGCTGAAGTCGTCCGTATAATCAAATAAGTTATAAATGCAACTGGAAATGCCGACATAGATGGCTCAGACCAAAAAGATCTAACACGTAACATATCAGAACCTAGCCAGCCTCCTATAGCTCCCACCGAAAAAGACTTGTTATTGGCAACCCAATCTAAAAACAATGGATAACCTAGCCTTTGTGCAACCATTTGGTACAATCCGTAAAATATTGCCATCAGCAAATATACTTTAACTGAACCAATAAAGAGATTTTCTTTATGCACTACTTTCAAGTAGCGATAGTAATGTAACATGATATAGAAACTTAATAGAAATGATATTCGGGCGAAAAACTGTGTCAGTTCTGAAGTGTTGCCATTACTATTTACAGAGACTACATGACCTAACGAGACACACAAGAATAAAAAGAATATCAGTACTAATGAAATCATTTCCATTTTGCTTATGAATATCTTTTCTATCCCGGTAATCATAAAAACCAATGGGAATATTAAAATAAACAATGGAAGTCCAACTGTATTGAAATTTACAATAGCAGTGTTGGACAAAATTCCGAACAGAATTGGTAACGAAAGCAGGAGTTTCATTATTAAATTATTATTCCGATCTATCATTTTTATAACCTTATGATTTCAGGTGGAATGGAATCAGAATATTTTTTTATTCAACCCAATAATGACAGATATGATGTTAATACTTTTTTTAAACTCAAGTTTACTTAGTCTTTTAAGAAGAACAAGCCATAAAGATAGCCATACAGTTATGACGCTACAAGAGGAGCTATATTTTTTCGCAATACCTAATCTATTTTTAATTGCGTAAAAATCGGCTGTGAGCGACTTGCCAGAACCTGTACTGCCACCTTCTTTGTGAAAAACAGTGCTTTTACTTGCAATACCAAAATCGGCTATGGTTTTCATTCTAAATGAGTAATCTAATTCTTCAAAATATAGAAAATAATCCTCAGATAACAAGCCAACTTTATTTAAGCAATCTTTAGTAAAAAACAAAGATGCTCCAATAATATAGTCGATTTGATTTTCGATAGCTTTCTCATCGAACTCATCGTTTATCTTTTTGTAAGCACATACATGTTTTACAGTACCTAGCCACTGATTATATTTTCCACCAAGTCCTTGCAAACTAGTTTTGTCAGAAAAATATACTAGTTTACTTCCGCAAAGGCCGAGTCTTGGATTTAACTTCATTTTTTCTACCAATGCCTTGAGACTATCTACATCCACTTCTGTGTCATTGTTTAAAACCCAGACATAATCACAATCTTCTTGATTGAGTGCTAATCTTATCCCTACATTATTACCTGCTGCGAATCCGAGATTGTTAATATTATCGACAAGGAAGACTTTTTTTTCAAAAGGCTCATAATAATCACTATTTACATTATCTTTATTTAATAATATTACTTGACCTAGTGTTTCACAATGCCCATCCAAACACGTCTTTATTTCTGTTAGAGAGTCATCTTGAGATCCATTATCACAAACTACGATGGTATATTTTATGCCCTCAAGTCTCACTAAAGAATTTATACATGCAATAGTATCATTCTTGCCATTCCAGTTTAATACTACAATGTAAACCATAAAGCCTCTTATACCATTTTTTCAAAGATAGCTTTCCAACGTTCTGCTATCGCTTCAACAGTGAATTTTTTAGATAACTGGATAGCTCTTTTCTTATCCAAGAATAGTAGATCTCTTTGTGCTTCATATGCCTTTATTTTATTATTAAATCCATTCAAAAAATTATTCTCTGCGAATATATTTTTTTTAAATACTTCATCGTCCCCGATAATAATTCTCGGACCAATATGATCTGTTGTTATAGGTACACATCCCGACGCCATTGCTTCTATCATTGCCATGCCAAATAGTTCTTCCCAACTATCTGTTTTCTTAGATGGTAAAATAATGATATCACTTCTTTTGCATAATTTAGAAACTTCGTGCCTGTTACTCAAATGTCCATGGTAGATTAAGTTTTCATTTTTTCTTGCTGCAGTTACAACTAATTCTCTTAAATAACCATCACCAATAATATTGAAGCTTACGTCTTTAATGTCATTGGCCAGTTGTATTATATCACTTATACCTTTTTCCTCTACAAGTCTTCCAAGATATAATACATTTATTTTATTGTCACAATTTATCTCAAGAGATTCGTTGTTGAATATATCCCAGTTGTAAGAGTGGTATACGACTGTTATTTTTTCCTCATCAATGCCCATATGCTCGTGTAATTGTTCTGATACCTTATCGGTAACGGCAGCTATTTTAAAAACAGTTTTATGCAAAAACAAATTCCATTGTTTTTTTATATAATTCGAATTTGTCTTATATGGAAAGTTATTATCACTCCACGAATGCCAAGATGTATGATAAATATTTTTCGATCTCTTTAGTATTCTATTTAAAAAAACAACCCTCCAATCTAAAGGTGCCATACCTACAATGATTAGTTTATCACTTAAATTCTGAGGGAAGATAAAAAAGAAAGTTAATTTAATGAAGTCTAAAATAGCTTTTAAAACAAACTTTCCATTTTTCTTTTTTAAACCCCTAAAGATTAACTTCAATGTCGAAAATTCTAAATACTTAACATTAGGAACATTCAAAGCCTCAATCGCTGCCAAATAGTGTCCCCGATCTCCATACTCATGAATAATATAAAGAGTCTCTACTTTCCTCATTTTTTGATTCATTCCTTCTTTCGTAAAATTTTATAAGCTCCAACAATACCCAATGTAAATACAGATCGAGTTTGTATTTTCAAACATTCTTTTGTTCTTTGATTAAATGCATTACCAAGCCAAGATGCGAATAGTTGACTTATTAACGTAGCCCAGGCAGCGCCAATTATTCCATATTTGGGTATTAATATAGTATTCAATACTACATTGATTATCAAACCGAGGATTATCCTTATTAATCTATAATATCCAAGGTTTCTCAATATCATAAAATTAGTACATGCCGTACCAAGAACAGAAAACATAGTTGCAAAGACGGTTATGTTAAGTACGGCTAATGAGTTTACGTAATCCGGACCAAACAACAATGGAATAACAAAAGGAGAAACAACTATTACTGCCAGACCACTAATGAATGCAAAAAAGAATACTATATCAAAGTATATTCTAACATTTTCCTCAGATGTGTCTTTTGCTATCATTGGATAGAAAGATGTAGCAATTAATGCTGGAAGAAAAACATAGGCTTCCGATATTCTCATAGCCACGCTATATATACCGGTTTCACTTGCACCTAAATAATAGGCTATCATCATCTGATCTATTCGTGTGTATAATATAATTATCACAGAAGATATCAACATAGGATAAGCTGGTTTCATTATTTTTCTTGCTATATCCTTACTAAACTTTCTTATAGAGACCTTAATATCCCGATTAAAAAAATAAATAATAATGAGATTTATTGCCACATCAAATGACGCGCTTATAGCAAACGGAATCAATCCAAAATCAGCATAAATTATATAAACTTTGAAGAGAGATGAAAGAATAAGTCCAATTATACTTATTTTTGTTAATACTTTAGCTTTTGATTTGGCCTGATAATAACTCCAATAAGTTGTATAATTGTAAAAAAAGACTGAAAAAATGAATATTAAAAAAGTTAACTTTATACTTAATGAGTAAAATTTAAATAGTGGACTAAAAAGAAAACAAGTGGATACAACAACCACTCCTAAACATACAAACCATCTCAAAATAAATACTGTAGAGAACAATTCAACTTCGTTATACTTTTCTTGAGAAAATTCTTTTAATATAATGCTGTCCAAACCAAGTGAACTAATAACCCACAGTAATGTTACTACACTAATGCCTAAACTATATATACCAAAATACTCCGTACCTAACTGTTTGGCGATAAATCCTAAAAAAATAAAAGTCAAAATGAGCTTTAATATTTTTTCCAGTAACATCCAACCTGCATTGAACAAGTAAATTCGCATTTCTATCTAACCTTACCCCTTACATCCAATTTAGATATAAGGGGAGTTTTTTTATTTATCAGACTCGTATGAATACTGATAATAACCATAATTTCCTATTGATTTATTAAGCATTGCGTTCATTATTGCACCTTTAATATTCACACCATTTTGCTCAAAACGCCTGATACTGACCTCTACTTCCTTTACAGTAGTTTCTTCATATCTTGCTACTATCAAAGCAGTACCAATAGAGCGACCAATAATTGCAGCATCCGTAACAGCTAAAATGGGAGGTGTATCTACAATAACAATATCGTAGCGCTCATTAGCCCAATTCAAAAACTCAGAAAGCCGCTTTCCCATCAATAACTCTGATGGGTTTGGTGGCACGCTACCTCTTGGTACAAAATCAAAGCCCTCTATTTCCGTATTAACTATGCCATTATCAAAATCTGTTTTACCAATAAGAATCTCTGACAACCCTTGCTTGTTTTCAGTTCCTAACAATTCGTGCGTATATCCTTTTCTTAAGTCGGCATCAACTAAAAGAACTTTTGCACCTGTTTGCGCAATAACTACTGCTAAGTTTGCACACACAAATGTTTTGCCAATGGCTGGACTAGCACCGGAGATCATCAATATATTATTTTTAGCTTCGATCATTGCAAAATGCAAACTAGTGCGCAAACTTCTTATAGACTCAATAGCAAGATCTGTTGGATTTCCAATGGATAACAGATTTTCAGATCTCTTATTTATCCTCTTACCTTTATTTTGCTTTTTAAGAAGTTGATCCTTATTTTTTTGCCAATCTGAAAGTGGAATGCTGGCATACACATTGATGCCCACCTCTTCAAGTTGGTCTGGACTACTAATACCTTTATGTAACATCGCTCGTATAAATACATATGCTGTAGCCAACACCATTCCGAGCAAAGTAATAATTATAACAACTAGTGTTTTCTTCGGTTCTACAGGCTTTGGTTGTGTTAATGCACTATCAATTATTCGAACATTTCCAACGGTGCTTGCCTTATTGATGCTCAACTCTTGTTGTTTGTTCAATAATTGCATATAAATGGCTTGCCCAGCCTGAACATCCCTTGTGAGCCTCAATATTTCTTGTTGTGTTTTTGGCATTCCACCAATGCGAGTATTTAATTTTCCTTTCTCTTTCTCTAATGTAACCCTTTTTTCTAATAAGGACTTATATGCAGGGTGTTCTTTAGTATATAACTTTGAGATCTCAGCCTCTTTGAAAGTTAGTTCATTTAATTGAGACTCTACTGCAACCATTGTGTCAAGTACAGATTTAGCCTCCAACGAAAGATCAACAGAGTCATTACTTTGTCTAAATTTATTCAGTCTATCTTCTGCACTGTCCAATGATGATCTAATATCAGGTAATTGATCATTCAAAAACGCTAAGCTTTTAGCTGCTTCTGCAGACTTTCTATCAACATTTTGTTCTAAGTAATTATTTATTATGCTATTGAGAGTTTTCTTTATTTCTGCAGGTTTATCGCCAACTAAACTAAGAGCTAAAACACCTGTATCCTTACCCTTATCTGCAACTGACAATCGATCGCGTAAGATGTTTATAGCTAATAAATAATCTAATTTCTCAACTTCAAATTCAGTGCCTGCTTTTGCTGCAATCCCACTAATAAGAAACGAAACACCATACTGATTTACTGGAACATTTACTTTTCCTGTTATGCTAGTGCCATCATTCAAATACACTTCAAAATTTTCACTATCAATTATATGTACAACAATTTTTTTTGGAACTATTTCATCTGAAAAACTCAAACGAGAAAGAGCAATACTTCCAGGCTTATCTCCCATTAGTCGTGCCCAACCCCTTCCAAGAATAGGGAAGTATTTCTCAGTTATTTCAGTATCTAAATTTAAATCGGTAATAGTTTTACCTATAACCATTCGAGATTGTATAAGCTCAATTTCAGCAGCAGAAAGAGGCTGATTTGTTGGTAACATCTCAGATATATCATTAAGTATTGAGCTTCCGGTACTTCTCTCAACTTGTACTAACGCATCAGCTCTATATATAGGCGTTGCAAGAACAGAATAAAAAATCGCAACAACCGCAAAGAGTGATGTAATACCAATTATTAACCAGCAATTATCTATCAACGTTCCAAAAATACGTTTCAGATCAATTTCGTCTGCTGCATCATTGATGTTAGATACAGCTCTATTCTTTTCTGACATCTCATTACCTACTTTCGTTTTAAGGCATTGACCCAATGTTTAGCAGCATTTTCTAGTGTCTCATATACAAGCTTAAAGGTTTCTTTACTTTGCTTATATGGGTCACCAATATCACGCCGTTCAAGCCAGTGAGCATATAGCATTGTCTTGCCCCTGACCTCAGGAGCTAATTTACATACAGCCTCTATATGTTTATTTTCCATCACTAATATCAGATCATTTTCTCGACACATCTGACTCGTTAATTGGCGAGCAATATGACCTTTCAGTGATACACCGTGTTCTTCCGCCACTAATTCGGCCATATTATCAGCAGGGGCACCTACGACCGCATGAATCCCTGCTGAGCTTATTTTTATTTCAGGCAACTGTCTTTTTAATAGTCGTGCCCCCGTAGGTGAACGACATATGTTTCCGACACAAACAACTAATACTGAATTAAACATGATTAGTTCCACTGATTGATGAAACGAACAGTCTCTGTCATATTGTGCACACCGGTAATTGTAGGAACTAACTGACTTATTACACGATTCCATCGCACAACAGGAGCTGTAGTCACATATACAATGTCATAAGGTTGAAGCTGGAACTCAGTACCCATTACCAATGCGGAAGCGTCCGCAGCGTTCAACTGGAAAATATTGGCAATTTTGTCCCCCTCAGCCCCACGTAGCGGACGAATAACAAATACACCAGTCGCATCAGACATCGCCTGATCCATGCCCTCAGCATTACCCAGTGCCTCGGTTAACGTCATACCACTTCGATCCATCCGCAGCGTTGACTGTTTCTTCACCTCTCCCATAACGAACACTTTCAGGTCATCGTTACGCGGAATGTAGAGGATGTCGCCAGGATAGAGAAGATGGTTTTGGGTTAGGTCGCCTTTTTGCATCAAAGCCTGCAGAGAAATTCGCTGTTCCTTACCATTATGCGTTAACACCACATTGCGCCAATCAGCGTTTTCTGCAAGACCACCGGCATTATTGATGGCATCCATAATGGTCAACGGCACGTTGGTAATTGGTTGTTGGCCGGATTTTACGACTTCACCTGTCACATACGCCTTCTGTGAACGGAAAGCTGCTATGCTCACATCCACTTGTGGGCTCTCAATATATTGAGCCAACCGGCTAGCAATATCGTTACGGACCTGACTAGCCGTTTTCCCAACAACTTTCACCTTGCCAATGTAAGGATAGAAAATGGTGCCATCGGCATTCACCCAGTTACCAGTATCGCTGGCACTGCGGTATTGACCTGCTGGAGTAGTCAGTTCTGGGTGATCCCAAACGGTCACCATCAGCACATCGCCGACACCGATACGGTACTCATAGTTTTGAAGTGCCAGTTCCAACGCAGGGTTGGTTTGCGCGATGACCGGTTTTGGGCGCATTTTCTCAACCAGGCTCGGCGTCATCGGGTAAATATTGACCAGCTTATTCAGGTTAAAATCGCTGTCTTCCTGCTTAACGACGTTTTTCCCGCTGGTTGAAAGGTGGGTGCCAGGGACCACCGTACAGCCGCTAATCACACTGATCGATACCAGTAGCGGTATCAGTTTCCATTGTTTCTTTGCCATCGAATTTTCATCACTTTCAAAGTAAGTAAACTTGCAACGCTAGGCACCTGGCCAACCATGGCCGCTTAGGTGGTGCTTAGCAAAATTTTTTTGTTTGCGCTATGTATAGCTGTCCAGCGATACATGCATGAAAGCACTCATTGAGCAAACGTTGAGCCTGGGTTTGCTAAGATGCTGTTCTCAAACTCACAGTGAGTGGCGCATGCACCAGGAGTGTTTTCATGTGCGAAGGATCTCGGTCAGCCTAAAGGCCCGCGAAACATCCGCAGGCCCATAACTATAGAGACTTTTCTGCTTTATTTCAGTACAAATTATTACAACTTCAGTTGCTCAGCCCACTCGCGGAACGCTTTGCCTTGCGTTGGGTGACGCAGACCATAAGTCACAAAAGCTCGGAGATAGCCTAGTTTCTCACCACAGTTGAACGACTCCCCTACCAACTCCATCGCTTCTACTGGCTTGTGCTTCAGCAGTTCGGCAATCGCGTCGGTCAGTTGGATACGGCCCCAAGCACCTGGCTGGGTTTTTTCCAGAATCGGCCAGATGTCTTCACAGAGCACATAGCGACCTACGGCAGAATAATTGGACTTCAGCTGCACTTCACGGCTTGGCTTCTCGATGATCGAAGTCATACGTGAGCTTTCCCCTGGTTTGAGGGTCGTAGTCTCACATTCAGCCACCGAGTAGTCATACAGCACATTTTCATCTGCAGCTTGTACCAATACCTGGCTCAGCCCGGTCTCTTCAAAGCGGGCAATCATATGCGCCAGATTGTCTTTCTGCATATCGGCTTTGGCGTCATCCAGCAACACGTCCGGTAGTACCACCACAAAAGGTGAATCGCCTACCAGCGGTTTGGCACACAGTACTGCATGCCCCAACCCCTTTGGTTGGCCTTGGCGGACGTGCATCAAGGTTACGCCCTTCGGCGTGATGGACTTCACTTCATCTTGCAGTTGACGCTTGACGCGCGCTTCAAGCATCGCCTCAAGCTCGTAAGATGTGTCGAAATGGTTTTCGATCGCGTTCTTCGAGGAGTGGGTAACCAGAATGATTTCCTTGATCCCGGCGGCTACGCATTCGTTGACGATATACTGGATCAACGGCTTATCGACGATCGGCAACATCTCTTTCGGGATCGCCTTGGTCGCAGGCAACATGCGCATACCCAGACCAGCAACAGGAATGACGGCTTTCAACTTCTTCGACATGGTGTTCCTCTTAAAATCTTGTGGTCGTGCTAACCGACTAAGGCAATTATTTGCTGTTCAGGGTTTCTTTCATCCACTGGGTGAAATTTTCGCCCTCGGAAGCATGGCGCAGGCCATACTGTACAAACGCCTTCATATAGCCCAGTTTGTCACCGCAGTCATGCGATTTGCCCGTCATATGAAAAGCTTCAACCGTTTCCTGCTGCATCAGCATGGCAATCGCGTCGGTCAATTGGATTTCATCGCCTGCACCCGGAGGGGTTTTCTCCAGCAACGGCCAGATATCCGCTGAGAGCACATAACGCCCGACGACGGCCAGGTTAGAAGGCGCAACTTCACGCGCAGGCTTTTCTACTACGGCTGTCATTGGTGTACTTGCACCCGCGGCTAATGCCACACCACCACAATCGACCACACCATATTTGGAAACATCCTCTTCCGGCACTGGCTCAACCATAATCTGGCTGAAGCCGGTTTGCTCGAAGCGCTGGATCATTTTGGCCAGGTTTTCTTTCTGCAGATCGGCGGTGGAGTCATCCAGCAATACGTCCGGCAGCAGCACCACAAATGGGTTATCCCCAATCATCGGTTGCGCGCATAACACCGCGTGGCCCAGCCCTTTGGCTTGCCCCTGGCGAACCTGCATCACCGTAACATCTGGCGGACAGATGCTTTTCACCTCGGCAAGCAGTTGGCGCTTTACGCGAGCTTCCAGCACAGCTTCCAGCTCAAAGGAGGTATCAAAGTGGTTTTCAATCGCGTTCTTCGATGAGTGCGTCACCAGTACGATGTCCTTGATACCAGCCGCAACGCATTCGCTTACGATGTACTGAATCAATGGCTTATCGACCACCGGCAACATTTCTTTAGGGATCGCCTTGGTTGCAGGCAGCATACGGGTGCCCAAACCTGCTACTGGGATAACGGCCTTCAATCTTTTTTGCATAAATTTTTCCACCGACAAATAACAAGTAAGTGTAACAGAGCCAGGAAAAGTGGTTGACCTAACATCTCATCGATTTTTTAACTATAAAAAACAATTAGTTAGATTTCGATAATGACGTTTCAGGCACGCTACCGCCCTTGGCTTGCAGCTACCAATGCACTGTAGACAATGTTTGAACTGACAAGCGTGCGCTAAGTCGCAGGCTTGTAGATGAACCCAGGGTTCTGTTCAGAATGTAATGAGAGGCAAGTCGCAGAATAGGGAAAAGGCGGTACCTTCCTGGCCAAGTGGTCAGTCTTGCTATCATTTATAGGATGCTAAGATTCTTATACTATTGACCCGGTGAAACAAGTCTTACTGGCCGCATTAGGACCTTTTCAGAATAAGACTACTAAGGATACTCGATTTTTAAGATTTTACTCGCTTAACCTCTTTATAACAAATTGATTATAATAACTATTATCTAAGTGCAGGATTTATAAGCAGCTATTTGCCCCGGTTTTCTGTTGTTAATCGCTAATGACTGGATCCTGGCGCTGATTAAACATTCTGCTGTCATCGATTACCCGCAGCCCGTGTGGATTTAAAGTTGAATTCCACTCTCTCAGCGTCCATCATTCTCAATGCGGCATAAGCCGTCGAACTAAAAGGTGAAATTAGGCGTATGGAATGGATCGCAGATCCAACAATTTGGGCCGGCTTGGCCACCCTGGTTGTACTGGAAATTGTACTAGGCATTGACAACCTGATCTTTATCGCCATTTTGGCGGAGAAATTACCTAAGAAACAACGTGATAAAGCCCGCATTGTCGGTCTTTTGCTGGCGCTGGTGATGCGCCTGGTGCTGCTTGCCTCAATATCTTGGCTAGCCACCCTGACCAAGCCGCTGTTTGTGGCTATGGGGCACGCTTTCAGTGGTCGCGATCTGATTATGCTGGTTGGTGGTATCTTCCTGCTGTTTAAAGCCACCATGGAGCTTAACGAGCGGCTGGAGGGGAAAGACGAAGAACATCACGGGCCACGGAAAGGGGCCCGGTTCTGGCCGGTAGTCGCACAGATTGTGGTTTTGGACGCCGTCTTCTCACTAGATTCGGTGATCACCGCCGTCGGGATGGTCGATCATCTGGCCGTGATGATGATCGCGGTATGTATCGCCATTGGTTTGATGTTGCTGGCCAGCAAGCCGCTCACGCGCTTTGTGAATGCCCATCCAACCATTGTTATTCTGTGCCTCAGCTTCTTGCTGATGATTGGTTTCAGCCTGGTGGCCGAAGGCTTTGGCTATGCCATTCCGAAAGGTTATCTCTACGCAGCGATCGGTTTCTCTGTGATGATCGAAGCCCTGAACCAGTTTGCCCAGTT
The DNA here is from genome assembly GCF_000633355.1 of Serratia sp. H1w. GTDB lineage: Bacteria > Pseudomonadota > Gammaproteobacteria > Enterobacterales > Enterobacteriaceae > Chania. Next base: position 41,674 of record NZ_AYMQ01000063.1, read on the forward strand.
TAACCGCCGCCGTTTTCTTTCCAAGGTGCGGCCTTTGCGTGAGCGTACCGCGGAAGCCGTGTTGCGTATGTTAAGCGGCAAGCACGAAGAGGCCGAGATCGACAGCCATTCGGCGCATCTGCTGGCAGACAGCTATAACGATAATGGTGAAATCTTTAACCAGCAGGAACGTCACATGATCGAACGGGTGCTGGGTATGGCACAGCGCACCGTCAGCAGTATCATGACCTCGCGTCACGATGTGGAATACCTTGGGCTAAACGGTCCTCTGGATAAATTGACGCAGCTATTGGAGAAAAATCAGCATACGCGCATCGTGGTAACGGAAAATAGCGCCAGCGATGAGCCATTAGGGGTGATCCACACTATTGATGTGCTGAAGCAGCAGTTGCAGCAATTACCACTGGATCTGCGGGCGTTGGTGCGCCAACCCCTGATCTTCCCGGAGCAGTTAACTTTGCTCTCTGCGCTGGAGCAGTTCCGCCAGGCCAAAACCCACTTTGCGTTTGTGGTAGACGAGTTTGGTTCGGTCGAAGGGGTGGTCACTTTAACCGACGTGATGGAAACCATCGCCGGTAATCTGCCAGAGGCCGATGAAGAGGTTGATGCACGCCATGATATCCAGCAAACCAGCGAAGGGTACTGGATTGCCAATGGCCATATGCCGCTGGAAGACCTGGTGTTGTATGTGCCACTGCCGATAGAAGAAAAGCGGGAATATCATACCCTGGCAGGTTTGCTGATGGAGCATTGCCAGCGTATTCCACGCGAAGGTGAACAACTGAAGATTGGCGACTATCTGTTTGAACCGCTGGAAATCAGTAGCCACCGTATCGTCAAGGTGAAGATCACGCCGCTGGCGGCACCTAGCGATGAAGACGAAGAGTAAATCCGGCAACCCAAACGGGCGCTGCATGCAGCGCCCCTACAATTGGCAACCGATACAGTTTTGTTAGCAGGCACCCGCCTTGGGTGCCCAGCAATCTCAATGGGCGCAACATGCAACGCCCACGGTTGGCAGTTTCAACCTACTTACAGATGCACCGGCACCAGCAATTCCGTAGCAACAATCACCACCACCAGCCCGACAATCACCGGTACCGAGGTACGCTTGACCACTTCGAACGGGGAGATTTTTGCCATGCCGGAAACCGCCACCACTACGCCAGAAACCGGCGAGAGCGTACGGCCCAGGTTGGAGGCTTGCAGCATCGGGATCACCAGATAAGCCGGGTTAACCCCCATCTGGGTAGCCAGTTTCGGGATCAGCTCAACAAACGCATAGAACGGCGCATTACCAGAGCCGGTCGTCATCGCCGCCAGCATGGTGATCACCACCAGCACCAACATCATGATGATGCCACCAGTGCCAAACGATTGTGCCAAATCAATCAAGCCGCTGATAAAACCGACGGTGCTTAAGCCTTGGGCAAACACCCCTGCCGCGACCAACAGCATGACCACGCTGGCGAACGCATCGGCCATGCCGCGGTATGCCACTTCCAAACCGGTAAACACCGTTTTGGCATTGAAGCTGCGAATAAATTCAATCACCGCAGCCATGAACATACAAATCACCAACACGGTAATGATATGCAGCTCAGGACCCCATTTACCGTCAAAGACCAGCACCCCGAGGATCGGGGTAAATGGCAAGATGGCGTAGAAGCCAGGTGCGTTGGTCGTGATTTCACTCACGTCCATAATATGGTGCTGTTCGTTGGCTTTGCGATCGAGATAGCGCTGCCAGAAGAAGTGGGCAATCGCCATACAGATAATGGCCGCTATGGAAATCGGTAAGGTGGTTTTGAAAGCAAAATCCACCAGCGGCATTTCGGCCGCCTTGGCTGCCAGCACTACATCACCCGAGGTAGGTGAAAGGATAATGGCCGCCGGAGAAGCACAGATTGCCGCCGCCGCACCACGGCTGATCCCGACGTTGACCATCAGCGGGAACAGCGTTGCCATCAGTAACACGCCCAGCCCTGTCGCCGAAGAAACGGCCAGTGACATCAGGCAAGCGACAAAGTAGGCCGCAATCATCAGCAAGTAAGGGGAGTTGATCATCTGCAGTGGGCGGGATGCCAGTTTTACCACCACGTCATTGGCACCGATGTGCGTCATATACGCGGCAAAACCACACAGCATCATAATCATCATGCCGAGACCGCCACCGCGGCTCATCAGCAGGATTTTCACATATTCGAAAATGTCGGTGGCGCGCCACCCCGTCGAAGTTGCACTGGCGGGCAGCAGATTTTTGCCCATAAATGCACTCACCGTCAGCAGCACCAGGCCACCAACCATTAACACCCCAGTGGCAGAATAGCCTTTGATGATGTAGCGGCCAACCAGCACCGCCACCAAGGCCCCAATCAGAAGTTCCATTGTAATTCCTCGATTTAATTATTTTATTCCGGCTCATCGCCCGATCGCAGCCGAATAACGCCACACTCTGCCGAAAATCAGTACAGGATATTATGACATTCATCAAGGTTGCGGGGGGAAACTATCAACAAATTGTGAAATTACCAGCCAGGTCGCTTTTGCACGATATGTGAGCAGCCTTCCCCCTTGGATGGTCGAGGTCAGAGATCGCTAACAAACTGCCCAGCACAGGGCACCGCATTAGCAGGAAATAAATAACTTATTTAATTTCAATGAACTAACTAATTCACCCCTCCCCTGACTTGCACAAAACCTGCACAACATTGTGATCATGATCTGAATTTGTAGAATCTTTACGCTAGATGTTAACAATGTGTGAGTTTGATCAAACAAATGTTTTCTCCAGTTTGGTTATATGATCGCCAATGTTCACGTTGTCATTTTTAGTCTGGTGCTAAAACTTATGCATAACATGATGAATGATAAAACTTAAATAAGTCTTACCCTTTTTATTTTTCTAAAAATGACAACGTCAACATTAATTTTTATATCGCTATCAAGCCTGATAATGGAGAGGAAAATGAGTCAGTTACCCGAAAAAATGAGCGCGGTAGTTTGCCATGGCCCGCAGGATTACCGTTTTGAACAAGTCCCTACCCCGCTGCCTTTAGCCAAGGAGTTGGTGATCAAGGTCGAAGGCTGTGGGATCTGTGCCGGTGATTGTAAATGTAAAAACGGTGCCCAAATGTTCTGGGGTGAAAATCCTTGGGTGAAACCGCCGGTGGTACCCGGCCACGAATTTTACGGCCGCATTGTTGCCATGGGAGAAGGTAGCGAGCAGAAGTACAAGATCGGCGAACGCGTTATCGCTGAGCAGATCGTCCCCTGCTGGGAATGCCGTTACTGTAAGTCCGGCAGCTATTGGATGTGTGAGACCCACAATATCTACGGCTTCCAGAAGGACGTCGCCGAGGGGGGGATGTCGGAATACATGCGTTTTTCCGCCAACGCCATCGTACACAAGATCCCGGAAAGCCTCAGCCATGAAGATGCGGTGCTGATCGAGCCAATGGCTTGTGCCATCCACACCGTTGCCCGTGGGGACATCCAGTTAGACGACGTCGTGGTGCTGGCCGGTGCCGGGCCGTTGGGTCTGTGTATGGTGCAGGTTGCCAAGCTGAAAACGCCGAAAAAACTGATCGTGATTGATGCCATCGACGAGCGTTTGGAACTGGCGAAAGCGTTCGGTGCCGATGTGGTGATCAACCCGCTCAAGGAAGATGCCGATAAAATCGTCAAAGCGTTAACCGATGGCTACGGCTGCGATGTTTACATTGAAGCGACCGGGGCACCGATCGGCGTTACCCAGGGATTGCAGATGATCCGTAAGCTGGGTCGCTTTGTCGAGTTCAGCGTGTTTGGCAAAGAAACCACTGTAGACTGGTCAATTATCGGCGATCGCAAAGAGCTGGATATCCGCGGTGCACACCTTGCCCCCTACAGCTATGAAATTGCCATCGATCTGTTTGAACGCGGCCTGGTGACCTCCAAGGGCGTGGTGACCCACAGTTACTCATTAAAAGAATGGGATCAGGCATTTGCTCTGGCCGATTCAACCGATTCCATCAAGGTTATTTTGGTTCCTTAATATTGAGTGATTAGTTTTAAGCAATAACATTACGCCTTTTATGGCGAGGCCGACCTCTGGCCGCTAACGACACAATTATTATAAATAACACCGAAAGAAAGACACCGACCCTACAACAGGAGAATCACCTTATGTTTTCATTTATCAAGAAAACCTTACCCGTAGTGTTGGCCGGCGGCATGTTGCTGGCCAGCCAATCGGTATTAGCCAAGCAGATCACCATTGGCGTTTCATTCCAGGAAATGAATAACGATTATTTTGTCTCAATGAAACAGGCATTAGAGCAGGCTGCCGGTGATATTGGCGCCAAGCTGTATATTGCCGATGCCCATCATGACGTCTCAAAGCAGATTAATGATGTGGAAGATATGCTGCAAAAGAAGGTCGATATTTTACTGATTAACCCGACCGATTCGGTTGGCGTGCAGTCGGCGGTGATCTCGGCCCATAAAGCCGGGGCGGTGGTCGTGGCGATCGATGCCCAGGCCGAAGGCCCGCTGGACTCCTTTGTCGGCTCGGAAAACTATGATGCCGGTTTCCAGGCGGGTGAATACCTGGCCAAATCCCTGGGCAACAAAGGCAAAGTGGCGATCCTGGATGGTATCCCGGTAGTGCCGATCCTGGAACGCGTGCGCGGCTTTGAGGATGCCATTAAGAAACACCCGGAAATGAAGATTGTCACCAAGCAAAACGGCAAACAAGAGCGTGATACCGCGCTGACCGTAACCGAAAACATGCTGCAATCCACTCCCGATCTGGCCGGTATCTTCAGCGTCAACGATGTGGGGGCTTTAGGCGCACTGGCAGCCATTGAGAGTAACGGTGCCAAGGTCAAGTTGGTCAGCGTCGATGGCCAGCCAGAAGCGATTAAAGAGATTTTGAAAGCCAACTCGCCGTTTATCGCCACCTCCGCACAATTCCCACGCGATCAGGCACGTATTGCCTTGGGCATTGCTCTGGCCCGCTATTGGGGTGCCAACGTCCCGGCCACCATTCCGGTGAAAGTGAAGCTGATCGACAGCAGCAACGCCAAGGGCTTTAGCTGGTAAGCGCCCGGCCTCGAAACGATGGCATCGGGGCAAGCAAGATTCGCTATGTAGGGGCGCGGCATACTGCGTCCCTACATAATGAGCCGGTTGAGGTTGATACCCGATCGATTTCGCAACGGTGGGTATAAAACCCGGAGGAGTTAACCGTGACGGCGTTATTAGAATTAAAACAGATAAAGAAGTCTTTTCCGGGCGTGAAGGCATTGGATGGTATTGACCTCACCATTCAGCATGGCCAAATACACGCGTTGCTAGGGGAAAACGGTGCCGGTAAATCAACGTTGGTGAAAATCCTGTGTGGTATTCACCAACCGGATTCTGGCGAAATAATCATGGAGGGTAAAAGCCGCCAGTTTGCCAATTATCGGCAGGCCATTAATGCCGGAGTGGGCATTATATTTCAGGAATTCTCGCTTATTCCTTATATGAACGCCTTGGACAATATTTTCCTCAATCGGGAAATCAGGAACCGCTGGGGATTATTAGATCGCAAAGCCATGCGCAAAAAAGCCGAGGCTATTTTCAAACGGCTGACGGTGAATATCGACCTGGATTGCCCGGTAGCGCAGTTGAGCGTGGCGCAGCAGCAGTTTGTCGAGATTGCCAAGGCGCTGTCTTTGGATGCCCGCATGCTGGTGCTGGATGAGCCAACTGCCACTTTGACGCCGGGTGAAGCCGATCACCTGTTCAGCGTGATGAACGATCTGAAATTGCTGGGCGTCGGCATGATATTCATCTCCCACCATCTGGATGAAATCTTCACCGTCTGCGACCAGATCACCGTCTTGCGCGACGGTACTTATGTGCAAACGCTGCCCACGGCCGACACCAACGTGGATGAACTGGTGAAGCTGATGGTCGGGCGCAAAATCGAAAATGCCTTCCCAGTGAAAGCACATCCTGTCGATACTTCGGTACGCCTGTTGGAAGCCAGCATTCAGCGTACCAAGCATCAGCAGGAAGATCGTTTCCACCTGTTCAAAGGGGAGATCCTCGGATTTGCTGGCCTGGTAGGTTCTGGCCGTACCGAGACGGTCTCCGCGCTGATCGGTGCCAGCCCCTGCTATCGCAAACAGGTCAGTCTCGGCGGGCAAGCAACCACCCTGCGTAACCCGGCTTTGGCATTGAAGCAAGGCATTGGCCTGCTGCCGGAAAGCCGTAAAACCGAAGGATTGGTGCTGCCCTTTTCCGTGGCCCAGAACATCACCCTCAATCGCCATGAGCGGTTCGGCAAAATATTCGTTAACGCCCGCAAGGACGACGACATCGTGCAACGTCTGATCCGCGCGGTGGGTGTGAAAACGCCGGACGCGGACACCGTAGTCAGCACGCTGAGCGGCGGCAACCAGCAGAAGGTGGTCATTGCCCGCTGGCTGAACAATGACTGCAACATCCTTATTTTTGATGAGCCTACCCGTGGCATTGACGTCGGCGCCAAATCCGAAATCTATCAGCTGATGCAACAGCTCACGCAGAAAGGCATTTCCATCATCATGATTTCATCTGAATTACCGGAAATTATCGGCGTTTGCGATCGCGTGCTGGTGTTCCGCGGTGGCCACATTGTTGCCGAATTGGCAGGTGATGAAATCGAGTCTCATAACATCATGCTTCATGCAACCGGGAGTGCATTATGATCGGAATTGAACAATCTCCACCTTCGCAGGTGGCCCAGAAGCAGAGCCTCGGCAAGCGCTGGGAGAAGTTGCTGCACCACCCAGCGATGCTGCCATTTATCGGCTTCGCCATCCTGTTCCTGTTAATGAGCGGGTTGAATGACAGCTTCCTGACGGTCAATAACCTGACCAACGTGGCACGCCAGGTGTCGATCAACGCCATTATTGCGGTGGGCATGACCTGCGCGATCCTGACCGGCGGTATCGATCTCTCGGTCGGGCCGGTAATGGCACTGTCCGGTTCGATTGCCGCTGGCTTGATGCTGGGCGGCATCCCAATCCCGCTGGCGATGGTCGCCGCGTTGGTGATCGGTGCCCTGTTCGGGCTGGCCAACGGCGCCTGTATCGCTTATCTGCGTATGCCACCCATTATCGTGACCCTGGCGTCAATGGGCATCGCCCGTGGTTTGGCGTTGCTGTATACCGGCGGCTATCCGATTTCCGGCCTGCCAGACATGTTCTCCTTCTTTGGACGTGGTTCCGTGTTAGGCATTCAGGTGCCGGTGCTGATCATGGTCGGCGTCTACATTCTGGCCTACCTGATGCTTAACCACCTGCCGTTTGGTCGTTACGTCTACGCCATTGGCGGCAACGAAGAAGCCGCGCGCCTGAGCGGTATCCGCGTTCCACGCTACAAAGTCCTGGTGTATGTGGTGAGCGGCACGACCGCCGCGCTGGCCGGGTTGGTACTGACTTCGCGCCTGATGAGCGGGCAACCCAACGCCGGTGAAGGGTTTGAACTGGATGCCATCGCCGCCGTCGTGCTTGGCGGAGCCGCCATTTCCGGTGGCAGAGGCGCCATCATCGGCACGCTGGTCGGTGCCATGATGCTCGGCGTACTGAACAACGGCCTCAATTTGATGAGCGTATCGCCTTATATCCAGAACGTGGTCAAGGGCGGCATTATCCTCGCGGCGATCTACCTCAGTTCCAGCCGCCGTAAATAAGTCAGGGAGCACGGATATGGGATATTTTCTGGGCATTGATATTGGCGGCACGCTGATCAAGGCGGGCCTCTACCGGGCTAACGGTGATGAGATTGCCGTGGCGGAATGTGATGGGGAAACCGTTTCCCCACAGCCCGGCTTCTCTGAGCGCGAGATGGAAGGTCTGTGGCGCGATCTTTGCCAGACCATTCGTCAGGTGCTTAGCCTCGCGGCGATCACCGGCGAACAGGTGCGCGGCGTGAGTTTTTCATCGCACGGCAAGGGGCTCTATGCCATTGACAAGCAAGGTCAGCCAGTGCGTAACGGCATCGTGTCTTCAGATACTCGCGCCACGGCGATGGTGGTTGAGTTACAGCAACAGGGTATCGAAGCCATCACCTACCCACGCAGCCTGCAACCTGTCTGGAACAGTCATCCGGCAGTGCTGTTACGCTGGTTGAAGCAGCATGAGCCAGCACGGTTTGAGGCCATCGATCGGGTGCTGATGGCCCATGACTATCTGCGTTTTCGTCTGACGGGTGAAGCGACGGCGGAAATCACCAACATCTCCGGCAGCAACCTGTTTAATCAGCAAACGGCCGATTACGACCCGGTGTTGATGACAGCCTTCGGCATCGAAGAAGTGGCCGATAAAACCGCGCCGCTGCTAGGCTCAGCCGAGCTTGCCGGGCAAGTCACCGCTGCGGCCTCCGCCCAATGCGGATTGTCAGCAGGAACGGCGGTGTATGGCGGCCTGTTTGATGTGGTTGGCGCGGCCTTGTGCTCGGGGGTCGTCGACGATCGCACTCTGAGCGCCGTGGCTGGCACCTGGTCGATCGCCACCTGTGTAACGGAGAGCCTGATCCCCTCCTCCCATCCCTTTGCCTGGGGACGGTATTGCATGGAAGGCCGCTACTTTGTCCACGAAGGTAGCCCAACTTCGGCGAGCAATCTGGCCTGGTTCTTACGCCAGTTTTGCGACAACGACCACCAGCGCTATGCGCAGTTTAATCGTTGGGTACAAGAACGCAGCCAGCGGCCAAGCGACATCACCTTCCTGCCCTATCTGTTCGGCTCCAACCTCGGCAGCAACCTGCCGGGCGGGTTGATTGGCCTGAGCGGGCACCATGATATGGCCGATATCGTCCATGCGATTTATCAGGGCATCGTGTTCTCGCATCTGGTTCATCAGGATCGCTTGGTGGAGCTAAATCCGCGGGTGGAACGTATCCGTATGACCGGCGGCCCCACACAGTCTGACGTGTGGATGCAGATGTTTGCCAACGCCGGCAATTTGCCGCTGGAAGTGGTCAATATCCAGCAAAGTGGCTGCCGGGCCGCGGCGATATGTGCCGCCGTGGGTGCCGGGGAATACAGCAGCTTTAACGAAGCGGTGCAGGTGATCAAACCTGAATTGCAAACCTATTATCCCGACGCGGCGGCTAACAAATGCTTACGCGATAGCTATGCGGGTTACTTGAATATCGCCCAAGCATTAAATAAGGCCAATCATCATGCAAACCACTAATAACGTCACGCTGGGGCTGTACGAGAAAGCCTTGCCAGCAGATCTTGATTGGTCACAACGGCTGGGTATTGCCAGTGAACTGGGCTTCCAGTTTATGGAGATCTCCATTGATGAGCAGCCGGAGCGCCAACAACGTCTGGACTGGGATCGTCAGCAGCGGCTGGCGCTGATTAACGCCCGTTTTGACAGCGGTATCACTATACCCAGCATGTGCTTATCCGCTCATCGCCGCTATCCGTTTGGCAGTAATGATGCGGCTATCCGGCAGCAAGCACGCACGTTGATGGAGAAGGCGGTAGATTTCGCCGTTGACGTCGGCGTCAGGAATATTCAGCTAGCGGGTTATGACGTCTATTACGAAACGGCCGATCGCCATACGCGCCAGCGTTTTATCGAAGGAATGCAATGGGCGGTAGCACTGGCGGCCAAAGCTCAAGTGATGCTGTCCGTAGAGATTATGGATACCACCTTTATCAACAGCATCAGCAAATGGCGCGAGTTTGCCCGGCAGATTGAAAGCCCATGGTTCACCGTCTATCCCGATATCGGCAACCTCAGCGCCTGGGGCAATGACGTCACCTTCGAGCTGGAGCACGGCATCGATAAGATCACCGCCATTCATTTAAAAGATACCTTGCCGGTGCTACCAGGCACCACAGGGCAATTCCGCGATGTGCCTTTCGGTAGCGGCTGCGTCGATTTCGCTCATACCTTTGCCGTGTTAAAGCGGCTCAACTATCGCGGCCCGTTCCTGCTGGAAATGTGGACCCGCAACGACGGCCAGGATATCCAACATATCAGCCAGGCCAAAAGCTGGATCGAGCAGCAGATGAAACAGGGAGGTATCACATGTTAAGCGAGCTGAAGCAGCAGGTGTTGGCGGCCAATCTCAGCCTGCCAGGCTATGGGTTGGTGACCTTTACCTGGGGCAACGTGTCGGCAATCGATCGCCAGCAGGGACTGGTGGTCATCAAACCTTCGGGGATCGCCTACGAGGAGATGACGCTGGAAGATCTGGTGGTGGTGGATTTGGACGGCGTGATTAAAGAAGGGCAGCGTAAACCGTCCTCAGATACCGATACCCATTTGGCGCTGTATCGCGCCTTTCCCACTATCGGCGGCATCGTTCATACCCATAGCCGTAATGCCACCATCTGGGCACAGGCTGGCCAGGCTATCCCGGCGTTGGGTACCACGCATGCCGACTATTTTTATGGGGACATTCCCTGCACGCGTCCCATGCGTGGGGACGAAATTACTGGCGACTATGAGCGGGAAACCGGCCAGGTGATCATCGAGACATTCCAGCAGGCGAAGCGCGATCCACAGCAGGTGCCGGGGGTGCTGGTCTATTCCCACGGGCCGTTCGCCTGGGGGAAAACGGCAGCAGATGCGGTGCATAATGCCGTGGTGATGGAGGAAGTGGCGGCCATGGCGATGGCCACGCGGCAGTTAACCCCGGCGATCCCGGCCATGCAACCGGCGCTGTTGGATAAGCACTTTTTACGCAAGCACGGTAAAAACGCTTACTACGGGCAGTAAAAGGCCCCCTCACCCCAGCCCTCTCCCCAAAAAGGAGAGGGAGCCAGTGCGGCGTAGCGGTTGAGTCAGGAGCAAAAATGTGGCACGTTCAGTCCCCTCTCCCTGTGGGAGAGGGTTAGGGTGAGGGGAGCACACATCACTCCACCAGCAACATCCCGGTGAAGAATTCCCGCCTTAAGGGTTGGTCGCTGCTATTATTTTTAATCGCATTAAACAGGAGTTCCGCCGCTATTTCCCCAAGCACCTGCGTGTCGTGATAAACCCCGGCAATATGTTGGCCATAATCCCGCGCTTTGGGAGGTTCATCGATCGAAAAGAATTTTACCCGATGATAAATATCCAACTGATGGCACAATGAAATAGCGCCTAGTGTGATAATACCGTTGAGACCAACGATATAATCCGGTTGATGCCGTTCATCGGCGAGATATTCTTTAACCCGTGCCGCCTGAGAAATAAAATCATAATCGCCATTAATAATGGTGATTTTACCCCCCCTCCCCTCCAGAGCGTCAATAATGCCCTGAGTTCGCGCCAAGGTAATTTCCGAATCTGCCGGGCCACCCAGGATCAGGATATTGCTTTCCGGCTGTTCAGCCAGGTATTTTCCGGCCAGCTTGCCAATCTCTTGGTTGTTGAGGAATACGCCACTAAGTTGTTGATTATAAATATCTCTGTCAATCAGAATTAGCGGGGTATGATAGCGTTCCGCCTGATCAAGATAGGCGGGTTGATAGTGCCGATCGTCGCGTACGGCAGAGAGCAAAATCCCCCGCGCCTTATAACCGAACAGCGCCTGTACCGCCTGCATTTCTGCCTCTTCACTACCGTCGGTATCAAACAGCATAATCTGATACCCCTGCAAGCGGGCAATGCGCGAAACGGTTTGGATCAGGTTAGAGTAAAAAGGGTTATACATGCTGCTGGTAACGATGCCGATAATTTGGCTGCTGCTTTTCTTTAATCCCTGAGCGAAAGCATTGGGAACATAATTAAGCTCTTTGGCAATAGCATGAATTTTCTCTAGCGTTTCAGACTTTACCAGTTCAGGTTTATTAAAAGCACGGGAGACAGTGATATTGGTCACGTTGGCTCGGCGGGCAATATCCACAATGGTGGCATTAGAATTTGCTTTTGGCACCGTCAATCCTTGCTTTATTCATTAACAGATTCCTTATTGTAGGGAAGCCGCCAGCAGTATGCCAGATGAATATGAACGGTGGTTTGTCGATTATGACGTAAGCCCTACGCTCTCCAGCAAAAGAGAGCGCGGGCCTGGCTCGATCGCGTTTACAGCTTATCGAGCAGCTTTTTCAGATCCTGGCCTTCCTGGGAATCTTTATTCTTCTCGGCCCACTTATTCAAGGCCCCTTTGGCGCGATCCTGCAGCGTTTTGCGTAGTAGCTGATCGAACTGTAGCTGATAATTGAGCTGATCCCATGGGCCATAGACACGCAGTGGGATTGGTGTTTCACGCAGCGTTGCGATCAACGCGTTGTTGCCCTGCCAACCTCCCGTCACCAGCACGTTCAGCGTCAAATCACACTGTTTGCCTGGCATATTGAGCGTGCCGTTGCCAGTCAGGCTCATCACCGGTGACTGGGCCTGTAGATCGCTGAGCGTGATTTGCCCTTTGCTCAAGCTGGCCTTGGCGCTCATTTGTTGCACTGCGGTATAACGCTGGTAGTTATCCTCGCCACGCACGCTACTGTCATTACGTGCGACGGCTTGCTGGATAAGCTGTTGGATATTCAAACCATGAAGTTGCGCATTCTGCATCGAGAGTTCCGCCGTCCCTTGCCAGCGATGTTCGAAAGCAGCCGCATTGAGCCGATCGCCGCTCAAATCACCCTGCATGTTGAACGTGCCGGTCAACGCCAATGGCATGCCAAAGGCTTTGAGTACCTCACCCAGCTCAATTTGCCGTAACTGCGGCTGTAGCTTGATCAGCGGTTTAGCCGTTCGCGCATCTAACAAACCAGGCAGAGAGAAATCACCGCCTGCCAGCTTGCCAGACAACGTTTCAACGGTCATTAACCCCCGTTGATTGTCAGCCTGTACCGCCAGATGATTAATCGACATCCCACGGTAGGTGACCTGATCGGCCTTCAACTTGAGCTGCGCGTTGAAATCACGCAACACCTGTAAATTCTGCTGCGGATCGTCCGCCTGGTTGGCGATCACCGGGGCAGAGGTTACCGGCTGCGGCTGCGTCGCCTCATCAGGAATCTTGGTCTGCCAGCCCGAGAGCGCATCCAGGTTGAGCTGCGTGGCGCTGAGATCCAATGAATACGCGGGCACCGGCCCCAACTGCGCGCTGGCACTTCCCGTCAACTGACTATCATTGGCACTGAGCATCAGTTGGCTGAAGGCAATGAGCTGGGAAGACTGCTGATAAACCGCCTGTACGCTCCCTTCCCCCTTGATGCCGCCAGCAAGAATATCGGCACCTTCAAGCTGGTAGCTGAACTGCGTAACCTGCGCGTCTACCTGGCGGGGAAATTGTTGCAGATCGACATTGGCCACCAGGTTGAAGGTCAGATCGCGTTGATCGCGATTCACCCGGCTGGAAAGCTCTATCTCCGCCTGATGTTTGTCATTTTGTTGCAGGGTCAGATTGATATCGCGAACGTTAATCTGTTCGTTATTGGCACGCTGCCAGATCAGCAGGCTGTCGACCACCCGCAGATTGTCGATGTCAAATTTCCACAGCGATCCCGAGCTATCATCCGCCTGGTTACCTCCGGGGGCTATAGGGGCATCAGGCTGGCTTTGCTCCGCACTGTCGGGGGTAAGGCGGATGACGGCGTTTTTCAGCATCACCTGCTTAACGTAAAGTTGATGGGAGAGAAGCGGCAGCAGTTTGACATCCAGACGCATATTATCCGCACTGACCGCCGGAGCCGCAGCCCCTGGTGCGGTCAGCGTCATTCGCCCGGCAAGAATGCTCAACTGCGGCCAAACATGCCAACGAAGGTCGCCTTCCAGCGTCAGATGATAGCCGCTGCTCTGCTCAACCTTCTTGGTCATATAGCCACGGAAATCGTTAGGATTAACCAGCAGCACCAAGGCAGACATCCCTGCCACCAGCACTACCAGCAAAATCACCAAAGCCGTCAGTAGTCTTCTCATGCCCTTCCTCGTGTCAGCGTAATACCGGTTCGCTGTTAATCCTTGTCAATACGACTGGCCACGGCCCCTTGCTGATCCCTGTATTTTGCATCCTGGCGGCTGTTGTATGGCCGTGCCGCAGGCCCGGAAAGCGGTTCAAAGCTTAGCGCACCGATCAACATGCCAGGGCGTAACGCCAATGGCAGCTTACCTGAATTATAGAACTCCAGCACAATACAGCCTTGCCAACCTGGATCGATACGGTGCGCGGTAACATGCACCATCAGGCCCAAACGGGCTAACGAAGAGCGGCCATCAAGCCAGCCCACCAGATCGTTGGGAATGGTGACCGACTCCAGCGTCACCGCCAGCGCCAGTTCGCCCGGATGGAGGAAGAAGGCTTCACCTTCCGGCAGCACGATTTCATCGCTCATCACGCGGTCAAGGGCAGCACTCACTTCATCCTTGGGGCCACTGAGATCGATAAAAGCGGCGGTATGGCCACGGAACACACGGAACTGATTGCCCAGACGGACATCCACTGTGGCCCCGTTAATACGCTCAATGGGAGGACGCGGTGAAATCACCAGTTTTCCGTTATCCAGCCAGGCTTCTATATCGCGGTCGCACAGTCTCATTATTTTCTCCATTCCATCAAGGCACATAAACTCATACGAAAATTGCCACACAACGGGCTCAAGGTCTATGTCAGGACTCAAATAGTTCGCTAAAGGCCGGAAAAAAAGCGCCAGCCTGTTAATGACTTATTCAAAGAATTGGCTGATTTTGGCCTTCAGGATATCTATCGCGATACGGTTCTTACCGCCACGTGGCACGATAATATCGGCGTACTGCTTTGAAGGCTCAATAAACTGCAGGAACATTGGGCGCACGGTTTTCTGGTATTGCGCCATGACAGAATCCATGGAGCGGCCACGCTCATTCACGTCGCGCTTCATACGGCGCATCAGGCAGATATCCAGCGGGGTATCGACAAAGATCGAGAAGTTCATTTCCTGGCGCAGGCGAATATCCGTCAACAACAGGATCCCTTCCAGAATGATGACCTTCTTCGGTTCCAGATGAATGGTCTCTTTTTTACGCGTATGTTCGGTGTAGCTATACAGCGGCAACTCGATCGCTTTACCGGCCTTCAGCGCTTGCAGATGCTGGAACAGCAGGTTGTGATCCATGGCGCTGGGGTGGTCATAGTTGGTTTTGACCCGCTCTTCCATGGTCAGGTGCGTTTGGTCTTTGTAGTAACTGTCTTCCGGGATCACACCGATGTGTTGATCGCCAACCTGATCGCGGAGTTCGCGGTATAACGTACTGGCAATAAGGCTTTTTCCGGAGGCTGATGCGCCAGCTATACCAATAATGACGCACTGATGCGACTTGTCAGTCATAAAATTAAAGACCTGATTTCATATGTGGGGAAAGGGGGTATAAAACAGGCCAATTATAGGGAGTTAGTCCCCTTGGCGCCAGCATTTAGACGGTATGATGGGAGATAATCACCGGATTAACGCGCAGATTTTCTGTTATCGGGGGATTTCAGATTTTTTACGCTACTGCAAATCAGCGGCTCAGAGTACAATTCACACCATCATAAGACCGTCTTCGATTCTATCTCTTAGAGTACAACCATTAATGAACTGGCATTTTCTGACTTTTTTCGGTGACAGCATGCTGTTGCTGCCCTGCGCAGCCATCGTCTTTATTATTTTAATCCTGTCCCCGACCAGCAGAAAACCCACCTGGCAATGGATGCTACTGTTTGGCGGCGTGGGTGCCGTAGTTTGCGTTTCGAAGCTGGCATTTATGGGTTGGGGCATCGGCAGCCGCAACTGGGATTTTACCGGCTTCAGCGGCCACTCGGCCCTGTCTGCCAGTATCTGGCCGGTTATCCTGTGGTTGCTGTGCGGGCGTTTTTCTTCACCGGTCAGACGGACTGCGGTGATCGTCGGTTATTTATTGGCCGCCGCTGTAGGCTATTCACGCTTGGTGATCCACGCTCATTCCACTTCTGAGGTGATCACTGGCCTGGCGCTTGGCTTTATCGTCAGCAGCACTTTCTTGCTGTTGCAACGCGGTACGCAGCCACCGCGGCTGTCCTACCGTAAAATTGCCGTTACGCTGGCGCTGCCCATTGTTCTGATCAACTCAGGCACTGCGGCACCGACCCAGGGGTTGCTGGAAAGGATTGCCGTGACCATTGCTCCGGTGGAAAAACCGTTTGTGCGGGCCGATTTGCATAAGAAGCCAATGTCCCCCTCACCCTAACCCGCTACCACAAGGAAAGGGGACCGATCGAGCCACAGATTAACGGGCGCAACATGCGGCGCCCCTACGCAGACACCTGACCCCTGCCCCGTACCAGCTCCCTCTCCTTTTTGGGGAGAGGGTTGGGGTGAGGGGAAAAAAACGAGCACGTAATTCGGAAAATCAAAGCGCGCGGAAGGAGATCTCGGTAGGAATGGCTTCCCCCTGCCAGTACATCTGAGCCGCAACGCGCCCAGCCAACTGGCGGTACATCTCGGCAAACTCGCTATCCGGGCGGCTGACCACGGTCGGTTGACCACGATCCAGATCTTCACGCAGTGAGATATGCAACGGCATCTGCCCCAACAGGCGGCTATGGTATTTCTGCACCAGCTTCTCTGCGCCACCGGTGCCAAAGATTGGCTCGTGATGACCACAGTTGCTGCAAACATGCATACTCATGTTCTCAACGATGCCCAATACCGGTACATGCACTTTCTCGAACATCACGATACCTTTGGCGGCATCCAGCAAGGCGATGTCTTGTGGCGTCGTCACCACCAGCGCACCGGTGACCGGGATATTCTGCGACAGCGTCAACTGGATATCCCCAGTGCCCGGCGGCATATCCAGCACCAGATAATCCAGGTCTGGCCAGATCGTATCTTGCAACAGTTGCAGCAGTGCCTTGCTGGCCATCGGGCCACGCCACACCATCGCGTTGTCATCGGTCACCAGATAGCCGATGGAGTTGGTCGCTAAGCCGTGCGCCACGATCGGGGCCATATGCTGGCCGTCCGGCGAGGTTGGACGTTCGTGCTCGGTGCCCAGCATATTGGGGATCGACGGGCCATAAATGTCCGCATCCAGAATGCCCACTTTGGCACCTTCGGCGATCAGCGCCAGCGCCAGGTTGACTGCAGTACTGGATTTCCCCACCCCGCCTTTGCCAGAGCTGACGGCAATGATGTTACGTACGCCTTTCACACCGGCCTGATCGTTGGCACGTTTCAAGGTAGTGATGTCGTGTTTCAGCTTCCAGTCGATAGCTTGTACGCCGGTGACGCGCAGCAGTTCTGCACTGACTGACTCTTTCAGCGCCTCAAACCCGCTTTGCCAGGCAAACGGCATGACCAGTTCGATATGCAGGACATTGTCCATCAGCGCACAGTGATGAATGGCTTTCAGCGCAGTCAGGTTGTTTTTTAACGTCGGGTGTTCGAAGGCGGCCAATACTCCGGTCACCAGGGCGCGCAGAACTTCAGGGTTGGTCTGCTCAGGGGATTTGGCGTTCATCCCGGCTCCTTGATTTTGAATGGATAGCAACCTGACAAGCATATCAGAACTGCAGGGCAACTCGCTCGTATAACCCGAAAGAAACCGCCCTAGCAGCAGAGGACGCGATCGGGTAACATCAAAGGTCCTTTTCACTCACTAAAGAAAGCAACTTTTCATTATGGCTCAAGTCGCGAAAAAATTATTGGTGACGTGCGCGCTACCGTACGCAAATGGTTCCATCCATCTCGGCCACATGCTCGAGCACATCCAGGCAGATATCTGGGTTCGTTACCAACGAATGCGCGGCAACGAAGTTCATTTCATCTGTGCGGACGACGCGCACGGCACACCGATCATGCTCAAAGCACAGCAGATGGGTATCGCGCCAGAAGAAATGATCGCGGAAATGAGCCGCGAGCACCAACAGGATTTCGCCGGTTTTGGCATCAGCTATGAAAATTATCATTCGACCCATAGCGAAGAAAACCGCGCACTGTCCGGTGTGATCTATGGCCGCTTGAAAGAGAACGGTCACATCAAGCGCCGCACCATTTCTCAGCTTTACGATCCAGAGAAAGGCATGTTCCTGCCGGATCGTTTTGTGAAGGGTACCTGCCCGAAATGTAAAGCTCCGGATCAATACGGCGATAACTGCGAAGTCTGTGGCGCAACCTATAGCCCGACCGAGCTGATCGACCCTAAATCCGTGGTTTCCGGCGCTACCCCGGAAATGCGTGATTCCGAGCACTATTTCTTCGATCTGCCCGCTTTCAGCGACATGCTGCAAGCCTGGACGCGCTCCGGTGCGCTGCAAGAGCAGGTGGCGAACAAGATGCAGGAATGGTTCGAGTCTGGCCTGCAACAGTGGGATATCTCCCGCGATGCGCCGTATTTCGGCTTCGAAATTCCCGATGCTCCCGGCAAATATTTCTACGTCTGGCTGGATGCGCCAATCGGTTACATGGGCTCGTTCAAGAACCTGTGTGACAAGCGCGGCGATCTGGATTTCGACGAGTTCTGGAACAAAGACTCCACAACCGAGCTGTATCACTTTATCGGTAAGGATATCGTCTACTTCCACAGCCTGTTCTGGCCGGCAATGCTTGAAGGCAGCGATTTCCGCAAGCCAACCAGCCTGTTTGTGCACGGTTATGTGACGGTGAACGGTGCGAAGATGTCCAAGTCTCGCGGTACCTTCATTAAAGCTGGCACCTACCTCAAGCATCTGGATGCCGATTGCCTGCGTTATTACTACGCCGCCAAGCTCTCTTCACGCATCGACGATATCGACCTGAACCTGGAAGACTTCGTGCAACGCGTGAATGCAGATATCGTCAACAAGGTGGTGAACCTAGCTTCCCGCAACGCTGGCTTTATCAACAAGCGCTTTGCCGGGCAGTTGGCCGATCATCTGGCCGATCCTGAGCTGTATCAGACCTTTGTTGATGCTGCCAGCAGCATTGCGCAGGCCTATGCCAGCCGTGAAACCAGCCGGGCGATCCGCGAAATCATGGCGCTGGCCGATCTGGCCAACCGCTATGTCGATGAGCAGGCTCCTTGGGTGGTGGCGAAAGCAGAAGGCCGTGATGCCGATCTGCAAGCCATCTGTTCAATGGGCATCAACCTGTTCCGCGTGCTGATGACCTACCTCAAGCCGGTACTGCCTGCACTGACCGAACGTGCCGAAGCGTTCCTCAACTGCGAACTGAGCTGGGATGGCATTGAGCAACCGCTGCTGGGCCATCAGGTGAATACCTTCAAGGCACTATTCAACCGTATCGATCTCGACAAAGTGAATGAAATGGTGAACGCATCCAAAGAAGATCTGGCAGCCAGCCAGAAGGTGGTCAGCGGCCCGTTGGCGGACGACCCAATCCAGGACACCATCAGCTTTGACGATTTCGCCAAGGTCGATATGCGCATCGCGCTGATCAAGAGCGCCGAGTTTGTTGAAGGTTCCGACAAGCTGCTGAAATTGCAGTTGGATCTGGGTGGTGAATCACGTCAGATTTTCTCCGGTATCCGCTCGGCCTACCCTGATCCTTCACTGCTGGAAGGGCGTTTGACGATTATGGTGGCCAACCTGGCACCGCGTAAAATGCGCTTTGGCGTTTCCGAAGGTATGGTGATGGCAGCAGGCCCTGGCGGCAAAGAGATCTTCTTGCTCAGCCCGGACAGCGGCGCACAGCCTGGCATGCAGGTTAAGTAACTTTCTGTAATATCGAGTAAAGTCCCCTCACCCTAACCCTCTCCCCAGGGAGAGGGGACCGTATGTGCCACCTATTAGCTCCCGCATCCAACTTCAACTCTGAGGGGTAAAATTTAACCTCCGTACCTGACCACAACACCGAATCGGCTCCCTCGCCCTTCGGGAGAGGGTTGGGGTGAGGGGCGATCTCAACGGCCGGAATGGGTGGACATTTTGCGATATAAATTCCATAGAACAACCTGCCTGACTCCATCCCAATTACGCAGTACTTCATCATTCCAAAAGCGAATCACGGTAAATCCCTGGCGTTCTAAAAAGCGGCTCCGTTGCTGGTCATAAAACACTCGCTCCGTATGCTGACCACCATCCACCTCAACAATCAGCTTCGCCTGCCAACAAATAAAATCAACGAAATAAGCGCCAACAGGCACTTGCCGACGGAATTTGAACCCCGCCAAACGGCGATCACGCAGCTGCAACCACAAATATTTTTCGGCATCTGTCATGCAAGCCCGCAATCGACGGGCTTTGGTTAAAGTTGTGGATTTTGTCATAGCGACCTCCACAACAACGCTATCTTTGCTACAGTTGGTCAGCCATAGGCTCCGGCCAAAGTTGCGTACCTCATCCAAACAAATCGTTATATCAACTGAAAAAAATTCATAAGCCGGTGGATTCCCAATTGCCAGGCATCTGGTTATGATGCTGCATCGCACAAAATAGACGTCTAGATAGAAAGATAGCTAAACATCCAATTTTACCAGGAATATCACCACCTGCTTCGGAG
Source organism: Serratia sp. H1w (assembly GCF_000633355.1). Lineage (GTDB taxonomy): Bacteria > Pseudomonadota > Gammaproteobacteria > Enterobacterales > Enterobacteriaceae > Chania. The sequence continues at coordinate 62,078 of NZ_AYMQ01000063.1, forward strand.
CCGATAATGAAAACGATAAAGACCTCACTGCTCGCCCTCAGCCTGTTGACCAGCCTGCCTCTGCTCGCCGCAGAAGCCACACTTGCCCCCGTGCCTGCCGCTATTGCCCAGCACCAAGGGCAGATCCGCGTCGCGGTGATCCGTAACCTGGGTTCCGATGACAACACCACCCAGTTTTTAGCCGGTGCCATCCAAGAGGGCCGCAAGCTTGGCTTCAAAGTGGATACCTTCCTGAGCAACGGTGACGATGCGCGTTTCCAGGATTTCGTTAACCAGACCATCAGCCAGAAGTATGACGGTATTATCCTTTCCCAAGGACGTGCGCCCTATTCCACCGACTTGGTCAAGCGCATCACAGCGGCAGGTATTGCAGTATCGGCCTTTGATACCGACGTCAGCGGTGAGATCCCCGGCGTGACCGTCTCCCAACAGGATGATGCCTCTCTGGCCAATGAATCCTTCGGCCAGTTGATTAAAGACTTCGACGGCAAGGCCAACATTATCAAGCTGTGGGTCGCGGGCTTCCCACCGATGGAGCGCCGCCAAGCCGCTTACCAGGAATTACTGAAACAAAACCCAGGGATTCATGAGTTGGAATCGATCGGGGCGGTTTCCTCCGACGTGCAGGGTGATACCGCCAATAAAGTGGGTGCCGTTCTGGCCAAGTACCCGAAAGGTAAAATCGACGCCATCTGGGGCACTTGGGATGCGTTCAGCCAGGGTGCCTACAAGGCGCTGCAAGAAAATGGCCGCACCGAGATCAAACTCTACAGCATCGATATCTCTAATCAGGATCTGCAACTGATGCGCGAAGCCGGTAGCCCGTGGAAGGTCAGCGTTGCGGTGGATACCAAGCTGATTGGTGCCGTCAATCTGCGTCTGATCGCTAACAAGTTGGCGGGCGAAACAACGCCTGCCACTTACCAGTTTAAAGCTGCTGCGATCCCGCAGGCCTTGCTGGTCAGCCAGACCGGTCCTATCAACGTGGCCTCGTTGGGCAAGATTATTCCAGGCTGGGGCAACAGCGAAGATTTCATTCAGCCCTGGTTTGCCACCCTGCAGGCCAAATCCGGCAAATAATGCTGTTTTATCGTGGGGCTACAGACGTAGCCTCTTTTTTTTAAACAATTTTTCCGTCCCCCCCCTTCTCTGCATCACAAAATACGCTACTGTAGTTGCATTGGCGTAATAACTGTATGCATCAACAGGTTTGGTTATGAAGGGATTCCCCCCACTGATTAAGATATTACTGGCGAGTTCGCTGGTGCTGACCATAGGCCGTGGCGTCACGCTGCCCTTTATCACCATTTACCTGACCGAGCACTTCCACCTGCTGCCCAAAAGCGTGGGCATTATTCTTGGCATCAGCCTGACCATCGGCATCATCAGCAGCTTTTATGGCGGCTATCTGGTCGATCGCTTTAATAAAAACCCGCTGATCCTGCTTGCCATCCTGTTATTTTCGCTGAGCTTTTTTGCTATCCCGTCGGTATCACAGCCCGCAGGTGTCATCCTGGTGCTGGCGATCCTGCATACCGCCTATGCGGTGCTCAATATCGCCATCAAGGCCTGCTTTGCCAGTTGGCTGCCGGTCAACCAACGCATCAAGGCCTTCTCGATCAACTATACGTTGATCAACGTTGGCTGGGCTGTCGGTTCATCGTTGGGCGTGATGGTGGCCGGTTACAGCCCACTGTTGCCGTTCTACCTTTCCGGTGGCTTGGCGTTACTGACGGTAGTCACCCTCAGCTTTCGTCTGCGCAACTATCCTGCACCACCGGCAACAGAAACTGACATTTCGCCAGCGGTACTCAACTTCCGCCAGACGGTCAATGTGTTGCGCGGTGATCGGCGGCTGATCTACTTCACCCTGGGCAGTACGCTTGGCGCGGTGGTCTTTGGCCAATTTACCGGTTATCTGTCGCAGTATCTGATCACGGTCAGTAATGCCGAGTTCGCCTATCGGGTGATTGGCGTAGTGATGATCGTCAACGCCTGCATCGTGATCGCCCTGCAATATGTATTGAGTCGCGGTATGCGTCAGGACAACATGCTGCGCTGGCTGATGCTGGGTACGCTGTTTTTCGTCCTGGGGCTGGTCGGCTTTATGCTGGCGGGGCAATCGATATGGCTGTGGGTATTGGCAATGGCGATTTTCACCCTGGGGGAAATCATCGTCATCCCGGTCGAATACATGTTTATCGACTTTATCGCCCCGCCGCACCTGAAAGGCAGCTATTACGGCGTGCAAAGCCTGAGCAATCTGGGGGGAGCTATCAACCCGGTAATGTGTGGCTTCCTGCTGAGCTATGCGCCACCGCCGGTGATGTTCCTGGTGCTGATCACCGCCGCCTTGTTCAGCCTGCTGTTCTTCTTCCTCGGTCATCGGTTGGCTGAGCAGCAAAAACCGATTGCCAGCATCAGCGGCGCACAATAGCCTGACCCACTACACTTAAAGCGGGCCGCAAACTTGCCGAAATGGCATGCTGGGCATAACGAGAATTCATGCTGCGTTTTGTGGCGTAGCTCACAGTTTAATTGTATGATGAATGCGTCAACGTCAACGAGAAAACACTATGGGCAACCTATTTAACCTGTGTTGGAAATATGCCAGGGCGATCGTGCTGATCTACCTCAGCCTGTTCGCCGGTAACGCCATTGCGGCGCTGCTGCCAATTGCTATCCCCGGCAGCATTATCGGCATGCTGATCCTGTTTGCCCTGCTCTCTACACAGATCCTGCCGGCCAAGTGGGTCAAGCCTGGCTGCCATCTGTTTATCCGCTATATGGTGCTGCTGTTTGTGCCGATCGGCGTCGGCGTCATGAAGTATTACGACCAGATTGTTGACGATTTGGCCCCGCTGGTGGTGTCTTGCCTGATCAGTACGCTGCTGGTGTTTGTGGTGGTTGGCTATACTTCACATTACTTCCACCGCGAGCGCCCTGTCCTCGGAAAAGCCAAAGATGCAGGGGACAAGCAATGATGCAAAATATCTGGTGGTCCTTGCCGTTGACCCTGCTGGTGTTTTACGCGGCACGCAAGCTGGCGCAGAAGCTCAATATGCCGCTGCTCAACCCATTATTGGTGTCGATGGCGGTGATCATCCCGCTGCTGCTGCTAACCGGCATTCCTTATGAACGCTATTTTCAAGGCAGCAAAATCCTCAACGATTTGCTGCAACCGGCGGTGGTTGCCCTCGCCTTTCCGCTGTACGAGCAGATCCATCAGATCCGCGCGCGTTGGAAATCCATCATTACCGTCTGCTTTATTGGCAGCATGACGGCAATGATCAGCGGCGGTGCTATTGCCCTGCTGATGGGGGCCAAGCCCGAGATTGCCGCCTCGATTTTGCCTAAATCGGTAACGACACCGATAGCCATGGCGGTAGCCGAGTCACTTGGCGGCATCCCGGCCATCAGCGCGGTGTGCGTGATTTTTGTCGGTATTCTGGGGGCGGTGTTCGGCCATGCGCTACTTGGCCTGTTGCGGATCACGACCAATTCATCGCGCGGTCTGGCAATGGGGACTGCTTCACATGCGTTGGGTACCGCGCGCTGCGTAGAAATGGATTACCAGCAGGGCGCGTTCAGTTCGCTCGCACTGGTTATCTGCGGGATTATCACCTCGCTGACTGCGCCGTTCGTGTTCCCGATACTGATGCGGCTGTTCGGTTAGCGGTCAAAAACTTGCGATAAGTCTCGCATTTATTATTTTCATTGCACTCGTTTCATTAAAAAAGAGACTTTAATCACAACTTATTGTGGGCCAGTTGCCTAGAATGTTTGTCCGTTAACTTGTAGAGAGATCACCTATGCACTCGCGCTTTCAAACTGCCTACGGCGAATTGCCAACTGCCTTGCAATCCGCCCTGCTGCCTTATTTAGATGCGCCTGATTTCCCTGCCATGTTCAAGGCCGAGCAGATCACGGCGATCGAGCAACAGTGCGGGTTGGATGATGATGCACTGGCGTTTGCTCTGCTGCCATTGGCTGCCGCCTGCTCGTTAACGCCGATTTCGCATTTCCATGTGGGAGCCGTGGCGCGTGGCGTCAGCGGCAACTGGTATTTCGGTGGCAATATGGAATTCCGTGGTGCCCCAATGCAGCAAACCGTGCACGCCGAACAGTGCGCAGTCACGCATGCCTGGCTGCGCGGCGAAGCCAAGCTGGTTGCGGTAACCGTCAACTACTCGCCTTGCGGCCACTGCCGTCAATTTATGAACGAGCTTAACAGCGGCACCGAGTTGGAGATCCACTTGCCTGCACGGGCAACCGCCACACTAGGCGATTACCTGCCTTACTCCTTTGGGCCAAAAGATCTGGCAGTCAGCGAATTGCTGATGGATCCGGTCGATCACGGTTTCCAACTGACGCTGGACGATGAACTGGCGAAAGCCGCGCTGGACGCCGCCAACCGTAGCCATGCCCCGTACAGCACCGCCCATAGCGGCGTAGCGTTGGAAGCCGAAGACGGCAAGGTTTACGCTGGCCGCTATGCCGAGAACGCCGCGTTCAACCCTAGCCTGCCGCCATTGCAGGCCGCCCTGATCCTGATGAACGTCTCCGGCGGCGATTGCCAGAAAATCCGCCGTGCCGTATTGGCAGAAGCTGAAGGCGCGATCCTGACCCAGTGGGATGCCACCCGCGCTACCCTGGCGGCACTGGGCTGCCAAGACGTGCAACGCGTTACCTTCTGATCCCTTCGGCGGAGCCAGCGTGCTCCGCCGCAATTCGGCTATAAAACCAGCAACAAGCGACAATTCCTCATTATTTACTAACAAATGCTGTACATATTTTTCCGTTCTCTTAGGATCGGCAGTAATAACGCTTACCCTAGGAAAAGAGTAAAACTGATGGAACTGGAATACGAAAGCAAACGCCCTCTCTATATCCCCTACGCCGGCCCAATCCTGTTGGAATTTCCGTTGCTGAACAAAGGCAGCGCCTTTTCCGAGGAAGAACGCAGTAACTTCAACCTGCACGGCCTGCTGCCGGAAGCGATAGAAACCATCGAGGAACAGGTGGAACGCGCTTACCGTCAGTTTCAGGATTTCAAGAACGATAACGACAAGCATATCTACCTGCGCAATATCCAGGACACCAACGAAACGCTGTTCTATCGTCTGCTGGATTCACACCTGAGCGAGATGATGCCCATCATCTACACGCCGACCGTCGGTGAGGCCTGTGAGCATTTCTCCGATATCTATCGCCGTGCGCGTGGGCTGTTTATCTCCTACCCGAACCGCGATCGCATCGACGATATGCTGCAAAACGCCACCAAGCAGAACGTCAAAGTGATCGTCGTCACCGACGGCGAACGCATCCTTGGCCTTGGCGATCAGGGCATCGGTGGTATGGGTATTCCAATCGGTAAACTCTCGCTGTATACCGCCTGTGGCGGCATCAGCCCGGCCTACACCTTACCGGTGGTGCTGGACGTGGGGACCAACAACCCACAGCGCCTGAACGATCCGCTGTATATGGGGTGGCGTCATCCGCGTATTTCGGGCGACGAATATCACGCCTTTGTGGAAGAGTTCATCCAGGCGGTCAAGCGCCGTTGGCCGAACGTGTTGTTGCAGTTTGAAGACTTTGCCCAGAACAACGCCACGCCGCTGCTTAATCGCTACCGTGACGAGCTGTGCTGCTTTAACGACGATATCCAAGGCACCGCCGCCGTAACGCTGGGCAGCCTGATTGCCGCCAGCCGTGCCGCAGGCAGCCAACTGCGCGATCAAACCGTCACCTTCCTGGGGGCCGGTTCCGCAGGCTGTGGTATTGCCGAGCAGATCATCGCCCAAATGAAGTCCGAAGGGTTAAGCGAAGACGAAGCCCGCGCCCGCGTGTTTATGGTCGACCGTTTTGGCCTGCTGACGGACAAACTCCCCAACCTGCTCGATTTCCAGAGCAAGCTGGTGCAGAAAAGTGCCAATCTGCAACAATGGCAGGTGGAGAGCGATGCCATCTCCCTGCTGGAAGTGGTGCGCAATGCCAAGCCAACCGTGCTGATCGGTGTGTCAGGCCAGCCGGGGCTGTTTACCGAAGAACTGATCCGCGAGATGCACAAGCATTGCCCGCGTCCGATCGTGATGCCGCTGTCCAACCCAACCTCGCGCGTAGAGGCCCGACCAGAAGATATCATCAACTGGACCGACGGTGCCGCCCTGGTCGCCACCGGCAGTCCGTTCTCACCGGTCACCTATAAAGACCAGTTGTTCCCGATTGCCCAGTGCAACAACTCCTATATCTTCCCGGGAATTGGCCTTGGCGTGCTGGCCGCAGGGGCAAAACGGGTCACCGATGCCATGTTGATGGCCGCCAGCCGTGCACTGGCCGATTGTTCGCCACTGGCTACTGACGGCCACGGCGCACTGCTGCCGAATATCGATGATATTCAGGGCGTATCCAAGTGCATCGCGATGGAAGTCGGCAAAGCCGCTCAGCTGCAAGGAGTGGCGGTAGTGACTTCGGAAGAGGCGTTGTCGAAAGCCATTGAGCATAACTTCTGGCGTCCGCAATATCGCATCTACAAACGTACGTCGTTCTAATACCCGTCGTCTTTCAAGCTGTAGCGTTGTTACCTGCACTTACTCACCCCAGTCACTTACCCAAAAGTAAGCTCCTGGGGATGAGTAAGTTTGTCGCCTAGCTACAACTTGAAATCCATAGGGTATAAATCTGGTCCATTCTCGTTCGCTAGCGAAGAATATGCTGAAAAATTCAGCGTAATACCCACGACCAAGGGCATGCCGCTTGCGTCTGCCGGGCAGGTAAAGTAGCCTTGGAGCTTACTTAAGCCATCGTCCGCGCAAGGCATCAACATGTGGAAACGCCTGATAATCAGCCTGTTCATCATCATTGCGGTGTTGATGCTGTCGGCTATCGCGCTCGATCGCTGGATAAGCTGGAAAACCGCCCCCTTCATCTACGAAGAACTGCAAACGCTGCCACACCGTCAGGTGGGAGTGGTGCTTGGTACCTCCAAATATTATCGCACTGGCGTTATCAACCAATTTTACCGCTACCGCATTCAGGGAGCGATCAACGCCTATAACAGCGGCAAGGTCAAATACCTGTTATTAAGTGGCGATAATGCCCAGCAAAGCTACAACGAACCGATGACCATGCGCCGCGATCTGCTGGCCGCAGGCGTTGCGCCCAGCGATATTGTGCTCGACTACGCCGGTTTCCGTACCCTCGATTCTATCGTCCGTACGCGTAAGGTGTTCGATACCAACGACTTCATCATCATCACCCAGCGGTTCCACTGTGAGCGCGCCCTGTTTATCGCCCTGCATATGGGTATCCAGGCACAATGCTATGCGGTACCTTCGCCAAAAAACATGATGACGGTGCGCGTACGCGAGATTTTTGCCCGCCTTGGCGCCTTGACCGATTTGTACCTCCTCAAGCGTGAGCCCCGCTTCCTTGGCCCAATGATCCCGATATCCTCGATGCACGAGGTTCCTGAAGACGCTCCGGGTTATCCGGCCGTGTCACCAGAGCAGGTGGTGGAATTGGAACACAAGCTGGCGGCTGAGAAAGTTAAAGCGCAGCAGAAAAAAAGCTGAAGTGAATACCCCCTCACCCTAACCCTCTCCCACAGGGAGAGGGGACTGTCCGTGCTACCATTTTACTCCCGCATCTGGCCTTAGCGCCGCCTACGCAGTACCACATTACCAACCAACGACGCTGAACGGCCCCCTCTCCTTTTTGGGGAGAGGGCTGGGGTGAGGGGGAACAGCGAGCACCGGAATAACAACAAAAGCAAACGGCCAGCAAATGCTGGCCGTTACGTGAAGCGAATAGCGAACTTATTTTTTCTTGGCGTACTTCAGGGAATCCAGCGCAACCGCGAAGATAATGATGCTGCCCTTGATAATGTACTGCCAGTAAGGGTTAACGCCGATGTAGGTCAGGCCGTAGTTGATGACGGTAAAGATGATCACCCCGGTCACCACACCCAGCACCGTACCTACCCCACCAGCGAACGACACCCCGCCGACCACGCAGGCCGCGATGGCATCCAACTCATACATAAAGCCGAGGTTGTTGGTGGCACTGCCGATACGGCCCGCTTCCAGCAAACCGCCAAAGGCATAGAACACCCCGGACAGCGCATAGATCATGATCAGGTTCAACGGTACGTTGACGCCAGAGACTTTCGCCGCCTCCGGGTTACCGCCGATGGCGAAGATATTTTTGCCAAAGCGGGTTTTATTCCACAGCACCCAGACAAAGGCGATCGCGATAATGGCGTAGAAGGTGATATACGACAGCTTGAAGTCACCGAATCGCAAGAACCCTTGGGCAAAGCTGGAGAATTTCGGATCGAAACCGGCAACCGGTGAAGCCCCTACGTAATCGTAATACAGCGAGTTAATGCCATAAACGATGATCATGGTACCCAATGTGGTAATAAACGGCGTCACGTTGAGGTAAGCGATAATCAAACCGTTGACCAAACCAATCACCGCACCCACGGCGCAAACCAGCAGGATCACCAGCGGGATCGACCAGGTCTCCATATGCGGGAACACTTTGTTGACGTTATCCATCGATTGCAGCAGGGTAGCGGCAATCACCGCGGCCAGCCCCACCTGACGCCCGGCGGACAGGTCCGTCCCCTGCGTGACGATCAACCCGGCCACGCCCAGTGCAATAATAATACGCACCGAGGATTGGGTCAGGATATTACTCAGGTTCATCAGGCTTAAAAACGTCGGATCCTGGATAATAATAATCGCCAGTAACACCAACAGGACCAGATAAATGCCACCCTCTTTGAAATAGGTGAACAAGGTTTTTTTATTTAGTGCGCTCATAATTACGTTCCTTAAAGATGCAAGGAGGCTAGCCGCAATATTTCATTTTGCGAGGTCTGTTTGGTATTGACAATGCCCGCAACCTGACCATTACTCATCACCAATATTCTGTCGGTAATTCCCAAAAGCTCCGGCATTTCGGAAGAGATTATAATGATCCCCTTGCCCTTCTTCGCCAACTCGGTCATTAACTGGTAAATTTCAAACTTGGCCCCCACGTCGATCCCCCGTGTTGGCTCATCCATCATCAAGATTTCCGGCTGTGTCAGTAACCAGCGGCCAATGATCACCTTTTGCTGATTGCCGCCGGAAAGCGAACCGATATTGGTATGATGACCCGGCGTTTTTACCCGCATGGCATCGATCACCCATTGGGTATCGCTTTTCATCCGGTTATTATCCAGCAGGCCCATCTTGTTTTTGTATTGACGAATATTGGCAATCAGCGAGTTAAAGCCAATATTCAGGTAAGCATAAATACCGGTGGAACGACGCTCTTCCGTCACTAGGGCAAAACCGTGGTTAATCGCTTCGTTAGCACTGTTATTGTTGATTTTTTTTCCGTGCAGCTTGATGGTACCGGCCACCTTCTCGCGGATGCCGAACAAGGTTTCCACAATGTCGGTACGCTTGGCGCCCACCAGCCCGGCAATGCCCAGGATCTCCCCTTGGTGCAGATCGAAAGAGATATCACGGATGGAAGGCTGGCGTAACGAGGTCAGACCTTGCACCTCCAGGATCACCTCACCCGGCGTATTCTGACGATCGGGGAAACGCTGGCTTAGCGAACGCCCAACCATCATCGAGATAATCTTGTCCATATCCAGCCCTTCCAGCGGCTGGGTGGCGATCCATTGGCCATCGCGCAAAATGGTGATTTCATCACACAGCTGGAAGATCTCTTCCATCTTGTGCGAGATATACACGATGCCGCAGCCACGGTCTTTCAGCTTACGGATAATGGTGAACAGATGATTCACCTCTTTCTCGGTCAGAGAAGACGTGGGTTCATCCATAATCACAATTTTAGCGTTGTAGGAGAACGCCTTGGCAATTTCGATCATCTGCATTTGCGATACCGACAGCGTGCCAACTTTGGCGCGAGGATCGATATCAATATCCAGTTCGTCGAAAATTTCCTTGGTGTCTTTGTACATCTTGTCCTGATCGACAAACAGCCCTTTGGTCGGGTAGCGCCCCAGCCACATGTTGTCCATCACGGTGCGTTGCAACACCAGGTTCAGCTCCTGGTGGACCATCGACACGCCCTGCTCCAGCGCTTCCTTGGAACTCTTGTAATCGACTTCCTGACCCTGAAACAGAATACTACCGGAGTCTTTTTTATAAATGCCAAACAGACATTTTAATAAGGTGGATTTTCCGGCGCCGTTCTCCCCCATTAAGGCATGAATGGAGTTTGGGCGTACGCGTAAATTCACCTTGTCTAATGCCTTTACGCCGGGAAATGACTTACTGATGTCCGTCATTTCCAGTAGCCACTCACGAGAGTTTTCGGCCATAAATAGTCCTGGCTAATTCTGGAACCAGCACTCCCCCGAGCCTGATAAATGGCGCTGGGAAATTAACGGGTTCTTCTAATAAGTTCCCCCGCCGGTAAATTGGCGGGGGCATTGCTATCTCGGTTTATTTAACGAACTGAGACAGGTTATCTTTATCTACGCCTACGTACGGAATACGCACGATTTTATTAACGATCTTCCATTGGGTACCGTCAGCAGCAGGTTTGCCAGCAGCCAGGTTTTTCGCCAGGTCGAAGGTGGCTTTGGCCTGATTGTCAGCATCGTTCAGCACAGTACCGGCCATCGCGCCAGATTTCACCAACGCCAGCGCTTCTGGCAGAGCATCGACACCAAATACCGGAATGCTACTCTTGTTGTGGGCTTTCAGCGCTTCAACTGCACCCATAGCCATCGCGTCGTTGTTGGCAATCACCACTTCGATTTTGTTGGCGTTCGGGCCGGACAGCCAGGCATCCATCTTGTCTTTAGCCTGAGCGGTGTCCCACATCGCGGTATCCATCTGCAGTTGCTGAGTCTTGTCGCCTTTCTCGTTCAGCGTTTTAATCACGTAGGTGGTACGCGCTTCTGCATCCGGATGACCCGGTTCACCTTTCAGCAACACATATTGGATCTGGCCGTCTTTGTTCAGATCCCAGGCTGGGTTGGCTTTCCAGTGTTTGGCAATCAGTTCGCCCTGGATCACGCCAGACTCTTTGGAGTCGGTACCGACGTAATAGGCTTTGTCATAGCTATCCAGAGCCTGACGAGAAGGCTCTTTGTTGTAGAACACCACAGGGATATCGTTGGCACGTGCCTTGTCAATCACCACCGGAGCGGCGGCCGGATCCACCAGGTTGATCGCCAGCGCTTTCACACCTTTGGCAATCAGCACGTCGATCTGGTCGTTTTGCTTGGACTGGTCATTCTGTGAGTCATTCATCAGCAGCGTGACATCCGGAGAAGCCTTGGCATCTTTCTCGATCGCCTTACGCACCACCGACATAAAGTTGTCGTCATATTTGTAAATCGTGACGCCAATGCGGGTATCAGCATGCGCAGCAGCGCCAAACATCATGCTTGCGGCCAGCGCGGCCAGGGTGAAAACCTTCTTATTCATTGTCTGTCTCCGGTTTGTAGAGGTCGTACTCGGTATTTAGCCTTTAGCCACAATGCACACAGCTGGGCCTGGCAGTTTCAAATGAATTCCTGTCATCCGTGTTGCTTGTTATTCCTGTGATGCTGTGTCAGCGCCAGATTGAAAGTTTGGCTGGCAAGAGCCTTTGCGCTGGAAAACGACTAGAGCATAGACGGCACTATGTTAATAATCTGTGAATTTTCTCACAGATTGAAAACGGTTACACAATAATAAATGTTCAGAGAGTGACCGAAGCCTCACTTTGCCACGGAGCCACAGAATGGCGGCGTACCAGCGTCGGCATGAACAGGTGCGAAGCCTGGGATTCCAATTGCCCGGCGGCCCCCTTCAGCGCCAACTCTGTAGCCAGGGTAGCCATGGAGACAATCGGATAACGAATGGTGGTCAGCTTGGGACTGGTATAGCGGGCAATCGGGATATCATCGAACCCCACCAGCGAGAAGTGCTGCGGCACTGTGATACCGTTTTCTTTCAGCACCGCCATCGCCCCTGCCGCCATGGCGTCGTTATAGGCAAATACCGCGCTCAGATGCAGGTTGCGGCCCAGCAGTTCAACCATCGCTGCTTCGCCGCCTTGCAGGTCCGGTGAGCCGTAGGCCCGCCAGCTATCTGGGGGAGAAAAGCCTGCCGCAGCCATTGCCTGGCTGTAGCCTTGCTGGCGCAGCGGGCCGTCCTCAATGGGATGATCGGAGCCAAGATAGCCGATCCGCTGATGGCCTTGCGAGAGCAGCAAACGCATGGCGACTTCGGCGCCAAACACGTTATTCAGGCCAACGCAGCGGTGCTCATAGCCTGTTACAATTCTGTTAATTAACACCATGCCCGGCACCTGATCCATAAAGGCGATCAGTTCCGCATCATCCAGAGCTTTTGCATGTACAATCAGGGCGTTACAGCGTTGGCGGATCAGGACTTCGATGGCATGACGTTCTTTATCCGCCTGATGGTAACTATTGCCGATCAGCAGGTATTTGTGGTTTTGCTGCGCCACCGTGTCTACCGCTTTCACTAACGCGCCGAAGAAAGGATCGGAAACATCCATCACCACTACGCCAAGCGTGTCACTACTCTGCGTGGCCAGCGCCTGAGCGTTGGCGTTTGGCCGATAGCCCAGTTCCGCCACCGCTTTCAGCACCAGTTCGCGTGTCTCTTTGCTGGTCAGGGCACTGTTGTTCAGCACTCGCGAGACGGTAGCGACGGAAACCCCCGCGCGCTTCGCCACGTCACGAATGGTGGTTGAATGAACAGAATTCATGAAACGTCCTGAGGTCGACAGAGTTGACAGTGGCGCTATCCTACTCCGATTGTCATCCTCCTCAGCGTGAAATCCGTCACAGGAAAGAAAACGTTTACATACATTTTTTTAACCTACCTGCGCCAGATCTCATTTTGTCGGCTGACGGTGGCTTTCCCCTGCAGCCAGTGAGGTCAGTTTGCGCCACAGCCATTCCATCGGGCCTTGCGTGAAGTAACGCAGCCACAGCACGGAAAACAGCAGGTTGGCCAGCCACACCAACGGAATGACCGCCAAGAGCTGCAAGCGGTCGAGCTGTTGATAGAGGCCAAAACGGTAGAACAGCGTGGTGCAGATCAGGGTTTGCAGCAGGTAATTGCTGAGTGCCATCCGCCCGACCTGGGTGAGCCAATGGCTAATGCGCAGGCGCGAAAGCGTTGGCCAAAAGCCGTAGACCAGTGCCAGATAGCCAATGGCCTGCAAGGGTGAGCCCAACTCTCGCGGTACCTGGAGCAGAAAACCGCTCCAGCGATAGTCCCAATTCAACTGCCATTGCAGCAACACACCGGGCAACTGGATCAGCAATGAAAGCGGTATCAGCCAGGCGGCCTGCCGGCGGTAGTAAGCCGGTGAATAGCCGTTACGCAGCCAACCGCTGCGCATCATGCCTGCGCCGAACAGCATCAGCCCGGCCAGTTGCCAACCATACTGCGCGCCAATGGCGATCAGGCTGGAAGAAAGCAGATCCAGGCGACTGCGCCAGGCTTCCGGCCCGCCTTGCAGCTTCCAGAACTTCTCATACTGTAATTCGGCCACACCCGGCTGCCAGAAACTGCCCGGCTCACCGTGAGAGATAAACCCCAGCAGCAACAACACCGCAACGCCGATCAGATACAGCACCGCACCGGTTTTCAACAGGGTGTAGGTATTCTGCGCATCACGGACCATGCGCCAGCACACCAGGCCGATCAGCCCATAGGCCAGCAGAATGTCCCCATCCCACAAAAAAATGGCATGCCCCAGGCCAAACAGTACCAGCCAGGATAACCGGGCACGGATCCAGACTTTGCCCCGCCGTAGCAGTAGTTGCAGCCCAGCGCCAAATAACAGAGCGAACATGGCCAGAAACTTGACCTGAGCAAACAGATCCAGCAGCGCCCAGGTCCAGACATCGCGATTGGCGGGAATACCCAGATAGGCAGGATTGAGGTAGGCGGCTTTCGGTAAGCCAAACGCGCTGATATTCAGCAATAGAATGCCGAGGATGGCGATACCGCGTACGCAGTCTAGGGTAGCAATGCGCGGTGGCGGGAGAGTTGGATTAACGTTCATTTTGTACCGCTGTGTTTCAATCAGTAAATAGCCCCTCACCCTAACCCTCTCCCACAGGGAGAGGGGACCGTGCGTGCCACAAATCAGATTGCGCGCCAGACCACAACACCGAGCTGACTCCCTCTCCTTTTTGGGGAGAGGGTTGGGGTGAGGGGGAATAGCGATAGCCGAAGAGTTGCGGGGGCTACATCATGGCAGGCACTCAGCCGTGATGGTGACGCACCGCACGCAGGAACTCCTGGCGAGTATTCTGGCTAGACTTGAACAGCCCCCCCAGCGAGGTGGTGGTGGTCGCGCTGGTGGCGTCACGGATACCGCGCGCCTTGACGCAATAATGCACCGCATCGATCGATACCGCCACGTTGTTAGTCCCTAACAGGGTTTGTAGCGCGACCAGGATCTGCTGAGTCAGCCGCTCCTGCACCTGTGGGCGTCGGGCAAAGAACTGCACGATACGGTTGATTTTCGACAGGCCAATCACCGAGTCTTTAGGAATATACGCCACGGTGGCCTTACCATCGATGGTGACAAAGTGATGTTCGCAGGTGCTGGTCAGGGTAATGTCACGCACCGTCACCATTTCGTCCACCTTCATCTTGTTTTCGATGACGGTGATCTTCGGGAAGTTGGCGTAATCCAGGCCGGAGAAGATCTCATCGACGTACATTTTCGCAATCCGATGCGGCGTTTCCGCCAGGCTGTCGTCGGACAGATCGAGGTTCAGCAGTTGCATGATTTCCGTCATGTGCTCTTTGATACGGCGTTTGCGTGTCTCGCGATCCAACACTTCCCCACATAATGGGGTTTCCAGGCCGCGCGCTTCAAGCGCCGCGTGCACCAGTGCAGCTTCATTACTTAACGATGTCATGGCGGTATGTTCTCCAGCAGGCGGCCCCAATGCATGCTATGCCGGTAGCTAGCAGATTGGCGGTTTCTCATTCTTATGACCCATAATCTTGCAAGCTGCGACTTGAGATCGATAGGTTATAGCGGCCAGGCTCACGGCTTATAACGTGAACCCGATCAATATTTTCTCCCACTCTAGATGAGAGTGAGACGTTTATCCAGTGATTGTGTTTCATCCTGGTATGAAAATTCCGCATCCAGCCCGTGGCAGGCTGGCTGCGGCTATTCCACATTTTTTGTACGTATTTCAATCAGGATAAAGTCAGCTTGCGCGTCATCTCCCGTGCCGGAGTATTGATGACCAACATACCGGCGATCAACAACCCCACCACCGCGACATATAAGGCGGGTTCCAGGCGATGCGTCAGCGCCGTTGAAATCGCCGACAGCATCGGGCCAACCAGTTGGCCGATCGCATAACCTGTCGTCAGCAGCCCGGCCATGTAGCGTGCGTGATTAGGGGCCAGCTCCCTGCCATGCTGGATCGACAGTTGTACTACGCTGAGGAAGCCCCCGCCGGTCAGCATCGCTCCTAACGCCAGTCCGGTAACGCCCGGAACCACTTCGGCACACAGCACACCCAATGCCTGCACCCACAGGGTAAGCGCCAAACGCGTCTGCGTGGTGAGTTTATGCCTGGTCAGGATACCGAGAATAATCCCCAGCACCGCTGCACCGCCAAAAATAGGCCAGACAAACTGGCCGAACAGGCTGTCTGGGAAACGGGCTGCCGCCATCTGTGACAAGAAAGTCGCAGGCAGGATATAACCAAAACCCGCCAGACTGTAGCTCCACACCAGGCGCTTCAATGCCGGTGTGAGCACCAGCGGCTCGGGCCTGACATCAGGGCGATGCAACTCCCCTGCCCGTGGCAAGTTAATGCTGATCGCGCCAATTAACACCAACGCCAGTACGCCATACACCAGCCAGGCCTGTGAGGCGCTCAAACCCCAACTGTTGATCGCCACCGCCAGCATGCCGCTGATAAAAATCCCCGCCCCTGGCCCGGCAAATACCGCAGCACTCAATGCGGGGCGGCCATAGTGTGCAAGGCGCTCGTTAGCCCAGGCCGCCACCAGCACCATTGACCAGCCGCTGGCCCAACCGATCACAAAGCGCAACGCACCATGCAACCATTCCCCCGACAGCAAAGCAGACAGCAGCGTCAGCGCTACCGCCCCCCACACGCCGAGCCATAGACGACGCTCCACATGGCGGCTGGCGCGCATCGCATCAAAGGCACCACACAGGTAGCCCAGATAGTTCACCGCCGCCACCAGCCCGGCACCGGTCAGGGTGAACTGGTGCTCAGCAATCATCAGCGGCACCTGCGGGGTAAAGGCAAACCGCCCAATCCCCATCGCCACGATCAAAGCAATAAAACCACTTAAGGCTATTTTTAGCGCCATCGCTGTATCCAACCTGTTAAAAGAAAGTTGCGGCTAGCATGCCGCAGTATTACACTCACAAAAACTGAATAATACTCATCAAGTTCATCACGAAAAGAGAAGGTCATGGATCTCACCCAACTGCGCATGTTCTGCTGCGTTGCCGAAACCGGCTCCGTTGCCCGTGCCGCCGAGCAACTGCATCGCGTACCGTCAAATCTGACCACGCGCCTGCGCCAGCTCGAGCAGGAACTGGGCACCGATCTGTTTATCCGCGAGAAGCAGCGCCTGCGCCTCTCGCCGATGGGCCATAACTTTCTCTGCTACGCCCACCGCATTCTGGCGCTGAGTGAAGAAGCCATGAGCATCACCCATGCCGGGGAACCGGCCGGTAACTTCGCGCTTGGTTCGATGGAAAGCACCGCCGCAACCCGGCTACCGACACTGCTGGCCGCTTATCATCAGCGCTTCCCACAGGTTTCACTGTCGCTGGCCACCGGAACCTCTGGGGAAATCATCGAACGGGTGCGTGCCGGAACCTTGGCTGCTGCCCTGGTCGATGGCCCGGCGCAATATGATGAACTGAACGGCTGTGTTGCTTTCCCCGAACGCATGGTGGTGATCACCTGTCTCGATCATCTGCCCATCCACAGTGCCCTGGATGTCAAAGGGGAAACCCTGTTTGCCTTCCGCGCCAGTTGTTCCTATCGCCTGCGCCTGGAGTCCTGGTTCAAGCGTGACGGTTCGTTGCCAGGCCCCATCATGGAGATCCAGTCTTATCACTCCATGCTGGCCTGCGTGGCTAGCGGAGCCGGGTTGGCGATGATCCCCTATTCGGTACTCAACCTGCTTCCTGGTTACCAGCGGGTCAAGGTCCATACGCTACCTAGCGACATTGCCGAGACGGCCACCTGGCTGTTATGGCGGCGTGATGCCTTCGGGCCAAGTGTTCGCGCATTAAAACAACTGATTATAGAACAGGCTGACAACTTGGAGGCGGATGCTGAATCCCTCTCCGCCCCCTAGATAGCAATAAATTAATTCAGGTCGAACATGTTCGACCCCAACCCATAATGAGGAGAACATGATGGAATTTATCAAGACCCGTGCTGCCGTGGCCTGGGGCCCAAACCAACCGCTGAAGATTGAAGAAGTCGATCTGATGCCACCGCAGAAAGGCGAAGTGCTGGTGCGGATCGTCACTACCGGCGTTTGCCATACCGATGCCTATACCCTGTCAGGTAAAGATCCGGAAGGCGTCTTCCCGGCGATCCTCGGCCACGAAGGCGGCGGTATCGTTGAAGCCATTGGCGAAGGCGTGACCAGCGTTGCCGTCGGCGACCACGTGATCCCGCTGTACACGCCTGAATGTGGCGAATGCAAATTCTGTAAATCCGGTAAAACCAACCTGTGCCAGGCCATCCGCGCCACCCAGGGCAAAGGGCTGATGCCAGACGGCACCACGCGCTTCTTTAAAGACGGCAAGCCAATCTTCCACTATATGGGCACCTCCACCTTCGCTGAACGCACCGTGGTACCAGAGATCTCGCTGGCAAAAATCAGTAAAGAAGCGCCGTTGGAAGAAGTCTGCCTACTTGGCTGTGGTGTCACTACTGGTATGGGCGCGGTGATCAACACTGCCAAGGTCAAGGCTGGCGATACCGTAGCGATTTTCGGCCTGGGCGGCATCGGGCTGTCGGCGATTATCGGCGCACAGATGGCCGGAGCCAGCCGCATCATCGGCATCGATCTCAATACCAGCAAGTTCGAGCTGGCTCGCAAGCTGGGCGCAACCGATCTGATCAACCCGAAAGATTACGATAAACCTATCCAGGACGTGATCGTCGAGCTGACCGACGGCGGCGTGGACTTCTCCTTTGAATGTATCGGCAACGTCAACGTGATGCGTTCGGCGCTGGAATGCTGCCACAAGGGTTGGGGTGAGTCGGTCATTATCGGCGTTGCCGGGGCCGGGGAAGAGATCTCGACCCGTCCGTTCCAACTGGTGACTGGTCGCGTCTGGCGCGGTTCCGCCTTTGGGGGCGTGAAAGGCCGTAGCCAACTGCCGGGGATCGTCCAGCGTTATCTGGACGGTGAATTCGCACTGAACGACTTTATCACCCATACCATGGGGCTGGAGCAGATCAACGAAGCGTTCGATCTGATGCATGAAGGCAAATCGATCCGTTCCGTGATCCATTTCGATAAATAAGCCAGGAGGCAGAGGATGACGATGTCATTAGAACTTCTCGAAGAGCACCGCATGTTCGGTGGTTGGCAACAACGTTACCGCCACGCGGCGCAGAGCCTGAATTGCAACATGACGTTCAGTATCTATCTGCCACCACCGCGTGATGATAACCCGCCACCGGTGTTGTATTGGCTGTCGGGGCTGACCTGCAATGATGAGAACTTCACGTTGAAGGCCGGTGCCCAGCGCGTTGCCGCCGAACTGGGGCTGGTGCTGGTGATGGCGGATACCAGCCCGCGTGGCGATGAGGTGCCGAATGATGAAGGTTACGATCTAGGCCAGGGGGCGGGATTCTATCTCAATGCCACTCAGGCACCTTGGGACCGGCATTTTCGCATGTATGACTACATCAGCGATGAGCTACCTGCACTGATTAAGCAGCATTTCAGCGTCAGCGATCGGCAGTCTATTGCGGGCCATTCGATGGGCGGCCATGGTGCGTTGATGATGGCAATGCGTAATCCACAGCGTTTTCGTTCTGCCTCGGCCTTTGCGCCGATCGTCAACCCTTGCCAGGTGCCTTGGGGGCGTAAAGCCTTTGCGGCCTATCTGGGGGATGATGAAACGCAGTGGCTGCAATACGACAGTTGCCATTTGCTGGCCAGCGGAGCAGAGAAACTGCCGATGCTGATCGACCAAGGGGATGGCGACCAGTTTCTGGCCGATCAACTGCAACCGGCCAAGCTGGCGGAGTTGGCACGCCAACGCGATTGGCCGCTAACCCTGCGCGTTCAGCCGGGTTACGACCACAGCTACTTCACCATCGCCACCTTTATCGACGATCACCTGCGTTTTCATGCCGAGCACCTGTTCCGCTGATTTCCCCCTCTCCCAACCCCTCTCCCAAAAGGAGAGGGAATCGTCTGAGCCATATCAGCCACAGATTAACGGACGCAGCATGCGGCGCCCCTACGCAGATACCTGACCCCTACCCCTTCAGCTTTGGATCCAACGCATCACGCAGCCCGTCTCCCAACAGGTTAAACGCCAGCACGGTAAAGAAGATCGCCAGGCTGGGGAAGATCGCCACATGGGGGGCTATCACCATATCTGCCCGCGCTTCATTGAGCATTGCGCCCCATTCCGGCGTTGGCGGTTGTGCGCCCAACCCCAAAAACGACAGGCTGGCGGCGGTGATAATCGAAGTGCCAATGCGCATGGTGAAATAGACCACGATCGACGAGATGGTCCCCGGCAAAATATGCCGCAGGATGATGGTCCAGTCCGATGCCCCAATGCTACGCGCCGATTCGATATAGGTCAGATGTTTCAGCACCAAGGTGTTACCACGCACCAGACGAGCAAACGCCGGAATGCTGAAGATGGCGACGGCAACAATCACGTTGGCCATGCCGCTGCCCATGATCGCCACTACGCCAATCGCCAACAGGATGCCGGGGAAAGCAAACAGCACGTCGCTGATACGCATCACGATGCGATCCCACCAGCCTTCGTAATAGCCCGCCAACAAGCCGAGCACCGTACCGATCACGCTACCCACCAGTACCGAGAACACCCCGGCGGCCAAAGAAATCCGCGCGCCCATCAGAATGCGGCTGAAAATATCCCGCCCCAGCGAATCCACGCCAAGCCAGTGCACCAGCGAAGGCCCCTCATTGAGCCGATCGTAATCAAAGAAATTTTCCGCATCATAGGGCACCAGATGCGGAGCCAGCAGCGCAGCGGCCACCAGCAGCAACACAAACACGCCAGCCACCATGGCAACCTGTTGGCGACGAAAGCGCCGCCAGAATTCATGCCAAGGCGTCCGTACCGCGTTGGGATTAATCACCGGCATTGCCTTGAGCGCGGCATTACGCCGCCAATACTTCATCATACGGCCTGCCTATTGGTAACGGATCGAAGGGTTGATGGCCGCATACAGCATATCCACCAACAGGTTAATCAGAATAAATTCCAGCGAGAACAGCAGCACTTCGGCCTGGATCACCGGGTAATCGCGCATTTCTACCGAGTCCACCAGCAAGCGCCCCAACCCCGGCCAGTTGAATACCTTCTCGACCACAATCGAGCCGCCGAGCAGGAAACCAAACTGTAGCCCCATCATGGTGATCACCGGGATCATCGCATTGCGCAGCCCGTGCTTGACCACTACCAGCGATTCCGGTACGCCCTTGGCACGGGCGGTACGCATGTAATCTTCCTGCATCACCTCAACGAACGAGGCGCGGGTAAAGCGGGCCATTACCGCCGCAACCGCTGCGCCCAGCGTGATCGAGGGCAGGATGTAATGCAGCCAGGTATCCGCACCGACCGTCGGCAACCAGCCTAGATTGACCGAAAATACCTGCATCAGCAGCATCCCCAACGCAAAGGCCGGGAAAGAGATGCCCGATACGGCCAGCGTCATCCCCAGCCGATCCGGCCAGCGGTTGCGCCATACTGCGGAAATCATGCCGATCGCCATACCAAAAATCACCGCCCACACCATACTGGCGAGCGTCAGCCAGAAAGTCGGCATAAAGCGCGCGGCGATCTCTTCACTGACCGGGCGTTTGGAGACCATCGAAGTGCCGAAGTCGCCCTGCAAAATATTGACAAAGAAATGCACGAACTGCTGTGGCAATGGCTTATCCAGCCCCAGATCCTGACGCACCAGTTGCACAACGGCGTCGTCTGCCTCCGGCCCCGCGACCAACCGCGCCGGATCGCCCGGCAACATATGGACGAACAAAAACACCAACACGGCCACGATCAGCAGCGTAGGGATCAGACCCAACAGGCGTTTTAGAAAATAATTAAGCATTCCCCTCACCCTAACCCTCTCCCACAGGGAGAGGGGACTAAACGTGCCACAAATTAACTTCTGCGTCTAACCTTTGCACGGGCGCAGCATGCAGCGCCCCTACGCCGTACCTTCCCACGACACCGTATCTGCTCACAACACCCCAACCCTCTCCCATAGGAGAGGGTTGGGGTGAGGGATTATTTCAGATCCGCGTTATCAAAGTTAAACGAGGTATCCGGCATCACGTAGAAACCGCTCAGCTGTTTGTTGTTGGCAGAGAGCAGACGCTCGGTGACCAGGAAAATCCATGGTGCATCCGCCCAGATGCGATCTTGGGCATCTTTGTACAACGCCTGCTTCTGAGCGCGATCGGTCGTAGCCAAAGCGTCCGTCAGATCCTTGTCAACCTGTGGATTGCTGTAGAACGCGGTGTTGAACTGCTTAGGCGGAGCCGATTGCGTCGCGAATAACGGCGTCAGCGCCCAGTCGGCTTCCCCGGTCGAAGCTGACCAGCCGGTGTAGAACATCCGTACGCCGGTATCCTTCACGCCCACGCTTTCTACCTGAGCCGCACGCTGGCCTGCATCCATCGCCGTTACGGTCACTTTAACCCCAACCTGCGCCAGCTGCTGCTGAGCAAATTGCAGTACTTTCTGCGCGGTGCTGTGGTTATGGGAAGACCACAGCGTGGTGGTAAAGCCGTTCGGATAGCCCGCTTCCTTCAGCAACTCGCGCGCCTTGGCCGGATCGTATGGCCACGGGTTATAGCGGGTGGCAAAATCAATCGCCGGAGGCACTGGGCCTTCCGCCGGAACGGCAAAGCCGGAGAACGCGACCTTAATCAGCGCGTCCTTGTTGATCGCATAGTTCAGTGCCTGGCGAACCTTCGGGTTGTCGAAGGGTTTCTGCGTTACGTTCATGCTGATGTAACGTTGCAGGATCGACGGCGCAGCGACCAGATCCAGCTTGCTGTTGTTCTCCAACACCTTGGCTTGCTCATAAGGGATAGGGAAGGCAAAGGTCGCTTCACCGGTTTGCAGCATCGCCGCACGGGTGTTGTTATCCACTACCGGCCGCCAGGTGATGCTGTCCAGCTTCGGCAGGCCCGCCTTCCAGTAACCGTCGAATTTCTTCACTTTCACATAGTCGGTCTGGTTCCAGGTCTCGAACTGGTACGGGCCGGTGCCCACCGGGTGGAAACCGATCTCCTTGCCATACTGCTTGAGCGCCGCCGGGGAAATCATCGCCGCCGCCGGGTGTGCCAGGTTGTTGATAAACGCGGAGAATGGCGCTTTCAGCACCACCTTGACCGTGGAGGGATCGACCACTTCGGTCTTATCGATCATCTTGAACAGGTTGTAGCGCTTCAGGCGGTTATCCGGATTACTGGCGCGATCCAGGTTAACCTTGACCGCTTCGGCATCGAACGCGCTGCCGTCATGGAATTTCACGTCTGGATGAAGTTTGATGGTGTAGGTCAGGCCATCGCTGCTGACCTCGTAGCTGTCCGCCAGCACGTTCACCAGCTTCATGTCCTTATCAAAGCCAAACAGCCCCTGATAAAAGGATTTGGCGACTGCCTGCGACAAGGTGTCGTTGGCGTCATAGGGGTCGAGCGTGGTGAAATTGGACGCTACGGCGATCACCGCATCCTTGGCGGCCCAGGCCGGGCCAGCAGCGGCAGCCAGCAGTACGGCGGCCAAAACATTACGCTTGAATGTGTGCTTAGTCATAGTGCTTAACTCTCCTGAGGCAAGGCTAAAAGGCACCGGCAATAGGGTGGCGGGCCACAAAGTGCCCTGGCCCTACCTGCACTAAAGGTGCGGTAACGGGTTCATCATCCAGCCCAAGGATCGGGCTGGGTATTTCATCCACCAGCAGCGGCCGGCGTTTATGCGCATGGTTGGGATCGGCCACCGGCACGGCGGCCATCAACTTGCGGGTATAGGCGTGCTGCGGGTTTTCAAACACCGCACGGCGTGGGCCAATCTCGACGATCTGACCAAGGTACATCACCGCCACACGGTGGCTGATACGTTCCACCACCGCCATATCGTGGGAAATAAACAGAAACGCGATGCCCAATTCACGCTGTAAATCGAGCAGCAGGTTGACGATTTGCGCCTGAATCGACACGTCCAGCGCGGAAACCGCCTCATCGGCAATCACCACTTTCGGATTGAGTGCCAGCGCGCGGGCAATGCAGATACGTTGACGTTGGCCACCGGAGAACTCATGCGGATAACGCCGCGCATGCTCCGGCTTCAGCCCTACCCGCTCCAATAACCAGGCCACCCGCTTTTCAGCTTCCGCCCCACGGGCGACATTGTGCACCAGCAGCGGCTCCATGATTGAGAAGCCAACGGTGAGGCGTGGGTCGAGGGAAGCGTACGGATCCTGAAAGATGAATTGAATATCACGGCGTAAATGTTGCAGTGCAGCACCTTTCAAACGGTTGATCTGTTTGCCGTTGAAGGTAATGGTGCCGCGTTGGCTATCCACCAGTTTCAGCAGTGAACGGCCGGTGGTGGATTTGCCACAGCCGGACTCTCCCACCAACCCCAACGTTTCGCCGGGATAGAGATCGAAACTGATGTTTTCCACCGCATGCACGCGGCTGGTAACACGATTGAGAATGCCGCTGCGCAGATCGAAGCGCGTGACCAGATTTGCTACCTGCAAGATCGGCGTGGCCCCTGCGGGTATGGTGTCTTGCGGCCGGTCGTTATCCTCTACGCCAGCTAACGGAAATTTTGCCGGCAGCTCCTTCTCCGCCATCGCGCCCAACCGTGGCACGGCAGCCAACAAGGCCTGAGTGTAAGGCTGCTGTGGAGCAGCGAACAACGAGCGCACGTTCCCTTGTTCCACCTTCTCGCCTTGATGCATGACCAGTACCCGATCGGCAATCTCCGCCACTACGCCCATATCATGGGTAATGAAGATCACCCCCATGTGCATTTCCTGCTGCAATACACGGGTCAGTTGCAGAATTTGCGCCTGAATGGTCACGTCCAGCGCGGTGGTGGGTTCATCGGCAATCAGCAATGCCGGTTTGCACGACAGTGCCATGGCGATCATCACCCGCTGACGCATCCCGCCAGACAGTTGATGCGGATAGCGGCCAAGCACGCTTTTGGCCTCGGGGATGCGCACCAGATCCAGCATCCGCAGCGCTTCACGTTTGGCGCTGCGGTGGTCCATCCCCTGATGCAGACGTAAAGATTCGGCGATCTGCTCACCCACGGGAAATACCGGATTGAGCGAGGTCATCGGTTCTTGAAAAATCATCGCCATATCGGCGCCGCGTAAGGTACGCAAGGTGCTCTGCTTCGCTTTGGCCAAGTCGAGTACCTGACCATTACGCCGACGAAAATGCATCGCCCCGCTGGTCAGTTCACCACCGCCCTGCTCGACCAGACGCATCAACGCCAGTGAGGTGACCGATTTACCCGAGCCAGACTCCCCAACGATGGCCAGCGTTTCGCCACGGTCCACTTCAAAGGCCAGATGACGAACCGCCTCAACGACGTCACCCTCCTGGCGAAATTGCACGCTCAGATCGCTCACCGCCAGTACGCGCTCTGGCGGTAAAATCAGCCCACGCTCTGCCTGCGGCTGGATGGCAATATCGGTCATGCGCCCTCCTGGCAAGCGTTCAGCGGTAGATCCCCACTGAAGGCGCATCGCCGACATAGCCGAAGCCGCGATACATCCCTTCACTGTTAAACGGCAGTGCAACGTTGCCAAAACGATCGATGGCGATCAGGCCGCCGCTGCCGCCCATTGCCAGCAGTTTTTCCATCACCACCTTATCGCTGGCCTGTTGCAGGGTGAGACCGGCATATTCAATCAGTGCCGCAACATCGTACGCCGCGACGGTGCGCATAAAGATTTCACCGGTACCGGTACTGGAAACCGCAACCGTGGCATTGTTGGCATAGCAGCCCGCGCCAATAATCGGCGTATCGCCAATGCGCCCTGCCGCCTTATTCGTCATACCACCGGTTGAGGTGGCCGCGGCCAGATTACCCAAGGCATCCAGCGCTACCGCCCCCACGGTGCCAAATTTGCGATCGGGATCCAGCGGGTCATCGCTCAGCGCCGCCGCACCATCATGATCGAGCAATACTCGGCCCTGCTCCGCCTGGGCGCGGTGCAATTGGTCAAAACGTTCCTGAGTAAAGAAGAAATCCGGCTCGACCATTTCCAGGCCGTGATTGGCGGCAAACCTTTCTGCCCCTTCGCCGCCAAATAGCACATGGGAACTGTTTTCCAGCACCGCACGCGCGGCCAATATCGGGTTGCGGATCCGGCTGACGCCGGCGACTGCCCCTGCGTCACAGGTGCGGCCATCCATCACGCAGGCATCCAGTTCATGGGTGCCCTGATGGGTGAATACGGCCCCTTTACCCGCGTTGAACAGCGGACACTCTTCCAGCAGTCTTACCGTTTGCGTTACCGCGTCCAACGCGCTGCCGCCCTCGGCTAAAATAGCCTGTCCGGCAGCCACAATATCGGACAGCGCCTGAATATAGTGTTGTTCCTTCTCAGCACTCAATGCCGCACGGCTAATTGCGCCCGCACCGCCATGAATGGCAATCACTGGTTTGCTCATTGACCTGACACCTTGGTATACCCGCGGCATTTCAAGCTGCTACAGCATGAAAAGGGAGGGAGAGTTATTATTTGGTCTTTTTCGACTATATTTAGCCCGGCAATCGATGTAAAGCACAAACTGACTGCCAAGCATTAAGCGTAGCCTGCTTAGACTCTTTTGTGCATTGAAAGAGCTAAACGGTATAAAAACAGGATGTTATCTGGCTTTTATTTAACAACGGAGAGATTTTTACCCCGCCAGGAAACAACCCGGCCTACTCGTGCTTTATAAGCTTTCCCCCACCAACCGCATCGTAATTCAGCGCCTGCAGCTCAATGAAATATATTCAGAAACCCGACCCCGGTTGACGCAGAAATTCCTGCTCCTCAAAGGTAGATTCCCGGCCTAATATCTCGTTGCGATGAGGGTAACGGCCAAAACGATCGATTATCGCTTTATGGCGTAATTCAAATTCCAGCTGATTGCCATTATTCAACTGGCTAAACAGCACCACCGCCTGCTGGTGGATCAAGGCGGATTCGGAATGCATAAAAGGCAGGTAGAGGAAGCCGCGCTGCTCAACCGACAAGGTTTCGCATAGCCCCGTGGCAATCGCTTCTTGCGCTAATACCAGAGCCATACCGTCGCAAGCAAAGGAGCGTGGCGTATTGCGGAACAGGTTACGGCTGAACTGATCGAGCACGATGATTTCCGCCAGCCTGCCGGTGATAGTAGCCCGCCAATGCGCCAGCTCTCCCTGAGCCGCCGCCTGCCACAGCTGGCCGAAGCGGGTATGTAGCAAACGGTCGAACTCATCGTCCTTTTTAAACCACATGACCGGGTCAATTTCTGCGAACCAAAAATCCAATACCTGCTTATGCATGGTTGTCTCCTGTTAGTGATTACCTGAGGCCTCAAGCATTTCTTCCCTTCGGCGTTATCTGCCATAATAGCGAAAAATTCGCGCACGCTGATTACGGAGTTTTATTTATGGATCATTGTCATACTTCTGACCTCATTTCTCTTGAGCAGGCACTGGAGAAGATGCTCTCCCAGATCGCCCCCCTGCAACAGAGCGAATCCATCGCCTTGACCAGCGCTGCCGGGCGCATTACTGCCACCCCGGTTGTTTCCCCCATTGATGTCCCGCCCTTCGCCAATTCGGCGATGGACGGCTACGCGGTGCGCCTGAATGACCTGAACGGCAACACGCCATTGCCGGTAGCGGGAAAAGCCTTTGCCGGTGCTCCGTTTAGCGATGCCTGGCCTGCCAATACCTGCGTACGGATCATGACCGGTGCGCCAATTCCAGCCGGTGCGGATGCGGTGATCATGCAAGAACAAGCCGAGGTTACGGAGGCTGGAGTGCGTTTCAACGCACCGGTAACCGCCGGGCAAAATATCCGTTTGGCAGGTGAAGATATCCTGCGCGGCGCGAGCGTACTGCCTGCCGGAGTAACGCTGGGGGCCGCACAGCTGCCCCTGCTGGCCTCATTGGGTGTGGCCGATGTCCAGGTGATGCGTAAGTTAAAAGTCGCGGTGTTCTCTACCGGTGACGAATTGCAACCGGTCGGCCAGCCGCTACAAGCCGGGCAGATCTACGACACCAACCGTTTTGCCGTACGCCTGATGCTGGAACAGCTCGGCTGCACGGTGATCGATTTGGGCATTATTCGTGATAATCAGGAAGCCTTGCGTGCAGCGTTTATCCAGGCGGATAGCGAAGCGGACGTGGTGATCAGCAGCGGCGGGGTGTCCGTTGGCGAAGCGGATTACACCAAGCAGATGCTGGATGAACTGGGTAAGGTCAGCTTCTGGAAGCTGGCAATTAAACCGGGCAAGCCTTTTGCCTTTGGCAAGCTTCAACATGCCTGGTTCTGCGGCCTGCCCGGCAACCCGGTCTCCGCAGCGTTGACCTTCTACCAGCTGGTACAACCGCTGCTGGCCAAACTGGCCGGTCACACCGAATGGCAATTGCCACCACGCCTGAAGGCCCTCGCCCTGACGCCACTGAAAAAATCGCCGGGCCGCCTCGATTTCCAGCGCGGTATTTTCAGCAGCAATGCCCAAGGCGAGCTGGAGGTGAGCACCACCGGCCATCAGGGTTCCCACGTGTTCAGTTCGTTCAGCCAGGGTAACTGCTTTATCGTGCTGGAACGTGAACGTGGCTCAGTGGCCGCCGGAGAAACGGTAGAGATCGAACCTTTCAATGCGTTACTGAGGAACTGAACATGCTGCCGGAATTAACCGATGCGGAAACGCTGCGCTACAACCGCCAGATCGTACTGCGAGGTTTCGACTTCGACGGTCAGGAAAAGCTAAAGGCCGCGCACGTGCTGATTATAGGGCTTGGCGGGCTAGGCTGCGCGGCAGCGCCCTATTTGGCGGCCGCTGGCGTCGGCCATCTGACGTTGGTTGATTTCGACACCGTTTCCCTCTCCAATCTTCAGCGCCAAATCCTGCACCGGGATGAACGTATTGGCATGGCGAAGGTCGTATCCGCACGCCTCGAGCTGAACGCCATCAATCCGCATATCCGTATTGATACACTGGATATGCAGCTGGATGACGAACAAATGGCAGCGCAGATTGCCGCAAGCGACGTAGTGCTGGACTGTACCGATAACGTGGCTACTCGCGATATGCTCAATCGCCTGTGCCATGCGCAGCGCAAACCGCTGGTATCAGGGGCCGCCATCCGCATGGAAGGCCAGCTCAGCGTCTTTACCTATCAGCCGGAACAACCTTGTTATCGTTGCCTGAGCAGGCTGTTTGGCGAAAACGCGCTCACCTGCGTTGAAGCTGGCGTGATGGCCCCGTTAGTGGGCACGATCGGCACGTTACAGGCGATGGAAGCCATTAAGCTGTTGGCCAACTATGGCCAGCCTTTGGTAGGTAAGTTGTTGATGTTTGATGCGATGAGCATGCAGTTTCGCGAGATGAAGCTGCCGAAGGATCCGCGGTGTGAGGTGTGTAGTCAAGATGCCCCCCCTCACCCCAGCCCTCTCCCAAAGGGCGAGGGGGCTGATTAGCGCTCTTGATTAGCCACTGCGGCTTCGGTAGCTACAACCAGCAACATCAAACTCGAGAGGTTCCCTCTCCTTGCGGAGAGGGTTAGGGTGAGGGGCGTACAGTAAGACTCAAAGGGATCAGGCAATACCCTGGCTACGCAGATAGTCTTCGTAGTTGCCGGTAAAGTCGACCACCTTGTTCGGCGTCATTTCCAGAATGCGGGTAGCCAGCGAGCTAACGAACTCACGGTCGTGGGAAACGAAGATCAGGGTACCTTCATACATTTCCAACGCCATGTTCAGTGACTCGATGGATTCCATATCCATGTGGTTGGTCGGTTCATCCATGATCAGGATGTTCGGGCGCTGCATCATCAGCTTACCGAACAGCATGCGGCCTTTCTCACCACCGGACAGCACTTTTACGCGCTTCTTGATATCGTCCTGGCTGAACAGCAAGCGGCCGAGAATGCCACGTACCGCCTGCTCATCGTCTTTTTCCTGCTTCCACTGGCTCATCCAGTCGAACACGCTCAGGGTTTCATCGAACTCGTATTCGTGATCCTGTGCGTAATAACCGATTTTGGCGTTTTCCGACCATTTCACGCTGCCGTTATCCGGCTGCAACTCGCCTACCAGCGTTTTCAGCAAGGTTGATTTACCGATACCGT
The DNA here is from genome assembly GCF_000633355.1 of Serratia sp. H1w. Lineage (GTDB taxonomy): Bacteria > Pseudomonadota > Gammaproteobacteria > Enterobacterales > Enterobacteriaceae > Chania. Next base: position 91,721 of record NZ_AYMQ01000063.1, read on the forward strand.
TAGCACCCAGGATCGCCACCTTCTCGCCCACTTCAACCATCAGGTTGAGTTTGCTGAACAGCGGGCCGTTGTCGAAACCTTTGGCCAACGCTTCTACTTCCAGCGCGTTACGGAACAGCTTCTTGTCCTGCTCAAAACGGATGAACGGGTTCTGACGGCTGGAGGCTTTCACCTCTTCCAGCTGGATCTTGTCGATCTGGCGGGCACGGGAAGTCGCCTGCTTGGATTTGGAGGCGTTGGCGCTGAAGCGGCTAACGAAGGACTGCAATTCGTTGATCTGCGCCTTCTTCTTGGCGTTGTCAGACATCAGACGCTCACGGGCCTGGGTAGCCGCCGTCATGTATTCGTCGTAGTTGCCTGGATAGACACGCAGTTCGCCGTAGTCCAGATCCGCCATGTGAGTACATACCATGTTCAGGAAGTGACGGTCGTGCGAAATGATGATCATGGTGCTGTTACGTTCGTTCAGCACCTGCTCCAGCCAGCGAATGGTATCGATGTCCAGGTTGTTGGTGGGTTCGTCGAGCAACAGGATTTCTGGATCAGAGAACAGCGCCTGAGCCAACAGCACACGCAGTTTAAAGCCGGGAGCGATCTCGCTCATCGGGCCATAATGCTGTTCTACCGGAATACCCACGCCGAGCAGCAACTCACCGGCACGTGCTTCTGCGGTGTAGCCGTCCATCTCGCCATAGGCCACTTCCAGATCGGCCACTTTGTAGCCGTCTTCTTCGCTCATCTCCGCCATGGCGTAGATGCGGTCACGCTCTTCCTTCACTGCCCACAGTTCGGTGTGACCCATGATCACGGTGTCCAGCACGCTGAACTCTTCAAAAGCGAACTGGTCCTGGCGCAGTTTACCCAGACGCTCATTCGGATCCAGGAACACGTTACCGCCGCTCGGCACCAGATCGCCGCCGAGGATTTTCATGAACGTCGATTTGCCGCAGCCGTTGGCCCCGATCAGACCATAGCGGTTACCGCCGCCAAACTTGACAGAGATGTTTTCAAACAACGGCTTACTGCCGAACTGCATAGTGATATTGTTACTTAATAGCAAAGGATATACTCTTATAGAAACGTGATTTTGGACACATTATGCCACAACAGAACAACGGGATCGCCTACAGTTATGTTCGCTTTTCAAGCAAGCGGCAAGAATTGGGTGACAGCCTGCGCAGACAGACGGAAATGGCTGAAGATTACGCCACCAAAAATGGCCTGAAACTCTCCAGCAAAAACTTTCAGGATCTTGGTATCAGTGCCTTTCGTGAAGGTAAACGTGCCTCTCTTGTAGACATGCTTGCAGCCATTGAAGAAGGCCAGATCAGCGCAGGTTCAACAATCATTATAGAAGCACTAGACCGCCTTTCACGACGAGGTATTGATGCCACTCTAGAAACGGTCAAAGAAATTCTTCGCAAAGAAGTTCAGGTCGTCAGTCTGTCTGATGGTCTGCTACTAACCAAAAGCAGCCTTAACGATCTACAAAGCGTTATCCGTATCGCCGTAGCTGCCGATCTCGCCCATAAAGAATCGGAACGAAAAGCTGTACGTCTAAGAGAAACCAAAGGCCAACAACGGCAAGCCGCACTGGCTGGTAAACCCATCAATAAAGTTTTGCCCTTTTGGTTGCAACGCACTACCGATGGGTATGAACTTGGCGACAAAGCCGAGATTGCCAGGCAAATCGTCCGTCTCAAGCAGGAAGGCAAAGGTAGTAACATGATTGCCAAAACGCTTAATAAGCAAGGCACTGCTGGCATCCGTGCTTCTCAGTGGAATCATGCATCAATAACCAAAATGTTAAAAAACCCTGCTTTATATGGTGCATATCAAACGGGTGAAACGACTAAAGAAAGGGAACTGGTCAAACTTGATTTAGTTGAAGGATACTACCCTTCCCTAATCAGTAAAGAGGACTGGCTGTTACTGCAATCGGACCAAAGCAAATCCAAACGGGGACGCCGTAGTGCTGATAACCCTTATAGCGGACTATTACGCTGTGAATGCGGTGGCGCATTAATAAAAAGAAAACACACCGTAAAAGGGAAACTGTACGTTTATCACGGATGCTTGAATGCTAAAGATGGTCGGTGCTCGCAAAACATTTCAATCAAAGGGTTAGATGGTGCGTTAACGACTATTCTTGGTCGGTTAGAGTTCAAGAAAAAGCCTTCACTCGACCAGTCAATCCATCAGGAAAGGCAACTACTTGAAAAGCGCATTAGCGATCTGAATAGTAAACTACAAACTCTGGACAACATTCCTCTATCTGTAATCAAAAGCATCGGTACAATGGAAAATAGAGTAAAGGAAATTACCGAGCAGATTACAAAAGATGCGCGAGAACAGCGTGGCATTGACGCAGTTCAAAATGAGAAACTCTCTAGCATTACTGATGGCTTAGAGCTAAACCTTTTGCTAAAAAGGGTACTGAAAAACATTACTGTCACTCGTTCAGGAAACGGATGGGTCGTAAAGATTCTTCACCTTTCAGGCCATAAGCAGAATTTCTTAATGGTTGATGGTGAAATCAAGTTTATGAGTGATACCATTGCACTACAGAAGCTATTGGCTGGATTCCGTGAAGAGGAAGAAACAGCAAAGTAAATTAACTAACAATATGTATTTCCTTCTATCTGCAAGATATAATTTACAGAAAGGAGGAAAACATGACAATTTTTGCTTATACGAGAGTATCCAAGGCCGATAACGAAACCGGCACTACCGATAACCAAATCACGCTTATTGAATCGCAGTTAAAGATCGATACCGTTTACTCTGATGTTAACATCTCAGGTTCGATACCTTTCCAGAAACGTCCAGAAGCACAAAAGTTAGTCAATGAATTAAAACCCGGCGATACTATCGTTATTGCCAAGTTGGATCGTGGCTTTCGTGATACTGCTGATTGCCTCAATACCGTTAAATGGCTCCAACAGAAGAGAGTGACGCTGAAAATTTTAGATATCGCGCTTGATGTATCAACGCCGATTGGTGAGATGATTCTAACCATCATGGCCTCTGTAGCTACATTTGAGCGTAAACGCATCGCAGAGCGCATCAAAGACGGATTCAGTAATGGCCGTAACAATGGTAAAAGCTATGGGTATAAGATCGAGGCGGTTCGGCAAGCAATAGCCCTAAAATCATCTGAAAGGCGTCAGGCGACCTTGGAACGATACACTACAATAGTTAATCATCTTAAGAATAAAATCGCTCAGGGAGCCACTGAGGCTCAAATGCTCGCTCATCTGACAAAAGTGGGGCATCCTGTCTCTCGTACAACATTACGCAAAGCCTTAAACCGCTAAGGCGGTTTAGACGACACAAAGAAAAACAGATAAAATACAATATTATCAATGGATTATGTTTTTTTTGCAGATTGTATAGAATTTTTAGAGAATCAAAAAAGTGTGCTATCATCTTTATAATGCCTTTCCACCTATTACAACCGCCGACATTATATAACACTTTATAAAATATTTTTCATGAGCTTATTCGCTTTAAAATATCTAATGTTATAATGAATCTAGGTTCTTACCATTACAACTAATACTACCTGCCAAGTAAAAAGATTAGAAAATACGTGGCTCGCCACTGCGTCGTAGACGCATAACTATATATTTTGTATTTCTTTTCGCTTTACAATACCTGATGTTATAATGAATCTAGGTTCTTACCGTTACAACTAATATTACTTGCCAGGTAAAAAGATTAAAAATAATGTGGCTTGCCACAGCGTCGTAGACGCATAAACAAATCATCTTTAATTATTTACATGGCCTAATAAAAGGCCATGTGCCATTATCTATTACCAGCTACCAATAGATCGCAAATCGTTCTCATTTCTTGAGTATTTACCTTACTATCGATATTATCCACGGTCATATTCCATAATCCATTATAGACATTATTTCTTAACCTACTGAACTCACGTGTCTCATTCTTCTTAGCTGAATCTTTTCTCCAAATATTCATAACATCAATCATCATCGCATCAGCACATCGTAAGACATAGTTTGATCTATTCATATCTTGATACTGAGTTGAATACTCATTACCATCAACGGAAATAAAATCGTTACTAAAGTCGGATAGTTGTAGTTTACCTTTAGTAACAGTTGGTTTCGGTTGTTTCACAGAGTTGTTATTTTCATTAATCTGGTTAGCTACTTTTGTATATTCAGACAGAAATTGAATATGCTCTGCATAGAGCATATTCAGTTCATCAACAGATTTAGCACTGTCTCTTTTTGTTTTAATCCATCCTCGCTGAATTTCTTTCAGGTTGTTATCTTTCTTACTTTTATATAGATTAGTCATTGCAGAGTTAAGAGCACTTAACGCTTTGTTATCACAGATCATATGCTCTACAGCGGTAGAAGCTTTTAAGCAATCAAATCCGGCAGCACTTACGTTTAGTGATACTGATAGAATAGAAAAGTAAAAAAATTTCTTTATCATCGGTATTTTTTCCATTTTTAATATTACCTCGGTGCAAAATATATCGTTCACCATATACATTTAAGAAATTGTGGTATAGTTCTGACCATAATTTATTCAACATCAACCTATATGTTATATCGAATAAAATAGCCAAAGAAATCGTTGTAGCCAAAACTCAATTTGCCGATTTCAACATTACCTAACAATAAATATAAAATAATAATTGATACGAAGAGAAATCCAACGATAGAAAAGAAATCCTTGAACGGCGTTTTCGACGACCGAATTGTTTCTTTGTTGCCTTTCCAGATGTTACCTTCCCAGAGTTCAGATTGCTTCTGAGATTCATCTTTATCACTCTTGTTCATTTTTTATCCTTTTTTTACTAAAAATTAACATTTTGTCTACCGAGTAACTGGTGCTGCTCGGTAGACAGCCTTTCTTGTACTTGTACTTCCACTCTCGTTTCTATGGTAACGCACACACAAATACTAAGTAATACTTAGCTAAATGTACAATAAAAAGAAACTTACATGGTAGTTAACCGATTGTTAAACAGAATTTTGCGCCCAGAGTCAGGCATTCAGAAAAACAGGTGACGTAAACAACTCTCTGTTCCTCCCGATCCTGGGCATACTTGCGCAAACCTTTCAGAGTAAAATGAGTTGTTCAGATCAACATAGCCGATGAAATCGAACATCGAAGGCCAGCGCGTCAGAACTAATTTCTGAGAGTTAACAGCTTGTGTTCTTTTCGTTAATTGTTAAAATCATTATCTTACTAAGTAGTACTTAGTAAAAAAAAGTTGAATAACTAAGAAAATCTTAGCCAAAGCTTTTGGTTGAGGTTTGTATGCTGACAAAACGATTAAAAGAGGCTCGCCTTAAAGCAGGACTCTCGCAGGAGAAACTTGGTATACTTGCTGGGATCGACGAAGCCTCAGCCAGCGCCAGGATGAATCAGTATGAGAAAGGGAAGCATACCCCTGATTTTGAAATGGCGTGTAATCTGGCAAAAGTGCTTGAAATTCCAGAGAGTTACTTTTACACAAAAGATGATTTGATGGCTCAAATGATACTCATTTTTCATCACCTAGACCAACAACATAAAACTGAAATAATTAACATAGCCAATAATACTGTAAACAAATAAAATCTGATGGGCTCAACTAACTGGCAGTGAGACCCATGAGAGAAATGGGTAACAGTAGAAGAAGGTTCACAGATTAATACCTCAATACTCAACAGATGCATCATCATAAAGCCATTAATCAAGCATCAGAGAAAACAGCTACCTAATACCTGTAAGAGGGCATCTTTGTCTGTACAGGTCTTGCTTTTAAATTTTTCAAAATAAATACAATAAGTTATGATTTAAAATTTCAAAAATGCACTATATCCCTGTTCAAATAAACAGGTATGGATATTCAGTGGGCCTGGAAATAAAAACAGTGGATTAATGAACAGGCTTTATTAGTCACTGTATCGATTTTAGTCTGTTGCATTATTAAGAAAAAATTAGGTATAGTGAAGTTAAGGAGAAAATGGCTGACTACAGGGGTATGTCATGGAACAGAGACAAACAAACGATTCTAGTGAATCACTAAAAGGATCTATTTATCAATTCTATCATGTTGTAAAATTTTGCTCATCACTACGTGAGGGGCAAAGAATATACATCGAGAAATTTGGTGATATTACCATATCGCATTCAGCCCAAATTGAAATAAAGAAATATAGCGATGCCCTTACAGACTCTCATGAAAATCTCTGGAAAACTCTTAACAACTGGTTAGACGATAAATTTGATGTAAATCATTATAACGTTCTTATATTGCTGACAACTCAGAGTTATGGTGTAAATAGCCTTCTGAAAGGGTGGAATATTTTAAGTAAAGATGAAAAGTACAAATTACTAGAAACAATCCACTCTCACTCTAATCATAATTTTATTTCTTCAGGTAAAGAAAATAAAAGTCACTCTTTAATATTAATGGAAAAGGTTTTAGCAAAAAAACACAAGGGTAAGCTAGATACTATATTAGGAATATTCTCTATATTAGATAGTGAGCCAATGTTAGATAAACAATATAGTGAACTATTGGAAACTTGTGCTCATGGGATTATCAAGGAAAAAAAAGAACTGTATATACAAAATTTACTCGGTTTTATAATTTCTCCTAACATTACTAACGGAACCTCTGGATGGTGCATTACATACGAAGAGTTAGAAAAACAAAGAGTTGCTTTAACATCTGAATATTGTAAAGGTTCGGTAATATTCCCTAAATTTCATCTAAGAAAGTCTAGAGAGGAGGATTATACTAACATTGATAATAAAAGTAATTACGTAATAAAAATAGAGGATATTTCCTACACCGAGGTTATAGAGTCAGCTAAAAGATGCTATATATCAGCTAAAAAGACAATTACCGATGAGTTAAGTCAAGGTGTGTATTATCAACGATTTATAGATTATGATATATCTATTCTAGAGAATTTCCAAAATGCATATCGCCGAAAAAAAAGAACGTTAGCAAATAATTGTGAAATTGGACACTGTCAAGATTTTTACGATGAAATACATTATGAACCATCTATAGGCATTGATGGGTTTTCAGAAGTTCCAAAAGACTTTAAAAATGGCGTTATCCATATGCATTTGGATGACGAGGATAAAGACTTAAGCTGGAAATTTTAATGAGTTCAATTATTAAAAATCTATCAACACTCCACTATAGCCCTATAATATTAAAAGACGTTATTGGTTTATTCTATAAAGATATTGAGAGCACAAAAAACAATATTCTTCTTTCATATCTTATACTCCCTTTCTATTGTAATGAAAAGACATTTTCATTCTTTAAGAACGCACGGAGAAGTAAGTCAACGGGGGGGTTGACTAGCTCATTAATAACTTTTAATGCTAAGAAAGAAAATACGTCCGGGCTAGCCGAGAAGATTATAGAGTTTAAAGCCCTAACAAATACTTGCATACAGATAATAGTCGATTCTGATAGTGCTATTATCTATGATAATATGTCTTTAAGAGTTAAAGACTTCAATATCGATTTAGACAGTAACAGAAAAAAGGCCATCTTGAACATGGCTGAGATATTAACCGAGTTTGATGTGGTCAGTACATACCGAATGCTAGGGATAAGAGAAATATGAGCTGCTTCATTAAATATATCGGCGTTATTGACGTTGATAACAGATTACACTCTATAAAATTAAATCGTGGATTGAACATCATCACTGGTAAGTCATCTACAGGTAAGAGTGCACTGATAGAGATCGTAGATTATTGTTTTGGCTCCTCAGAGGATACTATCCCTGTAGGTGTAATTACAAACGTTGCAGATTATTATTTTGTCGTACTCGATTTTGGAGCTTGTGACGTTGTTATTGGTAGAAAGAACAACTCTAACTACGTTTTTCTTAGGGAAATTAAATCAATATCAGATAACGATGGAATACCAGAAATTGATATTTCCTTTTTTGAACATAAATTCCTACTACAATTATCTGTGTTCAACAAGGAACTGGGTCGATATTTTGGTATAACGATGACATCCGTAAATGAGTCTATCGATAACTCGTTTTCATATAGAAAGCCAACTCCGTCAATACGTAGTTTCATGTCCTACATGCTTCAACATCAGAATTTAGTTGCTAATAAACATGCACTATTCTATAGATTCGATGAGAAGTCTAAGCGAGAACAGGCAATAGAGCACTTGCCTATTTTTCTTGGTATTGTTAATCAAAACTATTTTGTTCTTTTACAAGAAAAAGAAAGCATAACAAGTAAAATAAAAAAACTTAATTACTCAATACCCAGAAAAAAACAAGAGAAAGAAAGGAAGATTGCCGAGATAAATATTTTACTCGGTCTATATCGCAATGCTTCAGGTAATAATTTATGTGAAGCTACAGCAGAGCAAATTGTTTCTGCACCTGCGCTATGGTTAGATAAGATCCGAGAAGTGAAAGTTGAAACAAACACGGCTTCCAACGAACATTACATTCAATTAAAAAATTTTGAAACTGAGTTATCTAGCGCTTTATTAAACAAAAGGGAATTAGAAAGACGGTCATGTATTCAATGTGTA
>NZ_AYMQ01000064.1 GCF_000633355.1 Serratia sp. H1w
ACGATGAGTTCCGCGCCTGATAAACCTAAAAAACCCGGCGGCTTCCAAGAGCCATTTTTTATGTTAGGTTTTTCATCAGGCCGTTTGGCCGTTCATGTCATCAATAATCAGTCTTCGCAAAACCAGATGGGTAACTACTTTAATTAGCGTTAAATCTGTCGGTTAGGGCAGGTTTAACGCTACCTTTCGAACACGGCTTGCCGTGTCGTTACTGCCCACGCTATCCGGGCCAGTTTATTAGCCAACGCGCAAGCAACGACATTGGAATGCTTTCGTGTCAGTTGCTCTCTGACCCAGTCGGCAAGACGTCCTGACTGGGAGTCAATGCGCTGGAGAAAAACCCTGGCACACTGGACCAGCAACTGGCGCAACTTTTTATCACCGCGTTTACTTATCCCCAGTAACGTATTTTTCCCGCCAGTACTGTACTGTCGGGGAACCAAACCTGTTGAAGCCGCAAAATCCCGGCTGCGAGCATATTGTTTGCCATCACCCAGGTGAGAGGACAAAACGCTGGCGGTTATCGGACCGATGCCAGGGATGGTCAATAAGCGCTGCCCGGTATCATCACGGCTCAGCTCCTGCTTCAACGCCACTTCCAGTTCTGTTATCTGTTCGACCAGATAAAGGTAATGAGCGTGTAAACGCGTCAGCAACTGGGCCAGGTAGGGAGGAAGTTCATTCTCTGCCAGAACGCTTGAAAGCCTTTTTATCACCGCAATGCCGATCGGCATGCTGATGCCAAACTCCAGCAAAAAAGCATGCATCTGATTGGTTGTTTTGACTTTGTCTCTGACCAACGATTCCCTGACCCGATGCAACGCCCGCATGGCTTGCTGAGCTTCGGTCCGTGGTTGCACAAATCGCATGGAGGGACGGGATGCAGCTTCGCAGATGGCTTCCGCATCCACAAAATCATTCTTGTTGCTCTTAACAAAAGGACGGACGAACTGCGGAGAAATCAACTTTGCTTCATGGCCTAAATCAATGATCCGACGAGCCATAAAATGGGCACCGGCGCAGGCCTCCATAACCACAGTAGCAGATGAACATCCGGCCAAAAATTCAATGAGTTTGGTACGTGTGAATTTTTTACGTAGCAACGCTTTGCCTGATTTATCCTGGCAGTGAACGTGAAAGGAATGCTTGCCGAGATCAATACCGATGAGCGTAACGTTTTGCATGATGATCCCCTTCAGAAAGAAAAACACCCTGTCAGCGTACCGCTCACAGGGTGGGGGTGACCATCTCATTAACCCG
>NZ_AYMQ01000065.1 GCF_000633355.1 Serratia sp. H1w
CCAGCCACCAGCCACCAGCCACAAGCTTCAGGTTCAATAATGAAGATCAAAATATTATTGAGCTTTTACAGAAAGCTATTGATTCTTATAAAGGAAAGCTTCAGTGGGTGATGGATAGTCAGAAGAAAGAATATGGTCATGGCATAAATAGAGTTATTTATCCTAAACATGTTCATGAAATGAAAAATAAAGCGATAAAGATTTACAAACTACCAGTTGAAAAATACATGGCTAAATATGAACCAGAATTTGGCCAATTAGCATATGACGATCTTAAAAATTTAACACAACATGTCATATCAGTTTTAAAAGGGGCAGATATTGATGTTTGAGCCATTATCATTTAAGCATGGTCAGATGAATAGCGTGCCGATTAATTAGAAATGTTCGCCATAAATATTCATTGCTACTTGAGTTATGCAGTTGTGGTATGGAGATTTTTAGTGATGGGCAGCTTACTGATCTTCGTCAGAAGGTTGATGATTTGATGAAAGATGAATTATCTGAGAAATATTTGCATGATTGCTTGTTATCTTTGGCTACAATGATCGACCGGGCTTATAGTGATAATAAGAGTTTTTTATTTCCACCGTTTTAATAAATTAAACTGGTTATAGCAAGTATGTTCAAGATGGAACTAAACGGTTATCAATAGTGTATATCGTATAGGGGATTTTAATTGAATGAAAAGTAAAGATACTAAATCAGAGAAACAGTTGGTTGATGGTTTGGAATCATATCTGAAATATGGTTATATTGATCCTTATTATATCAATTGTGACTCATTTGATGAGAATGCAGATCAGGCCGAAGAATATTTAAGAGATTTATCATCTCTCAATAGAGTTTTGGTTGAGAATTATTACAAAAGAATCATCGAGTCTGAAGTTATATGTAATGACTTCTTTAAATCATGCTGCATGTCTAGACTGTTATTATCAGAGTCAGAGTGGGGATATGTTTTTAACTACTTGAGTGAAAATAGCGGGGTTTTATCAATCCCTATCCTAAAAGAAGCATTTTCTTATTTTTATTATGCAAAGAATGACCCTGAAGCTCATTTGATACCGGAGGGATTGTTTAAAAAATTGAAAAACAGATATGAAGAAGTTAAAGATGAACGTGATGCTGAGTTTTATCACCTGGATGAAGAATATAAAAATTTTGTTAAATCTTATTGCTTGATCCAAGTCAATTACTCAGCCTAGAAACTGTGAAACTCAGTAAATTCGAATCTTAAGATCTTGAGGACAAGTTAATGATTACTTTTGAAGACGCAGTAAAAAAGGCAAGCGAATATTTAAGTGATACTGAGTTTCCTGTAGTTATAACGTCTCAGGGGCGTTTTTCAGAGGGCTGGTTCTTTTGTTTTGAATCTAGAGAGTATATTGAAACTGGTGATTCATCAGCTCAGCTTGCAGGGAATGCTCCATTTATAATAGATAAAGATAATGGAGATATTTATTTGTTAGGGACAGCGCAACCGTTGAGGGAATATCTACAAGAGTATGAAGAAAAGAAAAATAATCGGAGCCAGTGAGATCCCGGCAACTGTGCGGAAACTTTGCGTCTAAGTCCTTAAAGCTCCATCTTCCCGGCGCTGCGATCGAAGTATATAGGTTTCGTTTAATAATCGACCAGTTATCGAGTTGCAACCTAGTCAGGTAATCAGAATTTAGTGAGTTAATATAAATGCCAATAGATATATTTGGTTATACCAAACTGGATGTTAGTCTTTTTGATGATAAAATTAATATAATAAAGTCAAAATATGATAAAATTTTTGATAGTTCGTATCTTATATGTATAAAGCAAATTCGATTTTAAATCGCTAGGAGCTTGCTCTATTAAAAAGCAGAGTGGAACAATATCATAATGGTGATGTATTGATTTGATTTATTTAATGATTTTCCAATGAAATAATGAGGGGGGATAATGCTAGAGTATAGCATAGGCAGTTCAATGAATAGGAATGACTTATATGCTGAATTATCATTGAATAGAGTTCAGTGGGGAGAGGTCTCATTATCTAAAGATAGAAAATCCGTGAGCATTACTATCTATCCCAATGATAATGGTGTTCTTAAGTTCAATTGCGATGAACTATTACATCTTATTGAGAGGGCGAAAGGCCATCTTCTTAAGTTGGAGCCTTTAGCTAAGTGAAAGTCCCAGGGAGTGGCTTAAATGATGATCGATTGAGACGGCCTGACAGTGATATACTATATTAAAATTTTAATGACTATATAAGGTGATAACTATGGATGTTCTCAGAGTTGATTACATTCCAGAGGGAAATGTCACTTTGTTTGATGTTCGCCTCTCTGAGTCTGAAGTTGTTGTTTTTTCAGACTGCTTAAACTATGTTTTAAAACATTGCTCAGATGAACAAGTAGATCAGTTAACCGAGTGTTCAAGTAAAGAAGAGCTATCCTATTTTTTAGCTGACCTTCTGGGATTGATGAAGTCTATGGAACATAAGAAATATATGCCAGATAGGTATAAGAGTTTGGATTGACGTTAAGAGTTTTGTTTTTATTAAATGGTGATGGAATGGATCTATTACAAAAAGAGTGCATAGCCAGTGTGACTTTATTTGATTTGAGGGCTTCTGAAGGTGAATTGATGGTGTACGAGGGTTGTATTGATTTTGTACTGTCTCATTGTTCAGATGAGGAAATTTATAAAATAACCGGATGTGCCGATAAGGAAGGACTATCTTTTTATAAAGATGAACTTCTTCGGTTGATAAAGATTATTGAAAGACCAGAATATCTACCTGAACGGTATAAGAATATCTGACCATGATTGATAGATCCTTGCCAACTATGTATATATGGAGTAATCATATATGACAGAAAAACTGGTCGAATTTAGCGTTGTGGAGTCTCTACAGAATAGTCAGCTAGTGGATTTTAGATATTCTTCTGGCTCCCTTGAACTGATTTTGTCTTCTGGGGATAGTGAAGAAGGTAATAAAGTTAAAGTGTTGTTCGATTGGATTTATTCTTTCCGATTGACTGATGAAGGTGACCTATTGAAAATGCAGCAAGAGCAGAATGGGGAGATGCGCACGGGGTTTTACATTGTAGAAAATTCTAAGTATTTAGAGTGGTTTAATGAGCAAAACGGTAATGTACACGATGGAATGGTTCATTATATGCTCTCGACTGTAGATGATGTTATAGATATTTTAGCTTCTATTACCCCATCAATATCCATTAGTAGTTAACAGAAATTTATAAATACCCCAATCTCTTGCTGCCGCAAGCGGATGATTCCGGGTGCGGCAGTGATTCAGAGTCCACTATCAGTCACGGCACCTGCTGCTCCAGCGTCTGTCCATCCTTACTGGTAGCCTGCAACTGCCCCTGCAATGACGCCTTAAACGGCCCATCACCATTGAGCAGCCCCTTCAACTGCAACTGCAAATTACCGTCACCCTCTAGCGGCACATGCTGCCAACCCCATTGCTGCAAGGTATTCAACGGCACCGAGCGTCCGTTAAGGGACAGCGTGAACGGCTTGCCGGGCAGTTGGCTGATGTTGGCCTTGGCATCCAGCAGGCCATCGGGCATGAAGGCGCTCAGCTCGGTAACGTTGATTTGCTGTGTATCGGCATCCAACGCCAGCGAAGGGCGGCGTACGTCGATCTTGTTAAAGGTAGCCCCGCCAGCATTGAGTTTCAGCGAGCCGGACCAAATCCCCCACTGATGGTCACTGGCTAACAGCAGGTTGTTGCCATAGCCATCCAGCGAAGTGAGCTGGAAGGGGAAATCCGGGTTGATATCGATGATCAGATTACGGTTGGTGCTCATCTTGCCAACGTAAACCTCTGCCAGCCAACTTGGCAGCGGCTGTAACCAGAGTTCACGCCAGTTGATGGGTAACGTGTACTCCAGCGCGGAGACCACCACCTCGTCGAGTTGTAGGCGTTTGTTGGCACGCAGCCAGTTGCCGGTGGTACGCAGTAACCCACCTTCCCAGCGGGTGGTGAATTGGCTAATCGCAATTCCGGCCGGGGAGAGCTGTATATCCATGATGGGGTCGATAAGATGGAAGTTGCCGTTGATCAGATCGTCGGCGGTGAAGTTGATTGCGCCATCCTGGCTGCTCCAATCCCCTTGCTGGAAGGTGATATTTTGCATCGACAGATCGAGATCGTTGGCCGCCCAGTCGTTCCCCTCCAGGCGAGCGTTAATCAGATCCAAGCGTTTCACCGTAATGGGTGGCAGCGCCGTGAAGTGGCTCCAGAATTGCTCCAGCGTCAATGGCACTTGCAGGCGGACGTTGCTTAGCCGCAAGCGTTCAACCAACCAGCTGCCATCGGCGGCCCGGCTGGCGACTCCCGTCAGATCGCCCTGTGCCAGATCGGCACCAAAGTCGCTCAAAATCAGCTGGTTTTGTTTGATTTCACCCTGGATCAGCACCTGTGAGGCAGGGATGCCGTTGACGATCATCGAGCCAGCGCTGAACTGGAATTGATTGTTATCCCCGAGCAAATGGCCAGCGGTAGGCTGCCACGGGTTGATCCCGGCATTGACCTTCTGTGCGTTAAGCTGCCAGCTATTATCGTTGGATTGCAGCGCCATATTGCTCAGTTGCAGCACATCGGCCTGTATGGGGAGCGGCGCGCCTTGCAAAGGCTGAACGTTCAGGCTGCCATCGCGCAGCGTGATGCTGTCAAAATGGCGTGGTTCGGTGATTTGCCGCAGGCTGAATGCCATATCAACCTGCTTGGCCGCCAGCAGTTGTGGCTGGTTGTTGCGGGCGAGCGTGACGTCCTCCAGGCCGATCTGCCCTGGTTTGCTCCACGAATGCGATATTTTTCCCACCGACAACTGATAACTACCACGATCGCTGACCCATTGACTCAACCAGCCAGCAGCCCAGCGGGTTTGCCCCACTACGTAGAGCAGCACAATGGCCAGCACCATCAGCAGTAACAATGTGAGCAATAGTTTTCCGATAAATTTCATCAGCGGATCCGTAGCGGTCAAAAAAGATACCCTGTTTATGCCGCAATTAGCCCGTCAGCTCAAGGGCAATAGCCTGAAAGACAATAAAAAAACGGCCAGTAGCGGTTTGCCAATGGCCGTTGGTTTGCTGCGGGATAGTTATTTTTCTTGTGGGAACACCAGGTTCAGCACAATGGCGGTGATCCCACCGGCTGCGATACCGGAAGACAGCAGGGTTTTAATCCAGTCCGGTGCAAACTGCAAGATCAGCGGCTGTTGGGAAACCCCCATGCCGACGGCCAGCGACAGCGCCATGATCATGATGGCACGGCGGTTTAACGTCTCGCGGGAAACGATGCGCACGCCGGAGGCCGCAATGGTACCAAACATCACGAGCGTCGCGCCGCCCAGCACCGGTTCAGGAATATGCTGCACAAAACCGGCAACGGCCGGGAATAACCCCAGCACGATCAGCATCAGCGCCACCACAAAGCCGACGTAGCGGCTGGCAACGCCAGTCAGTTGGATCACCCCGTTGTTCTGGCCAAAACAGGAGTTCGGGAAGGTGTTGAAGACTGCCGACAGCATCGAGTTCAGGCCGTTGGCCAGTACGCCGCCTTTCAGGCGCTTCATATACAGTGGGCCGCTGACCGGTTGTTCAGAAACGTCGGAGGTGGCGGTGATATCGCCGATAGTTTCCAGCGAAGTGACCATAAAGATCAGCATCAGCGGCAGCAACAGGTTCCAATCGAAGCCCAGGCCGTAGTACAGCGGTGTTGGAATGTTGATGATGGTGGTTTGGGTGGACGGCTCGGTTGCCGGCAGCATGTCCATGGCCCAGGCCAGCAGATAACCCACGGCCATGGCGATCACCAACGAAGCGACGCGCAGGTAAGGGTTACGTTGGCGGTTAAGCAGAATAATCACCACCAGCACCGCCCCTGCCAACAGCAGATTTTTGGGGGAGCCGAAGGTGTGATCGCTCATCGCCGCATAGCCGCCACCGATAGAGGTCAGCCCGACCTGAATCAGCGACAGGCCGATAATCATCACCACAATGCCGGATACCAGCGGGGTAATGATTCGGCGCGCCAGGTGCAACACGCGTGACAGCAGGATTTCGGTGCAGGAGGCGACCATTAAGGTACCAAATAGCGCGGCCATCATGGTGGGGACATCTGCGCCGCCGTTTTTCAGCGCCAGCCCACCCATAATCAGCGGTGAGACAAAGTTGAAGCTGGTGCCCTGAATAGACAGCAGGCCAGAACCCACCGGACCCCAGGTTTTGATTTGCAGGATCGAGGCCAGACCGGAAGCGAACAGCGACATGCTAATAATGTGTTGCGTATCCTGTGCAGGCAGGCCAAGCGCCTGGCAGATCAGCAGGGCCGGGGTGATCACGGCAACAAACATTGCCAGCAGATGCTGGCCGGCGGCAAACAGGGTCTGCGGCAGCGGCGGGCGATCTTCCAGGCGGTAAATCAGTTCGCTATTGTGCACAACGGGGGCTGATGCTTTTTGCGCGGCATCGAGCTCGGCGGTTTGACTGGACATGGTGTGGCATTCCCAAAGGCGGCAAAGAAGGCATTTTAATGATCTGCCTCACAAAAGCAAACGGTTGCGCATTAATATTTTTCGCGCTACCAACCTCATGAATGTCGCATTTTCGTTCATTTTTTCTTGTGTTATTAGCCGTTTTTACTTTTAATCCACCCTTCATCGAGTTAAAAAACTGAGTAAATTTTATAACTTATTAATTTATTGGATTTTATTACTACACGGAGTAGCTAGATGTTTCATCTCGATACTTACGGCACATTAGTTGCCGCCACGCTGGTTCTGCTGCTCGGGGGCAAATGCGTGCGCTCCATTCCTCTGCTGAGAAAATATACTATTCCTGCCCCCGTTGCCGGTGGTCTACTGGTAGCGGTCCTATTATTAGTACTGAAGAAAACGGTGAACTGGGAAATCGGCTTTGATATGTCGCTGAAAGACCCGTTGATGCTGGCCTTCTTTGCCACCATCGGCCTGAATGCCAACCTGGCACGTTTGCGGGCCGGGGGTAAAGCGCTGCTGGTATTCCTGTTTGTGGTGCTGGGCCTGCTGCTGGTACAGAACGCCATCGGTATTGGCATGGCGAAAATGCTGGGCCTGGATCCGTTAATGGGGCTGATTGCCGGCTCGATTACGCTATCTGGTGGGCATGGCACCGGGGCGGCCTGGAGCAAGGTATTCATCGAACGCTACGGCTTTGAGAATGCCACCGAAGTGGCCATGGCCTGCGCCACCTTTGGTCTGGTGTTGGGCGGGTTGATTGGTGGCCCAGTAGCCCGCTATCTGGTGAAACACTCTTCAACACCGGAAGGTACACCTGATGACAGCGTGCAGCCGAGCGGCTTTGAGAAGCCGGAAAGTGGCCGTCTGATCACCTCACTGGTGATGATCGAAACCATCGCCATGATCGCCATCTGCCTGAGCCTGGGTAACCTTATTGCCGGGTTATTGAATGGTACGGCCTTTGAGCTGCCGACCTTTGTCTGCGTGCTGTTTGTCGGCGTGATCCTCAGCAACACCCTGTCGGCAACGGGCTTCTACCAGGTGTTTGAGCGGGCGGTCTCCGTATTGGGCAACGTGAGCCTGTCGCTGTTCCTGGCGATGGCGTTGATGAGCCTGCGCCTGTGGGAGTTGGCTTCGCTGGCCCTGCCGATGTTGGCGATCCTGGCAGTACAAACGCTGGTCATGGCGCTGTACGCCATCTTCGTGACTTATCGCGTGATGGGTAAAAACTACGATGCAGCGGTGCTGGCTGCGGGTCACTGCGGTTTTGGTATGGGGGCAACGCCAACGGCTATCGCCAACATGCAGGCGATCACCGATCGTTTCGGCCCTTCACATCTGGCATTCTTGGTGGTGCCGATGGTGGGTGCGTTCTTTATCGATATCGCCAACGCTATCGTGATTAAGCTTTACCTGATGCTGCCGGTGTTCCCGGCGATCGGCTAATTGATAACGCCCCTCTTGCAGATAAAGAGGGGCAGATTGATTAGGCGTTGGAGTAGCGAGCGGTTTCTGGCAGCCAGCGCTCAATCAAGGCATGGGCATGCTGAGGATACTGCTGGTGGATATGGCGAGCTACGCGCTGGACTTCCGGGATCATGGCCTGATCGCGCATCAGATCGGCCACTTTAAACTCTGCACTGCCGGTTTGGCGCGTCCCCAATAGCTCACCCGGCCCACGGATCTCCAGATCTTGCTGGGCAATCACAAAGCCGTCGTTACTGTCGCGCAGCACCTGCAGGCGTTTTTGGGCGGTTTTACTGAGCGGGGTTTTATACAGCAGCACGCAATGCGAAGCGATCGCGCCACGGCCAACCCGGCCACGCAGCTGGTGCAACTGAGCCAAACCAAGACGCTCAGGGTTTTCGATAATCATCAGGCTGGCGTTCGGTACATCAACGCCCACTTCAATCACCGTAGTAGCTACCAGCAGCTGTAACTCGCCCTGTTTGAAGGCCTGCATCACCGCCTGTTTCTCAGCGGATTTCATGCGGCCATGCACCAGCGCCACCTTCAGTTCTGGCAGCGCAATCTTCAATTCTTCCCAGGTGGCTTCCGCTGCCTGGGCTTCCAACAAATCAGACTCTTCGATCAACGTGCAGACCCAATACGCCTGGCGGCCTTCTTCGATACAGGCGCTTTTTACCCGCTGGATGATATCGGCCCGGCGCGTATCAGGGATCGCTACCGTTGTCACTGGCGTACGGCCAGGAGGCAATTCATCGATCACCGAGGTGTCTAAATCTGCGTAGGCGGTCATCGCCAGCGTGCGTGGGATTGGCGTAGCGGTCATGATCAACTGATGAGCATGGAACCCTTGTTCTTCCCCTTTCTCCCACAACGCCAGCCGCTGGTGGACGCCAAAGCGGTGTTGTTCATCGATGATCACCAGCGCCAGGCCATTAAACTGCACCTGCTCCTGGAAAATGGCGTGTGTTCCTACCACCATCGATACCTGGCCGCTGGCAATGGCTTCTTGCTGAGCGAGGCGCGCTTTACCTTTTTGCTTGCCGGCCAACCAACCCACTTCAATACCTAAGGGTTCAAACCACTGGCGGAAGTTATTGGCGTGCTGTTCGGCAAGCAATTCGGTAGGGGCCATCAGCGCCACCTGTTTGCCGTGCGCAATGACCCGTAACGCGGCCAAGGCCGCAACCAGGGTTTTACCTGAGCCGACGTCGCCCTGAACCAGGCGCATCATCGGGAAACCTTTTTGCAGATCCGCTTCAATATCTGCCACCACCCGCGTTTGCGCACCGGTAGGCGAGAAGGGGAGCTGGGCCAGGAAGCGAGTTTTCAGCCGATCGTCAGGCGTTAACGATAATGCCCGGTAGCTTTGTGCACCGGCGCGAACGGCCAACATGCTGAGGTTATGCGCCAACAGTTCTTCGAGGATCAGGCGTTTTTGTGCCGGGTGCTTACCCTGCTCCAAATCGACCAGTTGGATATCCGGTGGCGGGCGATGCAACGTATGCAGCGCTTGCGGCAAACTCATCAAACCGCCGCTTAACTCCGGCGGCAGTAGTTCGGCAATCGCACAGGTATCCAGTAACTCCAGCGCCTGATCGGTCAACTTGCGCAGCGTAGCCTGGCGGATCCCTTCGGTGGTGGGATACACCGGCGTCAGGGCTTCCTGCAACTCGACTTCGCTGTTTTCACCTTGGACACGGTATTCCGGGTGGATGATTTCCGCGCCGTGGGTCCCGCGTTTGACTTCACCATAGGCCGTGACGTGGCGGCCTGTCGCCAGGCTGTTCTTCATCGCCGCGTTGAAGTTGAAGAAGCGCATGGTCAGGATGCCGGTACCGTCACTGATCTGGCAGGTAAGCATGCGGCGGCGGCCAAAGCTGATATCGCTGCGCAGCACTTCGCCTTCTACCGTGGCAAAAATGCCCGGTAACAGATCGTTAATGAGATAAAGGCGGGTACGGTCTTCGTAACGCAGGGGGAGGTGTAGCAGCAGATCCTGGATGGTATTCAGGCCGATTTTGGCCAATTTCCCCGCCTGGCTGGCTCCAACCCCGGAAAGTGTGGTGAGTGGAACGGCATCCAGCAGGCGGCCTTTCATCGGCGTACCGTCGTGGCCTGCATGGCAGCCCACCATTCGGCATCGGCAACCACCTGGCCTTGTTCGTCAATCTGCGGGCGTGGCAATCTTTTGCGTTTGGCCACGTTGGCCAATACCGGATAGCCACCTTCAAACAGCAGGCGTTGTTGCTCCTCTGCGTCCAAGGCACTGTGATCGCGGCGGTACATGCCAGCGTTTTGCCGCTGGCGCTGGGCCTCATACAGGATCAGTGCCGCAGCCACGGACACGTTCAGCGACTGCACCATACCGATCATCGGAATGATAATATCCTGATCGGCCAGGGCCAGTGCCTCTTCGGTGATGCCGGTTTTTTCCTGCCCCAGTAGAATGCAGGTGGGGCGGGTATAGTCTATTTCGCGAAAATCGACGGCGCGGGCAGAAAGGTGAGTTGCCAGGATTTGCATCCCCTGACCTTTCAGATGTGTGACCGCATCGGCGATGGAGGGGTGAGTTTTGACGCTCACCCAGCTGTTGCTGCCCGCAGCGGAGGAGACCAGGGTGCGCATCCGCGGGGATGGCCACACGGCATGCACCTGATGCACGCCGACGGCATCGGCGGTACGGATAATCGCGGAGACGTTATGCGGTTTGTGAACCTGTTCCAGGCAGACCGTCAGATCGGGCTGCCGGGTGGCCAGCATTTCACAAATCCGCGCATAGCGTTCGGGGCTCATAGGCGCTAGTTTCGGTTACGGTTAACTTTAATCACATCCGGCATGATACGGATCTTACGCATAATATTTGCCAGGTGGATGCGATCGCGGGTGGTCAGGCGAATAAAGGCGCTGTAGACCCGGCCATCTTTCTCTTCGGTATTCAGGCTTTGAATATTCGATTCGGCTGCATTGATCGCCGCCGTGAGGTTGGCCAACGCACCCTGATGGTTGAACATGTCCACTTTGATTTCCGCAATGAACTCCTGCTCGGTTTCCATATCCCATTCGACCGCCATGAATTTCTCTGGCTCTTTCTGATAGCCACGGATATTACGACAGGACTCATGGTGAACCACCAGGCCTTTGCCCGGGCTGACGTGGGCAATAATCGGGTCGCCTGGAATTGGGCGGCAGCACTTGGCAAAGGTGATCAGCACGCCATCGGCGCCTTTGATGGCCAGGTTGCGCACGCCGTTTGAGGAGCCCAGGCTGGACTGATCGCCCTGCAGGTTCTTCGCGACTACTACGCTCATGGCGTTACCAAGGCCGATTTCTGCCAGCAGATCGTCCAGCGTGGCCAGCTTCATGCGATCCAGCTCATGCTGGATATTCTCTGGTGGCACTTCCGAAAGTTTGCGGCTGCCCCCGAGCGCGTGGTTGAGCAGGCGGCGGCCCAGGCTGACGGAATCGTCGCGCTTGAGGTTTTTCAACATCTGGCGGATCTTGGCGCGTGCTTTGGAGCTCACCACAAAGTTCAGCCAGGCGGCATTTGGCCGGGCACCCGGAGCGGTGATGATCTCTACCGTCTGGCCACTGGCTAATGCTTGTGACAGCGGATGCGGCTGGCGATCGACACGTGCGCCAACGCAGGCGTGGCCGATATCGGTATGCACGGCGTAGGCAAAATCGACCGGTGTGGCACCGGCAGGCAGTTCGACAATGCGGCCTTCCGGGGTGAACACGTAAATCTCATCTGGGAACAGGTCGGATTTGACGCTTTCAATAAATTCAAACGAGCTACCGGCGCTTTGTTGCAGCTCCAGCAGGCTCTGCATCCAGCGCTGAGCGCGGATTTGTGCGGTGGTGCCGGTCTCGCCCTGTTCCTTCTCTTTATAGGCCCAGTGCGCGGCGACCCCCATCTCGGCCATCTGATCCATATCTTCGGTACGGATCTGCACCTCAACCGGCACGCCGTGCGGGCCGATCAGTGAGGTATGCAACGATTGATAGCCGTTGGCCTTGGGAATGGCGATATAGTCTTTGACCCGGCCCGGGCGCGGCTTGTACAGGCTATGTGCCTGGCCCAAAACCCGGTAACAGGTATCCACTTCTTTGACGATCACCCGGAACGCGTAAATATCCATGATGGAATGGAAGCGCTGTTCTTTCAGGTGCATCTTGCAGTAGATGGAGTAGAGGTGCTTTTCCCGCCCGCTGACCCGGCAGGGGATACCGGCTTCGGTCAGACGCCCTTCGATCTCGGAGAGGATTTTCTGGATCATCTCCTTACGGTTACCACGCGCGGCTTTCACCACTTCTTTGATCACGCGGTAGCGGTTCGGGTAAAGCGCTTCAAAACCCAGCTCTTCCAGCTCGGTTTTCAGATGATGAATACCCAGGCGGTGGGCCAATGGGCTATAGATTTCCAGGGTTTCACGGGCGATGCGCCGCCGTTTGTCAGGGCGCAACGAGCCGAGCGTTCGCATATTGTGGGTGCGATCGGCCAGCTTGATCAGTACGACGCGGATATCCTGCACCATCGCCATGATCATCTTGCGGAAGTTTTCCGCCTGCGCTTCTTTCTTATCCTGGAATTTCAGTTTGTCTAGCTTGGATACGCCCTCAACCAGTTCGGCAACGCTTTTGCCAAACAGTTGTTCCATATCCTGATAGGTGGCCGGGGTGTCTTCGATGACGTCGTGCAGCAGGGCTGCCATCAGCGTCTCATGATCGAGACGCATTTCCGCCAGAATACAGGCCACGGCAACCGGGTGAGTAATGTAGGGCTCACCACTGGAGCGTGTCTGTCCCTCGTGAGCATCACGTGCGACGAGGTATGCCTGTTTGAGGCGCTTAATCTGCTCCTCAGGCAAGTAACGTTGAATCAGCAGATTCAGGCTTTCAAACAGGTACAAGGCAGACTCACAGTCTAATTAACGACGACCTTCAGCAATCGCGGTAACCGCCTGGATCTCTGCGGCTTCCTGCTCTTGCTGCTCCTGGCGCTCACGAACATCGAGGATCTGGCTGTTGATCAGGCCTTCTTCGATTTCACGCAGAGCGATAACGGTGTACTTATCATTCTCTTCAGGTACCAGTGCATCCTTACCACCGGTCTGGATCTGACGTGCCCGACGAGCAGCGACCAACACCAGGTCAAAACGGTTACCAATTTTCTCTACAGCGTCTTGAACAGTTACGCGTGCCATATTTGTGCTACTCCACAGGTGACGAAAAGACTGGGCATAATACTGAAACTGTCTTCAGTCTGCCAATAGTTTGCTGATTAAAGCATCATGCCGCAGCATTTGACGGCCCAAACGCAAGCGTTCGGCGCGAATAATGGTCTTCAGATCGGACAACGCCAGATCAAAATCGTCATTCACGATTAAATAATCGTACTCGGCAAAATGCGCCATTTCCGCAACGGCCTGCGCCATGCGCCGGGCGATCACGTCGTCTGCATCTTGCCCACGGCCACGCAGGCGGCGGCCAAGCTCTTCCTTCGACGGCGGCAGGATAAAGATGCTGCGCGCCTGGGGCATTTTGGCGCGGATCTGCTGTGCGCCCTGCCAGTCGATATCCAGGAAGACGTCAACGCCGGTCGACAGAACTTGCTCGATGGCCGCGCGGGACGTGCCGTAATAGTTGCCGAACACTTCTGCGTGCTCAAGAAACGCATCCTGCTCAATCATACGGCGAAATTCGTCTTTGGAGACGAAAAAGTAGTGCTCGCCGTGATTTTCACCCGGGCGGCTATCGCGCGTGGTGTGTGAAACCGAAACCTGCGTGTCGTACAGTGGTTGCGTCTTTAACAAAGCCTGAATCAGACTTGATTTCCCTGCGCCACTTGGGGCAGAGACAATATAAAGCGTGCCTTGAGCCATGATGATGTTCGTTGCTAGCGGTTGATAAGTCGGTTACAGCGGATGTGTAAATTCTCCGCACAGTATACACGGCTAACGGGCGGTATGCAGCGTTAGCTCGCATTTTGGCCGCCGCTTTTTGCTAAAAACAGCGTGAAAAAGTCAATTTGCGCTGAGTATCCGGAAATTTTTGCCGTTTTCAGCAAATACGTATTCCTTTTGGGAAGCGTTTCGCACCTGTGGTTTTTGCTGCTCGTCAGAGCCGGCGATGAGGTATTAACTGCGGGATAGCAAGGAGGTGCTCAATGTGGCGAGGTATTTACCGGACGCTGGTGGTGGGATTGCTGTGTAGCTCGGCATGGGCTGGGGGCTGCCCAGAGTGGTCGCCAGAGCGATTACGGTTGGAAATTACGGCGCTGGATACTCAGTTGGCGCGCTGGGACGAGGCTTATTATCGCCTGGGGAACAGCCCGATCGACGATGAAGTTTACGACGGCCTATTGCAGCAACTGCAAGATTGGCGGCTTTGTGTCGGCGCGCAGGAAGAGGCTGTACGGACCTTGCCTGCGGGCAAAGTGCGGCATCCGGTGATGCAGACGGGATTGCGTAAGCTGCCCAATCGCGGTGCCGTCGAACAATGGATGCAGGACCGAAGCGATCTGTGGGTGCAACCCAAGGTAGATGGCGTAGCGGTAACGCTGGTCTACCGGAAGGGCGTATTGGTGAGCGCCATCAGTCGGGGAGATGGGCAGAAAGGGGAGAACTGGCTGGAAAAGGTTAAGGCAATTCCCGCTATTCCCAACGTTTTACCGGGGGCCACGGCCAATCTGGTGCTACAAGGGGAGCTGTTTCTGATGGTGAACGATCATCATCAGCAAGCTCAAGGTGGTATCAACGCCCGTTCCAAGGTGGCCGGGATGCTGATGCGTAATTCATCTACCACGCAACTTGAGCGGCTAGGGCTATTCGTCTGGGCGTGGCCCGATGGCCCACCCACCATGGACGAACGCTTGCAACAGCTTGCCCAGATGGGGTTTGTGCTGCCGCAGCAATATTCAAAACCGGTCACCACACTGGCAGAAGTGGAGAACTGGCGGGCAGCCTGGTACAGCGGCGCTTTACCCTTTGTCACCGATGGCGTGGTTATCCACCAAGGTCGGGAACCGCAAGGGCGCTATTGGCAGGCCAAACCTAATGACTGGGCAGTCGCCTGGAAATACCCTCCAGCTCAGCAGGTGGCCAGAGTCACGGATGTTGAGTTTGCCATCGGCCGCACTGGCAAAATTGCCGTGGTGCTCCGTCTGGAGCCAGTACGTATGGATGATAAATGGATCCGGCGGGTTAACGTGGGCTCGCTGGCGCTGTGGCAAAAATGGGATATCGTGCCTGGTGATCATATTGCGATCAGTCTGATGGGGCATGGTATTCCGCATCTGAAACAGGTGGTCTGGCGGGCGGTTGCAAGGGCTTCACCCATTGCGCCAAAACCGGCTGATTATCATGAACTGAGCTGCTTTACCTTGCAACCCGGGTGTCGTCAGCAGTTTCTGGCGCGGCTGGTATGGCTGAGTAGTCGCGATGGGCTGAATATCACCGGGCTGAATAAAGCCGGTTGGCAGGCGCTGATCGATCAGGGATTGGTGAATAACCTGTTGGATTGGTTGGAGCTAACGCCCGAACAGCTGAGCGGGGTGCCAAGTCTGGGAGCCAAGCGTGCGCAAGCCCTCTATCGTCAATTTCGTCTGGCGCAGCAGCAACCTTTTGAGCGCTGGCCGATCGCGCTTGGAGTGCCACTTTCGCCATTGCAGTTGGCCACGCTGCAAGATTGGCCGCAGCTACAGCGGATGACGTCCGCACAATGGCAGGAACTTGCTGGCATTGGTGCGCAAAAGGCCAGAAGAGTGCAGGAATTTTTGCGGCATCCTGCCTTTCTTGCGCTGGTTACCGTCTTACAGCAGCACGATATCAGCGGCTTTGCCGTGGCACCTGAGCAAGACGCTCCACCGGGTTAATGATCGGGGTGCTGATAGTTAAAGACCGGCAAGCCAAGGCGAAAACGCAGCGCAAGCAGGCGGGCACTAAGGCCAGCGACCAGGGTGATGATGATCACCATGTTGTGCGGCAAGCTAAGGTGTTGCAGGCCGATATACAGCCAGGCGGCGGCGAAGGCGATACCCGCATAGATTTCCTTCTGGAAAACCAGTGGGATGCGGTTGCAGAACATATCGCGCAGCACACCGCCGAATACGCCGGTGATCACGGCAGCAATGGCTGCAATCAATGGGGCATGGCCCATATCCAGAGCCACCTGCGCACCAATGATCGAGAAAACGATCAGCCCAATCGCGTCCAACACCAGGAACAGGTGGCGCAGGTGGCGCATCAGCGGGGCCATCCAGGTGGTGATAATTGCCGCTATGGCTATGATAACAATATACTCAGGGTGTTTTACCCAGCTCAGCGGAAAGTGTCCAAGCAGCATATCTCGCACAGAACCACCGCCAATGGCGGTAGCAGAAGCGATAAAAATCACGCCAAACAAATCCATCTGGCGGCGGCCTGCGGCTAACGCGCCGGTCATGGCTTCTGCGGTGATGCCGATGATATAAAGAATGCTCAGTAACATAGGGGATTCACAGGGTCGGGGGGCAAGAATGTCAACGCCGAAGGGTAACCAGCCTGGTGGGGTCTCACCACTGAGTTTTTTTGTTGGTGTTGCTTTCGAATTACTTTATCTAATGCAAAATAGGTAATTTGTGCTTGCTGCTAGTATCTAGCGTTACTTGTGAATTTTATAAAGCATTAGAAATTTGTTGTTGGTTTCTGTCGATGATTATTTAAGGAATAGAGAAGCGAGATGAAAAACACCCCGATATTGGCGGCAGTCGTCGCCATAAGCTTACTGTTGAGCGGTTGTGTAGCACCAGTGCAAAAGGCTTCTCCGTTGAAACCGGCGACCCTGTGCAGCACCGGTGACCCAATGACCCAAACCACGCTCTATTTTGGGCTGAATCGCCCGGCCGGGCCGGTGATTACGGCGGCAGAGTGGCAGGCCTTTGTCGATCAACAGGTCACCCCACGTTTTAAAGAGGGTCTATCGGTGTTTGATGCCAAAGGGCAATGGTTGGGGAACGATGGCAAGCTGGCGCGGGAAAACAGTAAAGCGCTGATGTTGATCCATGGCCCTGACGCAGCGAGCGAGCAAAACATCGAGGTGCTGCGCACCCGCTATAAGCAACAGTTTGCCCAAGACTCAGTGATGCGTGTCGATACGCCGGTGTGCGTCGCGTTTTAATCGATCCCCGGCTGGCCGCAACTGCAACAGGCCGGGGGTATTGTTTTACAACACCAGCCCGGCAACCGCTGCCGAAAGCAGGCTGACCAGCGTGGAGCCGTAAACCAGCTTAAGGCCGAAGCGGGAAACCACATTACCCTGGCGTTCGTTCAACCCCTTGATGGCACCGGCAACAATCCCGATAGAAGCAAAGTTGGCGAATGACACCAGGAACACCGAGAGGATACCCAAACCGCGTGGGGACAGCTCTGCCGCGATTTTTTTCAGTTCAATCATTGCCACAAACTCATTGGCGACCAGCTTGGTGGCCATGATGCTGCCAGCCCGCAGCGCATCATGAGCCGGAATGCCGATCAGCCAGGCCAGCGGGTAAAACACGTAACCCAGGATCTGCTGGAAGCTGATGCCAAAAATGGCGGCAAAAATGGCGTTTACGGCGGCGATCAGGGCGATAAAGCCGATCAACATGGCGGCAATGATCATCGCAATCTTGAAGCCAGCCAGGATATATTCCCCCAGCATTTCAAAGAAGCTTTGCTGCTCATGCAGTTTATTCAGCTTGAGTTCCGGCTCGTCGTCCACCTGATAGGGGTTGATGATCGAGAGAATGATAAAGGTGCTGAACATGTTAAGGATTAGCGCGGCTACCACGTATTGAGCATCGATCATCGCCATATAGGCACCCACGATCGACATCGATACTGTCGACATTGCAGTGGCTGCCATGGTGTACATCCGGCGTGGGGAGATATCCGCAATGATGCCCTTATAGGCAATAAAGTTTTCCGACTGGCCGAGCACCAGCGTGCTGACGGCGTTGAAAGACTCCAGTTTGCCCATGCCGTTCACTTTCGATAACAAGGTGCCTACGATGCGGATCACCCACGGCAGAATACGGAAATGCTGCAAAATACCGATCAGCGCAGAGATAAAAATTATCGGGCATAACACACCGAGGAAGATAAAGGCCAGCCCCTGGCTGCTCATGCCACCGAACACAAAGTCGGAACCTTGTGCAGCGAAGGCCAGCAAGGTGGTAAAGAAATCGGCCACGTGCTTGATAGCGCCTAAACCAATGGCGGAATGGAGGAAGAAATAGGCCAGTGCGGCTTCAATCACCAGCAGCTGAATAATATAACGTGGGCGAATTTTCTGGCGGTCATTGCTGACCAATAAGGCGAGAACGACAATCACCACCAGGGCTAAAATAAATTGCAAAATTTGCGACATAAACAATCCGAACGGCATACGGGCTAGGAAAACGCTATTTAGCCACAGCGGGCGGCACCTTTCATTACCCTGCACGTAATCGGAACAAAATACTTTTGCCGGGAATTATGCGTTCAGATTGTTGCCAGCCATCGACGGCTGGCAGTGTTTGATCGTGACATTACCCCTATAAAAATAGGGGGTTAAGCGTTATTTAGCCTGAGCCAGCACGTTGCCTTCCCAACCCTGTTGGGCGTAGTCGTTAAGATGATCGATCTTACGCACCGGTTGCCCTTGGCTGAAGTTGATCTCATGCAGAGGAACCCAAACCTGCGAGGCTGCAAAGGCCGATTTGAAGTGGTACTCCGCATGGCTCAGATCTGAAATGGCCGTCCAGTAGGTCCCGATGCCTTTATTCTGATCCGGGCGCTTGCTGTACTTGGCATACATATCGGTCACCTTTTGCTCGCTTGGCTCAGCTGGTGAGCCGATTGGGTAAGCCACGTTATTAATCACCGACAAGATAAAGCCCTGTGCCTGATTTTTATTGTCCGGCTGTGGCAGATTTTTCAAGTCATAGCTGGCGCGCACCAGGCGCTCATCCGCTTCCAGCCCACCAGGGATCTCGCTGCGCTTGGCATTTTGATACTTGGCCAGATTCTTGAGTTGCTGGTCGTAGGAAGGGGGATTGGTCATCACCCGATAATTTTTATCGTGGTAGATATGCACTTTGCCGTTATCGATCTCGATGATGGCCGAATCGCCGCTAACGTCTTCGATCGTGATGTGTTTGGTATCTGAAGCATAATCGATAGGCATATGAGCCGCGGCCAGGCGCACGTCACTGCGGATGGCTTTAACCGCTTCATCAACGGTGGCGTAGTTATCCAGGATATAGCTCAACCAGGCGCGGCTTTCGAGCACCGGTTTGTCCTGATTGTCCTGCTGTATTTGGCTGCCATTCATATAAAACAGCGTATGGCCCGCCAGCCCCTTTTCATTCATGCCGTCCATCGGGAACACGCCATCGGCGTAAACCACGACGCTGCCATATTGGGTTTGCCACTGGGCAGCGTTCTTGGCATCGCCGCCGTTATGCGCAATACCCCGTGGGGTGATCACCAGCGAGGGATCGACCGGCCCGAAGAAATCCAGATTACGGGCGCTGACCATATAGCCTGGGTACATATTCATAAAGGCGCGGGTGCAGGCTTGTGCTCCGGTGGCCAGGCTAGCGCTGAGTGCGGCGCCCACCAGTAGAGCCGATACGCTATGAGTGAGTTTCTTCATGATGTTTTTCCTTACCAGAATGAGGTGAACGAAATAATGGTAAGCCTGCGAAGGAATATCGTAGAGTGGGTGACCGGGGGGAAAACCCCCGTAACGCTACGGGAGGACAGATGGCAAAAATACGCTTTTCATTGGCGCAGATTGAGGCTTTTGCCAGCGTCTGTGAAACCGGCAATCTGACCCTGGCGGCCAAACGCTTGGGGAAGGATCGCACCACGATCGCTGAGCTGATCGAAAACCTGGAATTGGATCTTGGCTATTCGCTGTTTGATCGCAGCACCCGCCCGCTGCAACTGACCGAGGCAGGTCAGCGCCTTTACCGGCAAGCGCGGCTGTTTATGCAGGAGGCCGAAGCCTTCAACCTACTGGCTCAGCATATTCCGCAGCAGGTGCGGCAGAAACTGACGTTGTGCTATGACCCTTTCACTCCGCGCCCCTTTTTAACTGAACTGGCAGTGTTTCTGAGCCAGCGCGGTATTCAGCTTGATTTGCTGATGATGGAGCGTGGTGAGGGCGAACAGGCGTTGGCAGACGATGTGGCAGATATTGGCGTTTATCAGGCGATAAACCGCTCGATCGGTGAAAAATTCAAATGGCGGGCGTTGGGCGCTATCGAGCTGGCCGTCTATGCCCGCGAGGGTTTTTTCCCCGCTGGCAGTCCGGTGACTTTGCTGTCTCTGGCATCCAGCACGCAGCTTATTCCCTTTAGCCACCTGCCTGAGCCGATGGCGAAACGTCTGCAAATCGCCGATCGCATTCAGGTCGTTAGTGAACCGGCTTTGCTGCAATCGTTGCTAACCGCCGGTCTAGGATGGGCTTTTTTGCCAACGCATCTGCAAATGCAGCATGTGCCGCAGGTTAGTCGGCTCGAAACGGAATTAGGGAAGCAAGGGCTGATGCATCCGATGGTGGCGTTATGGAAGCCCGGAGCCAATAGCGAATTGTTGCAGCTGATCGAAAGCATGCAGCAGATATTTGATGGTTCGGTGGTGGCTTGAGAAAATATTAGCCCTTCATTTGGCGTAGGGCTAATCCAGAGCTGCGGTCAGGTGCAGAAGGTCATTCGCGTAGCACGTTAGGTCCCCTCTCCCTTTGGGCTGAGGAATCCCCACTAATTTTTTGTTAGTGGTTTCAGAGAATTAGAACGAGTGTTTCACGAACAATCTGTACCATTTTGTTCGTAAATTTGCAGTGAGAGAATTACGAACGACCTCTTCTCGCCTGCTTAAGGCTGTTTTTCATCCCGTTTCTGTGTGAAAAACAGCCTATTTCTCGCCTCGATTTTTCTGGGGATTCCTCAGCCCTTTGGGAGAGGGTTAGGGTGAGGGGCATTACTGCTCGTCTTTCTGTTCCTCAGCCTCGACCTTACGGTACCAGCGTGGGTGATGTTTCTTCGCCCAGCGGCGGCTGACCTTGCCTTCAATCATGCCTTTGATCGAGCCTTTCACCCAGAACGCCATATACATATGGATCAGGATGGCGTGGATCAGCACGATCGCCGATGCGGCATGGATCAACAGCGCATAACGGATCACCGGGATCGGGAAGTTATGGGCAAAATAAGGGCGCCAAATGATAATGCCGGTGATCAACAGCACGAAAATCATGCTCATGATGCTCCAGAACATCATCTTCTGACCGGCATTATATTTGCCAACGTCAGCGACCTTATGCTCATTGCCCTTCAGCACTTCCACGATACCCTTGATCCATGGCAAGTCCTCTTTCTCGGGGATGTTATGTTTCACAAAACGGAAGAACATAAACATCAGCGCGATAAAGATCAGCACGCCAAAGAAAGGATGCAGGATGCGACCCATCTGCGGCGTACCAAAGGTTTCGGTCAGCCATTGCAGCGTAGGGAAGAACAACGCAATGCCAGACAGCGACACCAGGAAGAAGCAGATAACCACCGTCCAGTGACAGGCCCGGTCGATAAACTTGGTGCGAACAATCATTTTACTTTGGCTCATGATGGTCGTCCTCGTCTTCATCATCGACTTCTTTGTTTGGTCCGATACCGATGTAGTGGTAAATCAAGCCAGCAAAGGTGGCGATGAAGCCTGCCACAGATAACGGCTTGAGCACGCTTTTCCACAACCCGATCGACAGATCGATATGCGGGTCCTTCGGCAAATTGTGATACAGCTCGGGGTTATCGGCATGGTGCAGTACGTACATCACGTGGGTGCCGCCAACGCCTTGCGGGTTGTACACGCCTGCCTGGTCAAAGCCGCGTTTCTTCAGCTTTTCAACGCGCTCCTGTGCCACGTCCAGCATTTCTGCTTTGGTGCCAAAGTGGATAGCGCCCGTCGGACAGGTTTTCACACAGGCTGGTTCCTGACCCACGCTGACGCGATCCACGCACAGGGTACATTTGTACGCCCGGTTGTCTTGCGGGTTCAGCCGTGGGATGTTGAACGGACAGCCGCTGATGCAGTAGCCACAGCCGATGCAGTGTTCCGACTGAAAATCCACGATGCCGTTGGCATATTGGATAATTGCCCCGGCAGACGGGCAGGCCTTCAGGCAACCCGGATCCGCGCAGTGCATACAGCCATCCTTGCGGATCAGCCATTCCAGCTTGCCATTCTGCTCCACTTCCGAGAAACGCATCAGCGTCCAGGATTTGGCACTCAGATCGGCAGGGTTGTCATAAACCCCGACGCAGTGGCCCACCTCGTCGCGAATGTCATTCCATTCGGAACAGGCCACCTGACAAGCCTTGCAACCGATGCAGGTGGAAACGTCGATCAGCTTGGCGACCTCGACCTTATAATCACGCGCCTGCGGCGGCGGAGTCAGGGTGTTGGTGGCCGAACGTTTGATAATGTCTTGTGATTGCATGGACATAAATTCAGCTCCTTACACCTTTTCCACGTTAACCAGAAACGCCTTGTACTCCGGCGTTTGCGAGTTGGCATCGCCAACAAACGGCGTCAGGGTGTTGGCCAGATAGCCTTTGCGCGTCGCCCCCTCAAAGCCCCAGTGCAGTGGAATACCGATGGTGTCGACATCCTGCCCGTTCACCTTCAGGGTTTGCAGACGGCGGGTCACCACGGCTTTCGCCTTGATAAAGCCACGTTTGCTGCTGACCTTGACGGTGTCGCCTTGCTCAATCCCTTTCTCTTTCGCCAGGCGCTCACTGATTTCCACAAACTGCTCCGGTTGCATGATCGCGTTAAGGCGCGCGTGCTTGGTCCAGGTGTGGAAATGCTCGGTCAGACGATAGGTGGTACCGACATACGGGAACTCGGATTTATCACCCATGCGTTTGGCGTCGGAAGGATAGAGACGGGCCGCCGGGTTAGAGATCACGTTTGGATGCAGTGGGTTGGTGCCCAGCGGTGTTTCAAACGGCTCGTAGTGTTCCGGGAACGGCCCCTCGGCCATTTTGTCGATGGCAAACAGCCTGCCCAGACCTTCCGGCTGCATGATAAACGGCCCAACGCCGCTGCCCGGTGCTGCAGTGTTGTAGTCTGGAATATCATTCCCGACCCACTTGCTGCCGTTCCATTCAATCAGCATGCGTTGCGGATCCCAAGGTTTACCCATTGGGTCGGCGGAGGCGCGGTTGTAGATAATGCGGCGGTTCAGCGGCCATGCCCAGGCCCAACCCAGCGTGTTGCCCAAACCGGACGGATCGCTGTTATCACGGTTGGCCATCTGGTTGCCCTTGCTGGTCCAACTGCCGGCATAGATCCAACAGGCCGAAGCCGTGCTGCCGTCATCACGCAGCAACGCGAAGGAATCCAGCAACTGGCCTTTTTTCGCTTGCAGGTTGCCGTTGGCGTCATACAGATCTTCCAGCGCGTAGCCGTTGCTGTCTTTTGCCACTTCCTCGGATTCAGGGTGATCCGGCCGTTCATAGTGCCAGCTCATCTTCAGTAACGGCTCGACACCTTTACCGCCTTCGCTGCCATACATCTGGCGCAAGCGATGGTACAGACCGGCCAGGATCTCGCCGTCGGTTATCGCTTCGCCTGGGGCATCGCCGCCTTTCCAGTGCCATTGCAGCCAGCGGCCGGAGTTGGCGATCGAACCGTCTTCTTCGGCAAAACAGGTTGATGGTAGACGGAATACTTCGGTCTGGATCGCCGCGGTATCGACATCGTTCATCTCACCGTGGTTTTGCCAGAAATTGGAGGTTTCCGTGACCAGCGGATCGATGATCACCAGATACTTCAGCTTGGCCAATGACGCAACCACCTGATTTTTATCTGGGAACGAGGCGACCGGGTTAAAGCCCTGGCAGATGTAGCCGTTGACCTTATTCTGATCCATCATCTGGAAGTATTTCATCACGTCGTAGGACTGATCCCACTTCGGCAACCAATCAAAGCCCCAGTTATTCTCTTTCTGTGCATCGTTACCGTAGAACGATTTCATTAGGCTGACGAAGAATTTCGGGTAGTTGCTCCAATAGTTAACCTGGCCCGGTAAGGTGGCCTTTGGCGTATTGGCGGTCAGATAGGTGGTCAGATCGGTCTGCTTATCCGAAGGCAGCGTCAGATAACCCGGCAGGCTGGTGGACAGCAGGCCGATATCGGTCAACCCCTGAATGTTGGAGTGACCACGCAGGGCGTTGACGCCACCGCCAGCCATCCCCATGTTGCCTAGCAGCAACTGGATCATCGCCATGGTACGGATGTTCTGCGCGCCGACCGTGTGCTGTGTCCAACCCAAGGCGTATAGGAAGGTCGTTGTGCGGTCTGCTGCACTGGTCGAAGCCAGGACTTCACACACCTTCAGAAAATCTGCCCGTGGGGTGCCGCAGATATTTTCCACCACTTCCGGGGTGTAGCGGCTGACGTGCGTTTTCAGCAGGTTCCAGACGCAGCGCGGATGCTGGAGTGTATCGTCACGCAAGGCATAGCCGTCTTCACCAAACTGGTAGTTCCAGGTGGTTTTGTCGTATTGGCGTTTGCCTTCGTCATAACCGCTGAACAGCCCGTCTTCAAAGGTAAAGTCATCCCGGACCAACAGGTTGGCGTTGGTGTAATGCTTCACGTATTCGGCGTTGATCTTGTTGTTGGAAATCAGGTACAGCAAGACGCCCGACAGGAAGGTAATGTCGGTGCCGGAGCGGATCGGTGCATAGATATCGGCAACCGATGCGGTACGTGTAAAGCGGGGATCGACGACGATTAACGTGGCGTCGTTGTTGTTTTTGGCTTCCATCGCCCAGCGGAATCCCACCGGATGCGCTTCAGCGGCGTTGCCGCCCATCACCATCACAACGTTGGCGTTTTTGATATCAACCCAGTGGTTGGTCATCGCACCGCGACCAAATGTTGGAGCAAGACTTGCTACCGTTGGTCCGTGTCAGACACGCGCTTGGTTATCAACTGCCAGCATGCCCAGTGATCGGACAAACTTTTGTGTCAGCATACCGGTTTCGTTACTGGCCGCAGAGGCACATAATATCCCGGTGGAGAGCCAACGGTTTACCGTTACGCCAGCGGCGTTGGTGGCTTCGAAGTTGGCATCCCGGTCATCTTTCATCAGCCTGGCAATGCGATCGAAGGCATCATTCCAACTGATGCGTTGCCATTTGTCTGAACCCGGTGCGCGATATTCCGGATAACGCAGGCGGCTATCGCTGTGAATATAATCCAGCAGGCCAGCGCCTTTCGGGCATAAAGCCCCGCGGTTGACTGGATGATCCGCGTCGCCTTCGATATGGAAAATAGTCGATTTGGCGTTTTTCGCCCCATCGCCCAGGCTATACATCAATAAACCGCAGCCTACGGAACAGTAGGTACAGGTGTTGCGGGTTTCTTTGGCGCGCAATAATTTGTAGTTGCGCGTTTCCGCTAACGCAGCCTTGGGCGCGAAGCCTAATGCTGCCACCGTGGTCCCAGCCATCCCGCCAGCGCAGATTTTAAAAAACTGTCTGCGATTGACGTCCATTGCTTTCCCTAATGCTTATCAGTGGTTTTTTAGTCATGGCAAACTAACAGCAATAACCCAAGCGTTATTGAGGGAAATCAACATAAGGGAGAGTTAGCGGAAAAATACTCCTTAATAAGTAGCTATTATCACCCTAAATAATCCTTAATTTACGGCTTTAAGATGATATTCAGTAAAAGGTAAATTAATCTAATTGATTACCAAGGGAAAATTTTTCTGCATAGCCTGAAAATAGAGTGAGAATAATACCTTTAACCGATTGTTGAGGCTATTACCGTGGGTATTCAATATCCTAATTTTAGCTGGGCATTGCCTTTAAGTGATTATTTTCTTGCAATAAATGGGCTTAATTTGGAATTTCTTTCGCAAAGTTATCACGTGATTTGATCAACGCATTGAATCGGACGTTTTATGAGCTAAGAATGAGCAGCGGAACTCACCGCTGCAATGGCGGCGAGATTTTTAAGGACGGAAACCATGATGCAGACCTACTTGACGTTGCGAGCGCTGGCGAGGGGGATTAACCCAGAAACAGGGGAGTTTTTGAATCACACCTCGCTGGTACATTCCCCAGAGGTGATCCGAATGCTGTTTGCCTTGGCAGATGAGTTTTATGCCGAGCCAGAACGCATGAAAAAGGCGAAGCTATCGCCCGAAGAGCGGCGGCAGAAAAATATTGCCGAGGGCAGACCCGCCAACTTCAACTTCCCTTGGTCGGAAGAAGATAGGAAGCTGCTGGAGGAAGGCTACAGCAGTGGGAAAACGATAGAGGCGTTAAGCGTAGAGTTTGGACGTTCTCTACGCGGTATTGCGGTGCAGCTTGAAAAAATGGAGCTGATCACCGAAGAGCAGGCCGCCGCCTATAGCTGAAAGGCGAAGCCTCTCTTCTGAAGACATCAATCAACCGGCGAGGTGGGTAGGTGGACGATGTCCTGATTATCGTTACCCATCCAATAAACGCCTCCTTTTGTCCAGAATGGGCCTTCAATAAAGTCGAGCAGGTCGGAATACTCTTCGTATAGCCGCTTGCCGTTTCGGTCATAAACCCGCAGGTAGCCGGAGTAATGCCCGCCATCGCCCGGCATGGCCATACGCGGAATAAAGTCGAAGGTTTTGTAATAGCGCACCACATACTGCTGGTTGGGGCTCCACTCTTCGTAGCGCAGTGTCCCTTGTTTCCACCACTGGTAACAGCCAGCAATGATTATCACCAGTATCGCCAACAGCACCCAGCGCTTACGTTCGCGCACCAGCGTTTCTTGGCTTTTTATTTTTGGCATTAGCACGTATTCCTGAAGGTTGTTGATGTTCATTTTGCCGCTGTCTGATAGCAAACCGTACTTGCCTACCTTGCCGGGTCGACTATTGTAGTGGTAATGATGAACCGGAGAAACGGAACTTGCGATACAGGGGTATAAAGTGAGCAAGGTTGAAGCAATAAAAGAGGTATTTGGGGAGTTCATGGGGGCCACATTGGTTGGTTACTCAACCTCCGAGATCTTTTTTGAGCAGTGGGAACCCTGGAATGATTTACCTATCAGGCTGGCATTTGATAACGGGCAGATAATTGCCGTTGTCTGGTCCAGGTTCGATGATCTGTGGCTTTCAAATGATCTATCTTTACCCTTCGATATCGGTGACAGCAAGGTTCGTTGGGTTGAAAACGCATTTGAAGAGGTTAACAGGTTGATCGGCGGGGCTATCTTATCGGTTTCTCTTGGACAAAGTTGCTTGGAGCTGGAAGATCGAAAAATCAGCTTGGACACGCGCCTCATAATTGAAACCGATCAAGGCGTGATGGATATCTTCAATGCCCTTGATGAAAATGGATATGCTTATCTCCCCGCTCGCCCCCAAAATCTAACGGAGTGCGTACCGTAACGGTACCGCAACTTTTACTTGAGTTTGATAAGCTATTTTTTTTCCAGTCGTTTAGCTGCCGATTCGAGTTGCTTGATGCTTTTTTCCGGTGCAGGGAGATTTTCTGGCATGGTTCCACCCAGTTCTTGAATGGTTTGCCGTACTTTCCTGCCTACATCGAAATGTGTCTGATTTGCCTGTTGCTTTGATTTCACTTGGTCTCGGCGCAGCTTTTCCTCTGCCTGGGTTGCTCGGAACAGGTTGGCAGCAAGCTCAGTAGAACCCATATGGTCGAGTATTTTCTGGCTCTTTTTAAGTCTCTTACGCTGGTGGATTGCTTTTTGATCCAGTCCACCGTAAAGGCCTTGATAGCCGTGATTTTGAAATATGGCGAAATCCAGTGTTGTTTCCACCCCAGCCTGATGTGCGGTTTCAACCAGTTGTTTATTATGTTCTTTTAATTCATTGCGCAGGAAAAGACGTTTTTCATCTTCACGCAGGTGCTTGAATGTTTCATCATCGGCAAGTTCTTGCCTGCGGGTTTGAATGGCGAAGTAGGTTTGACCGGCAGCGATAACGGGTTTGCTTGGATCACCATTTTGTACAACTAAGTAGCAGGCATACCGGGACAGTTTAACATCATCTAATTCCCGCTGAGCCCCAGAACCTAGATTGACCTTTTTGGTGACGTCAACGAAATGGTCTGACACCTCTTGGCTGCTGGTTTCGCAGGCTTGTGCTGCTTTGGACAAAACATTTAGAAAGTTTCTCCAATCCTTATAATCCAATAAAGGAGCTAAATCTCTGGCTGACCAATACTCGTTACCATCATTACTATGAAGGCGAATATCTTCGAAAGGCTGGTGGTGTTTGTTCATCTCAAATCTCCATGATGCTGAAATGATGAGGCGATGAGTTCACGATATTTCTAATAAGCAGGGAAGCAAGGATAGGAGCGATATGACTTTGCGCTTGAAGTGGTCGTTCAGACGAACTTGTCTTTGGGCTAGCCTCGCGGACACTCCTTCTACGTGCGTAAAAAGTGTGCACTTTCTTGATTTGTAATGCTAGCTTTTAGTAACAAAAAAGCCCGCGGTTATGCGGGCCTTCTGGTTTTTTGCAGCTTCTTGATAGTTCCTGAATTGGATCTATTCATTGAGTATTGGCATCTAAGCCTTTCTGTAACTGGGTTTTTTATAATGCGTTTTTTGAGTGTGTACACCCATGTGTACACGGTAAAATGGAGTGCTCTGCTATTCTGCCTGTTTTTTATCCTCTCGCTGTCACCGTTGCCGTCCAGGGTAAAACCTACTTACCGGCCACCACCTCACACGCTGTTATCTGGTAGCCATTGCGATAACCAGCCGCACCTGTCACAGTTAGCCGCTCTCCCCGCTGGTGGATCATCAATTTTAGCGCCAGCAGATTAAACCAATTATTTGCAGGTTATCCGCCAGCCATCAATGTGTAATGCCGCTATCCCGTAAGATTTGGTTGTACCTTCCGAGATAATGTAAACCGGTTCTCTCTAACGTCGAGGCTATGTTATGGCCGGTAAAAGAAAGAATCCCGCTGACCACTGGATGCCGCCACGTGTGTATCGTGGCCGCTCCGTCTATGAGTTCCGACATAACAACGGGCGTACGATAAAGCTATGCCCTTTTGATGCTGCTCAGTCCACCGTATGGCTGGAGTATGAGAAGTACATCGAACAGCAGAAAAACGAGGAAACGTTCAAAACCCTGGCCACTCGGTTTCTTACCTCCGCCGAGTTTACTGATTTGGCTTTTGAAACCCAGAAGGATTACCAGAAGTACGCCAACAAGTTAATGCCGGTCTTTGGCGACGTCACCCCAGATAAGATTAAACCTGAGCACGTGCGCCGGTACATGGACAAGCGTGGATTGAAAAGCAGGACGCAGGCGAACCGTGAAAAAACGTTCATGTCGAGGGTGTTTGGATGGGGGTACGAGCGCGGGTATGTGAAGGGAAACCCATGCAAGGGGGTTAGACAGTATAAGGAAAAAGCGCGCGAACGCTATATCTCAGATGCTGAGTACGCCGCCGTTTATGCTGCTGCTGACGATATAGTACGGGCAGTAATGGAGCTGGCTTATCTATGTTGCGCCAGGCAAAGCGATGTACTCGCATTAACCCGCAACCAGCTTTTAGATCCCGGGATCTTTATCTGCCAGAGCAAGACCGGAGCCAGGCAGATTAAAGCCTGGTCGGATAGATTACGCGCCGCCGTGAAACTAGCCGACGCAGTACCCGTTGCGAACGGTATCGCCAGCGTCTATGTGATCCATCAGCAGAACGGCAACCGATATACACGTGATGGCTTTAACTCAAAGTGGCGTAAAGCACGATTGGCCGCGAGCGCTGCTCATCCTGAGTTAGATTTTGGGTTCACATTCCACGATCTCAAAGCCAAAGGCATATCAGATTTAGAAGGTTTATTGACAGATAAGCAGGCAATATCTGGACATAAAAACTCTCGCCAAACGGCAGCTTACGACAGAAAAGTGAAGATTGTTCCAGTGGTAGGTAATCAAAATACTACAAACACAAAATTGCTGGAGATGGCCAATCAGATGGATAGGCGTCTTCAAAGCAAGCAGAGAATAGGCATTGATGACAACACGGTGAATTATCTGATATCAGTATTATTGCGTGATGTCTCAACCGCGGTCACCGCTATTTTACTTAATGACCATGAAGCTGCTTGCCACATAAGGACGGCCCTTGACTCTCTAAACGCAATACTTCACTACGTTACTAACGATTAGCCTTATCAACGCCGACCTGATTATTTTTTACTGTCTGAGCGTATAACGGACTTCGCTTGGGCAAGGCGTGACTTTGCCCGCGCCAGTTCCAGCCGCGCCAGATTGAGCGCCGATTTGGTTTTACGTAGCTCAAGGCAGGATATGCGCCGGGTATGCTGCCACATGATGCCGTCCAACAACACAAGTTCGCGCCATGCCTCAGTGTAAGGGTGCGGCTCAATGCGTAACAATTCCCCCGCACGCTCGGCAATGATCAGGTTACTGGTTCGGAGAGATGTCACCGGGGAGAAGTTCTCAGCACCGGCCAAAGTAAAGAATGCCTGCCTACTCCGTTCGCCATGCTTCACGGCGTTCGTGTTGCCCAATGGAGCTCCCGCACCTGCACGCTTTCCACCCCAGTCCGATCTTGATTGTTGGTTCGATTTTTTCATTTTGCGTACCCTACCAGCGGCTTTGTCTAATTTTACCCTGGATGGCGTGAATACCCGCGCTTTCCGACCGTCCATTTTGGTCGGATTTTAAAATACTTGCGCTTTCTTGCGGTTCGTCCGTCCGTTTCTTATCATCCGAATCATGGTCGACATCAGAGCTGGCGCGGTTTCGACCGTCCGACCGATTTTCATTTCCGACCGTTTTTTCCGTCCGACTATTTTGGTCGGATTTCTTGGTCGGTTTTTAAATACCCGCGCTTTCCATCGGTTCGCTTTCCACTGAATCCGTAGTTGCGGGTTCGTTCTGACCAGGCGTAGCGGGCTTCTTGCTGGATTTTTTGAGGTTTCCACCTGGTTTCCAGTGGAAACTTTTGTGGAGTGGAAACTTAAG
This sequence comes from Serratia sp. H1w, assembly GCF_000633355.1. Lineage (GTDB taxonomy): Bacteria > Pseudomonadota > Gammaproteobacteria > Enterobacterales > Enterobacteriaceae > Chania. The sequence continues at coordinate 31,025 of NZ_AYMQ01000065.1, forward strand.
CGGCAACTCAATCCGTCTTTGGTTAATTTGAATATCGGCGGTGCTTCGCCATTTTTATCAATGAAATCAGCAGGCTCAAAATTGAGCCGGTGGAACGCTTCGGGCGGTGGTACGCAATCCGCGTCTTTCGGGTTTCGTATCTGGCGGCGTGTCGTTTGGCCTTGATGCGCACTTTTCGCCATAGCCAGCAGTGAAGGGGCCTAGCTTGGTACGCACTCCATTTTTTGCGTACCGTCTTTGCGTACCTGCGTACCGTTATTGCGTACCGCTCAACCTCCCATCGAGGGGGGTAAAAACCACAACAGACAAAGCAACCGGCAATCACCCGCCCGCAAAGCCGCATTCCACCGTTTGAAAGGGCTTTTTTTCCCTGATATTTCGCTATATATAAGCGTAAACATGTCGGTTCAGTCGGTTCAGTTAGTTTAATTTGTAAAGATGGTTGTTTTTAAATAAGTTTTTTTCAAAAACTGAACCGACAACACCCCATTTTGAACCAACAAACGGGGTTTTCGTGTTGGTTCAGTGCCGATCACCCTGCAGCGCGCATCACGGCGATCACCTTAACATTTCTATACATCCGCCTTACCGTGCGTGTTCTTGCTGTGGGTCGCTGGTGGAGCTTATGGGGCATTAAAGCCGTGGCCCACTGATAGGCCGGTGTGCGCTGCCGGTGGGGTGGCGTTCCTTGGTGGCCAGTGGTACTTACTGCTACGCTGGTGCGAATCTCTAACAGGCCTTTGCCGCCCAGGATGAAACCTTGCTGGCGTGTGGCGCTGACTAAGCACTATCGTTGACACTTCAAGGATGCCATCTGGAGTGCCCTCTAGTCCGGTTTTGCCATATACTTAACCCTATTTCATATTGGTGCTTGCTCAAATGACATCTACACAACTACAAATCATCTCGACTGTAATTGGATTTTTGGGAACGCTCATTATGTTCTTCAACGGCTACAACCTTAAGCCGTATGAGGGGGCAGTTTTTGGCAGTGATGCTGTTAACGAGGCAAACAAGAAAATTACCCGAGATAACAAACGCATTATGTTGATGCAAAAAATCGGGATGGGTTTGCTAACGTTGAGCTTCCTATGTCAGGCCGTTTCATATCTTCTCAACTAACGTGTCTCTTTGCTTGCGCATTACAAAGCGCCTGGATAGACGCTCTATGATGGGCAACAAAAAACCGCCCTGAGGCGGCTTGGACTAGTCGAAGTATTTATCTAGTTGCTTATTCAATGCTCTGTTGAATAGCTCCTTTGATACTGTTACTAATGTCCCTATGCTGGCGTCTTTAAAACCACTTTTGAGAGTTGCCCACACTTCTTGATTTCGAATCGCCTCTAAAAAATCATGCCCTGCAGCTGTTAACCGCAAGGGTACTGCGTCGAAAAAACCTTCATCCTCACCGTCATCCGTTGATACGCCATAGTAACCTATTCCAGGCTCACCATCAGACCTTCCAATAAGGCCACGATCCTCAAGTAATCTTACATGAAAGATAAATTCTTTACTCTGATGATCATAACCAACATCCAGTAGTTTATTTATATCTGTTTGAGGCTCCTCGGACGCTTCAAAGGCTTCCAACAATCCCTTCAAGTAGTCTTGCTCTATTTTCATGGTTTCCCTCCAAAATAAATCAGGGATTAATTTAACATTATTGATAACACACTGTGAATGCCACCTGTAATGCAAAAAACCGCCCAAAGGCGGTTAATTTAGATGAAAGGCAGGCCAAGCTAATCGCGAATTTATGGCATTTTCGGGTATCCCGACCGTCACCATGGACAGCATGGGGCCAAAAACGCCAAAGTCACCTGAGCCCCTTGGCTTTTCATGTATTGACCACACCCCGTTATAGGTATGGCGGGAGACAACTCCAACGTCCCAGACGCGGGTATTAAAGCCTCAAGATGGTCACCCACCTCGGTAATTCTCCCTGCTCACTATCCTTTCGATTTCTGTTACCCCTGGCTCAGGAACCCCGACATAACGATCAGCGGTTGCTTAAGGGGAAGTCCAAAAACTTGGCCAAAAAGACCTCCTTGAACTTTCCGTGGGTTAACAGTGAGATAATATCTAAAAAAGCGACAATCGCAAGTGGTGTTATCTAGTGATGAGATCCACGCCATTGATTAAGAATTTCCACCTGCCCCGAGCAAATTTTCAAGGCGGCTTGAAGTGCCAGCGTGTAGCTGACTGCGTCCCCCCCATGTCGTTCCGTTCAGAACGGGTTGCTCGCAGCGGGTGAAGTCAGATTCAGGGGGCAGCAGGACCAGCGGCTGCGGAACCGGATTTTGTGTCCGGTTGCAGGAGCTCAACAACAGCACCAGGCATATCGCGCTTGGCGCAATCATCATCTTTAATCGCATCGCGGAGTTTCCTTCCGTTGGCACTGGCCTGCTGGCGCAACTGCTGTTCCCGCTCCAGTTGTCCCGCCATTAGTACGCAGTTGCTGGCGTGCTGCACTGATTAATACCTGTTGGCGATATAACGTGGTGCTGATCGGCATCACATTGACCACCGCAGGAACCGTGCTGGTTATCTGTATTTCCCCGTTAAACGCTCGACAACAGGTATGAACGCTTTCCAATACTTTTCCTCCAGCCTGAATAGCTGCGATCGCTTACGCTCGAACGTTTCCCACCTCATGCCCTTGGGTTTATCGAACTGAAACGGCGTCTTAGCCAGGTTCATTATGCCCGCCGTATCATGCGCCCAGATGGCAACACGCTTCGCTCTTATCAATCGCCGCATTCTGGCTAACATGTCCTCGCTTTGGCTGGCGTAGTGAAGCCCCCAGCACTTACGGCAGGCTATACCTTTGCTCCCGATATAGAGTTTTGCGCACTGCTGGTAACAGTGAGGGCATAGATACCAGTACCGGACACCATAACCGGCCAGGGTGGTGGTTAGCGATAGCGTGAGTGAATGCCCGTTAATCGTGGCCTTGTAAGCTCCAGCCTTTCGGGCGATCCACAGGGTCCCGCTGTCTGTCGCGGCATGAATGGCACTCCCATCCGGTGCATCCGCCAACCTCCGCCGCATATTGCCCAGGAACGTTAAGCCAATGCATGGGAGTTCGGTTGTATATCGCCTCGTTTTATCTCTCATTTGCGCAAATTCCTGATTTTTGAATACGAAATAATATGGCTCTTTTTGCGAATTCTGCGCAATTCGGAGTTTGCGAATACAGGTTTATAATGGTGCAGGCATCAGGCGTGGCGGGCTTCTCGCTCGTTTTACGAATTCCTAATTCGCAGTTTTTTTCCCGAATGCGCAATTCGCAGTTTTTACCGAATGCGCAATTCGCGATTTGCGCACGCCTGCCAGCAAAACATGGCAAAAGAAAAACCCGCGCTGGTGGCGGGCTTCCTGTGGGTTTTGTTTCATTCAGGTGCTTATTGCGGCCCCCCTGTGCTGCCGCTGCCTGTTTCTACACCGCCATGCTTGTGCGTCTGCAGGCTGATACCGCCAGCAGTGACATCGTTGGTTACGTTCACCGGCCCCAGCATCGTCGCCGTTCCGCCGCCATCACCCATCCCTTGCGACAGATTGCCGTTGATCGTCACGTTGCCGTTGAGCACGATTTCAGGGGAGTTAATTTCGGTACCGCCTAGGGCGCTCGCCGTCAGTTTGCCGGTGGTGGTTACGTTCACCGCGTGGCTACCCGGGTCCAGTTCGATGAATGCCGCCCCATCGTCGGTACGCAACTGCGCGGCGCTGGTGCTGATACCGCTGATTTTCTGCGCCTGAGACTGTGGGCCAGGAATGACAAAAGCATCCGACAAATCTTGCATGCGATTATCCACCCGTTCCTGAGAGCCGCCATTTTGCCACCAGAAATCTATACAGCGGTCCGCGAACACAACAAGGCACTCATCACCCACCTTAACCGGGAACGTCAGTGTAACGCCGCCCCCACGCGGGAAAATGACAGGTACGTCCACCAGCAGCGGCAGTTCTGGCGCTACTTCGCCCGTTGCGTTACCCCGGCCTGAATAATTAGCCTTTAAGCTGAGAGAGACAACGCACGTTACTGTCTCTGGATCGAATGATTGGATTATGCCCGGTGCCGCGCTTCGCGCCTTCGAAACAGCAGTGTTAATACCCAGCTCAAAGACTTCCTGATCGTCTATAGGTCTTATGTCAGTCATTGCATCGCCCTCAGTCCGGTATTTTCTTGCAATCAAAAGAACCAATAAGACGCGGGGCGTCCATGTCACGCCGTATAAGCTCAACGTTAAGCCATCGTTTTTTGCTTCCGTCCGGGTGAACATATTCAAAACCATACATATGGCCGTCACTGGCTGGCATCAGGGTCATATCCATTTTCATACCGCCATTTCCTAGCGCCGCAATTTTTTGTGATGTCACGAACTCGCCATTAATTTTAGACATTGAGTTTTCGATTATTTCCAAGCGAAAACCTCCACAATTGTAACGATGCGCGGTGATTGATTGGCCATAGCTCGCCATGGAAGCAAAAATACCGAGTAGAAAAATAACCTTTTTCATTATGAATCCTGTCTTTGAAGAAACGAACTCGATGGCATATCAGTCGCCCCACGGGCCTCACAAGCCATTTCCATATACCATTCCGTTCCGCGCGTATCCCCCTTGTAAGTGATGTAACGCACGATATAGACGCCATCAGTGGCCACGCTGGCCGGTTGCGCTTGTGGAGGCGCATCAACCCAATTTCCATCGGCATCCCGTACCTTCCCTATTGGCGTAAGGTTGCCGTCTATCTCTTTCTCATTGAATACGCCGCTGTAGATATCCTGATTTTGCAGGCTGGCTCGATATACAGACGCCTGATCGAGCTGAATCAGGCCATTCAGCTTAATGTTCGGGTTGATAAGGCATTGCACGTTCACCCCTGCACCGATGGTCTGTTGTGGCATACCGATAAGGCCCGTGCGTGAGTTAAGAACAAACACCTCATGCGCCACCATGTCTTTAGTGCGCATGTCGATACGACCATAAGCAAACTGCCACTTGGCACCACACTGATCGGCCAGGTTATCAAAATACTCCTGCACTTTCCCATAGAACGACTTACCCCGAGGAAATACCGTTGTTGGGAAATCTGGCACGCTACCACCAACAATGCCATATGGTTCAAGTGCGCGGATCAGCAAATTATAAACATCTTTCAACGTGTAGCCTTTTGCCAGAGTCGCGCTGATAAAGGCTTTTTCAAATGCCTCCATTCCATCGCAGGCTTGGATAAATACCCAACTATCGATGCTGTTGTCCTTTCCTGAAACCGTGAATCGAATATCACCACTATAAATCAGGCCGAAATTCATGCCGTTAATCTGGCCTACCTCATGGTCTGAGATTTCCCGCACTTTGCCAACTTCGCTTTCTGGCACGTCCGGGGCAAGGCCGTCATACCCCGCTATAATTTTAATCTTCGAAAACTTACGCGCCAGCAGGAGGTTTTGCGTGTCCGGCGACAGGTTATAAACTCTTACATTGGCGGTGCTCGGCCATTTGTTATCGTTCCATGCGATATCAAACGTAGCCTTTAGCCCACTCAGCACGATCCCTTTCCCGTCATTGTCGGAAAGAACAAGCTCAAAGTGACGCATCCAATTTTGACTCATTTTTACACCTCAACAAAATATAAGTGGCTGCTGATCCCGAGGTTGTTTTTCGTCGGGTATTCTTCTGCGGCGACATCACTGGCGATAACCAGCATTCCATTGATGCCAAGATGCTTAAACTGGCCGAGCAGATCCCGCCCCGGTACCAGTGGTAACCCATAGGCCATAGCGCCGCCATTTTCGTCAGTTAAATCCAGAATCCAGCCAGCCCCATCGCGCCACAGAATGCGCATGTTGACGACTGTTTCCCCTAAGCTGATCCTGAATTGCTGGTTAACGGGTGCTAACGGTATTTCGCTAATATTCATTGAGCGCCTCCGTTGAAGTGATCAAGCAGTCCCTGAATGCCGCCTTTAATCTTCTGCAAGAGACTGTCGTTTTTAACCGGTACGAGGGTTTTGGTACCGGTGTTCTGCACTGGCGCAGTACTGACGCCCATCAGCATATCTGCCTTGTCAGCTGCGCTGATCTTCTTCGTTTCGGAGATAATGACCTCACGCAGCGTCAGAGCGCACATCAGTACGTTTTCACTGGTTTTGTCGGTGGTCACTTCTATCGCTCTGATCAGCATGTTTTTGTAGGTGCGCTTGCCGGTGATCACGTCAAAGGGAACACAACTCTCCTGCAGGGTAAGCAGCTCCTTGTAAACGTCTGCGGGACTGGTGCCGAGTGAAAGCCCGGTATCGACATTGAATATCTTGGTCGTGTCGATCCCATCAATCAGTGAGCCGCCACCGGCAAAACCCAGCTCCATTGTGACCTCTGCCGGCCGTTTGAATGCGTGGTCACTTACTGGTGCGCCAATTTCCACCGGATGTTCGGTAATCTCCAGGGTATCGGAGTGTCTTTCCGAGATAACCACGCTGGGGACTTTCGCACCGATACGGCGGCGCTGTTGGGAAAACAAAACTGAAAGCATATCCACTATTGAATCCTCTTGTTGATTACTTATTACGTCAGGTACTACCACCAGCCAGGGGAAAATCCCTTTGTTGGTTCAAAACGCCCATTTGTTGGTTCAGTGTTGGTTCAAAAGCGGCACTTCTAAAAAATAATTACCTTTAAAAACAACCATCTTTACAAATTGAACCAACTGAACTAACTGAACCAACATGTTTTTCTCGCATGTAGAGAAAATTAATCCTCCGCCTGGTCGTTCTCGGGCAGGTGGTGGATCACGTAAACGTTGATTTGACGTCCCTCGATGCGCGGTGATTTCCGTTGAAATCCTCGCTTGCTGGCTGGCTGTGTCAGCATCCCGGCCTCTACCAGTGCCTTGGCGAAATGCTTCGGGTTGAACCCTCGCGCTATCTCATTTTCGAACGCAGCCGGGAACGTGTAGAACACCATGGCGTCACAATCATGCTTGCCCCTATCGCGGTACCCGGCTAAATCACGAATAGGCAGGCTCTGCGGGTCATAGGGCAGCGGGGCGAACCGGCTTAGTCCGTAGGCATTCAGGAAAGCCTCGGTAGCCTCAATAGCCTGTTGGTGTTCTTTGTTGCCGGTACCGAACTCTTTGATCCAGGCGTTGAAGTTGTGCTGTATTGCGTCCCGGCATTCCTGCTCATCCCAGCCAGTGACAGACCGCCCGAACAACAGAGCCGCTTCCAGTACCGCAAACCGTGCAGCAACACGGTGGACCTGTTCGCCGTAGTCTGCCGGTATCAGCGAACGCCAGCGGCTTTCTGCCTCTCTGACGGCGGCAATGGCCTGTTGCTGGTGGTCGGCAAGGTACTTGATCCAGAAACGCCCAGCGGCCCCGTGGTGACTTTGGTAGGCGTCTTTCAATGCGTCAGCGTGGGCTTTGCCGTTCGCTGTTTCGTGGTGTTGCTGCGATTTCTCCAGCGGGATATTCAGCAGGCGCACCAACTGGCCCGCCTTCACCTTGCGGCCTGTTGAGGCGATAAAGGTTTCAATGTCCATTTCCCCGGTACTGAGGGCCACGGTTCGCCAGCGCTTCAAATCACGGTTGCCGCCTTCTTTGGCCCCCTGCAGCTTTCCGACGCCGTTAAACAGGGTGTAGGCCGATTTCGCCACGCTATCTGGATCAGCGCCTTGGCCCACTTCATCAAGCGGCATCAGGCCGTCATTGTGCGCGGCGGCTTCGTTGGCAATACCCAGCGCGGTACCGAACCACGTCAGGCGCAAGGCGTCCGGTTCGCCGTATAGACTGCTGGCGATATTGGCGGTGGTGGTCTTACCGGCGCTGGATTGCTCGTAGAAGTGAATGCCGAACCCGTCAGCACCAGCCAGCCCAATGAGTGGCGCAGCCAGTGCCGCACCGATACCGGCCATCATGGAAGGGTTGCCACGGGCAAGGCGTGCCACCGAGTCACGCCAGCTCTCTGGTGTTCCCTTGACGGTGTACCCTGCAGCGGCCGCACTGCGACCATTGAACAGCACCGGCCTTGCAGGCGTACCGATGATTTCCCCGTCCGGCATGATGTATGCGCCGCATTGCCAGCCTGTAGCCTGTGCCACGCGCCAGATTTCACGGATGCCGCTATTTTGCATCCAATCGGCCAGGGTAGCCCTGAGTGCGGTTTTCGTGGTCACGTTCACGCCGCCTGCTTTCAGCGTGCGCCAGCCCTCACGCTCACCTATGTCGGCCAGCGGGATAGCGGCGGTTGTCGGTATTTTTTCCCCGGCAGGGTGCCAGCGGATAATCAGGTATTGGTCTTTGTCGTCCCTGCCGGTACCAATCACCTCAAGGGGGGAACATAGCCAGCTTTCATAGTTGATCACCTCACCACTGTCTCTATCCACCTTTGGCGTTATCCAGAAAACGCCATCTTTTCGGCTGACAGGGTGAGCCTTGAGCGGGTCGCGCTGGCTACCGGCGTGTTTTTCTTCTCCCGCGGCTTTGGGTTGATAGAGCGAATCTTTAAATGCCAGCGCTGCGGCCTCTGTGCCGTTCTGCTGGCGGTAGTCATCCCAGTCGGCTTTATGCTCTGTCGGTGGCAAAGACACCCAGCCAGAAACGGCCTGCGCGGTTTTCTCCGCCGCAATCTTGCCGGTGTTCACCTTGGGTTTGCCGTGTTCGTCCAGCTCCCCCGGCGCATGCCAGTCGTTATCTGCCGCAATGATAATCTGTGCATCGGGATACCTGCGGCGCAGGGTTGCGGCCACGGTAGGCAGGTTACCGGCATCTATGGCAACCACGGCCAACGCATCAGGGCGCATCAGGTGAGCAGTGAGGGCGGTTGCCAGACCTTCGGCAATGATGACCACTGACGATTGCTCGATCGCCACCGGTAGGGCATGAAATGCGCCACGCTTGACCCCGTCCGTCACTTGCCGCTTTTCACCGGTTGGCGTAATAGTTTGCGCCGCCGTCACTGCGCCACTTTCGTCGGTCAATTCCAACAGTAACCGGCCATCAGGCAGAATGGGGAAGGTGAAGCCAGTGAGCCCTTTGGCCGCAAGATAGGCCGATCTCCCCATCGCTGCGCTGTTGCATAATGCTGTATAGCGACGATTGAACCGCTGGCGCTTCTGCTCCAGTTCGGTGGCCTCTGCCTGCTTGCGCTCCAGTTCCCCGCGCTGCCGCTCCGCCTTTTGGTTGGTGGTATTCTGCAAGTTTTCCCCCACCGGGAAAGAAATCCCCACAGGGTTGGCCACCAGCTCGGCGGCAGCCATGACAGTAATGCCATGAGCCCGAGCAATCAGATCGAGGCCATCACCGTGGCTTGGTTCGTCGCACTGGCGGCAATGCCATTCACCGCCACCGTGGTCATCAATAAAGTGAAAGCGATCGGTACCGCCACAAATTGGGCAGGCACCATGCTTGCCACGCCCCGGCACGGTGACACCGCAAGAAGGCAGCAACGTTGACCAACTGCCATCAGCGGCACGCTTTACCTCACGAATAAAATCCAGACGGTTGATCACGGGTGCTGTCTCCTTTCGCGAATAACCTTTTTCAACTTTTCTATTTTTTCGGATACGGGCGTTTTACTGCACCATTCCGTAATCGTTTCGCCCCTTACCCATTTAAATTCACGCTGGAACCGCTCAGGCGTGCAGATACAGGGATTTTGATAGCCGTCGCGTAAATAGGTCACGCGGTTGTAGCCGTAATCCGTAACAGTGATTTGAACGCCTCGGCTATCGCGGTAAATATCCCCTGGGCGGATTTCAGGGTGAGCGGAGCCCCCGGATGTTGATCCGGTATTTATTGTTTTCATGATTTTATTCCCCGCTGTTCGGTTCGATTATGGGTTCTACTCGCCAACCGGCACGGCGTGCCAATTCGATAAAGCCTTCCAGATTTAACAGGTGATAGCTTTCATGTACGCGCAAATCGGAAATAAGGCGTCCCTGCTCCATATGCAGCATGACTCTGCCGGAGAACTCAGGGGATACATGCAAACTTACATCGCATAGAGGGATCTGGTTACGCATGGCGTACCTCCCGTACTGGCAGACGGCCAGCGAACAGCAGGACAAAGCGGCCAGCCAGAAAAGAACGGGCTTCGCGCTCGGTAGCGGCTGTTACCTGTTCGCGGTGAGGCCGGTCCTGTGGATTGGCACGAACTACGGCTAAAAACAGGAAGGTGAAGCGCTGCGGCGCTGTGGTATGATTTTGCATAGCTACCTCGTTAACTGCTTTAACGTTGGTGGTAAGAGGCCCGGTTAGTGTCCCCACACTGCCGGGCTTCGCTATTCTGTGGTCTTGCTGTGTTCTACCTGTGGATAACATGTGTTTCACTTTAATTTTATCTGAAACACAGGTCAAGCCTTTTCTGTATTTCATTTTTATGTATACTGAAACACACTCAAGTAACGGAGTTTTGTTAATGGCCGCAAACAAAAACGCAAAATCACAGCTTTTTACCGTCAGAGTTCCCCATGAAGTGGTGTCTGATATGGAAACGTTAAAACGTGACGGAGAATCCACAGCAGGGTTTATTGTCGCAGCCATGCAAGGAGAGGTAATTCGACGCCAGACAGACGGCGCGACAGAAAACCCCCTTCTTTCGTCGCTCGATGCGCTGGAACAAGTCGAAGCGATTGGCGTTGCTGCCAGCGAGGAAATAAACCGACTGGTCAGCGTGGCGCGTGAAGAACTACAACGCCGAAAAGCAAAGCCGGAAACGCCAGAAAGTTGAGTTTTGTTCAGGTGATACCAAAGGGCGGGGGCGCAATCCTCGCCTTTTTTTATTGGGGCCGATCCACCAGCTGCACGGCAACGGATGCCATCCAGGGGAAATACTTTTTTCTGACTGGAAAATTGGCTATGCATGGTCGGCCCCTAGGCGTTCGGCAACTCGTTGCGCCATCCATTGACGGATCTCTGCAGCATCAAAAACAGTTACACGCTCTGAGAGTTTGGTTGGTTGTGGGAAACCTGGTTGTTTCACTTTGCGCCATACGGTGGCTTCACTGATAGCGAGAAAAGCAGCAACGCTCTTGATTCTGGCGTTTCCGCTTAGTGGGAATTGTTGCTGGGGTACTTGATGCTTGGTCATGATTTCTTATGCTCCGACTTGATAGGTCATGAAACTTTCAAATCGGATTAAATGCTGAAAATATACTTGTTAGTAGATGGCATAACCGGTTATACGGGGGGAATAGCCGGTTATGCCCCCTACCTAAGAGAACACAAGAGAGAAACCGGTGTAAGTTTTAGGCTTAGGCGGCTGGATTTTCTGTTTTTTTATCCACGCATCAAGACTGTCAATGCTTACCCGTCCGTTAAAGTGTTTTTGAAGGTTTTCACACATCGCTTTTTTGCTAGCCCCGGGATATTTTTCCCAAGTTAAAGTAGCTATGCGCAGCGCCTCCGCGTAGTGGGGATTTCTTGGCTTTGATGATATTTTTGATTGCTTGTAATTTGTAATTACGGAGTTTCCATAATAAATAAACTTTAGTTGACCAAGCAGCATTTGCTCATTAAAGAAAGTGGTTTTCAGTATGGATCTAGCGATATCATCAAATCCTAAAAAGTGCATAATGCAAGATGATAATACTAGCTCTCTTGATTCTTTTAGTTTGAAATGCAGGTCATCTTCCGTGACATTTTTATGTTGTTCTTTATTATAGATATTATTTGATTCTAGGCCATCAACCCCAGACTCTGACATGAATTTAATTGCGCTATTAATCCTATCTAGTGGGATTTCTGAGCGAGTATAAAATTTCTTAGATGGATTCCATTGTCTAAAATCCATAATTGAAAATTGGCTCACCAAAAAACCTAGATCGCCATCCTCATCTTCCACGATTAAGAAAATAGAATTTTTAGACAACTCTTCTGCAGCATCAATAATCCTATGATTAACAGAGTTTACATAATCTACGGCTGGGTGTTGTTTACTCACCATTACCTCCAGATATCACTTTTCTAAAGGGTGTAACGTTGTATTCCTCACCACGCTCCAAGGCCACCAGCAACGCCGCCCACTGCGCCAGTGCTGCTTTACGCTCGTCAAAGTATTGATGCCGGTTGTAGATGCCCTCTACGCCCCTTATGCGGTGATTCAGGCAGCGTTCAGCAACAACCGGATCAATCCCTAAAGCTGCAAGGTGCGTGCGTGCCGTGCGCCGGAAGTCGTGAATGGTGTAGTTCGGCACATCCGGCATTTCTGCGCGTACCTTTGCCAGAGCCACGGGTAGGGTGCTTTCCTGTATGTGGGGGATCATTCTATTTTGCATTTTTCTGGCTGGTAGTAACCATGCGCTATTACATGAGAACGTGTGAAGCTCTCTCAGCCATTCAACCGCTGGTGGCGGTAATGGGATGTCGATAGCATCGCCGTTCTTGCTGCGTTCCTCTGGTAGGTGCCAGATGGCCCCGTCTAAGTCGAATTCCTCCCACCGTGCGGCGCATAGCTCCATCTTGCGCACACACAAGGCCAGTAATAGCTTGAACGTGAGTTCGTTTTGTCTGCTGAACCCCTTGGCGGTTCGCATAGCCTGGAATACCCGTATCAGTTCGTCACGGGTTAGCCACCTATCCCGTGCTGTCTCTTTCCCGCCAGCGTCGGAAACCTCAAAGGCTGAGCAGGGGTTAATCTCCAGTGCATGGCGCTTGATGCCGTAATCGAATATGCGGCGCGTCCATCTTAAAACGTCGGTTGCTATGGTCGGTGCTCCACGATCAACGATAGCTTTTAGCATGTCGTCAATGTGGCGCGGTTTAACGTCCTCCACCTTCATGCTACCAATGTGCGGGTTAATATCCTTGTCGATGCGGCGGCGCAAAATGTCGGGGTGTTTCCAGCGTGGGAGGATCTGGCGCTCAAAGTATTCGGCGACCAGCGCTGATACTCGCAGCGCATGTTTCTCATGCTCCATCTTCTCCAGCGCTTCGGCTTTGCGTTCCTGTTTCTCCCCGGACACGTCATAACCCAATGCTACGCGGGCAGAAAGTTCTTTGACTGTATCTCTGGCTTTGGATAGAGACAACTCAGCGTAGGAGCCAATCAGCATTACGCGTGATTTCCCGGCCAGCTTGTATCTGAATCGCCATGACGGGCTTTTGTCGGCCTCCCTGAAACGCAGGTAAAGCCCTCCGCCGTCTGCGCGGCCCTCAAACCGTTCTCCGGCCTTTATCCATGCCCGGATCTGCATGTCGGTAAGCTTTGGCATTGTGAAGCCCTAAGTATTGAATGTAGGGGTGTACCCAAACAGCCTTATCTCAATCGCAATGGGTACACCTTTGGGTACACGGTAATGATGCGCTTTCTTGATTCCTTATGCTAGCTCCTGACAACAAAAAAGCCCGCTGTTATGCGGGCCTTCTGGTTTTTTGCAGCGTCTTGATTCTTCCTGAATACTTACTCGATATTCTGGATCTGCTCGCGCATCTGCTCAATCAGCACCTTCAGCTCAATCGCTGAGGTGGTCACTTCGGCATTGATTGACTTGGACGCCAGCGTATTCGATTCGCGGTTGAATTCCTGCATCATAAAGTCGAGGCGACGGCCAACGGCTTCTTTCTTCTTCAGGATGTTGTGCGTCTCTTTGACGTGGGCTTCCAGGCGATCCAACTCTTCGGCAACATCGATACGTTGCGCCATCAGCACCAGCTCCTGCTCCAGGCGCGTGTTTTCCAACTGCACCTGTGCTTCTTCCAGCTTGCTGACCAGCCGCTCGCGCTGCCATTGAAGAATATTAGGCATTTGGGCGCGTACTTTGACCACTTCGGCGCTCACGCCGTCGAGGCGTTGCTCGATCAGAGCTTTCAGTGCGGTGCCTTCGCTTTCGCGTGCGACGATGAAATCATCCAGCGCGCCTTCCAGCGCCAGCATCAGCTCGTTGCTGATGACATCCAGATCCTGTTCCTGAGCGGACATCACGCCCGGCCAGCGCAGGACATCGATCGGATCGATTTCACCTTCGTCACTCTGCATTTTGACCCAGTTGGCGGCTTCAACCAGCTGTTTGGCCAGTTTTTCGTTCAGGATCATCGAGCTTTGCGCGCTTGGGTCGAGCTCAAAGCGCAGGTTGCACTCCACTTTGCCGCGCGTCAGGCGCCCACGGATACGCTCGCGGATCACCGGTTCAAGGCTGCGGAACTGCTCAGGCAGGCGGATGTAGGTTTCTAAGTAGCGTTGGTTAACGGAACGCAGCTCCCAAGCTGCGCTGCCCCATTCACCCTTGATTTCACGCCGGGCGTAGGCGGTCATGCTGCGGATCATTGTGCGTACCCGTAAATAGGAAAAGATGGAACGATTATAGCGTTGCACCTGCGGGCAGGATAGGCATAACGTCACGAAGCCCGTATAATGCGCAGCCAAACGTTAATAAGAAGCCGGAGAGAGCCCATGCGTCCTGCAGGCAGAGCACCACAACAAGTTCGCCCCCTGACACTGACCCGTCACTACACGAAACACGCTGAAGGTTCAGTGCTGGTTGAGTTTGGCGATACCAAAGTTTTGTGCACCGCCACGGTAGAAGAGGGCGTGCCGCGCTTCTTGAAAGGCCAGGGACAAGGGTGGATCACCGCAGAATACGGCATGTTACCGCGTTCTACCCACAGCCGTAATGCCCGCGAAGCGGCCAAAGGCAAGCAGGGTGGTCGTACTCTGGAGATCCAGCGTCTGATCGCTCGTTCACTGCGTGCCGCAGTGGATCTGAAAAAGCTCGGCGAGTTCACCATCACCCTGGACTGCGATGTGCTGCAAGCCGACGGTGGTACCCGCACCGCTTCTATCTCCGGTGCCTGCGTGGCGCTGGCCGATGCGCTGAATGCGCTGGTAGCCGCGGGTAAACTGAAAGCCAACCCGATGAAAGGTTTGGTGGCAGCGGTATCGGTGGGTATCGTTGGCGGTGAAGCGCTGTGCGATCTGGAATATGTGGAAGATTCCGCAGCAGAAACCGATATGAACGTAGTGATGATGGAAGATGGCCGCATGATCGAGGTGCAGGGCACCGCCGAGGGTGAGCCGTTCAGCCATGATGAGCTATTGGCGCTATTGGCGCTGGCCCGAGGGGGCATCGAAACCATCTTCCAGGCGCAGAAAACGGCGCTGGCAGACTGATTTTTAAAGGCGACTAAGCAGTCGCCTTTTTTATGCCCGGCCATCGGGCGGCAATAGAACCGGTACTACCGACCAAACTAGGAGAAGCAGTAATGAAAGCCTACCAGCGCCAGTTTATCGAGTTTGCGCTCAGCAAGCAGGTATTGAAATTCGGCGAGTTCACCCTGAAATCCGGCCGTACCAGCCCCTATTTCTTCAATGCCGGCCTGTTTAATACCGGGCGTGATCTGGCGCTGTTAGGGCGTTTTTATGCCGAAGCGCTGGTGGATTCCGGTATTGAGTTCGATCTGCTGTTTGGCCCTGCCTACAAAGGTATCCCGATCGCGACCACCACCGCAGTAGCGTTGGCGGAACATCACAATCGCGACGTGCCTTATTGCTTTAACCGTAAAGAAGCCAAGGAGCATGGCGAAGGCGGCACGCTGGTAGGTAGCCCGCTGCAAG
The DNA here is from genome assembly GCF_000633355.1 of Serratia sp. H1w. Lineage (GTDB taxonomy): Bacteria > Pseudomonadota > Gammaproteobacteria > Enterobacterales > Enterobacteriaceae > Chania. The sequence goes on from NZ_AYMQ01000065.1 coordinate 46,578, forward strand.
GTCGTGTGATGCTGGTGGATGACGTGATCACCGCAGGGACGGCCATCCGTGAATCGATGGAAATTATCAGCGCCCATAACGCCAGCTTGGCCGGGGTGCTGATTTCTCTCGATCGTCAGGAGCGTGGCCGTGCCGAAGTTTCCGCCATCCAGGAGGTTGAGCGCGATTATCACTGTAAAGTGATCTCGATTATTACGCTCAAGGAATTGATTGCTTACCTGGAAGAGCAGCCGGAAATGGCCGAAAGCCTGGTAGCCGTGCGGGCGTATCGCGAGCAGTACGGGGTTTAAGTAATAACGCCGGGTTTAGCCCGGTTATACCCGTCGTCTTTCAAGCTGCAGCGTTGTTACCTGCACTTACTCACCCCAGTCACTTACCCAAAAGTAAGCTCCTGGGGATGAGTAAGCTTGTCGCCTAGCTGTGATGTACATGGATGTACAAATGCCGCGAGCGCAGGGATGCGCAAGAGCGGCCAACTCGAAATCCATAGGGTATAAACGGCTATGGAGTACTACCGATTCAATCCTTTGTTACTGCAGCTGTGCGGCCAGCAATGGCCAACGGGCATCAAAATCCTGCGTTGGACGGTAGCGGAATTCGGAGCGAATATAGCGCGACAGCATCCCTTCACAGAAGGCCAGGATCTGGCTTGCCAGCAAGGTCTCATCGACGATAAAGCCCTTTCCTTCCCGCAGCTTACGTTCCTTTAGCACCTGACGCAGTTGCGCTTCGATGCGCTCGAACAATTGGTTGATCCTGCCTTGCAGGCGATCTTGCTCAAACATCAGCGCGTGCCCGGTCATAATTCTGGTCAGGCCTGGGTTGCGTTCTGCAAACCCTAGAATCAACAAGACAATCAGGCGCAGGCGGCTAAAGGTCTCTTTTTCATCCTGCAAGATCAGGTTGATGCGCGTTATCAGACTGTCTTCAATAAACTCGATCAGGCTGTCGAACATCCGTGTCTTGCTGGGGAAATGCCGATAAAGGGCAGCCTCAGAGACACCAACGTTGGCGGCAAGCTTGGCTGTGGTAATGCGCTGGCTGCCGTCGCTGGATTCCAGCATCTGGGCTAACGCCTGCAATATCTCCTCACGCCGGTTCCTTTTGGTAACTTCTTTTTCTGCCATGTTTGATTAGACCCTTGCTAAAACGGCTTATCCCCTCAATCTCTTCGGGTATAGATTTGCGAAAACCCACGCACCGGCCGTTGCAGAGCAAACTCTGTGCGGCTTATATGATCGCTTTTTGTGCAGTGCTTGGGTTTATGGTCGTACAGACCATTATTCTCCGTGCGGTACTCTCAATTGCCAGATTAGCCGTGCCGTATTGCAAGCGGCACGGTTTCAGGCGCGAACAAAACCTATTGGCGGCCAGAGTGGCCGAAACCACCGGTGCCACGTTCGCTGCTATCGAACTCTTCCACCAGATTAAACTCGGCTTGCACCACTGGCACAAACACCATCTGTGCGATGCGTTCACCCGGCTCGATAGTGAAGGATTTCTGGCTGCGGTTCCATACGGATACCATCAGTTGGCCCTGATAATCGGAATCGATCAGGCCAACCAGGTTGCCCAGCACGACGCCGTGCTTATGGCCCAAACCGGAACGCGGCAGGATCACTGCGGCAAGACCGGTATCGGCGATATGAATAGCCAGGCCGGTAGGCAGCAGGGTGGTTTCACCTGGTGCCAGTTCAACCGCGCTGTCCAGACAGGCGCGCAGATCAAGACCGGCAGAGCCTGGGGTGGCATAGGTCGGCAATGGGAAGTCTTGACCGATACGTGGGTCAAGGATCTTAACATCGATTTTTTTCATCATAACGGCTGACTATCTCGTCTAGTAAACGTTGGCCAAGGAGTGCCTTATCGCTATGCGGCAGGCGCTTTTCTCCATCCTGCCAAAAAAGATGCAGGGCATTGGTATCACTGTTAAAACCGTGCTCTGCAAGCGATACATCGTTAGCGCAGATTAAATCCAGTTTTTTACGCAGGAGTTTTTGTCGTGCGTATTCTTCCACATTCTGGGTTTCGGCAGCAAACCCGACGACAAAGGGACGATTTTTGCTCATCGCGGCAACGCCAGCGACAATATCAGGATTCTTCACCATCTTGAGGATGATTTCATCACCCTGCTTTTTGATTTTCTCATCGGCAATCTGTTCTGCCCGGTAATCCGCTACGGCGGCGCAGCCGATAAAGATGCTCTGCTGTGCGGCCTGTTGCTGCACGGCTTGCTCCATTTCCAGCGCGCTGACGACATCGATACGGGTTACCCAAGCTGGCGTAGGCAGATTGACCGGCCCGGCGACCAACGTGACTTGCGCACCGCGAGCGGCGGCGGCCTGGGCGATAGCAAAACCCATCTTGCCGGAGCTGTGGTTGCTGATGAAGCGCACCGGATCCAGCGCCTCGCGGGTGGGGCCCGCGGTGATCATAATCTTTAAATGTTGCAGATCCTGTGGTGCGGAGAAATGGGCGTTAGCCAGTTCAACGATGGCCAACGGATCCAGCATACGCCCCGGCCCGATATCGCCACAGGCCTGGCTACCGCTGTCTGGCCCCCACAGCAGCAAACCACGCCCTTGCAGGGTCTGTAGGTTGGCCTGGGTGGCGGCAGCGCGGTACATCTGTTGGTTCATGGCCGGTGCCGCCGCGATCGGGGCAGCAGTGGCCAGGCAGACCGTGGTCAGCAGATCGTTGGCCATGCCGGCGGCAACGCGGGCCAGCAGATCGGCGGTGGCCGGAGCCAGGATCACCAAATCGGCCCATTTACCCAATTCGATATGGCCCATGGCGGCTTCTGCCGCGGGATCCAGTAGATCGTCGAAAACCGGATAGCCGGAAACGGCCTGTAGCGTCAGTGGGGTAATGAAGGCTTTTGCCGCACTGGTCATTACCACTCTTACCTCGGCGCCCCTGTCGCGCAGGCGGCGTACCAGCTCAGGGCATTTGTAAGCAGCAATGCCGCCACTGATGCCAAGCACAATATGTTTGCCGGAAAGTCCCGTCATCATGATTGTCCGATTGAAAACCGAAAGAGGCGGACATTTTAGCATAACCGCTGCCAGGTTGAGCGATTCTGCTGTGTATGCAGCCAGTTACATGCCAGTTTTCGTAACACTTCGCAATATTATCAATCACCTGTCGCGCGATGAAATCCCTCGTGACATGCTTTGGGTTGGCAGGGAGGTGGCAATGAGCGGTCAGGATATGTCGTTATGGCCTGGGGCGTTGGCACCCAGGGAGAAATTGATGCGTGATGGGGCGGCAGCCCTCTCCGATATGGAGCTGTTGGCAATCTTCTTGCGCACCGGCTTACCTGGGGTTCACGTCTCGCAACGGGCGGAACAACTGCTGGCGCACTTTGGTTCGCTGTATCACCTGATTTCGGCGGACTACGAACAATTTCGCAGCCAGAAAGGGTTGGGGATAGCTACCTATGCGCAATTGCAGGCAATTTCCGAATTGGCTTTCCGGCTGTTTTCCGGCCCCCATTTGCTGGAAAATGCGCTGCTGAATCCGAAAATTACCCAGCATTACCTGCACAGTTTGCTGACTCACCACGAGCGGGAGGTATTTTTAGTATTGTTTTTAGACAATCAGCACCGGGTTATTCGCCATCAGGAGATGTTTGCTGGTACCATCAACAGCGTCGTTGTCCACCCAAGAGAAATTGTGCGTGCGGCGTTGAAGGCTAATGCAGCAGCCCTCATTCTGGCGCATAATCACCCTTCGGGTAAGGCTGAACCCAGTCACGCCGACCGTCTGATAACCGAGCAAGTGGTTAATGCCTGCCGATTATTGGAGATCCGAGTGCTCGATCACTTGGTGATAGGCCGGGGTGAATGCGTCTCTTTTGCCGAGCGCGGATGGCTATAAGCAACTTTTTCGCGATCCTTGAGGGATCTTTAGCTGTTCGGGACTTGAGCACTTACGCTTCAGAGCGTATACTACGCCACCTTTGAGAATCTTGGGTTTGGCGTTAAGAGCCTATCTCAGCAGGTTTCCAACCTGATGTGAGGTTTCTGACCTGATGACGAGAGTCTCCTCAGTATGAAGTTTGCTGAGATGGGCTCTAAAAGCCTGACGAGGCGGCCATACCCTATACGAAGCTCGAGCTGATTTGATTTTTGGAGAATAAGACATGTCACGAGTCTGCCAAGTTACTGGCAAGCGCCCGGTGAGCGGTAACAACCGTTCCCACGCAATGAACGCGACCAAACGCCGTTTTCTGCCTAACCTGCACTCACACCGTTTTTGGGTTGAGGCTGAGAAGCGCTTTGTAACTCTGCGTGTATCTGCTAAAGGTATGCGTGTTATCGATAAGAAGGGTATTGAGACGGTCTTGGCCGATCTGCGTGCCCGTGGTGAGAAGTATTAAGGAACTGCATCATGGCTAAAGGTGTTCGCGAGAAGATCAAGCTGGTTTCTTCTGCTGGTACTGGTCACTTCTATACCACCACGAAGAACAAGCGTACTAAGCCGGAAAAATTGGAACTGAAGAAATTCGATCCAGTTGTCCGTCAACACGTGATCTACAAAGAAGCTAAAATTAAATAATTTTAGTGGATTAATAAAAACCCGCCTCGTGCGGGTTTTTTTTTAGGTATAAAACGCAGATAACGCAGAGAGGGAGCCTGAGATGCCTGAATTACCAGAAGTCGAAACCAGCCGCCGCGGTATTGAGCCTTACCTGGTTGGCCATAACATCCAGTATGCGGTGGTACGTAATGCCCGCCTGCGTTGGCCGGTCTCCGAGCAGATCCTGGCATTGAGCGATCGGCCAGTGCGCAGCGTACAGCGCCGCGCCAAGTATCTGTTGATAGAGCTGGATCGTGGCTGGATTATCGTGCATCTGGGGATGTCCGGCAGTTTGCGCATGCTGGCAGAGGAAACCGAAGCGGGTAAGCATGACCATGTCGATCTGGTGATGAGCAACGGCTTTATCCTGCGTTATACCGACCCGCGCCGTTTTGGTGCCTGGCTGTGGTGTGACGACCTCTCTACCAGCAACGTGTTGGCTCATCTTGGCCCTGAGCCCTTGGGTGAAGAGTTCAATGGCACCTACCTGTACGAGAAGTCCCGCAATAAACGCACGCTGATCAAGCCTTGGCTGATGGATAACAAGCTGGTGGTTGGCGTGGGGAATATCTATGCCAGTGAATCGCTGTTTACCGCCGGGATCCTGCCGGATCGTCAGGCGGGATCCTTGACCAAGGCGCAAGCGGATCTGTTGGCAGAAACTATCAAGGCGGTGCTGCTACGTTCGATTGAACAAGGGGGAACCACGCTGCGTGATTTCCTACAGTCGGACGGTAAGCCGGGGTATTTTGCGCAGGAGTTGCAGGTGTATGGCCGGGCAGGTGAACCTTGCCGTGTGTGCGGCACTCCGATCGAGAGCGCCAAACACGGGCAGCGCAGCACCTTCTTCTGCCGCCGCTGCCAGCATTGATTACTGTGCGGCGAGCTTTTCCATCAGCGCTTTGGTGACGACATCCGGCAAGAAGGGAGCGATGTCGCCGCCATGGCGTGCCACTTCCTTCACCAGCGAGGAAGAGATAAATGACCACTGCTCGGAAGGCATCAGAAACACGCTTTCCAGTGTTGGCATCAGATGGCGGTTCATGTTCGCCAACTGCAATTCATATTCAAAGTCGGACACCGCACGCAGGCCGCGTATCAGAATATTGGCGTTCTGATGGGCGGCAAAGTGCGCCATCAATTCGCTGAACCCCAACACTTCGACGTTATCCAGATGAGCGGTTACCTGTGTGGCCAAGGCAACGCGTTCTTCCAGCGTAAACAGCGGCTTTTTGCTCGAACTGGCGGCAATGGCCAGGATCACGTGATCAAACATCAGTGAGGCGCGGGTGACCAGATCCAGATGGCCGTTAGTCATTGGATCGAAGGTGCCTGGGTAGATGGCTTTGCTGCTCATGATTTACTTCCCTGAATAGTTGCGGCCGAATGCCCACAGTGCGGCATATTTATTGAAAGTATATTGCGCGTTGACCACGGCCAACAGCAAGCCCTGTTTGCCGTCGAGGAAGCCGGCCCGCAGCAGCCAGGTTTTGCAGAATGCACCCAGCGTGTGGGTGAGGATCGACAGATAACCGCAGCGCTTGCCGGCCTGGTGGCGTTGGATGGCCCACTGCTCGGCATAATGCAGCTGTTTGCGCTGGAAGGCAAAAAAGTCACGGCAGGTCAGGTGCAGCAGATCGCCTGATAGCGGGACGACTTTGGCACCATGGGTGTTGAGGGATTCATGGACCAGATCGTCGTTGTAGCGATAGCACTGATTGGCATACAGCCGGTTGACCCGGTCGGGATACCAGCCGCTGTGGCGCATAAAGCGGCCTAGAAACAGGTTACGGCGGCCCAGGCTGTAGACGACGTTGTCGTCGGCGTTAGCTAGCACCTGTTCGATGGAATGACGCAATTCTGGCGTGACGCGCTCGTCGGCGTCGATCATCAAAACGTAATCCTGAGTGGCGTAGCTTTGCGCTTTCTGGCGTTGTTTGCCGAAGCCTTGCCAGTCGGTGTGGGTATAAACCTTGGCGCCCAAGCTTTCGGCCAACGCGACGGAGCCGTCGCTGCTGCCGGAGTCGAGCACGATGATTTCATCGGCCCAGGCGACCGATTGCAGGCACTCGGTCAGCAACTCGGCTTCGTTTTTGGCGATCATCACTACCGACAGACTGTTACGGTGGCTCATTCAGTGGCTCCGTGGCGGCAGGTGTGGCTCCAGCAGCTGTAGCAGGCGTTGCAACGCCCCCTGGTTCTGGTACAGCACTTCGACCGCGTGGCGGCCGTAATAGCGGCGATAATCTTCATCGGTCAGCAGCGTTTCAATTTCTTTCACCAATGAGTCGACGTCGCTGATGGTGATCATCCCGCCTGCTTCGGAGAGTTTGGCGCAGATATCTTTGAAGTTGAACGTATGTGGTCCCATCAACACCGGAATGGCATGAGCGGCCGCCTCCAGTGGGTTATGACCACCGCGCTCAACCAGGCTGCCGCCGACAAAGGCCAGATCGGCAATGCCGTACAGCAGCATCAGCTCACCCATGGTATCGCCAATCACCACTTGCGTGCTGCCGGAAGGAATTTCGCCGCTGCTGCGAGTTGTGTAGCTGAAGCCTGCTTTTTGTGTCAGTTCTTTGGCGGTTGGGAAGCGTTCCGGGTGGCGTGGTACCAGGATCAGCAACAGGTCAGGATGTTTCTCCAGCAATCGGCGGTGCGCTTCCAGCAGAATGGTTTCTTCACCTTCATGGGTACTGGTGGCGATCCACACCTGGCGGCGCGGTGCCCATTGGCGGCGCAGCGTAACGGCTCTGGCAGCCAGCTCTGGCGTCACGGAGATATCGAACTTCAGGCTGCCGGTAACGGTCAACTGTGAGCGCTTCAGGCCCAGTTCAATAAAGCGTTCGCCGTCTTCCTGATTTTGCGCAGCGATCAGGGTAATGCGGCGCAGGATATCACGGATAAAATTGCCGGTTTTCTTATAACCAGCCGCCGAGCGTGCGGAAAGACGCGCGTTGGCAATCACCAGCGGGATTTGGCGCTGATGCAGGGCGTTAATCAGGTTTGGCCACAGCTCGGTTTCCATAATGATCACCAGCTTGGGATCCACCTGATCGAGGAAACGACGCATGGAACCGGGCAGATCGTAAGGCAGATAGACATGATGCACATCTTTGCCGAAAGCGGATTGCACCCGTTCGGAACCCGTTGGCGTCATTGTGGTCACAGTAATCGGCAGATAAGGGTAACGGTGGCGTAGGGCGCGCACCAATGGGATAGCCGCCAGGGTTTCGCCAACAGAAACGGAATGCAGCATAATGCCGCCCGGTACCACTTTCCCGGCGCAGAAACCATAGCGTTCCGCCCAACGTTTACGGTAGGCTGGTGCTTTACGGCTGCGCAACAGTAAGCGGAGCCAGATCAGGGGTTGGATAAGGTAGAGTAGTACCTGATATAAACGGAGCAGCATTCTATCAATTTCATTTATATGGGTTATCCAGAATAGTACCATAACCGGAAGGGAAAGGCGCTAGCTTGGTGGCTCGGTGGTCAGGTTGGGACAACAGGCGAGAGCTGTCGCCGATAGGTTTGCAATGAAGAATATTTTAATTATCCGCCGCGACAATATTGGCGATCTCGTTTGTACCACCCCGCTGATTGAAGGGGTGAAAAAGGCTTATCCTGACGCTAACCTCTACCTGCTTATCAATAAAGTCAGCCAGGATGTGGTGAAGAACAACCCGCATCTTGCCAAGGTATTTGTTTATAAGAAGGCCAAACACAAGGCCAAGAATGAAACTACCCTGGGCGTCTATTTTGAACGGCTGATGATATTTTTGCAGCTGAGAAAAATAAAGTTTGATGCGGCTATTCTGGCCAATCCGGTGCCGTGCAAATATAGTCTGCGGTTGGCAAAAATGGCCGGGGTCAAAAATATCATCGGTGCGGATCTGGGCACCAGTGAAATTCATCACCCTTTCCGCGCAGCGGATTTTCACGGCAAGCATCAGGTGGAGCACACCTTCAGTTACCTGTCTGCCATCACCGATCGATCCATTGCCATTCCTCCGGTGAAGGTTTTTCTCACCCCGGAAGAACAGCAGCAAGCACAACAACGTTTGCACAGCTTGCTCCCTCCTGTTGAGCGGGTGTTTGCCGTGCATATCAGCAGCCGCAGCCCCAAACGGCGCTGGCCCATTGAGCGCTATGCCGAGATCATCAACCGCCTGATTGCCGATCCCACTACCGGCGTGCTGATATTCTGGTCGCCGCAGGGGACGTTAACGCCCGACGATATCGGCGATCAAAAGCGGGCGGAACAGCTGTTGGCCGGTTGCCAGAATGAGCGGGTAGCGCTTTATCCAACGGCCTCGGTACGTGAGCTGTTGGCCGGTTTCGATCTTTGCGACCGGGTGCTGTGCAGTGACGGTGGGCAGATGCACTTAGCCGCAGCATTGAATAAAAGCATGGTGGTATTCTTCGGCGATACGGATAAGGAGTCCTGGCATCCGTGGAGCGGGCAATATCGCATCCTGCAAACCGAGTCGGGTGATTGCGTCGATGTTACCGTCGATGAGGTGTGGCAGGAAATACAGGCCTTGAATTAATTAAACAGCCAGGCAGGGTAACCCTGCCTGGGTTTATTTTTTTAACGCCAGATACTGTTGGCAAATAGGTTCCAGGCCATAGCTCAGCAGTTGCTGGTGGTTAATCTCCGGCGGTTGGGCATAAATTGCTGCCATTTTCTCTGCCAGTGACGTTTCATTCAACTCTGCCAGCGCATGGCTCATACCGGCTTTTTCCAGAATTTCCTCAGGTCCACCAGGGCAGCGGGTGCTGACCACTGGTGTGTCGCACAACAGCGCCTCTACCAACACATTACCGAACCCCTCACTGTCTGAACTGAGCACCAGCATCGCGGCATGTTTGATCAGCGGATAGGGATTGGCCTGAAAACCGAGGAACAGTACGCGATCGCTGATGTTCAACTCAACGGCGAGGCGTTTAACTTCGTCTATTTGCGCCTGATTGCCGGTGCCGATCAGCGCCAACGGGGCCTGGATACCGGAAAGGGCATAGGCTTTCAGCAGGCGATCGTGGCGTTTATGTGGGTGAAAGCGGCCCACGTGTACCAGATAGTCTTTGCCTGCCAGTTCGCACGGCTCTGCCGCCTGCTGCTCGATGGCGGCGATATCGAAAGGGTTGTTGATCACGGCCAACCGGTTGGGTGCAATGCCCAGATTTTGCTGAAGGTCGCTACCCACCGCTTGCGAGACGGCAACGATATTCTGCCGCTGGTAGACGCCTGCCACCTTACGGCGCTTCAGCCAGCGATCGAGGCCGGTACGGTGGCCAAGGTAGGAAGTGGACAGAATGCCGTGGATGCAGAACCACAGCCGGCTGCTATCCAGCACTTTGCTGTGGCTGACGATGCGATCGGTCTTATGCAGATTGGAAAACACCAGATCGTAGCGGCCATGCTGCTGCTCGTTGGCGGTCACCGCACGATCCAACATCGCTGCGCGGCGTGCGAGCTCGGTCAGTTTACGCCAAGGCGATCGGCAGTTGTCACTGAGCACCTGATAATCAATGCCGGTGGGGATTGGGTAGTTGCAGACGTCCCGCAATGAGATCAGGCTGACGTCATGCCCCAACTGCTGCATGCCCTGGCACAGGGTCAGTACCACCTTTTCCGCTCCGCCGCCCGGCAGGCCGTCGATAATCATCAGAATGCGCATAGTTAGTCCAGCAGTCGGTTATAAAGCGATATGAGCTGTTCCGAGAGATGTGCTGGCGTAGCTGACATGATGCGCAGCCGCGCAGCCTCTCCCATGCTCGATCCCAAGGCTTGTCGTGGCAGTGCCCGGATAGCGTCGGTGAGGGCGCTGACATCCAGAGCATCGCAGACGAAGCCGTTTTGCCCTGGAGTGATGAACTCCGAGCCACCGCAGGTGGTGCTGGTGATCACCGGCAGCCCGCATGACATGGCTTCCAGGATCACATTGGGGAACGGATCGTACAACGTTGGCAGCAGCAGGCCATCGGCGGCCTGGTAGAACGGCAACGTCTGTTTCTGTACGCCCATGAAGCGCACCCGGTCACCACAACCCAGCTTTTGTGCCAGCGAGCGGTAACGCTTTTCTGCTTTGTCTTTACCGACCACCAGGAGATAGCTGTCGGTAGCGGCTACGGCGCGGATGGCGGCCGCCAGCCCTTTACGTTCAAAGCCTGAACCGACAAAGATCAGACAGTGTGCCTGTTGCGGGAGCTGATATTGCGCCCGCAATTGCTGGCGTTGCTGCTCGTTCGCCGGTAAAAATTTCTGATTGTCGATGGCATTGTAGATCACCGTAATCTTATCGGCCGGTACGCCGAAATCGGCGATGATTTCGCGTTTGATCATCTCGGCGTTGCAGATCACCGCTTTCAGCTCTGGCGCGGCATACATGGCACGTTCGGCACACATCACATAGCGGTGATAGCGGTTGGAGAACAGCCATTTGCGCCGCCACTCCGGCAACAGGCGTGCCCGTTGCAGCAGCCAGCGGCGGTGGACACCGTCACCCGCGCGATAGATATCACAGCCGGGGATGCGTTCATGGCTTTGTACCAGGTCGAAGCTCTCTTTCTGCCACAACGCTCGAGCCGCTTCGGCAAAACCGCGCTCGCGGCTGATGCGGCCGAACTTCATCGGGTTGCACAGGTGGATGTGCCAGGTAGGATTGGCGTCCCCCAGCCATTCGCGGGTGATGACGTTCAGATCCAGATCTTGTTGCTCCAGCGCCTCCAGGGCGCGGGAAACGAAACGTTCTGCCCCGCCATCCGGGCGGTATTTTTGGCGGACAATCGCCAGGCGAAATGCTTTCATGCAAGCGTGCTCCGCGCGGCTGCAATCACCACGTCTGTAGGTATAAGGTCCAGGTAGCGCTCATCGGTACCGGTATCAATGGCATCCGGGTCTGGCAGATTGCCGTAGTCCCCGGCCCAAATCACCTGGCCGATAACCTGCCAGGGGCGCCAGAATACCAGTTTGGATGGCCCGAACAGCGCCACGCAGGGGGTTTGTAATGCCGCCGCCATATGCATGGGGACGGAGTCCACCCCGATAAACAGTTTGGCATGGTCGATCAACGCTGCCAACTGACGCAAAGTTAACTTCCCGGCCAGAGAAACCACCCCTTGCTGTGGGCACTGTTTCACTATCTGCGCCACCATATGCTGCTCTTTGGCATCCGGCCCCGAGGTGATCACCAACTGGTGCCCTTCGGCCTGCAATGCGCTGATGGTGGCCGCCATTTTTTCTTCGCTCCAGCATTTAAAAAACCAGCGCGAAGTGGGTTGTACCACGATATAGCTACCGGTGACGCCATTTTGTTGCAAAAGCTGGTGGCTGGTCTGCCAATCTTGTGGGCTGTAACTCATGGTGACCTGCTGACTTAGGCCAGGTAAACCCAGTGGTTGCAGCAGTGACAGATTCTGTTCCACGGTATGCAGATGCTCGTGCCCGGCGACGGGCACTAACTGAGTGTGGCAATGACGCCACAAGAAACCACGGCGCTTGGGAAAATCGAACCCCAGGCGGATGCGCGCACCGGTGAGACGAGTAATCAACGCGCTGCGCCACTGGTCGGCCAGGTTGACCACCAGATCGTAGCGTTGCGCTTGCAACTGGCGGATCAGATGCAGTTCATGGCCGAGGTGCGCCTTGGTGCCCTGTTTTTTCCACTGGCGATCGATGGCAAATATTTGCGACAGCGCCGGGTTGCTCGCCAACATCTCCTGCGTTTCTTTGTACAGCAGGATGTCGATCTGGGCGTCGGGGTAGTTCTGCCGCAGCGTATTGATGACCGGCGTGGTCAGCAGCATATCGCCATGATGGCGCAGCTTGACGATCAGAATACGCTGTATTGGCGTGGCAGAAACAAGGGCTGGCGCGTCGTTCATAGTGAGTCGCTTTCAGGGAAACCAATCTTTGATTCTAAATGACCCGATCGCATGTGGCTACTGTTGCTCGGTTTTCTTGCCTGCGAACAAAAAAATAATGGCAGAGGGTGACAATTACGGCTCAATGTTGTCCAAACGAGGCGATAAAGTCGTTTGCCCTGATGAATGGGGCTGCGTAACATAATGTAAATCTGTGGCTATCAGGCTCTTAACGTATGACTAAACCGGCGTTTCTTATCACTATTGATACCGAAGGCGATAATCTGTGGCAGAACCACGATCGTATTTCGACCGAGAACACGCGTTTCTTGCCGCGCTTTCAGGCGCTGTGTGAAAAATACGCCTGCAAGCCGGTTTATCTGACCAACTATGAAATGGCGGTGGATGCGCAGTACGTCGAATTTGCCCGCGATGTGATAGCACGCGGCACCGGCGAGGTGGGAATGCACCTGCACGCCTGGAACAGCCCGCCGCTGACGCCGCTTACCGATGATGACTGGCGGCATAAGCCCTACCTGATCGAGTATCCGGCCGATCAGATCCGCGCCAAGGTCGATCATATGACCAAGCTGCTGGAAGATACCTTCCAGACCAAGATGCTCAGCCACCGTGCTGGGCGCTGGGCGTTTAATGAGTTTTATGCTTCATTGCTGATGGAGTATGGCTATCAGGTCGATTGTTCCGTCACCCCGCGTGTTAACTGGCAATATTCGCCAGGCAACCCGCAGGGCAACGGTGGCACCGATTATCGCCATTTCCCTTCACAGGCCTACTTTATCGACCCGGCCAATATTGCCCAACCCGGCCATTCCCGTTTGCTGGAAGTGCCGATGAGCATTCAGTATAAACACTCAGCGCTGATGAATACGCTTAAGCAAGGCTATGATCGCCTGCGGGGTAAAAAGCGTTCGCCGTCGGTACATTGGCTACGCCCTGCCGGTAACAATCTGGACAAGATGAAGCTGGTGGTTGAGCGCTCTCTGGCGCAGGGGCACGATTACGTCGAGTTTATGCTGCACTCCTCCGAGTTTATGCCGGGAGGCAGCCCGACGTTCAAGAACGAGCAGGATATTGAGGCGTTATATCGCGATTTGGAGCAGCTGTTTGCCTGGTTGCAACAGCGCACGGTTGGCATGACCTTGGCTGAATACTATCAACTTAAAGTGAACTAACATGTCGAAAAAATGGAAAATTAAGGCCGCCGACTGGTTCTTGCGGCGCTACACGGCAAAGCACGGCCGTTTCCAGCCGCCTGCGACTTTCGACAGCCGTCTCCAGTTCGAGAATATCGTGATTTATTCCACGACGGCGCTGGGGGACTTTATGTTCAATACCCCGGTGTTAAGAGCAATGCGTGAACGTTATCCGAATGCGCATATCACGCTGGTCGTGCATCAAAAGAATAGGGAGCTGGTAGAAAACGGCCGCTATTACGATCGCGTGGTGTATTGGAACAGTAAAATAAAGACCCTGAGGCCGCTGTTGAAATCGTTGCGTGAGCATCAGCCTGATTTGGCGCTGATCATGCACTCGCATCTGCCCTATGACATTATCAGCGCCATTATGGCCGGGGCCAAATATGTCATCAGGGATAACTACAGTTCGGGTATCTGCGGGCTGGAGCCTTGGCTGACCAACTATGTGTTCCATTATTACGGCCACTTTATCCGCCGTAAGCTGGAGCTGGTTTCCATTCTGGGTTGCCGCAGTAACGATCCGACCATGGAGATACCGGCGCCTTATACGCCAGGCATTAAAAATCCTGATTTCTGCACCATTGGTTTCCAGCTCGGCGCTTCGACAGAATCGCGCTGCTGGCCGGTAGGGCACTTTGCCAAACTGGCGGATATGCTGGTTGCTCGCTATGACAATATGCGTTTCGTATTGATTGGTGCACCGATGGAAGAGGGGAAAGCCCAGCAGTTCCAGCGGCTGATCAATGCCAACACTCAAGCCTGCGTTGATAACCAGATCGGCAAGACAGGGTTGCAAGGGGCGCTGACGCTGATTAGCAGCCTCGATGTGCTGGTGACCGGAGACACCGGGCCGCTCCATCTGGCGGTGGCCTTGAAAACCAAGACCATCAGCCTGTTTGTCACCGCCGATCCCCGCTCAACCGGGCCGATCCAGGATCACGACCTGCACCGCATTATTCATCAGTCACGCACGGGTTACACGATGCCATTAGAGGCGGAGGGCCCGGTGGGCGTGATACAGCCGCAGCGGGTTTATGATGAGATCGTCGCTCACGTACCGTTGAACCCTTGAGGGAAGAAACGCATCGGTTACCCGGTGCGTTTTAACGTTTCTTCAGCCACCAACGGATTTTCGACAGGCAGTGGTCTACGCGTGCGAAACGCATCTGGTAGATCTTCTTGCGAGGCACGTCGCTGTTGCTACATACCGCAGCCGTTTGGCGGAGGATCTTCAGGGTTGCTGGCTCATAGCGGTAATAGCCGTAGACTGCCTTCGACATGGCCTTTACCTCAGAAAATCCGTTGGCGAGCATCAAGGCGGCCAACTGGCGTAAAGGTTCATCACCGCGATGAGCCTCGACGAATCGCAGCATCTTCTGCATGGCGAACAGCATATCTTCAATATCTTTGGCTTTGATATTACGAGTGATCCCCCGGTCATTATCCCGATATAAGTAGAGCTGGTGGTCGAGGTGAGCGATTTGCCGGGTTTTGAAATATTGGAACGGGGTGAAGATCACGTCTTCATAACGCCGGCCGTTTTCGAAAGTTTCTCCAGCCAACAGAGTACGCCGGTAAACCCGGCTCCACACGTGCCACATTGAGTGGGCAAACAGCGGCTTCAGACTGGCCAGGCCGTGCCGTTCCAAATCGTAAATGCTGTAGCGTATCTCGCTATTGGCGGACGGTACTGGCGGGCTGCCAGAGAATTTCTGATAGTTGAAATCAATCAGGTCATCTCTGCCTGCAAGTAACAGCGGGCGCAGGATTGCCAGGTAATCGCTGCTCAGCAGATCATCACCGTCCAGGAAAGCAACATAGCGCCCGCTGACGTGTTGCAAACCGACGTTACGGGCGTTAGCCACGCCGCCATTTGCCTGAGTAATGAATTTGCTAAGCGGGTGCGGTCTTGACGCCAGAAATTGGTTCACCAAGGCCGCAGAAGTATCGCTTGAGCCGTCATCGATAATCACCACTTCAATATCATCGGTAATCTGATTGAACAACGAGCTCAGGCAGGCGATAACAAAATCTTCATTGTTGTAAATCGGCACGATAAAGCTGAGCAGGGGCGACGAACTCATATTGCCGGTTCCTGACGTTTTTTCACCGACAGTACGCTGGTGATGATGGCCAGGCAGAAGATTGCCGTGCCTTCCGTACTGAAGAAAATGACGTCGCTTAACCCATAAACAAACAGGCTGAAGGTCACCCCCAGCATCAGCGCATTTCGATACGGCTTAAATGCGGAGATAAACAGACCGATGTAGAGTGCCAATAAAAACAGCGTTCCCCAAATGCCTTTGAGCGAATAGGTTTCCAGCAGTTCATTATGCAGATGCACGTTGATATAAGGCATCACACCGTACAGGCGTGGTTCTTGAGCAACGATAGCGAGGATCTCTTTCCCACGCTGTTCCGCCGATTGCCCCAACAGGGCCTCTGACCCGGTACGGATCGCGATGGTTTGCATTGTCAGGCGGGAAATGATCGAGTTATCCACTTGAGGCTGATCGATCATTTGCAAATTGGCTTTGAAATCGTTAATCCGTTGCTCTATCTGTGCCTTGAAGGCGAAGCCACAGGCTAACAGTAATAAAGGGACCGCAGCGACGAGCTGGATCTTATGTTTGCGGGTCACCAGATCTTTGGTCGCCAGCAGCGACAGACAGATCGCTACGGGGTACACCAGTATGGCTGCCCGCGTCCCGGTGAGGATGATGGTAGAGAAGGTGAGTAAGAAGCCAAGCACATACAGCGCAATGCGATATCGGGTCCGCAGCATCAGTATCGCCTTCATCATCACCAGGCTGATGGCGGTCATCAGATAGGCAACGACGGTGGCACGGTCGAAGTTAAGCTCCACGCGCGGGATATCTAACTGTAGACCCTGATACAGCGCATAGCCATTGACGGCCAAACCGCACCCCAAAGCCACGACAATAAAGGCGCGCTGCATGCAAAGCCGCTCATTTAACGCGATCAACAAAATAAACGCGGTTGCAATTTGCAGCTTCCCGGTCGACATATACGAGCGGTAAATATTGATATATTCGCCAGGCTGCTTGAAATGGTTCATCCAGAAAATCGTCCCCATGCCCACGCAGAAGAACAGCACCGGCAGGATCAGATTTCTTTTGTTTTTCAGGAAGTACCTTAAGTGCAGGCAAACGGCAATAAAGGAGATGTAGCTGGCAACGTAAAACAGGTTACGCCCCGTGTCGGAGCCAAACGGAATAGTACAAAAGGCAATGGCACATCCCAGATAGATCAGATAACTGAATACGGGGTGCGGTGCTGTTTCTTTAAACATGAAGAGTGGTTTCCGACTCACATTACGGTTAGGCAATAAAGGATTGCAGCCTGTCATCGAATTCGCTTTTGAACAGATCATAGCTGAAATGCTGAGCGGGATACTGTCGGGCGTGCTGGCTCATACTGTTATAGGTTTCCGCTACCAGTAATTTCTCTACGGCATCCGCACAGTCGATATGCGACAGCAGCTTCGGCGTGACCAGGCTATCGGTGACTGGGTCGTAAACCTCATGCGGGAAATCGACCTTGATACCGGTTAACTGCTGGTGCTCTTCAATGGTCACCGTTGGCGTCAAGCCAATGCCGCAGTAGCCGTCTTTCACCGCTTCCGGCTGGCCATCGACCATCGGGAAGATCACCGGTACGCCAAAATACAGCGATTCCATGCAGGATAGGCCGAACGGTTCGGTGATCGGCGTACTCATATAAATTTGTGTGCGGTTGAAGAAATCCGCCACGTTGTCCTGAAAGCCGCTAAAGGCCACCCGCTCACCGAGTTGAAGTTTGTCCGCCAGAGCTTCAAATGCTGCCCGATCTGGGCCTTTGCCCGCAATTTCCAGGTAAACGTCGTGCCCACGGCGCAGTAGTTCCTGCATCATCAGCAGAGAAACGCTGATGCCTTTCAGACTCACCAGGCGTGAGGCGGTCCCAATCCTGATCGGTTGGGTCAATGACTTCGGTGCCGCATTGATGCCCGCAGGCGTTTTGATGCGGTTGATCACCACCGGGTTCGGACAAGGCAGATTAAAACGCAGCTCCATCACCCGTTTTGAGGCATGGGAGGCCGAAATCACGCCGTCCAACATGGCGAAGAAGCGCAACGTCTTGTGATTCTTGGCATAGCGCCATGAGCAGCCATGATCGTAATAAACTAGCTTGCCCCGCTTGGGCTTAGCCGCCAGCCCTGGGATCAGATCCCAGACAATAATCACGTCGGCGTTGGCCCGTTCGATTTTTCGTTGCAGCAGGTATTTGCGCAGAAACTGAGGGCAGCGCAAAGGGAGCGAATTGAACAGCCGGTTGGCAAAGGTAACTGGCTGATTCGGCATCTGTTGGCGGATCTCTTCGCCCACTTCACCGCTGATGCAAATGACCTGGTTACTGCCGTCGCTGGTATCATTGATGTATTGCAGGAACAGGCGTTCAACCCCGCCCATCTTGCCTAAATTGATAATATGCAGCTTTTTCATCAATCGATAACCTTTTGCAGTTCTGTCCAAACGGCGTCGGCGGTAAGGGTGGCCATGCTTTTTTCCGGTGAAATCAGCGAGTGCTGATTTTGCCCATAGCCGCCAATCAGCCCGGGATCGGTCGGGCCGAACAGGGTGATATTAGGGCGATCCAGCGCAGCGGTCAGGTGACTCAGCCCGGTATCCACCGATACCACGGCCTTTGCTCCGGCCAATACTTCCGCCACCTGTTGCAGGCTGAGTTTTGGCAACACCTCGACGTGTGCAAATCCTTCCGCCAGCCGTAAGGCGCGTTGGCGTTCGTGCTCTGCGCCCCAGGGCAGTTTGATTTTCATTCCGCTCGGGGCGATTAATGCAATGAGTTCGCGCCAGTTTGGCTCCGGCCAGTGTTTTTCATCCCGCGTGGTGGCGTGCAGAAATACCAGATAGTGCCCGGCATCGGCTGGCGGTTGGCTGAGAAAGCGCGCGGCAATCGCGTAGTCACCCGTGCTCTGCGGTTTTTCATATCCCAGGCTTTTGGCAAACAGCTCACGTATACGTTCTACCGCATGCTGCTGCTTGTCGATCTCATGGCGATGATTATAGAACCAGCTGGCAAAAGGCTCACGGACGCTTTTGCAGTCCAGGCCGTGCTTGCTGCCGTGCGCGATACGGGTCACTAGCGCCGCGCTCTTGATCAGGCCCTGAGCATCGATCACGATGTCATAATTGCGTTCCTGCACCTGACGTTTGAAGTCGCAGCGCTGTTGGCGCGCTTCGCTGCCAAACCAGTTTTTGCGCCAGCGGCGAATGGCCACCGGGATCACGCGATCCACTGCCGGATGCCAGGTTGGGATCTGGCTGAACCCTTCTTCCACTACCCAATCGAAGCGGATACCGGGGATGGCCTGCATCGCGTCGGTCAAAGCCGGCAGCGTATGGAGCACATCCCCCATCGAAGAGGTTTTTACGATCAGCACCTGCATGATTATTCCTCGCTGGCGGCTAGTAACGGCGTCAGCGCGTCCAACACCTGCTGTGGCTGGATGTCGATCAGGCTCTGGTGATAACCCTGGTCGGCATCGCCTTTGCGTACTTTGTGGTAGCCACTGATCAGGCGGATCACCTTGGCCTGATGGGACAACGGCGGGGTGAAATCCGGGCTGCTTGGGCCGTACAAGGCTATCAGAGGTTTGTTCAACGCCGCTGCAACGTGCATCAGGCCGGAATCGTTACTGACCACGGCCCGGCAGGAGGCCAACAGGATCACCGCCTGCTCGAGCTGGGTTTCCCCGGCCAGGTTGAAGCAGAAGTCGCGCGACTTCTCCGCCAATGCGGCACGGATTTGCTCACCAGCTTCATGATCTTTGGCCGAACCAAACAGGGCGATTTGATAGCCAGCGTCGATCAGCATCTGCGCCAGGGTGGCGTAGTGGTAATGCGGCCAGCGTTTGGCTGGGCCGAATTCGGCTCCCGGGCAAAAGCCGATAATGGGTCGGTGATCGGTGAGATTAAACGCCGAGGTGGTTTCGGCAATCTCTTCGTCACTGACCTGCAACTGCGGCCAGAGTATCGGCTGCGGCAGATCTTCGGCGCATTGTATCCGCTGCTTGTCATAGGCCAGCGCGACGTAGCGTTGCACCATCAGCGGGAATGCCGCTTTATCCAGCACGCGGATATCGTTGAGCAGGCCGTAGCGCATCTCGCCGCGCCAGCCGGTACGCTGCGGCACGTTGGCGAAGAAGGGCACTAGGGCAGACTTGAATGAGTTGGGCAGCACATAAGCGCGGTCATAACCATTCGCCCGCAGCGCATGGCCAAGACGGCGGCGTTCGCCCAATGCCAGGGCACCGTGGCCTAGCGGCATCGCCAACGCCTGGTTGACTTCAGGCATCCGCGCCAGCAGGGGACGGCACCAGGCAGGTGCCATCACATCGATTTCTGCTGACGGGTGCTCGGCCTTCAGGGTGCGGTAGAGACTTTGCGACATCATCATATCGCCAACCCAAGAAGGGCCAATGACCAGTATTTTCATACCGTTATTCAGTTCCTTCAGCGCTTAAGCGGGACGATTCAACCAGGCCATATATTCTTTGACGCCTTCGGCTACGGTTTTGAACGGTGCGTCATAGCCAGCAGCGCGCAGCTTGGTTTGGTCGGCTTGGGTGTAAGCCTGGTAGCGGCCTTTCAGCTTCTCCGGGAATTCAATGTATTCCACGGCACCTGACTGGTGATATTCCACCACCGCATCGGCCACGGCCTGGAAGGTTTCTGCACGGCCGGTACCGCAGTTGAAGATGCCGGAAACGCCGTTCTGCCAGAACCACAGGTTGACCGCTGCTACGTCACCGACGTAGATAAAGTCGCGTTTGAAGTTTTCGCTACCGGCGAACAGTTTTGGATTTTCGCCGCGGTTGATCTGGGTGTTCAGGTGGAATGCCACGCTGGCCATGCTGCCTTTATGGCCTTCACGCGGGCCATACACGTTGAAGTAACGGAAGCCACACACCTGCGAATCCGCTTCTGGCAGGATCTCGCGCACGTATTGGTCAAACAGGAATTTGGAGTAGCCGTAAACGTTCAACGGTTTTTCAAACTGGCGCTCTTCGATAAAATCTGAGCTACCACCGTAGGTGGCGGCAGAAGAGGCATACAGGAACGGGATCTGACGATCCAGACAGTAATGCAGGATGTCTTTGGAATACTGATAGTTATTATCCATCATGTACTTGCCGTCCCACTCGGTGGTGGAAGAGCAGGCACCTTCATGGAAAATGGCGTCGATTTCACCCAGATCGTCACCGGCCATGATGCTGGCGATAAAGTCTTCTTTATCGGTATAGTCAGCAATATCAAGGTCAACCAGGTTAACGAATTTGGTGCCGTCTTTCAGGTTGTCCACCACCAGGATATCGCGATATCCGTTTTCATTCAGTGCCTTGATGATGTTGCTGCCAATCATGCCAGCGCCGCCAGTGACGATAATCATTGGGTTTACCCCTGTGTTCTTCCCGGTGGCGCACAATGCTCCACCCTATATGCTGCCTATAATAGCATTTCATGCCATTGGGAACATCGGGACGGCTCTTAATATCCCGTGCAGTTGACCTAAGCGAGGGTTTGCCGTGATATCTGCTGCAATTTTAAGATTCTCTGTGGCAGATTGTCGTCAGTTTGTTAACAAAGCAGTAAAATATGCCGAAAATGCCCCTATCCTGGAGATGACCGAATGTCTGCGTCTTTTTACCAGCAACTGGAACAACAGCTTGCTACCACTCGTGCCGAAGGGCTGTTTAAACATGAGCGCATTATTACTTCCGCTCAGCAGGCCGATATCTCGGTGGCCGATGGCCGCCAGGTAATCAATTTCTGCGCCAATAACTACCTGGGGTTGGCGAACCATCCAGAGCTGATTGCGGCGGCGAAGGCCGGGATGGACAGCCATGGTTTCGGTATGGCGTCGGTGCGTTTTATCTGTGGTACGCAAGATAGCCATAAGGTGCTGGAACAAAAGCTGGCTGATTTCCTGGGTATGGAAGACGCGATCCTCTACTCCTCCTGCTTTGACGCCAACGGCGGCTTGTTTGAAACCCTGCTTGGCCCGGAAGACGCGATTATTTCTGATGCGCTGAACCATGCTTCGATCATTGATGGCGTGCGCCTGTGCAAAGCCAAGCGCTACCGTTATGCCAATAACGACATGGGCCAGTTGGCTGAGCAATTGCAGCAGGCCAAGGCGGACGGTGCACGGCACATCATGATCGCCACCGACGGGGTGTTCTCTATGGATGGCGTGATTGCCAACCTGAAGGGCGTATGCGATTTGGCTGACCAATACGATGCGTTGGTGATGGTCGATGATTCTCACGCGGTGGGTTTTGTTGGCGCAAACGGGCGCGGAACGCATGAATACTGCGAAGTGATGGATCGCGTCGATATCATTACTGGCACCTTGGGTAAGGCGCTTGGCGGTGCTTCCGGTGGCTATACCGCAGGCAAGAAAGAGGTGGTGGAGTGGTTGCGCCAGCGTTCACGCCCTTATCTGTTCTCCAACTCGCTGGCTCCGGCGATTGTCGCGGCCTCGATCAAGGTGCTGGAACTGCTCGCAGACGGGGACGCGCTGCGCGATCGCCTGTGGGCCAATGCCCGTCTGTTCCGCGAAAAAATGACCGCAGCAGGCTTTACGCTTGCCGGGGCCGATCACGCCATCATCCCGGTGATGTTGGGTGAAGCAAAACTGGCGCAGGATTTCGCCAACGCACTGCTTAAGGAAGGCATCTACGTTACTGGTTTCTTCTACCCGGTGGTGCCGAAAGGTCAGGCACGTATCCGCACCCAGATGTCTGCCGATCACTCACCAGAGCAGATTGAACGTGCCGTTGAGGCGTTTATCCGCATCGGTAAGACGCTTGGCGTGATTGCATAAGGTAATTCAATGAAAGCATTAGCAAAACTGAAAGCGGAAGAAGGTATTTGGATGACCGATGTGCCTCAGCCAGAGCTGGGCCACAACGATGTCATGATTAAGATCCGCAAAACCGCGATCTGCGGTACCGACGTGCATATCTATAACTGGGACGAATGGTCGCAGAAAACCATTCCGGTACCGATGGTAGTGGGGCACGAATATGTCGGTGAAGTGGTTGCCATCGGCCAGGAAGTCAAAGGCTTCAGCATTGGCGACCGCGTTTCTGGCGAAGGGCACATCACCTGTGGCCACTGCCGTAACTGCCGTGGTGGCCGTACGCACCTGTGCCGCAATACCACCGGCGTGGGCGTCAACCGCCCAGGTTCATTTGCCGAATACCTGGTGATCCCTGCGTTTAACGCCTTCAAAATCCCGGACAATATTTCGGACGAGCTGGCCTCGATCTTCGACCCGTTTGGCAACGCCGTTCACACCGCGCTCTCCTTCGATCTGGTTGGGGAAGACGTGCTGGTGTCTGGCGCAGGCCCAATTGGCATCATGGCGGCGGCGGTATGTAAACACGTTGGCGCACGCCACGTGGTGATCACTGACGTGAACGAATATCGACTGGAGCTGGCACGCAAGATGGGTGTGACCCGTGCGGTCAACGTTAGCAAGGAAAACCTGACGGACGTCATGGCCGAATTGGGTATGACCGAAGGGTTTGACGTGGGCCTGGAAATGTCTGGTGCGCCACCAGCGTTCCGTTCGTTGCTCAATGCCATGAACCACGGCGGCCGTATCGCGATGCTGGGGATACCACCTTCAGATATGTCCATCGACTGGACTCAGGTGATCTTCAAGGGGCTGTTTATCAAAGGGATCTATGGCCGGGAAATGTTTGAAACCTGGTACAAGATGGCGGCCCTGATCCAATCCGGTCTGGATCTGACGCCGATCATCACCCACCGTTTCTCGATTGACGAGTTCCAGCAGGGCTTTGACGCCATGCGCTCCGGGCAGTCGGGCAAAGTGGTGCTGAGCTGGGATTGATGTGATACCCCTCTCCCAAAGGGAGAGGGGACTTTACGTGCCACATATTGACGCCTGTACCTGACTTTAACACGGGCGCAGCATGCGGCGCCCCTACTCAGAGCCACATTACCTGCCAACGACGCTGAACTGGCTCCCTCTCCCTGTGGGAGAGGGTTGGGGTGAGGGGAAAATGGGTTACGGTTTGGTTGGCGTTGAACCCACCCAGTGCTGCCAATGGCGTTTGATCACCACCACAACCGGCGACTGTGCCACGCTTTCTGCAATGATCCCCAGCGCATGGCTGGCGTTCACGCCTTCCTTCGGCAATTTAACCTTGCACTGCTTGATGGCACCGGTAAACGGATTTTTCGGCTGCGGTTTGTTTGGCTTGGAAGGTGGCACATAGCCGCTTCCGCTTTGCTGTGGCTCGTTGAGCAGCGAGCTGGGTTTCACCAGCACGATGTCCGAGGGGAGCGTAGCCAGCATTTGTTGCAGCACTTTGACCGTCGCCGGGCGCGGGTGGCCGATGGCGATAGCCGATCCGTTGCGGCGTGCCAGCTCGACGGCACGATTAAACTGACGGCGGATATCGTCCGGGTTGGCGGTATCGTCGAGGAACACCTTGCGTTTGATCACCTTCACACCGGTGCCTGCCGCAGCGCGCGTGGCCTGACTATTACCGATGGTCATGCTGTCGAGGAAGTAGAGATGGTAGCTTTCCAGTGCCTGCATGACCTTTTCCATACCCGGTAGGCTGGAGGTCATGGCGCTGCCCATATGGTTATTCATCCCCACCGCAAAAGGCACGTTATTCACCGCGTTACGGATGATACGCTGCACTTCTTCACTGCTCATGGTGGGTTGTAAGGTATCGCGCTCCAGCGGTTGTTTGCTGAGCGGGGCCATCGGCATGTGGATCAGCACTTCGCGCCCTTGGCTATGGGCTTTGGTGGCCATCAGATGGGCGTGAGGCGCGTTGGGCAGTACCGCAACGGAGATTGCCGTCGGCATTTGCAGTACGGCGTTTTCTTCATGTGGGCGATAGCCGACATCATCGATCACGATAGAGAGCTTGCCAGCCTGTGCGGCACTAGCGAACAGCAGCGCACTCAGTAACAGGGCAGTACGCGTTTTGGTGTAGTACAAATCTATCTTCCCAACCACGGCTGTGGGTTAACGGCCTGACCCTGGCGACGGATTTCGAAATAGAGCGATGGCGTTCCCTGACCACCGCTAGTACCGACCAGGGCGATAGGTTGGCCTGCGCGCACTTGCGCACCAACGCTGACCAAAGCGCTCTGGTTGTAACCATACAGACTCATGTCACCTTTGCCGTGCTCGACCACCACCACCAGGCCATAGCCTTGCAGCCAGTCGGCCAGCAGCACGCGACCATCGGCAATGGCTTTCACTTCGCTGCCTTCGGCTGCGGAGATCACCATGCCTTTCCAGCGTAACTCACCTTGCAGCTGTTCGCCAAAACGATGCTCGATCCGGCCACGTACCGGCCATACGGCTTGCCCAGCAGGTTGGCCTAAACCACCGGTTCGCGCCATCAGCGAGCGTTCACCTTCGCTAGGCTTATAGCTGGTGCCGGTTTTCTTCGCCTGTTGTTCTTTCACTTTGACCTGCTCACGCACCTTGGCCGCTTCACGCGCTTCGCGTTCGGCACGGGCGCGGGCTTCACGTTCGGCACGGGCAATCTGATCGCGCAGGCGGGTTTCGTTCTGGCGCAGTTCCACCAGCCGCTGCTGATCTTTTTCCAGTGAGGCTTCTAACGCAGTCAGGGTTTTTTTACGGGCGCTACGCGCCTGCTCCAGCTTTTGCTGCTGGGTTTGCTGTTCGCCGAGCAACGATTTCTGCTGACCCTGTTTAGCCACCAGCGAGACTTTCTGCTCTGCCAGTTGTGCTCGGGTTTGCTTGAGTTGCTCAATGGACTGCTGACGGGCTTCATTCAGATAGCCGAAATAGGCCAGCATGCGTTCACTGCGCTGGCTCTCTTCACCGCTGAGCACCAACTGCAAGGCGCTGTGTTGCCCCTGGCGGAAGGCGGCATCGAGCTGTTTGGCGAGGATTTCCTGCTGAGTAGACTGCTGCTTTTGCAGCTTGGCGATGGAAGTATTCAGCCCGGAAATGTCTTTGCCCAGTATCGCGAGCGTACCTTGGGTGTCACGCAGCGAACGGCTGGCTTGCGCGATGGTCTTTTCCTGGAGTTTGAGCTGATCTTGCAGCGAACTACGCTGTTGCTGTTGCTGTTTCACCGCCTTTTCTTTTTCGGCGATGCTTTGTTGAATGTCTTTGAGTTGGGACTTGTTATCTTCCGCGGCGTTGCCGGTTAATGGCAACAGCAATGCGCCAGCGAAAAACACGCTGGCGCAGACTGTGGTTAACTTCCTTGGCGCGGAGCGTTCAGGCAGCGATTGGCCGCCTGAGTTTGCGCTTCGGGTTACCCTTGATAGTGCAAAATTCGCCTTCTCCCTCATGGAGAAGGATTATTCCACGATGAACAGCGGCTTACCAGTCATCTCTTGCGGGATTTCCATTCCCATCAGTGACAGCATGGTTGGAGCAATGTCGGACAGTTTGCCACCTTCTACCGCTTTCGCTGCTTTACCGATATAGATCAACGGCACTGGCAGGCTGGTATGGGCAGTGTGCGCCTGGCCGGTAGCCGGATCGCGCATTTGCTCGGCGTTACCGTGGTCGGCGGTGACCAGCAGCTGACCGTCAACGGCTTTAACCGCTTCAACGACCTGCGCAATACAGTTATCCAGCGTTTCTACCGCTTTGACGGCCGCATCATAGATACCGGTGTGGCCAACCATGTCGCCATTCGGGTAGTTACAGATGATGGCGTCATATTTACCGCTGTGGATGGCTGCCAGCAGCTTTTCGGTCAACTCGGCGGAGCTCATCTCTGGCTGCAAATCGTAGGTGGCCACTTTTGGTGAGTTGATCAGGATACGATCTTCACCTTTGAAGGGTTCTTCAACGCCGCCGTTATAGAAGAAAGTGACGTGGGCGTATTTTTCGGTTTCCGAGATGCGCAGTTGGGTTTTGTCGTGCTTCATCAGCCATTCACCAAAGGTGTTGGCCAAAGAGGCTGGTGGATAAGCGCAGGCGGTTTTGATGTCGGCCGCGTATTCGGTCAACATCACAAAATCACCGAACTTGACCACTTTGCTACGTGGGAAACCATCGAAATCGGCATTCACGAAAGCACGGGTGATCTGGCGCGCACGGTCGGCACGGAAGTTCATGAAGATTAGCGCGTCACCGTCGTTCATCTCGGCGCTGGCTTCGCCGGCTGCCTGGATCACGGTTGGTTTCACGAACTCGTCGTTTTCGTCACGAGCGTAGGCGGCTTGCAGTGCGGCTACGGCGTTATCGGCGGTGTATTCGCCTTTGGCCTGGGTCATCAGATCGTAGGCGAGCTGCACGCGGTCCCAACGGTTATCACGGTCCATCGCATAGTAACGGCCAATCACCGTGGCGATGCGTCCGGCTCCCAGCTTGGCGAATTCATCACTGAAACGTTTCAGTGAATTTTCAGCACTGCGCGGTGGGGTGTCGCGGCCATCCAGGAAGGCATGCAGGTAAACGGCTTTGGCACCGCGCTGCGCGGCCAGCTTGATCATCGCCAGGATGTGTTCTTCATGGCTGTGCACGCCACCAGGAGACATCAGGCCCATGATATGCACCGCTTTGCCTGCCTTCACGGCCTTGTCGACGGCGTTGGTCAACGTGGTGTTGGTGAAGAAGTCACCGTCCTGGATTTCTTTATCCAGACGGGTCAGATCCTGATACACGATGCGGCCAGCGCCCAGGTTCACGTGACCGACTTCGGAGTTACCCATCTGGCCATCAGGCAGGCCGACATCCAGACCGGAAGCCGCAATCAGGGTGTGTGGCTGTTGTTGCCACAGACGGTCCATGACCGGCGTTTTGGCGTTCAGGATCGCGTTGTCCTGTTGCTCTTCCCGGTGGCCATAGCCGTCCAGGATCACCAGTACCATGGGCTTTTTCGTGCTCGACATTGCAGTAACCTCTTTATGATCGTTTTAAGTTGTGAATAGCCATCAGCCCATTGGCACTGGAATGATGGCTATTCACTCTCCCGAACTCGATGATACTACAATGTTGCCGACTAAAAAGAGCCCAAAGAGATCAAATATGGGGTGAACAGCGCCGACTTTCTCCCTGCCAGGGCGGTAATTTTCCAGTGCACTCCGCAGTTTCTGCATTCCCATTTGCTTATTGGCTGTATTTGACGCATTCGGCAGGTATACTCTGAAACCTTGACTTATTTTTCCCTTAACTGACGGGAGTTGTTACACCCCATGCTGCAAGAAATTATGCAATTTGTTAGCCGGCACCCCATACTTAGTCTGGCCTGGGTCGGTCTGCTGGCTGCCGTGATCGTCATGACCTTCAAGAGCCGTTTCTCCAAGGTCAAAGAGATCGCCCGCGGTGAAGCTACTCGCTTGATTAATAAAGAAGATGCGGTAGTGGTCGACACCCGTACCCGTGATGATTTCCGTAGAGGCCATATCGCCAATGCGATCAACCTGACGGCGAGCGAGATCAAAGCTGGCAGCTTTGGCGAGCTGGATAAGCACAAGGCTCAGCCAGTCATCGTGGTCTGCGCCAATGGCACCACTTCACGCGAACCCGCAGAAAACCTGAGCAAAGCCGGGTTTGAACAGGTTTATACCCTGAAAGACGGCATTGCCGGCTGGAGTGGTGAAAACCTGCCGTTGGCTCGTGGCAAATAAATTTTAGTGTGGTTGAAGAGGTTTCCATGGCTAACATTGAGATCTACACCAAGGCGACCTGCCCGTTCTGCCATCGCGCCAAAGCGCTGCTGAACAGCAAGGGAGCCGCGTTTAGCGAGATCGCCATCGATGGTGATAACGTCAAGCGTGAAGCAATGATTGCGCGCAGTGGGCGAACCACCGTGCCTCAGATTTTCATCGATGGCCAACATATTGGCGGCTGTGATGATTTACATGCACTTGATGCTCGCGGTGGGCTGGATCCGCTGCTGTAAACCAGCGGCGGTCCCACTGCCAAGATGTGGGTATTGCGACCACTGAGTGTCTATAAGGATATTTAACCAAGGGTATTACACACATGTCAGAACAAAACAGCACAGAGATGGCTTTCCAGATCCAACGCATTTACACCAAGGATATCTCATTCGAAGCGCCAAACGCTCCGCAGGTATTCCAACAGGAATGGCAGCCAGAAGTTAAGCTCGATCTGGATACGGCTTCCAGCCACCTGGCAGACGACGTTTATGAAGTGGTACTGCGCGTCACCGTCACTGCTTCTCTGGGTGAAGAAACGGCATTCCTGTGTGAAGTTCAGCAGGCAGGTATCTTCTCTATCTCCGGTATCGAAGGCACGCAACTGGCACATTGCCTGGGTGCATACTGCCCGAACATCCTGTTCCCGTATGCGCGTGAGTGCATCACCAGCCTGGTTTCTCGCGGTACCTTCCCGCAGCTGAACCTGGCACCGGTCAACTTTGATGCGCTGTTCATGAGCTATTTGCAGCAGCAGGCCGAAGGCGAAACTGCCGAACCTCATCAGGATGCCTGATGAACACCGTCAATGCTTCAATGACTGTAATCGGTGCCGGCTCGTACGGCACCGCTTTAGCCATTACGCTGGCGCGTAATGGCCACCCGGTCGTGCTGTGGGGGCATAACCCCGAGCAGATCCAGATTATGCAGCGCGATCGTTGCAATCAGGCATTCCTGCCCGACGTCCCATTCCCCGATACCTTGTTGCTTGAAACCGACCTTGCTCGTGCGCTAGCGGCCAGCCGTGATGTGCTGGTGGTGGTACCTAGCCATGTGTTTGGTGATGTATTGCGACAGTTAAAACCTCATCTGCGCCCGGATGCCCGGGTTGTCTGGGCCACCAAAGGCCTGGAAGCGGAAACGGGGCGGCTGTTGCAAGACGTGGCCCGCGAAGCGCTAGGGGATGACATCCCACTGGCGGTTGTGTCTGGGCCGACGTTTGCCAAAGAGCTGGCAGCCGGGTTGCCAACGGCCATCGCTTTGGCGGCTACCGACGAGCAATTTGCCGAAGATTTACAGCAGTTGCTGCACTGTGGCAAAAGCTTCCGCGTTTACAGCAACCCGGATTTCATCGGGGTACAGCTGGGCGGGGCGGTGAAGAACGTGATTGCCATCGGTGCCGGTATGTCCGACGGTATCGGTTTTGGTGCCAACGCGCGTACCGCATTGATCACCCGTGGTCTGGCGGAAATGAGCCGTCTCGGCTCTGCATTGGGTGCCGATCCTTCCACCTTTATGGGCATGGCTGGCTTGGGCGATCTGGTGTTAACCTGCACGGATAATCAATCGCGCAACCGTCGTTTCGGTATTATGCTGGGGCAAGGCAAGGGCGTGCAGGAAGCGCAGGATACCATCGGCCAAGTGGTTGAAGGCTATCGCAATACCAAAGAGGTGTTGGCACTGGCGCAGCGCTTTGGCGTGGAAATGCCGATCACCGAGCAGATCTATCAGGTGTTGTACTGTGATAAAAATGCCCGCGAGGCCGCGTTAAGCCTGCTTGGGCGTACCAAGAAAGACGAAAAGCACAGTGCCTGACCTTGGCTGCGATCCAGCAATGGATCGCGCCGCGACAATTTGATTAGGCTGCTCTGCCGGGATAAGGCGGGGTGG
This sequence comes from Serratia sp. H1w, assembly GCF_000633355.1. Classification (GTDB taxonomy): domain Bacteria; phylum Pseudomonadota; class Gammaproteobacteria; order Enterobacterales; family Enterobacteriaceae; genus Chania. The sequence goes on from NZ_AYMQ01000065.1 coordinate 76,867, forward strand.
TCCGTTTTGGCAGAGAGGAAGCGATGTCGTCAGAAGAGTTAGAACAGGTCTGGAGCAATATTAAATCAGAGGCGCGAGCGCTGGCAGATTGTGAACCGATGCTGGCTAGCTTTTTCCATGCGACCTTGCTCAAGCATGAAAATCTGGGCAGTGCGCTCAGCTATATTCTGGCGAACAAACTGGCCAATCCAATCATGCCGGCGATTGCGGTGCGAGAGGTGGTGGAAGATGCCTATCGTTCCGACGCACAAATGATCGTCTCAGCGGCCCGCGATATTCTGGCGGTGCGGCTGCGTGACCCCGCAGTAGATAAATATTCCACGCCGCTGCTGTACCTGAAAGGTTTCCATGCCTTGCAGTCGTACCGCATCGGCCATTGGCTGTGGAAGCAGGGCCGCCAGGCATTGGCGATCTACCTGCAAAATCAAATCTCGGTCGCTTTTGGGGTGGATATTCACCCGGCGGCCACCATCGGTTGCGGCATTATGCTCGACCATGCCACCGGCATCGTGATCGGTGAAACCGCCGTGGTGGAGAATAACGTCTCCATCCTCCAATCGGTAACCTTGGGCGGGACAGGCAAAACCAGCGGCGATCGCCACCCGAAAATCCGCGAAGGCGTGATGATTGGCGCGGGGGCTAAAATCCTCGGCAATATCGAAGTGGGGAAAGGGGCCAAGATCGGTGCAGGTTCCGTGGTGCTGCAACCCGTACCCCCTCATACCACCGCCGCAGGCGTGCCTGCACGTATTGTCGGACGACCGGAAAGCGACACGCCATCGATGGATATGGACCAGTACTTCAACGGTGCCAACCATGGGTTTGAGTACGGCGACGGTATTTGAGCAACTCCCTGCTGTAGTATCTCCAAACCGGATGTAAACCGCTATGTGGTAGCTATATCACAGGGCGGTTTGTCATTTATTTCTCTGAGTGGAGCTGCCCCTTGAACTGTTTGACCGAATCGCAGCTCCAGACTCTCCTGCTGCAAAAAAATCTCGCCAAGCAAACGATCCCAGAGGTTTCATTAACCGCTGCGCTGGCCACCGCGTTCAAAACCATGATCCAACAGGGTGAGTTCATTGCTGGCCATCGTTTACCTGCCAGCCGTGCGTTGGCAGCATCGCTCCAGCTATCCAGAGGCACCGTTGAGAACTGTTATTCGGCGTTGGAAACCGAGGGGTATGTGTGCCGAGAAGTGGGCAGGGGAAGCTTTGTCGCACAACGCCAGCAACCCTTACTTGGCCTGACCATCGAGCGTGCAGCCATCCCCGCTGGCCTTGCCACACTGAGCCGGAGATCGTCACAGCATGCCAGATCTGAGCTGAGCGGCCATATTCCTCACCGGGCATTTAGCCCCGGTATGCCAGAAACGCGTAACTTTCCGATCCATACCTGGCTCAGGCTTTATCAGCAGACCGTCAAGGAAGAGGGGCTGTCTATCTCGGCGGGCAGCGACTTGCAGGGCAATATTCACCTGCGCGAGGCGATTTGCGACTTCCTGTTGGTCGAACGGGGCGTGAAAGCGCTGGCCAATCAAATTCTGATTGTGAGTAGTACCCAGCAGTCACTGTCTCTATGTGCGCAGGTGCTGGCGGATGCTGAAGACGCCGTTTTTATCGAAAATCCAGGCTATACCGGGGCGATTAAAGCCTTCCGGGCGGCCCAGCTTAAACCTGTTCCGGTTGCCGTCGATGATCAGGGGATCTGCACCGACGAAATAATTGGCTCACCGGTTAACGCCAGATTTGTCTATGTTACTCCTTCTAACCAATATCCGACCGGGCGAGCACTTCCGCTGGCAAGGCGTCTGGCATTAATTGAGGCGGCGAAATCACGCGACATGTGGATCATCGAGGATGACTATGACAGCGAGTTTCACTACCAAGGCATTGCGACGGCCTGTTTGCAGGGGTTAGATCCCCATCAGCGCACCATTTACATGGGCACCTTCAGCAAAACCTTATTCCCGGATCTGCACGTCGCTTATATGGTCTTGCCTGAAGCCTTGGTAAAACCGATGACCACCGCACGTGGGAATACGGATAGCCAGGTTTCGGGCATCACACAGCGCACGTTGGCCAAATTTATTATGCAAGGGCATTACCGAGAGCATGTCCGAACCATGAAGAAGATATATTCTTCGCGCGCGGCGTTGTTTATTAATGAGATAACTCGGCATTGTGGTGAAAAGGTACAGGTAATGGTGCCGAATTGCGGTTTGCAGATCCTTTGCCAAGTAGAGAATAAACGGTTGGAGCGGGCGGTTTCCCTGCGCGCTGAGCAGTATCATTTAACCCTTAAAGGCATCTCCGAGTTTTGTACTGAGGAGATCCCCTTATCTGGCTGGCTGCTGGGTTTTGCGGCGCTGGATCCGATTGAGATCGCCCATAACGTCGAGCAATTTTCCCGCCTGCTAACGTTCTGTTTAAATGAGGCAGAGAGTTAGTCGTTACAATGGTCCAGTGTCTATCCTTAATTGGTCCATTAACCTTGTACTAGGGCGTCGTCTATACTTGCGACACTTTGATAATGCAAGGATAAGAACATGTTAGACACCAAAAATAATATTACCATCAGGGACATATGCGCGACAGACAAGCTGGGCTGGGAGAATTTGTGGCAGCAGTATCTGCACTTTTATCGTGCCGATGTCAGCCCTGAAATCAGCGACAAAACCTTTAGCAAACTCTGCCAAAAAGAGGAATTGGTTGGCTTGGTTGCTGTTAATAACCAGGGGCAGATCTTAGGTTTTATGCACCTGGTTTATCACGCTTCAACATGGAGCGATACCAACTATTGTTACATTGAAGACTTGTTCGTTGATAAAAGTGCACGGGGAAAAAACGTGGCCGAAAGCTTATTTAACGAAGCCTATAAACAAGCGGAAGTAAGAGAAAGCAGCCGGGTTTACTGGATGACCCAGGAGTTTAATTCCTCTGCCCGTTCGCTGTACGATAAAATTGGCCAAAGAACGTCATTTATTATTTATAGCAAGAAATAACACTGCATTAAAAAGACGCCGAGCCGTAGGGGCGCCGCATGCTGCGCCCCGTATTGAGCCGGAGTAGTCCTTGTGACGGTTAATTACTCCAGATAAAACACTTCACGCAACGGTGAACTGACCGGGCTATTATCCGGATTGCTCGGCATCACGTCGCCCATATGTTGCCACCAGCGCTGGCAGACGTCGGTGTTAGCCACTGCATTCCAGCGCTCCTCCGATTCGATCTCCACATAGCCAAACAGCAGGTTGCGTGTCTCATCCAGAAAAATGGAGTAGTGGTGTGCGCCATGCTCTTTCAATACCAGCTCCAACTCTGGCCAAATCGGGCTGTGGCGCTGCTGGTATTCGGCATGCGCGTCCGGGTTTACCTGCATCACAAAAGCTTTACGGATCATGGGGCCTCCTTGAAGGTTACAGCGCGGCCAAATAGAGCGTACGTACCTGCTCGCGATCGGCCGTGCGTGGGTTGCATGGGGCGCATGGGTCGGCTAAAGCTTTATCCAACCAGCCTTCGATATCGGCCTCTTTGATACCCAGCGCCGAGAAACCGGCCGGAATACCCACGCGCAAGGACAGCGCACGAATGGCGGCAATTGCCTGATGGCTGGCCTGCTCTTCGTTCATGCCTTGCGTATCAACACCCATAGCTTGTGCAATTTGAGCAAAGCGGGCAACGGCATTCGGCCGATTGAACTCTTCGATCACTGGCAGCAGGATCGCGTTGCAGACTCCGTGCGGCAGATTGTGGGTCGCGCCAGGCTGATGAGCCAAAGCATGTACCAGACCAAGCCCGGCGCTGTTGAACGCCATTCCCGCCAGATATTGCCCATAGGCCATCATTTCCCGCGCTTGCAGGTTCTTGCCATCATCCACGGCGGCAGGTAGCCAGGTGCTAATCAGACGGATGGCTTCCAGCGCCGAGTGATCGGTCAGCGGGTGGGCGCCCACGGAAACATAGGCTTCAACCGCGTGGGTCAGCGCGTCCATCCCGGTGGCGGCGGTGACGCTGGCGGGAATATCCAACATCACCTGCGGATCGTCCACGGCAATATCAGGGATGATGTTGGTGTCGATGATCACTTCTTTGACGTGGCGCTGGCTGTCGATGATCACCGCATTGCTGGTCATCTCGGCTGCGGTACCCGCAGTGGTATTGATGGCGACCAAGGCGACACCAGGGTGTTTGACTTTGCCAACGCCGGAATAGGCAGTCGAGGGGCCGGGGTTGCCGGTCAGGATTTTGATCGCCTTGGCGGTATCGATTGGGCTGCCGCCGCCGAAGGCAATCAGGTAGTCACATTGCTGCTGTTTGAACGCTTGCCAGCCTTGTTGCACCAACTCCTCGGTGGGGTTGGGAAACACCTCATTGAACATGGCATAAGGCAGCGCATGCTGCTGCATAGCCTTGAATAGTCCGTCCAGCAGGCCGAGTTCAACCAACTGACCGTCGGTGACGATCAGCGCCTTACCCCATTGCTTTTGCGCCAGCAGCTTGACCATATCTTCGATGGCGCCACAGCCGTGCAAACTGATTTTCGGTAATGCCAACATGAAACTCATAGTATTGCTCCTGAAAAGGGAAACCGTTGTGTTGCGCCCGCCGCAGCGGACGCAGGGCACCGATCTCTCAATCCTTGAGCGCGGCGGCCAGTGGTGTCACACCAAAGCGCTTGGCCAGTGCGGTCAGTTGGCTGCCGGAAATGGTTTGCTTCTTGCCGCCCATCGACAGCACTTTCACCATGATTTCTGCCGATTTTTCTGCGGTGTCGATCAGGCCGAAGGCGTCATCCAGCGTTGGACCAGAGCCGAAAATGCCGTGGAACGGCCACAACACCAGGCTGTGTTCCTGCATCTGCTCGGCGGTCTGAGTACCGATGCCGTCGGTCCCTGGCACCATCCAGGGCACAATGCCGATGCCGTCCGGGAACACGACCAGGCACTCGGTGCTGCCTTCCCACAGCAGACGGGTGAAGCTGGCGTTATCCAGTTCCTGCACAAAGCTCAGGGCGATCAGGTTGGTAGCGTGGCAGTGCATGATGACGCGATCGCTGCCGCCGCTGACGTTCATACGCACGATGTGCGACTGGAAGTGGGCCGCCAGTTCTGACGTTGGGAAGCCTCCCTGCGAAAGCCCCCAGTGAATGTGGTAGGCGGTACCGTTGTGGTTCAGTTGCAGCAGCACCAGGTTCTCTTGCGGCGCCAACTGCACGTTGCGGAAGAACTTGCCTGAACCGGTGACCAGGAACCAACAGTTGGCCAGTTCGGTGGCCGGTTGCGTCAGCTCAACGCAGCGCGGATCGGCCACAAAATCGTTACGGAAAGGCTCAACATCTTGCGCCGAAAGCCGCAGGCTGACGTTGCCGCCGTTGCGTTCATCCCAGCCCTTGAGCCACATGTCGCTGGTGGCCTTGATCATGCCCTGGACGAACCAGGAAGAAACTATCTGTTGCATTGCGCTACCCTTAACGTTGGCTGAGGATCTGTTGTTCGTAATTGCGTACGTTGTTGAGCCAGCTGGCATCCGCCGGGACATCGTTACGCTGGCAGTAGGTTTCCCACACGGCTTGCCATGGCAGGCATTTCTGCTCTTCCAGCAGGGCCAGTCGTGCAGTGTAATCGCCGTTTTCTTCGATCTTGCGCAGCATCTCGGTCGGCTCCAGCAGCGCACGCAGCAGGGCTTTCTTCATGTTACGGGTGCCGATCACCCAGGCGGCGATGCGGTTGATGGAGGCGTCGAAGAAGTCCAGGCCGATATGTACGCGGTTGAACAGGTTGTTGCGCACGATCTCACCGGCAATCGCCTGCGTTTCATCGTCCAACAACACCACGTGGTCACTGTCCCAGCGCACCGGGCGGCTAACGTGCAGCAGCAGGCGCGGTACATACAGCATGGCGCTGGAGATCTTGTCGGAGATCACTTCGGTCGGGTGGAAGTGGCCCGCATCCAGACACAGTGCGGTCTGGCGGCTGGTGGCGTAGCCAAGATAAAACTCGTTGGAGCCGACGGTGTAGCTCTCTGCGCCAATGCCGAACAGCTTGCTTTCCACCGCGTCGATATGGTGTGCCGGGTCGAGTTTTTCGCTAATCACTTCATCCAGCGCGCTCAATAGACGCTGGCGCGGCGCCAGGCGGTCGATCGGCGTATCTTTCATGCCATCCGGGATCCAGATGTTCATCACTGAAGGCGTACCGAGCTGCTCGCCAAAATAGGCAGACACGCGGCGGCTGGCCTGGCAGTGTTCAATCCAGAACTGACGAATTTCCGGGTCGGCGTGAGACAGCGTAAAACCGTCGGCGCTCAGCGGGTGTGAGAAGCAAGATGGGTTGAAATCCAGTCCCAGTTGGTGTTGTTTGGCCCACTCCACCCAGTTTTTAAAATGGCGCGGCTCAATTTTATTACGGGCAACCGGCGTATCGGATTCCAGATAGATCGCGTGCAGGTTCAGGCGTTTCGGCCCAGGGATTAGCGCCAGTGCCTGCTCCAGATCGGCACGCAGCTCTTTGGCGTTACGCGCTTTGCCGGGGTAGTTGCCGGTCGCTTGAATGCCGCCGGTCAGAGAGCCTTCCGGATTTTCGAACCCGGCCACGTCATCCCCTTGCCAGCAGTGCATCGACACCGGCAGGGTTTCCATCGCGCTGATAGCGGCCTCAACGTCCACACCAACGGCGGCAAAGCGCTGTTTTGCCAGTTCCCAGACTTGATCGATAGAGCTTTTCATATGCAAAGTTCCTTAGGTAATTGACTCAACGACTGAAATTGCGACCAGTGGGCGGCAAAGTCTGGATTGTCGCGAGGGGTAAAGTGTTGTAGCGGGAAGTTCTGCGCCACGATGCGGCGGAATTGCCCAATGTCGGTGACCGCGTCCAAGGCCATTAATTGGCAGCCAACGTTGCCCAGGGTTGAGGCTTCGATCGGACCGGCGCTGATGGCCAGCCCGCAAGCATCGGCGCACAGCTGATTGAGAAAATGGTTTTGACTGCCGCCACCGACGATATGCAGATGGCTGAGTGGGCGGCCGTGCATCGTTGCCAGTTCGTGAGCGACCTGGCGATAGAGCATAGAGAGGCTGTCGAAGATGCAACGCACCAGTTGGGCTGCGGTTTCCGGTACCGGCATCCCGCGTTCGCGACAGCTGTCCTGAATGGTTTGGCACATGTTGGCCGGGTTGATAAAGCGATCGTCATTGGGATTAACCAGTGAACGACAGGCTGGCTGTTGGGCCGCCTGAGCAATCAGGGCGGGCAGATCGCTGATGTTCAGTTCCCGAGTGGCACGTTGTAGCAGCCACAGGCCCATGATGTTCTTCAGTACCCGATAGCCAGTGGCACCGCCCTCATTGGTGATATTGGCTGCCAGTGAGGCTGGGTGAACCACCGGGATTGGGCTTTCGATGCCCATCAGCGACCAGGTACCGGAACTGAGGTAGGCGGCATTGGCATCTTGCAGTGGTGTAGCTAGTACCGCGCTGGCGGTGTCATGAGTGGCTACCGCAATGACCGGGATCTGCTGGCCACTGGCGCTGGTCCAATAGCCGACACGATTACCCGGAGGCGTCGGTTTGCCAAACCAGCTGGCGGGAACGCCTGCCCAGGCCAGTAGTTCTTCATCCCATTGATCGCTCTCAATATTAAGTAGCTGAGTGGTGCTGGCGTTGGTGTATTCCCAGTTCAGCTCCCCCGTCAGGCGAAAGTGCAGATAATCCGGGATCAGCAGCAGGTGAGCCACACGCTCCAACAGTTCAGGCTGCTGTTCACGCAGGGCCCGCAACTGGTACAGCGTATTGAAAGGCAGGAATTGAATGCCGGTACGTTGATAGATATTGCTGCGACCCAGTTCCTGCTGGGCTTTTGCCATCAATCCTTGGGTGCGGGCATCACGGTAGGAAACGGCCTGGCCGACCCGCTCACCTTGCGCATCCAGCAGTACGAAATCCACGCCCCAGGTGTCGATGCCGATGCTATCAAGGCGAATACCTTCGGCATCAAGTTGCTCAAGCGCCTGGCGGATATGCCGTTCCAGCGCATCCAGATCCCAGCAGTCTTGTCCGGCCTGGTGCTGCAAACGGTTGGTGAAGCGGCTGACCTCACGCAGTTGAAGTTGTTGCTGTTCCGATTGATAGCTCGCCAGCATCACTCGCCCACTGGAGGCTCCAAGGTCGATGGCGACAGTATTGCGAATAGTCATGAGAGAAAGCCCGTGATTGCTTGATGGCGAGCAGTGTAGAAAGTTGCCGCTGTCCGAGCCTTCTCACCACTGCCAACGCCAGAGGGGGGTTGGCAAAATGGCAAAGGTAAAGGTGAAGTAGCTCACAGTTTGCGATTCGGGCCGTTTTTCGTCCGGCTGTGACCTTGTACGCATTTCTCAACATTGCTAGTGCTTTCTTAAAAAACGCGCAGCTTAAGCGCGCTTTTTGGTCAAAAACTTAAGGTTTGTTACCGGGCGCTGCTCTTACTATCGATAACCGACGTTGCGCGGTAATCCCGCCGCGCCAAAGCTCTGGGGGCAAGATGGATCTATTGCACAGTAGCGACTTTTTCCCTTCCTGTAGCGCGCCCGTGGTGATCGAACCCCGCGAGCCGCAGCAGGCTTTTCCAGAACATCATCATGATTTTTACGAAATTGTGATTGTCGAGCAGGGGGCTGGGGTGCATGTGTTTAATGGCAACCCTTATACCTTGAACAGCGGCTGCGTCTGTTTTGTGCGCGATCACGATCGCCACCTGTTTGAACAGACCGACGGCCTGATCCTGACCAATATTCTGTTCCGCGCGCCGGACGCCTTCCGTTTTGTCTCCGGCGTGGAGCAGTTTCTGCCGCGTGAGGACGATGGCGTCTATCCGGCCCATTGGCGTATCAGCCAGCAGGTGTTACAACAGGTCAAAGGGCTGATTGGGCTGCTGGTGGATGCGCCGACGGGCGATCGGCCAGAAGAGATTGCGCTGCATGAAAGCGTGTTTATGCAGTTGCTGGTGCAGCTGTGGCAAGGTTGCCTGGCGTGACAGGGGGACGATCAGGAAGGGCGTTTGCATCAGTTGTTGGACTGGTTACAGGGCCATTATGCTGAGCCGATCGAATGGCCTGAACTGGCCGATCGCTTTGCCATCCCGCTGCGCACGCTGCACCGGCAACTGAAACAGCACACCAACATGACGCCGCAGCGCTACCTGACCCACCTGCGTTTGTTACAGGCCCGCCATATGCTGTGTCACAGCGATAGCAGTATCACCGATATCGCTTTTCGCTGCGGTTTCGGCGACAGTAACCATTTTTCGACGCTGTTCAAGCGCGAGTTTACCTGCCCGCCGCGTGCGCTGCGTGGCATGCGCTAGCGGTGTGAAAATCACGACTGCGTCAATTTTCCTCACCGGAGGTTCGGCAATAATGCCAGTCGTGCCAACCAGGAAAGGTGTGAGATGAGGGAAACATTACTGCTAGAGAGCCACGATTATCTACCCTCCGTACAGATGCCGGTGGCCGTGGCGGAGCGCTATCCCCAGGAGGGATTTGCCACCCATACTCACCAGTTTTGCGAGATCGTTATCGTTTGGCGCGGTAACGGTCTGCACATTCTCAACGATCGTCCTTACCGGATCACCTGCGGGGATATTTTTTATATCCGCGCCAGCGATTGCCACAGCTATGAGTCGGTGAACGATCTGGTGTTGGATAATATTATCTACTGCCCGGAGCGCCTGCGGTTGAATGCCCAGTGGGAGAGCCTGCTGCCGCCGTTTGATGCCACCAGCGAATGCTATTGGCGGCTCTCAACCCAGGGTATGGCGCTGGCCCGGCCGATTATCGCCCAGCTTTCACAAGAGAGCCGCAAAACCGACTCGTTATCGATTCAGTTAACCGAAGCCTTGCTGTTACAGCTGGCGATCGTGCTCAAACGTTATCGCTATGCGGTGGACTGCGTGCACATGTTGCCGGATGGGGAGCAGTTGGATTTGTTGATGGCGGCATTGCAAGGCGGTATCGACGGCGACTTTGACCTACCGGCATTTTGCCAGCAGCACCAACTGACCGAACGGGCGTTGAAGCTGTTGTTCCGCCAGCAAACCGGCATGACCGTCAATCACTACCTGCGCCAGCTCCGCTTATGCCAGGCCAAGAGTTTATTGCGCCGTAGCGAATACCGCATCAGCGATATTGCCGCGCGCTGCGGGTTTGAAGACAGTAACTATTTCTCAGTGGTGTTCACGCGCGAGGCCGGAATGACCCCGCGCGAGTATCGCCAGCGGTTTATCGCCTAGCGGTCAGGCGATGCGATGTGTACGGATATTCAATACCTGCGCGAGCTTCTCCAGCCGATCTCCCTGATGGCCAATGCCGATGGCGCAGTGATGAGCCGGGCCTGCCAATGACCACTCGCGGGTAAAGGCTCTGGCACCCAGGCTGAAACGGTAGCGGCTGTTGGTATTGCCGATATCCAGCGTTTCCCCAGCGACCGAGAGCCCCTCGGCATACTGCAATACCACGTCGCCGTTACGCTCCTCAACGACCGACAGGAAGGTGACCGGGCCGTTCTTCACCGACATCTGGATCGAAACGCCGCAGCCTGGCTTGCCGTGGTACACCGGTAGTGGCACCAGCCGTACATCGCCTTCGGCCATCAGTGGATGGGCCGGTCCGTCGTGACCCCACAGCACGACATCATCCTCGAATTCGATGCCGTAAGGTTCGGAGAAGGAGCCACCAGCGCCTAACAGAGCGAAGATCTTCATGGCGATCGCATTTTTGACTTCGTATTCCCCAGCGACCGGAATGCCTTTTTGGGTCAGCAGGGTGTTACCGGCGATCAGCGAAGTGACGATATTCTCGTAATCATTGCCGTTTTGCCCTTCGTAGTAATAGGCGAGTGCCCCAAGCTGATGTCGTTCCGCCAGTTGCTCCAGCGCGCAGGCGGTATGGGCGGCACGTTGTAGTTCCGCTTCGGAACAAAGCTCATCCACCACAAAGGCGTGGCGCATCTCATCTCGTTTATGCTGGATTTGCGCAGTAGTGCTTTGCTGGCGCAGAACATTCAGTTCGCACATTTCCAGCGGTTTGAAACGCACGCCAAGCCGGGCAGAAAGGTTGGTCAGGTTGCTGTAGACGTCGATCATTCCGTCGTAATAATGGCCCAGCAGGCCGATCTGCGTGGTGCGTAACGCATTGCGCAGCGCAAAGGCGGTCAGTCAGTTATCCAGTTCCTGCCAAACTTGCGGATCGCCCTGCAATGCACCTACCAGCAATTGGTAATCGATCCCGGCGCGATTAAATACGTTGGCCAATTCGGGAGCGCTGCACGCCTGACAGTGGGCAAGCCATTCGCCAGTGCGATCGCCGCGATCGGTCATGGCGCGTATTTTCTGGTAGGGCAAACCGGTTTCAGGTTGCAGCGCCAATACCAATACGGGTTTGCCCAAGGCTTGTACCAGCGGCAATACGGTGGCGCTAAGTGCGTAGGTGCTGATGTACAGCACCACCACGTCTACCGGTTGATGGCTAGTCTGTGCCAGCAGCGCATCGGCGGCGGCTACCGAATCCACCAGCCCACCGCGTTGAACCCGATGGTCGGCGGCAAGGCGTTTGGCGATCTGTTCGAGGTAGCCCTCGAGGCGAGGCTTTAGACCGCTAAACTGCGGCCAGTAAGTGTCGAGCCCGATACCAAACAGCAAGATATTCAACGAACTGTTCATTTTTCGTTCCTCAAGATGCCATACCCATACCCACAATGTTGGCCGCCAGGATGATCACCAGACAACCGAGACACAATACGGCCACCGGCTTTCTGGTGCCGCATTTCCACTCTTTCAGCAGGAGCCCGACGATGCCGCCGCACAGCACGTAGAAGCTCATGTGCAGCATCCAGCTCATGTAATCGTATTGCGCCGGGATCTTGGCGTGGCCCCAGGCGTAGAAGAAGAATTGCAGATACCACATCAGCCCGGCCAGCATCGAGAACAGGACGTTGGCGACCAGCAGTTTTTTCGGCAGGGAGAAATCGGCTTTCACCGAGATATTCTTCAGGGTGGCCAGGCGGATAAGGCAGTAGCCCAGGTTGATCAGCGCGCCGCCGCCCATAATCACCACATAGCTCGGCAGGGCAACGTACAACGGATCGATGCCCAGTGCTCCGGCGGCTTCATGCATCGGCTTGGCCGCGTCCATGGCGAAGGACATCCCGGCGGAGAAAATACCGCACATCACCGCCAACACCAGCCCTTTCTTGAGGTTGAACTCCTCGGCGCGGATGCCCATGGCTCGCTCTTTCAGCAAACCTGCGTAGCTGACGATCAGCACGCCGATCAGTGCGACAAACACGCCCACCAGCGACATGCGGCCACCCGCGGTGCCGAACAGCAGCTCAAAGCGTCCCTGCAACAGCGGTGTCATCAGGGTGCCAATGATCAGCGTGATGCCGATGGCGATGCCAATGCCCATCGACATGCCGAGGTAGCGCATGGTCAAACCGTAGTTGATATTGCCGATCCCCCACATGGCGCCGAACAGGAATACCGGCAGCAGGGTGGCGGCGCTAAATGAGCCGTAATACTGCCAAAAGTCCGGTAACAGCAGATAGCTGATGGCCCAAGGCAGGATCAGCCAGGAAACGAAGCCGCCGATCGACCACATGGTTTCCCACGACCAGTTTTTGACCTGCTTGAAGGGGGCGTAGAAGCAGGCCGCACTGGCTGCCCCGACCAGGTGCCAGAGTATCCCTAGCAGAATGGCGTTGTTCATCTTGTTATCCTTGTTGTTGGCGTGGTGAGGTTGAACGCAGAGACCACGGATGAACAGGGAGTCTAAAGAGACACCAGGGAAGGAACCTTCGGTTGGCTGCCGGATGAGGGAGGAGCATGGCAAAATTCAGCGGGTGTGGATGCTGACGATCACAAATTTGGCAGGGAACGATCGGGCGATGTGTGATCGCCCAATAGGGATTACTCTTTGAGTAGTGCGCCCGCATAACCCAGTTGACGCCAGGCTTCATAAACCACCACCGAGACGGCGTTGGACAGGTTCATGCTGCGGCTCTGGGCCTGCATGGGAATGCGGATCTTCTGCTGTGCGGGCAACGCATCCAGAATGCTGGCGGGCAGGCCACGGGTCTCCGGGCCAAACAGCAGATAGTCTCCAGCCTGATAGCTGACCGCGCTATGCGCAGGCGTGCCTTTGGTGGTGAGGGCAAACAGCCGCTGTGGATTTTCGCTGGCGAGGAAGGCGGCATAGTCAGCATGGCGCTTGATGCAGGCAAACTCATGATAGTCCAACCCGGCACGGCGCAGGCGTTTGTCGTCCCACGGGAAGCCCATAGGTTCGATCAGATGCAGTTGAAAACCGGTATTGGCGCACAGGCGAATGATGTTGCCGGTGTTCGGTGGAATTTCAGGTTCAAATAAAACGATATTCAGCATGTAAAAAGCCCCTCATGACGAGGGGCGCAGAATAGCAAAATCTTTGGGTGCTGGCGATTAACGCTGATGCAGCGGCAACCACAACACCAGGCGCAGGCCACCCAGCGGGCTGTCTTCCGCTTTCACCCAGCCGCGATGCTGATTGACGGCGGATTCAACAATGGCCAAGCCCAGCCCGGTACCACCGGATTGGCGATCGCGCGCTTCATCGGTGCGATAGAACGGCCGGAAAATCTGCTCGCGATCTTCCGGGCTGACGCCAGGGCCGTCGTCGTCCACCACAATCGTGATGCCCTGATTATCGGCGCTGAATGCCACCGCGATGCGTGTGTTGGAGTAACGCAGGGCATTACGCACAATGTTCTCCAGCGCGCTGTCTAGGGCACCTGCGTTGCCGTAAATCGTCCATGGGCCTGGAGGGGCGGTGACCTCCAACTGCTTGCCCATCTGTTCGGCTTCGAAACTGGCGTTGTCCAGCACGTCTGCCCACAGATCGTTGGCCTTAAGCAGTTCGCGTACCAGTTCGCTTTTCTGTTGGCCGCGGGAGAGCACCAGCAGATCGTTGATCATCGAGTCCAGCCGTTGGGCTTCGGTCTCGATACGTGCCAGTTCATGGCCTTCCCCATGGCGGCGGCGCATCAGGGCGGTGGCCAGTTGCAGACGCGTTAACGGGGTGCGCAGTTCGTGGGAGATATCGGAAATCAGCCGTTGCTGGGCCGTCATCATCCTTTCGAGTGCGCTGACCATCTGGTTGAAACTGGCCCCGGTGGCAAGGAATTCCTGCGGCCCAGCCTCCAACTCTGGGTGTTGCTTGAGGTTGCCACGTGCGACATCATCGGCGGCGTTTTTCAGCTTGCGCGCCGGTTTGGCCAGGCTCCAGGCCAGCCACAACAGCAGCGGGGCGCTGATCAACATGGTGACGATCAGCAGCAACAAAGGCCGGTCGAACATCAGGTTGATAAAATCGGATTGCGGGCTGTTGGCCGGGCGGATCAGGTACAGCTGATAATTGTCTTCACCATCACGTACCGAGAACGGGCCAACCAGTTCGACGCGGCCATATTTTTTCTTTTTCGGCTGATCGGAGTTGTCCGACTGGCCGATAAAGTTGCGCACGATCTGCATTTCGTTGCGCTGCGCGCCGATCACTCGCCCTTCGCTGGTGACCAACAACAGGCGTTGGCCTGGCGGTGCCCATTTTTCGATGGCGCGGAACAGGCGGCGCCACCACATCAGGTCGTTGGCCGGATCGTTTTGCAGTTCGGCCTCGACGTGCTGTTCCAGCATCAACCCCTGCCGCTGCTCGCTGTCCAGCAACGTGGTCATTTGGCGGGAGTCGAGTTTTGGCACCATCAACACCAACATCAGCACCAGGGCCAATGTGAACCAGAAAATGGCGAAGATGCGTGCCGTCAAGCTGTTGATCATGTTGCAGATACCATCAGATAGCCCCGTCCGCGCAGGGTTTTGAACCAAGGATGCCCATCTTTGCGGTCCGGCAGTTTGCGCCGCAGGTTGGAGATATGCATATCAATGGCGCGATCGAACGGCGTCAGGCGTTTGCCCAGCACTTCCTGGCTGAGGAGTTCACGGGAAACCACCTGGCCGAGATGTTGGGCCAACAGATATAACAGGGTAAATTCGGTGCCCGTCAGATCCAGCACCTGCCCATCGAAGCTGGCTTCCTGGCGGCCGGGATTCAGTTGCAGGCCGTCAACGTCCAGCGTCGGTGCGCTGGTATCCACGTTTTGCTGCTGTTCGCTCCAGTTGGAACGGCGCAGGATGGCCCGGATGCGCGCAACCAGTTCGCGATCGTTAAAGGGTTTTGCCAGGTAGTCATCCGCACCCAGTTCCAGACCAAGCACCCGGTCCAGTTCGCTGCCACGGGCCGTCAGCATGATCACCGGAGTCTGGTGGTGCTGGCGCAATTCTTTCAAGGTGTCGATACCGTTCTTCTTCGGCATCATGATATCGAGCAAGAGCAGATCGATGGAGCTGTCCAGTAACGACAACGCCTGTTCACCGTCGTGTGCCACAACGATGTTAAAGCCTTCCATTTCAAGCAGTTCTTTCAGCAGCGAGGTGAGCTCGCGGTCGTCGTCAACTAGCAGAATTTTATTCATATGTGATTTACCTCCTGACGCAAAATACGTCATCAACTGTTGCCATTCCATGACTTTACGTAGTTTTACATGCACTGACGCATGTTTGCAGGTGCAGCGATACACTGCTCCTCGTTGATTCGCAAAGTGAGAAAGCTCGAGGAGTAAAAATGGTTAAGGTGGCCGCAGTAGTTATGGCATCAGTTTTGGCATTAGGTTCTACCGCTGCCTTTGCTGCTGATACTACACCGGAAACTGTCCAACCTCCTGCTAATGATGCACTGTTGAGAGCACTTGGTCAGAATCACATGTTCGACGGCGTTCGCTTGAGCGAACAGCAACGCCAGCAAATGCGCGATTTGATGCGCCAGGCACGCTACGATATGCCTGGTGTTAATGTAGACGAAGTGGAAACCATGCATAAATTGGTTACCGCAGATAAATTTGATGAAGCCGCCGTGCAGGCCCAGGCGGAAAAGATGGCTCAGGAACAGGTTAAGCGCCAGGTCGAAATGGCCCGGGTACGCAACCAAATGTATAACCTGCTGACGCCAGAGCAAAAAAGTGTTTTAGACCAGAAACATCAGCAGCGTATGCAGCAGATGAAGCAACAGATTTCTGGTTTGCAGCAAACTTCTGCCCAGAAGTTGAGTATGACTGAGTAATCCCCTGTTTTTTCCTTGCCATAGACACCATCCCTGTCTTCCCCCTCATGATGAGGGGGTTTTTTTTGATCCCTATAAAAATAATTCAATTAAAAAACAAAAAGTTAATTTTGGTACAAAAGATTTCTGTATTTTCAAAGCAACGCGATCTCCCCTCACCCCAACCCTCCCCCACGGTACGATCTGGATACCCCATGAACACTTGCCTGGGGAGAGGGAGTCAGTCCAGAGCCGCAGTCAGGCGCAGGAGGTAATTTGTAGCACGGCCTGTCCCCTCTTTCTGTTGGGAGATGGCTAGGGTGAGGGGCGTCACTGTACGTAATGTGGTGGTTCTTTTGTTTATCTGACAAGCCTCTCGCAATGATGGCGGGACTTTTTTTACCTGACATTCCGTTATACTGAAGCCCTTAAACGTTGGTTGGGGTTTTTTATGGAACAGCAATACGCGCGGTTGGTTCAGTCCGCCGCTTTCGCCGCCACCGGGATGGCCTCCGTTCTGCTGATAATCAAGATCGTTGCCTGGTATCTCACCGGTTCAGTCAGCCTGTTGGCGTCGCTGGTGGACTCGTTGGTGGATATTGCCGCGTCGCTGACCAACCTGCTGGTGGTGCGTTACTCGTTACAGCCAGCCGATGAAGAACACACCTTTGGTCATGGCAAGGCCGAGTCGCTGGCGGCGCTGGCGCAAAGCATGTTTATTTCCGGTTCTGCTCTATTCCTATTCCTGACCGGCTTCCAGCATCTCTATTCCCCGCAACCCCTCAATGCTCCCGGCACCGGTATGATCGTGACGGTCATCGCCTTGATTAGCACGATGGTTCTGGTGACCTATCAGCGCTGGGTGGTAAGGAAAACGCGTAGTCAGGCGGTACGGGCCGATATGCTGCATTATCAGTCAGATGTGATGATGAATGGTGCTATTCTGGTGGCACTTGGGCTAAGCTGGTACGGCTTTCACCGTGCGGATGCGCTGTTTGCCCTGGGTATTGGGGTTTATATTCTCTATAGCGCGCTGCGTATGGGCTACGAGGCGGTACAATCCCTGTTGGATCGCGCCTTGCCGGATGAAGAGCGTCAGATAATTATTGATGTGGTATCGTCTTGGCCAGGGGTGAAAGGTGCTCACGATCTGCGTACGCGGCAGTCCGGGCCAACACGTTTTATCCAGTTGCATCTGGAGATGGAAGACTCTCTGCCGTTGATGCAGGCGCATATTCTGGCAGAACAGGTGGAGCAGGCACTGTTGCATCGTTTCCCAGGGGCGGACGTGATTATTCACCAGGATCCTTGTTCAGTTGTTCCGCAAGGCCGACAAGGCCATTGGGAACTATAATCAACTGGCATGGGTCAATGTTGGGTGGATTGAAACGCTTGAGTTAGCTCACGGTGCCATATGAGGTTTTTTCCTTGATGTTGCGTGACCTGAATCAATTCAGCTGGGTGTTTTTGTTATAATATCCAGCAATAAAAGCCGTAAAGCTGGTTTTCCGCCGTGGGAGAGATACCCGGTGAGTCGGCAAATACAGAATTCTTAAGAAATTGCATCTACAGTTCAGAGGTAGTCATGATCAAGAAAATCGGTGTACTGACGAGTGGCGGTGACGCCCCAGGTATGAACGCTGCCATTCGTGGCGTTGTGCGTGCTGCACTCACAGAAGGTCTGGAAGTATTTGGTATTTACGATGGCTACCTTGGTTTGTACGAAGATCGCATGGAGCAATTGGACCGCTACAGCGTGTCTGACATGATCAACCGCGGCGGCACCTTCCTGGGTTCTGCGCGTTTTCCAGAGTTCAGGGATGACAGCGTGCGCGCCAAGGCGATTGAAAACCTGAAAAACCGCGGCATTGATGCGTTAGTGGTTATCGGCGGTGACGGTTCCTATATGGGGGCGAAGCGCCTGACCGAAGAAGGCTTCCCTTGCATCGGCCTGCCTGGCACCATCGATAACGACGTTGCGGGCACCGACTACACCATCGGTTACTTCACCGCGTTGGAAACCGTGGTTGAAGCGATTGACCGCCTGCGTGATACCTCTTCATCACACCAGCGTATCTCTATCGTGGAAGTGATGGGGCGTTATTGTGGTGACCTGACCCTGGCCGCAGCCATTGCCGGTGGTTGTGAATTTATCGTGCTGCCGGAAATCGAATTCAGCCGTGACGATCTGGTTGAAGAAATTAAAGCCGGGATTGCCAAAGGTAAAAAGCATGCCATCGTCGCGATCACCGAGCATATCTGTGATATCGACGAGCTGGCGCGCCATATCGAGCAGGAAACCAAGCGTGAGACCCGTGCTACCGTATTGGGTCACATTCAGCGTGGTGGTTCACCGGTCGCTTATGACCGTATTCTGGCTTCCCGCATGGGCGCTTACTCTATCGACCTGCTGCTGCAAGGTTACGGTGGCCGCTGCGTAGGGATCCAGAACGAGAAGATGGTGCACCACGACATCGTTGACGCGATCGAAAACATGAAGCGTCCGTTCAAGGGTGACTGGTTGGAAACGGCGAAAAAGCTGTACTAATTCGCTCTTGCTGCCAAACGGGCGGCCCCTGCGGCCATCAATCGAAGCCTCCTCTATTGGGGGCTTTTTTTTATCTGTCCTCGCTATATTCCAGAATGGTCTAGTACAACATTTTTTATTCTTTAATTGTGAGGAAAGTTTCTGGCAGGCTTTGATGCTAAATCAACCGCTTGAGGTTGTATCATTTCCTGGGGGAACGAGTAATGCAAAAATGGGGTGTGGGTCTGACTTTACTGCTGTTGGCATCGGCTGCCATGGCGAAAGATATTCAACTGCTGAACGTCTCATACGATCCAACGCGTGAGTTCTACCAGGAATACAACACGGCGTTTGGTAAGTATTGGCAACAGCAGACCGGCGATCAGGTTACCGTGCGCCAGTCCCACGGCGGCTCCGGCAAGCAGGCGACCTCGGTGATTAACGGCATCGAAGCGGATGTGGTGACGCTGGCGCTGGCCTACGACGTCGATGCCATTGCCGAACGTGGCCGCATTGATAAAGCCTGGATCAAACGCCTGCCCGACAACTCGGCACCTTATACCTCAACCATCGTTTTCCTGGTGCGTAAGGGCAACCCAAAACAGATCCACGATTGGGCCGACCTGGTGAAACCTGGCGTGTCGATTATTACCCCGAACCCGAAAACCTCTGGCGGAGCCCGTTGGAACTACCTGGCTGCCTGGGGCTACGCTTTGCACCAGAACGGTGGCGATAAAGCCAAGGCTCAGGAGTTCGTCAAACAGCTATATCGTAACGTGGAAGTGCTGGATTCCGGCGCTCGCGGCGCAACCAATACCTTCGTTGAGCGTGGGATTGGTGACGTGTTGATCGCCTGGGAAAATGAAGCCTTGTTGGCAGAAAAAGAGCTGGGCAAAGACAAGTTCGAAATTATCACCCCGAGCGAATCTATTTTGGCGGAGCCGACGGTGTCGGTGGTCGACAAGGTGGTTGATAAGCGTGGCACCCGTGATGTGGCGACGGCTTACCTGAAATATCTGTATTCACCGGAAGGCCAGACCATTGCGGCACACAACTACTATCGCCCACGTGATGCGGCCGTCGCGGCCAAATTCGCCGAACAGTTCCCCAAGCTGAAGTTGTTCACCGTGGATGACACCTTTGGTGGCTGGACCGAAGCGCAGAAGGTGCACTTTGCCACCGGCGGGATCTTTGACGAGATCAGCAAACGCTGATCGCCAGATTGTGGCCATAAAAAACCCCGGCATGCCGGGGTTTTGTCATTTCAGGCCGGATTAAATCAGGCTTTTTTCGCCAGGGCAGCGGCTTTGACGATCACGGCGAAAGCGTCAGCTTTCAGTGATGCGCCGCCAACCAGCGCGCCGTCGATGTCTGGCTGAGCAAACAGCTCTGCGGCGTTCTTATCGTTAACGGAACCGCCGTACTGGATGATCACTTCGGCAGCGACCGCAGCGTCTTGCTTGGCGATATGGTCACGGATAAATTTGTGTACTGCCTGAGCTTGCGCTGGGGTAGCAGATTTACCGGTACCGATAGCCCACACTGGCTCATAAGCGATGACGGTGCCTTTGAACGCTTCAGCGCCCTGAGTTTTCAGCACGGCGTCGATCTGACGAGCACAAACTTCTTCGGTTTTACCCGCTTCGTTTTCTGCTTCGGTTTCACCGATGCACAGCACAGGGATCAGGCCAGCGGCTTTCAGCACGGCAAATTTCTCTGCGATGGCTGCGTCGGTTTCTTTGTGATAGGTGCGGCGCTCTGAGTGGCCGATGATGATGTATTCAGCACCGACGTCTTTGAGCATGGTGGCAGAAACTTCACCGGTGAAAGCGCCGGACAGGTTGATGTCGACGTTCTGTGCGCCCAGTGCGATGCGGCTGCCAGCCAGCTCGTGCTTGGCCAGATCCAGATACATGACCGGAGGTGCGATGGCAACGCCGCAACCGTCAACGCTGCTCAGTTCTTTACGCAGGGCGGCGATCAGTTCGTTAACCATGTGAACGCTGCCGTTAAGCTTCCAGTTACCCATTACTAATGGATGACGCATGTGTTTTCCTCCAAAAAGGGGACGCGAGAGTCTAAATGACAACTGCCGGACAGGCAGTTTACCTGCCCAACAGTATAGAGATGAATCAATGCAAAGGCTTTGCTTTTTGTCATTAATTGCGGGGGTATCAGGGTTCAGATAGCGTCAGCTTAATCGGTTCAACGGCGAAAGTTACCCCTTTATCGCCGTTATCTGCCACCACATAGCGTATTGCCCCGACCTGTTGCTGGTAAAAGTAGGAGCCTTTACCTTTTTCCAGCAGGTTGTTCACCTTGATGATGCTTTCCTCTACGGTGAGGGTCGGTTCAAACTGGCGGCTCAAGGCGGCCATGTAGTTCACCGCGATGGCTCTGGCCGCTTTCTCTTCGCTATCTTGCAATAGCAAATGGGTGATCTGCATGGTTTTAATTTTACCGGTGCCTTTTTCCAGCGCGGTAGAGGCGTACAGATTTTCATTAATCTTGCTGGCCGCGCGGGTCAGTAAAGGCGAGTCATCCTCTCTTGATGGGACGACGCGAAATTCACCAATCGGCAACGTTGGGTTGTCGCGGTTGTACTTTTCGCGAAATTGCACCACCGTCAGGTCGAAGGTGGGCGCGCCAGCCAGCAGATAGGGGGCGTTCGCCGGGGCTTCGGTTGGTGCATCCGGTGGATCGGCCCAGGCACTGCCGATGGCGGAGTACAGACAGGCAATAACGATGATTTTCTTCAGCATGGTATACGGCATCGGTAACAAAGATGACTCCGATTAAAACGATAACCCGGGTGAAATGTCAAAAATTCCGCGTGATTGTCGTTTGCTGACGTAAGGCGGTGCGATGGTCTGCGCTTTACCGGGGTTAGCTCAACCCGGCATGGCCTATGTTACACTGCGGCGCAGAATATGGGCAGGCCAAGAGTGCATGAATCGATGACCTTACAGCAATGGTGTTTTTCCTTTAATGGCCGTATCGGGCGGCGTGACTTCTGGATCTGGATGGCAGTCTGGGTGGTGTTGATGGCGGTGGCTTTCACGCTGGCCAACTACGATGTGGTGGCGATCCAGACCATCGCCTTTTGTATTGTGGCGCTGCTGTGGCCAACGTCGGCGGTGCTGGTCAAGCGTCTGCACGATCGAAATAAAAAGGGCTGGTGGGCCTTGCTACTGATCCTGGCGTGGATATTGGCGGCCGGTAACTGGCAGATGCTGGCACCGGTCTGGCAGTGGGGCGTAGGGCGTTTTATTCCGACGCTGATTGTGGTGATGATGGCGATCGATCTGGGGGCTTTTCTTGGCACCCCTGGGGATAACCGATTCGGGCCAGAGGCCGAACCGGTAAAATTCCGCTGAACTACCAGTAATGCTCGCTGGTGATATGGCCAGGCTTGCGGCGCAGGTGTTTGCGCATCTGGTACTTCTTCAGCGTTTGCTGGGTATCTCGCACCATCTGCGGGTTGCCGCACAGCATCACATGGCTGGTTTCGGCATCCAGGGTTAAACCTACCGCTGCTTCCAGCCGTCCGTCCGCCAGCAGAGCGGGAACGCGCCCGGTCAATGAGCCAGCCACCTCTTCACGGCTGACCACGGTCTGAATACGCAATTTGCCATTAAAACGTTGCTGCAACTGCTGCATCAATGGCAGGTAGCTGAGATCGCGGGCAAAGCGTGCGGCGTGCACCAGCACCAGATTGTTGAAGCGCTCCAGATCCTTGCCTTCTTGCAAAATCGACAGATAAGGGCCGATGGCGGTACCGGTGGCCAGCATCCATAAGGTATCGCAATCTGGCACCTCTTCGAGCACAAGGAATCCAGCGGCTTCTTTGGTGACCAATACTTCCGCACCGGGCTGCAATTGATGGAGCCTTGGGCTAAGTTTCCCTTCCGGTACCGTGACCAGATAAAACTCCAGGTTGGGATCGCTGGGGGCGTTAACGTAAGAATAAGCGCGCTGAACGCGTTCGCCGTCAATTTCCAGCGACAGCTTGGCAAACTGCCCGGCGGTGAAGCTGTCGATCGGGGCATCGACTGTGATGCTGAACAAGCCATCGGTCCAGTGTTGCACCCGTGTCACTTTACCATTAACCCATTCAGCCATACTTTTAACGCTCCCGTGGTCGGATCAAATAAGCACAATGTCGTGAGCCGGAGATGGCATGCGCGGTGCGTTCTATCCGGTAGCCTTTACCAAACAGGCGATGGAACAGCTGCAGCTCGGAGTTGCACAGGTTGCTGCAAGTATGGGCTGCCACGCCGATCGGGCAGTGGTTTTCCACCAGTAACATACCCTGTGGGCTTTCCAACAACTCCGCCATATAGCCATCACGCTGGCGCAGGCTAACCAGGCGGTTGAGTCTGCCGAGGTGATTGTCTTCCTCTGCCAGCTCATCGGCGTACCGGTGATAAAGTTTATCCTCCCGCGCGCGGATCAGCTTGTCGATGCCCTCGGCACCGAACAGCTCATGTGCCGACTCCAGCAAAATAGCCGAAAGCCGATCGTGTCCGTCGGCAAACTGGGCATGGCCCTGCTGAGTCAACGACCAGTAACGCGTCGGGCGGCCGACTTTGGCGCGCGTTTCCTCGTAGCAAACCAGCTCACGTTGTTCAAGGGATTGCAGATGCTGGCGGATCCCCATCGGCGTGATATCCAGCCGCTCTGCCAGCATTTTGGCAGAATGAGGACCCAAGGTTTTTAACTGCAATAAAATCAGCTCTGGCGTTTTCATAAAACCCAAATCCCTGTGGCAGTATCTTATTTCAAGTTGATGGAAATAATTATCGATTAAGTGTTAAAGCTAATCTGTTGCAAGTTTATCATTTTTAACTCTTTCCCGTTATGCCTACCGATACGTACAGTTTGATTTACGACACTGGTAGCGATAGATGCCAGTGTGACGGCGATCTATATCTGCCTGAAACTCGCTAAAAAAATCAGATTTGTTAGCTTATGCGGCGCTGAGTAGGTGCTCTGTGGTTCCCACCGGATGATTGGGCGGGGTTGAGTGGCGCAAGACTGAATAACGTAATGAAGATAATGAGAAAAATTGAGAATTTTCACCTGCTGGTGATGCTGATCCTGCTGGTGGCTGTCGGTCAGATGGCGCAAACCATTTATGTGCCTATTATCGCCGATATTGCCCACGACCTCTCGGTGCCTTCCGGCTCCGTGCAGCGCGTCATGGCGGCTTACCTGATGACCTACGGTTTTTCGCAGTTGATCTACGGGCCGCTCTCCGATCGTATTGGCCGCCGCCCGGTGATCCTGGCCGGTATGATGATTTTCCTGCTCGGTGCTTTGGGGGCTTTGCTGTCCAGCAGCTTACCGATGCTGGTAGCCGCCAGCGCCATTCAGGGGATGGGAACCGGTGTGGCAGGTGTGATGGCCAGAACCATGCCACGCGATCTGTACGCGGGGACTTCCCTGCGTTACGCCAATAGCCTGCTGAATATGGGTATTCTGGTCAGCCCGCTGTTGGCGCCGGTGATTGGTGGGGCGTTGGCAATGGTGTTTGGCTGGCGGGCCTGTTATGCCTTCCTGTTGGTGCTTTGCGCCGGCGTGGCATTTGCCATGTTCCGCTGGCTGCCTGAAACCCGGCCGCAGCAAACGGAAAAGCGCCGCATGTTTTCCAGCTTCCGCCAACTGCTGGCGGATGGCACCTTCAGTTGCTATCTGGTGATGCTGATCGGTGCCCTGGCTGGGATTGCCGTATTTGAAGCCAGCTGCGGCGTGCTGATGGGTGGGGTGCTGGGGCTGAGCGGTTTGACCGTCAGTATCCTGTTTATCTTGCCGATCCCGGCGGCGTTCTTTGGCGCCTGGTATGCCGGGCGTGACGGCAAATCTTTCCACAGCCTGATGTGGCACTCGGTGATCAGTTGCCTGTTGGCGGGGCTGATGATGTGGATCCCCGGCTGGTTCGGGGTGATGAACATCTGGACGTTGATCGTGCCTGCGGCGTTGTTCTTCTTCGGTGCCGGGATGCTATTCCCCCTGGCGACCACTGGCGCGATGGAGCCGTTCCCTTATCTGGCAGGGGCAGCCGGTGCTTTAGTTGGCGGTATGCAGAACATGGGGTCTGGTCTGGCGACCTGGCTGTCGGCGATGCTGCCGCAAACCGGGCAGTTCAGCCTTGGGTTGCTGATGTTTGCCATGGCGTTGCTGATCTTGCTGTGCTGGTGGCCGCTATCTACCCGTATGCAGCACCAAGGGCATACTGTCTAATCGAGAAGGGGGCGCAGCATGCTACGTCCCCTTAACCACAGTTTTTACAGCAGGAATTCGTGCAGCGCCTCGTCTTTGCGATCCAGATAGTGGGTCGAACGAATACGGCGGATAGTGCGCGATTTACCCCGGATTAACAGGGTTTCGGTCGTGGCCATATTGCCTTTGCGGCTGATGCCTTCCAACAGGTCGCCCTTGGTGATCCCCGTCGCGGCAAATATCACGTTATCGTTGCGCGCCATGTCATCCAGCAACAGTACCTTACCGGCTTCGATGCCCATTTCTTTACAGCGGGCCAGTTCCTGCTCGCCGATGCGGCGGTTTTCTTCATTGTCCCCTTTAACCTGATGGCGTGCTAACAGGCGGGCCTGCATATCGCCATCCAGCGCCCGGATCACTGCGGCAGAGATCACGCCTTCCGGTGCGCCACCGATGCCATACATCACGTCCACTTCGCTTTCCGGCATACAGGTCAGGATCGATGCCGCGACATCCCCATCGGGAATGGCGAAGACCTTCACCCCAAGTTGCTGCATTTCTGCGATCACTGCGTCGTGGCGCGGTTTGGCCAGCGTGATCACCGTGAGTTCGCTCAACGGCTTACCCAGGCGGGCGGCAATGTTGATCAGGTTTTCCGTCAGTGGCAGGTTGAGGTCGATAGCTCCATGGGCCTGCGGGCCGACCACCAGTTTTTCCATGTACATATCGGGGGCGTGCAGGAAGGTGCCACGATCGCCCACCGCCAGTACCGCCAGCGCATTAGACTGCCCCATAGCGGTCATGCGTGTGCCTTCGATCGGGTCGACCGCGATATCCACTGCGTCACCCAGGCCGGTACCAACGTTTTCGCCGATATACAGCATTGGCGCTTCATCAATCTCGCCTTCGCCGATCACGATCCGGCCATCGATATCCACCCTGTTGAGCATAATGCGCATGGCATTGACGGCGGCACCGTCGGCGGCGTTTTTATCGCCGCGCCCCAACCATTTATAACCAGCAAGAGCGGCGGCTTCGGTGACGCGGGAAAATTCGATGGCTAATTCACGTTTCATGGCAGACCTGTCAGTGAGTAAAGGGAAGAAATTATCGACAAAGTTTACCACAGGGGGCAGGCGGCAGGGCGAGGCAAAAAAAACGCTGCCCGCAGGCAGCGCTGTTACAGCGTAAAGCGATTTAGTCGTGATCTTCCCAGGCTTGCGCACGAGCCACGGCCTTTTTCCAGCCGCTGTAGCGGAAGTTACGCTCGGTGGTTTCGATACCCGGGCGGAATTCGCGCTCGATGGTGGCTTTGCTCTTCACCTCGTCCAGATCGTTCCAGTAGCCAATCGCCAGCCCGGCCAGGAATGCCGCGCCCAACGCCGTCACTTCACGCACCTCAGGACGCTCGACACGGGTACCGAGGATATCGGACTGGAACTGCATCAGGAAGTTGTTGGATACCGCACCACCGTCCACCCGCAGCGCTTGCAGACGGGTATTGGCATCGGCCTGCATGGCATCCAGCACGTCGCGGGTCTGGTAGGCGATAGACTCCAGCGTAGCGCGGATGATGTGGTTGCTGTTTACACCACGGGTCAGGCCGAAGATGGCACCACGAGCATACGGGTCCCAATATGGCGCACCCAGGCCGGTAAAGGCGGGCACCACGTAGACGCCGTTGCTGTCTTTGACTTTGGTGGCGAAGTATTCGGAGTCGGCGGCATCGCTGATCAGTTTCAGTTCGTCGCGCAACCACTGGATAGAAGCCCCGCCAATAAACACTGCCCCTTCCAGCGCATAGTTCACTTCACCGCGTGGGCCACAGGCGATGGTCGTCAGAAGGCCGTGGTTGGAACGCACGGCCTCTTTGCCGGTATTCATCAGCAGGAAGCAGCCGGTACCGTAGGTGTTTTTCGCCATACCCGGTTGGACGCACAGCTGGCCATACAGTGCCGCCTGCTGGTCACCGGCGATCCCGGCGATAGGAATACGCGTACCACCTTTCCCCCCGATGTTGGTCTGGCCGTACACTTCTGAAGAAGGACGAACCGTTGGCAGCATGGCACGTGGGATATCCAGCGCTTCCAGCATGCGCTCGTCCCAGTCCAGCTCATGGATGTTGAACATCATGGTACGTGAGGCGTTGGTGTAGTCGGTGACGTGGACCCGCCCTTGGGTCATCTTCCATACCAGCCAGGTGTCGACGGTACCGAACAGCAGTTCACCACGCTTGGCACGCTCACGAGCGCCTTCGACGTGGTCGAGGATCCACTTGACCTTGGTTCCCGAGAAATAAGGGTCAACCACCAGGCCGGTGTTGTGGCGGATATATTCTTCCAAGCCGTCGCGCTTGAGCTTTTCACAGATGTCGGCGGTACGGCGGCATTGCCAGACGATGGCGTTATAGATCGGTTTACCGGTCTCTTTTTCCCAGACGATGGTAGTTTCACGCTGGTTGGTAATGCCGATCCCGGCAATTTGGTCAGAGCTGATGTCGGCTTTGGCCAGCACTTCAACCAGGGTGGAACTCTGTGAGGACCAGATTTCCATCGGGTCGTGCTCGACCCAGCCGGCTTTCGGGTAAATCTGGGTGAATTCCCGCTGTGAAACCGCAACGATATTGGCATCGTGATCGAGCACTACGGCACGTGAACTGGTGGTTCCCTGGTCGAGGGCGACAATGTATTTTTTTTCGGTTGTCATAAGTTTGAGTCCTGCTGTTGTTAACCGTTTAAAGCTGTGCCAATCACGCTTTACGTTGTTCTGATTTAGGAGCGGGTTGCTGTTCCTCGACGCAAACGTCACAAGGCAGATGGCGGCCGATCAGTGCGCGATAACCAAAGGCTCCCAGGCCAGCACCGACAATTGGGCCGAAGATCGGTACCAGGAAGTATGGGATATCACGAGCGCCAGTGAAGGCCACGTTGCCCCAGCCTGCCATGTAGGCGAACAGTTTCGGGCCGAAGTCACGCGCCGGGTTCAGTGCAAAACCGGTCAATGGTCCCATAGAGGCGCCGATGACGGCAATCAGAATACCGATCAACAGCGGTGCCAGCGGGCCGCGTGGAATGCCGTTGCCGTCGTCGGTCAGCGCCAGGATCAGGCACATCAGGATGGCGGTGATGACAGTTTCAACCAGGAAGGCCTGGCCGACAGAGATATGAGCATTTGGATAGGTAGAGAAAATACTGGCCAACTCGAGGCTTTCGTTGCTGCCACGTACCATCTGGTGGGCGGCTTCAAAATCGTAGAACAGGCTGTAATACAGCCCGTAGACCAGTGCTGCCGCGCAGAAGGCCCCCGCAATTTGCGCAACGATGTAAGGGAGCACTTTGCGTCCATCAAAGCAGGCGAACAGCCACAGCGCGAGCGTGACAGCCGGGTTCAGGTGAGCACCGGAAATGGCGGCGGTCAGATAGATGGCCATTGCCACCCCCAGGCCCCAAATGATGCTGATTTCCCACTGACCGAAGCTGGCGCCCGCCAGTTTCAGCGCTGCAACACAGCCTACGCCAAAGAAGATCAACAGACCGGTGCCGAGGAATTCAGCGATGCACTGGCCTTTTAAGGTCGGACTGATGGTTTGGCTCATAATGTTTTTGTCCTGCAGACGGCGGTTATAGGTATCTAGGCTTGGCGCATTGGCGTTTCGGCCTTGGGCTACAGAGTTTTTCTTCACATCCCCTTATCGGTTGAGGACGTGATGTAAATTTATCGTTAACGAGCATAAACGAGAAATAGCGAAATCAAAATGTGTGTGCTTCGTCATAAAATTGAGCGAATTCGCGTTGTTCGGTGTTCTTTCTGCGCCATAAAAAGGTGATCTGACCAGTTATTTTGTCTCTATCTTTTAACAACCCTAGCGCTGGGCAGCGATGACTTTCGGTTTTGACCGATAGCCACAGTAGGAAA
Organism: Serratia sp. H1w; assembly: GCF_000633355.1. Lineage (GTDB taxonomy): Bacteria > Pseudomonadota > Gammaproteobacteria > Enterobacterales > Enterobacteriaceae > Chania. The sequence goes on from NZ_AYMQ01000065.1 coordinate 105,685, forward strand.
ATTGCAACAGAGTGCGCGTTGGGTCGGTATGTTGCTAGACACTGGGGGGCTGGCTACTTACAATCGTTTTTAATGCGGGAAAGGTTTTATCGAGACAGGCGCTGGGCCTGTTGGTTGTGCGAGCATATTCGCAGTAGCTGCAGCCGAGGTTGCGGCGCTACTTATGGATGTACGCCTTGCTATCATGAGGGGACTGAAGAATGACATTTGAAGTATTTGAAAAACTGGAAGCAAAAGTTCAGCAGGCGATCGATACCATCACGCTGTTGCAGATGGAAATTGAAGAGCTGAAAGAGAAGAATAATTCCCTGTCTCAGGAAGTTCAGAGCGCTGCGGGTAACCACGAATCACTGGTTCGCGAAAACCAGCAGCTGAAAGAAGAGCAGCACGTGTGGCAAGATCGCCTGCGCGCATTGCTGGGTAAAATGGAAGAAGTCTGATCCATAAGCACTATCGAAAAGGGCGCCTCAGGCGCCCTTTGTCATTTCTGCAGTTACTCGATATCGAGCGGATCTTCAGAAAGGATGATGCCGGTGTTGTCGGCATACAGATGATCGCCAGAGAAGAACGTCACACCACCGAAATTAACGCGAATATCACTTTCGCCGATCGCTTCGCTGGTGGCTCCGACCGGGATGGCCGCCATCGCCTGAATGCCGATGTCCAACTCTTCCAGATCGTCTACCTGACGCACCGCACCGTAAACCACGATGCCTTCCCATTCGTTCTGGGTCGCCAGACGGGCCAGTTCCGCGTTGATCAGGGCACGGCGTACCGAGCCGCCGCCATCGATCACCAATACGCGGCCAAGGCCGTTTTCTTCGAGCAGTTCAAACAGCAGGCCGTTATCCTCGAAGCATTTCACCGTAGTGATCTGCCCGCCAAATGAAGTACGCCCGCCAAAGTTGGAGAACAGAGGCTCAACTACGTTGACCTCTTCCTGATAGATATCGCAAAGTTCGGAAGTATCGTATTTCATAGGATTTTACGTCTGTTTGCCGCTGGAATAATCAGTATATCCCTTTATTCGCCCTGTTGGCAAAATCATCAGTGCCAGGATGTGTTCTGGCACCTGAGCCGCACTTAGCTGAGCACGACGCCGACGGCAAACAATACGTTGGCGAGTAAGGCAGCCTTCACCATATGTTCCAGCATCGGGCGCATACCGACGGCCGTAGGGTCGCGTAACACACGCATGCCGTGGCGAACTAACAACGGGATGGCCAGCACAAACAGCCAGCCCCACAGGCTATGCAGGTTAAGCAGGGTAAACAGGGCAAAGCACAGCACGGCGGCGATCAACAGCCCCGCGTGGTAATAGCGCGCATTCTGTGGGCCAAGGCGCACGGCCAGGGTATTTTTGCCGTTTTCACGGTCGCTTTCGATATCGCGCAGATTATTGATGTTCAACACCGCCGCCGCGAGCAGGCCACAGGCCGTTGCTGGCAGCATCACCACGCTGTCGAAGGAGTGAGTCTGTAGATAGTAAGTGCCCGCCACGCTGAGCCAGCCGAAAAACACCAACACCGAAATATCGCCCAGCCCCAGATAGCCGTAAGGTTTGGTGCCCACGGTGTAGGTAATGGCCGCGACGATCGCTAACCCACCCAATACCAGGAAGCCCACCACATCGCTGGGTTTTTCACAGGCGACGGCGATCAGCCAGCAGCCGGAAATGGCGATCAGCACCACCGTCAGTATCAAGGCCCGTTTCATCTGGCTTTGGGTGATCATGCCTTTTTGCATGCCACGCAACGGACCGATACGGTCTTCTTTATCGCTGCCTTTGATCGCATCGCCGTAATCATTGGCCAGGTTGGAGAGGATCTGCAACAGACCCGCAGTCAGCAGAGCCAACAATGCGACGCCGGGCTTCAGGCTGCCCTGCCAGGCGGCGATCGCGGAACCGACAACGATGGAGGCAAAGGCCAATGGCAGGGTACGTGGTCGTAAACTTTCCAGCCAGGCTCTGGCCGGGGTGGTGGGGGTTGATAAGCTCATTTTTCGCTTCAGCAAGTCAAAAGGCGGTATCCGTTAGCAATAAAAATGGGAGGCAATGCCTCCCACAAATATAACTGACAGGACAGTGATAGAGCGATTATAGGATAAAACGACTCAGATCTTCATCCGCTACCAGTTCATCCAGGTGATTGCGCACATATTCGGCGTCAATTGTAATGGATTGGCCGCCAATTTCACTCGCATCGTACGAAATATCTTCCATCAGACGCTCCAGCACGGTGTGCAGACGACGCGCGCCGATGTTTTCGGTGCTTTCGTTAACCTGCCAGGCGGCTTCGGCGATGCGGCGGATACCGTCAGCGGTGAAATCGATGGTGACGCCTTCGGTGGCCATCAACGCTTTGTACTGCTCGGTCAGCGATGCGCTTGGCTCGGTCAGGATGCGTTCAAAATCTTCCGTGGTCAGCGCCTGTAGCTCAACGCGGATCGGCAGACGGCCCTGCAACTCTGGGATCAGGTCTGAAGGGCTGGCTGTCTGGAACGCGCCAGAGGCGATAAACAGAATGTGATCGGTCTTCACCATGCCGTGCTTGGTCGATACCGTACAACCTTCCACCAGCGGCAGCAGGTCGCGTTGGACGCCTTCGCGGGAGACGTCTGGGCCGGAGCTCTGGCCGCTGCGCTTACAGATTTTGTCGATCTCATCGATAAACACGATGCCGTGCTGCTCAACCGCTTCCACCGCCTGCTCTTTCAGCTCTTCAGGATTCACCAGCTTGGCGGCTTCTTCTTCGATCAGCAGTTTGAAGGCTTCTTTGATCTTCACCTTGCGTGGCTTCTGTTTCTGGCCACCGAGGTTCTGGAACATGGATTGCAGCTGGTTGGTCATCTCTTCCATGCCCGGAGGAGCCATGATTTCCACGCCCATCGGTGCCGCAGCCAGATCGATTTCGATTTCTTTTTCGTCCAACTGGCCTTCACGCAGCTTCTTGCGGAATGCTTGGCGGGCGGCAGAAGGTTCTTGTTGCTCTTCCGCCTGACCCCAATTATTTTTGGCCGGTGGGATCAGCACGTCGAGAATGCGTTCTTCCGCCATCTCTTCCGCACGGGTGCGGTTTTTCTCGATCGACTGCAGGCGCACCATTTTCACGGCGGCATCGGTCAGATCGCGGATGATAGAGTCCACTTCCTTACCCACATAGCCCACTTCGGTGAACTTGGTGGCTTCAACCTTGATGAACGGCGCGTTGGCCAGTTTTGCCAGACGACGGGCGATCTCGGTTTTACCGACGCCGGTCGGGCCAATCATCAGAATATTTTTTGGGGTGACTTCGTGACGCAGCATCTCGTTGAGCTGCATCCGGCGCCAGCGGTTGCGCAGGGCAATGGCGACAGCACGTTTGGCTTTGTTTTGGCCAATGATGTAGCTGTCCAGTTCGCTGACGATCTCGCGCGGGGTCATTTCAGACATGGTATTCGATCCTTACGCTTTGGAAGGCAATTCTTCAATGGTGTGGAAATGGTTGGTGTAAATACAGATGTCACCGGCGATGGTCAGGGATCTCTCCACGATTTCGCGGGCGCTCAGTTCGGTATTTTCCAACAGCGCGCGGGCGGCAGACTGGGCATAAGGGCCACCGGAGCCGATCGCAATCAAATCATTTTCTGGCTGAACCACGTCACCGTTACCGGTGATGATCAGCGAGGCATTCTCATCGGCTACCGCCAGCAGGGCTTCCAGCTTGCGCAGCATACGGTCGGTACGCCAGTCTTTCGCCAACTCAACGGCCGCTTTCACCAGATGACCCTGGTGCATCTCCAGCTTGCGCTCGAACAGTTCGAACAGGGTGAAAGCGTCAGCGGTACCCCCGGCGAAACCGGCAATGACTTTGTCGTTATACAGGCGACGGACTTTTTTGACGTTGCCCTTCATTACCGTGTTGCCCAGTGTGGCCTGGCCATCGCCACCGATCACTACCTGGCCGTTGCGGCGTACGCTTACAATTGTTGTCACGAGCAGACCCTCGTTGCAGACGGAAAGAAGTCCCCGCAGCCTCTGCGGTTGCAGAGACTACGAGGCATATTGAGAGTATAGATGGGGGGAGATTGACGCTTTTCAACCCCCAACGGACAGGGGAATGCAACTTGACATGCCAATGCCCTTCAGGCGCGCCAAGGTTTTGTCTGCGGCGGCGCGGCTGCTGTATGGGCCGAGCATCACGCGATTCCAGCCACCGCCAGCGGTGACACGGCTTTCAACCCCTTCAAACGCCAGCTGGGCCCGTACCGACTCGGCCTGATCGGCGGCGCGGAACGACCCACATTGCACCATCCATTTCTGCTTGGATTCCGGTTTGGTTTCCGGCTTGGCCGCTTCGGTTTTTACTTCTTGTTTCACTTCAGGCTTCGCTGCCGCTTCCGGCTGACGGGTCTGCACCGGTGGCGTTACGGCCTGCGGTTTGGGTTGCTGAACCTGCGGCTTCGGCTGTTGTACCGGTTGCTGCTGGTGTTGCTGTTGCACCGGCGTGGCACCGTTGTTGAACGGGTTGCGTGGCTGGGTAACCTGCTGTTGCTGTTGCACCGGTGGCGCTATCTGCTGCTGTACCGGCGGTTGTACCGCCTGCTGACGCCCAGTGTTTCGTAGCTGTGAAGGATCGTTGTAAGGCACTTCAGACAGCTGCGTAGGGCGCTGCTGCATGTCGGCCTGCATCTGTTCCAGCAATTGGCGCTGTTCGTCGGTCAGCTGAGTTTTGGAATTGACCTCTCCCCCGGCCGTTGGCTCGGTTGGCGCTTTGACGCCAATCTGGCGGTTTTCCAGCTCTTTGATGTAACGCCAGCGCTCTTCCGGCTTCGGCGGCAGGCCATTGCCTGGGCGTGTGCCATGCGTAGGCAAAATCGGCGTTTCTTCCGGCTTGTTGTGGGTAATGAAATAAAGACCGCCGATAAAGACAACCAGAATGGCGACGGCAAGCGCCACCACGGTTTTGGATACCTTTGGAGAACTGCGTTTTTTACGGCTGGGGGTCTTGCGCCGCGCTGCTCCTGAGCGCCCGCGGCCTACATAGTCTCTCTGTGCCACTATAATTCCGCTGTGTCGTGATGAGGTTAAACCTATCCTCTAGGTATTTTATCGGCCATTTTGCGTCAGCTTGCCACCCGGGGCAATGCCCTGTAGGCAGTCTCCGGGGAACTGTTCTGGCAAAATGACCACAACAATAATCATTACGCCGGTTTGGCAGGCGCTGGGTCAGCCATGTTACTTAACCCAAAAATATTTGACTAGCGTTTAGGGGCCGCGGTGCTGCCTCTGATGATCAATTCACTGTCCAATAGCCGGGAACCGCTGTTCACGGTTTGCCCATGCAACTGTTCCAACAGCAGCAACATTGCCTGCTGCCCAATCTGGAAACGCGGCTGTGCCACGGTGGTCAGCGGTGGATCGCAATATTGCGCCAGCTTGATATCGTCAAAGCCGACAATCGACAGATCCTGCGGTACCCGCAAGCCCAGCTTTTTCGCCTGGGACAGTACGCCGATCGCCATGACGTCGCTGTGGCAAAAGACCGCCGTTGGCGGTTTCGGCAGCGCCATCAGTGAAGCTAATGCCTGTGCACCGGCCTCGTAGGTGAAATCACCCCGGGTAATATAGCTGCTTTCGACGGTAATGCCATTACGGCGTAGCGCCTGAATGTAGCCTTGTAGCCGATAATGGCTCAGCGGCATCTGTTCTGGCCCGGCGATACAGGCGATCTGTTTATGACCAAGCTGGTGTAGATAGTGCACGGCTTCAAACGCGGCGGTCAGGTTGTCGATATGCACCGTAGGCAGTTCCAGCTCTGGTGCAAATTCGTTGGCCATCACCATCGGCGGCAGGTTGCGTTGTTCTTCCTTGCTGGCGTCGAAAGGCAGGTTGGAGCCGAGCAGCAACATGCCATCAATTTGTTTGGTGATGATCAGATTAACGAAGGTGCGTTCCTGCTGGTTCTGCTGCGCGCAGTCACCGATCAGCACCAGATAGCCCTGCTGCGCGGCCGTTTGCTCGATCCCCTGGATCACGTCGGCAAAAAACGGATCGCAGATGTCCGGGACGATCACCAGGATGGTGCGGGATTCATTGCGTTTGATATTGCGTGTCAGGGCATGAGGGGAGTAACCCACGGCCAGCACGGCCTGTTCCACTTTCTGGCGCGTTGGCGTTGACACTTTTTCCGGATTCATCAGCGCACGCGACACGGTTGCCGTGGAAACGCCGGCCATTTCGGCAACGTCTTTCATGGTCGCCATGGGTAATTCTTGCTTGTGTTCCAACGCCTTTCTCCTTGCGTCAGCACCCGGCTAACGCGGTTACTTCAGTTTGCTCACAAATTCTGGCATGCGGTGGAGGTGTTATTTTTAGTGTCATCCACGTGCAAGCATTCCATTGCCTGGCTGAAAAAATGCCGTCACCGACATTCTAAACAGATTACGCGCCGCTTTTGTTACCTAATTTGCATGAAAAGTGTGACGCAGGAAGGTTTTTTCGCGTTCGCTCGCAAATTGTGGTGTAAACGTTTGCTTTTGTCAGGCTGATTAAGATTTTTCTTACTCAACTATCAATGGGATCAACGTCTAGCGTCCATTTCACTTTGCGGGCCTGTGGCAGAGTGCCAATCAACGGCAACGTGCTTTTTATCAGGTGCTGCAACAGTTTTCTGGACGGATGCTGCAACAGCAGTTGCCAGCGGAAACGTCCCCCGCGTTTGGGTTGCAGGGCAGGTACCGGGCCCATCACCCACAGTGAATCATCTTTCAGCGGGCTGGCTTCCAACAGATTGCGCAATTGCTGTAAGAACAGCGGTGCCTGCTGATTGTCGTGATCCTCCGAACGCACGATGATGTGGCTGGTGTATGGCGGCAGGAATACGCTGTTACGCTCGGCCAGGGTTTGCTTGGCAAAGGCGTCGTAGCCCTGTTGCAGCAGAATTTGCAGTAACGGGTGCTCCGGGTGATGGGTCTGCAGCAGCACCTCGCCCTGCTTGCCCGCCCGCCCGGCACGGCCTGAAACCTGGGTATAGAGCTGGGCGAAACGCTCGGCAGAACGGAAATCGGCGGAGAAGAGTGCGCCATCCACGTCAAGCAACGCTACCAGGGTAACGTCCGGGAAGTGGTGGCCTTTGGCGAGCATTTGCGTGCCGATCAGGATCCTTGGGCCGCCACGGTGAATATCGGCCAGATGCTGTTCCAGTGACCCTTTGCGGCTGGTGGTGTCGCGATCGATACGGGTAATGGCGGTTTCCGGGAACAGAGGAGCCAATTCGTTTTCCAACTGTTCGGTGCCAACGCCGACGGACACCAGGTTGGTCGTCCCGCATTGTGGACACTGGTGAGGCACTGGGCGCTGGCTATCGCAGTGGTGGCAGCGTAGCTGGCGTTGATGCTGATGGAACGTATAGTAATGGTCACAGCGCTGGCATTCGGCGATCCAGCCACACTCATGGCACAGCAGGGCGGGGGCATAGCCACGGCGGTTCAGGAACAGGATCACCTGGTTGCCGTTCTTCAGATGGTGCTGCATGCTTTTCAGCAGGGGCTGAGAAAGCCCAACCTTCAGCGGCAGGCCTTTCAAATCGATCAGGTGCTGGTTGGCCGGTTTGGCGTTACCCGCCCGCTGGGTCAGCTTGAGCTGACGGTATTTGCCTAATTGCACGTTGTGCAGCGTTTCCAGCGCCGGTGTCGCCGAGCCCATCACCAGCGGGATGTTTTCGGCGTGAGCGCGGAACACGGCCAAATCGCGAGCGTGATAGCGCCAGCCTTCCTGCTGTTTGTAGGAGCTGTCGTGTTCTTCATCGATGATGATCACCCCAAGGCGCGAGAAGGGGGTGAACAACGCCGAGCGGGTGCCGATCACAATGGCGGCTTCACCGCTGCGTGCACGCAGCCAAACGGCCAGCCGCTCGCTGTCGTTCAGGCCGGAGTGCAGAACCTCCACTGGCGCGTTGAAGCGTTCGCGAAAGCGAGCAATGGTCTGAGGGGTCAAGCCGATTTCCGGTACCAGCACCAGCGCCTGTTTGCCCTTCGCCAGGATATTTTCCAGTACGCTGAGATAAACTTCGGTTTTGCCGGAGCCGGTGACCCCGGCCAGCAGCCAGGCGGCAAACTGGTCGTCTTCACTGCGAATAGCGCCGACGGCGGTGGCCTGCTCGGTATTGAGCCGCAGCCGTTCACCGAGTACGGCAAAGCCCGGTCGCCAATCCTGGGTTGCCACGGCTTGTGAACGCAGGTCGATCAATCCTTTGGCACGCAGCGCCTGTAGCGCGCTTTCCGTCAGCTCCAATTCGCTGACCTGATGGCGATACACTGGACGTTGCAGCAGTGCTGCCAGCGCCTGTTGCTGCTTTGGCGCCCGCTTGAGGCTTTCCGGTGGGGTCGCGCGCCCTTGTTCGGTAGCGAACCATTGCCATAGAGGAGCGGCTTCTGCGGGTTTACCCTGACGTAGCAGAATAGGTAAGGCGTGGAACAACACTTCACCGATCGGGTAATGGTAGTATTCGCTGGCCCACTGCAGGATGCGCCACAGGCTGGGGGTGAATAACGAGTCGTTATCCAGCAGGCTGTCGATGGGCTTGAGCTTTTCCAGCGGCAGTTCACTGCTCTCGCTGCTGCCGGTGATGATACCTATCGCCCGTTGCTTTCCCCAAGGCACGCTGACGCGCGCGCCGATGACCGGCTGCAGACCTGTGGGCAGCAAATAATCGAAGGTGCGGGCAAGGGGAACCGGTAGAGCAACGTGTACAACGGGCATGTGGCTGTCCAGGTGGCAAAAAGTGTTGGCTAGTTTACACGGTAGGCTGGCAAATGTACGGATCCGATTGCGTGCTACATTTTATTCTGTATAATTTGCCGCCTTTGGTATAATTCCATATCAAAACCTATTATCAACCACGTGTGGTGTCTGGCGGAACAGGGCTGGATAGCGACACGGCCTTAACTGAGGTTTTCCCATGAAAAAAGGTATTCACCCTAAATACGACGAAGTTACTGCAAACTGCTCTTGCGGTAACGTGATCAAAATCCGCTCTACCGTGGGTCACGATCTGAACCTGGACGTGTGTGGCGAATGTCACCCGTTCTACACTGGCAAGCAGCGTGATGTTGCTACCGGTGGTCGCGTTGACCGCTTCAACAAGCGTTTCAGCGTACCAGGCGTTAAGAAATAAGTTTTCTTTTCGTCAGATGAAAAAGGCGCCTTTGGGCGCCTTTTTTCGTTTCTGCCTTCGGGTGCAGGCAGGATCAATATTCCCAGGTATCGGGGTCGACACCCAATTCCCTCATCAGTACTTTCGCGGCTTCCGGGATTTCGTCGCTGCGTTCTTTGCGCAGGTCTTCATCGTTCGGCAGCGGCTGGCCGGTAAAGGCGTGCAGGAATGCTTCACACAGCAGTTCGCTGTTGGTGGCGTGGCGCAGGTTGTTCACCTGGCGACGAGTGCGCTCATCCGTCAGGATTTTCAGCACCTTCAGCGGAATGGATACCGTGATTTTTTTGACTTGCTCGCTCTTTTTACCGTGTTCAGCGTAAGGGCTGACATACTCGCCGTTCCACTCAGCCATGGGACACCTTAAAATTATCTGAAAAAATACAAAATTCTAAAAACCGGCCGATTATGCCCGATCTTCCCTATGCTCACTAAATAAATGTCTACTTTACGCGATAAGGGTCACTGAATCTGGCCATTTAATAGGCTAAGCCTATGCATTTGGGGCTAACATCGCATCAAGATAACAAACTGCCATAATTTTAGCGGGTATTGTCCCTTTGCTCAATCTATACGCAAAGAAGTTTAGATGTCCAGATGTATTGACGTCTATATCCGCTGCGGTTAATCTTTAGGCCTCATTCCCCCACTTCCGAGAGCCGAGCCACCCTATGACGCGTAAACCAGCCACCATTGCCGTACGTAGCGGTCTGAATGATGACGAACAGTACGGCTGTGTCGTCCCGCCGATCCACCTTTCCAGCACCTATAACTTTACCGATTTCAATCAGCCGCGAGCTCATGATTACTCCCGCCGTGGTAACCCGACGCGTGATGTCGTGCAGCGTGCGTTGGCGGAACTGGAAGGCGGTGCGGGTGCGGTGATGACCGGGAGCGGGATGTCGGCGATCCATCTGGTGACCACGGTATTTCTCAAGCCGGGCGATCTGCTGGTAGCCCCTCATGACTGCTACGGTGGCAGCTACCGCCTGTTCGATAGCCTGAGCAAACGTGGTGCGTATCGGGTGCTGTTTGTCGATCAAGGGAATGAAACCGCCCTGCGTGAGGCATTGGCACAACAGCCTAAGTTGGTGCTGATCGAAACTCCAAGTAACCCGCTATTACGCGTGGTGGATATTGCGGCCATCTGTAAAGCGGCTCACGAAGTGGGTGCGCTGACAGTGGTGGACAACACCTTCCTCAGCCCGGCACTGCAACAGCCGATCGAACTGGGTGCCGATCTGGTGGTGCACTCTTGTACCAAATACCTCAACGGCCACTCCGACGTGGTTGCGGGCGCGGTGATCGCCAAAGATAAAGATTTGGCGGTCGAACTGGCCTGGTGGGCCAACAATATTGGCGTCACCGGTGCGGCATTCGATAGCTATATGTTATTGCGAGGGATGCGTACCCTGTCGCCGCGTATCAAGGCTGCACAACATAATGCCGAGGCGATTGTCGGCTATTTACAGCAGCAACCCTTGGTCAAAAAGCTGTATCATCCTTCCTTGCCAGAAAACCCTGGCCATGAGATTGCGTGCCGTCAGCAACGCGGGTTCGGTGCCATGCTCAGCTTTGAACTGGACGGGGATGAAGCGTTACTGCGCCGTTTCCTTTCGGCTCTGGAGCTGTTTACGCTGGCGGAATCCCTGGGCGGTGTAGAAAGCCTGATCTCACATGCGGCAACCATGACTCACGCCGGTATGGCGCCAGAAGCGCGTGCCGCAGCGGGCATTTCCGAAAGCCTGCTGCGTGTTTCCGTGGGGATTGAAGACAGCGAAGATTTGATTGCCGATCTGGAACAAGCCTTCCAGGCGGCGGCTACGAGGTAAGTCATGAATGCAATTGCGGTAGCAGGGCTGGTGAGCGGGCGTCAACTGCACAAATTTGGCGGCAGCAGCCTGGCAGATGTGAAGTGTTATCTGCGGGTGGCCGGGATCATGGCCGACTACAGCCAGCCGGGTGACATGATGGTGGTGTCGGCGGCGGGTAGCACCACCAACCAACTGATTAGCTGGCTGAAGCTCAGCCAGAGCGATCGCCTTTCCGCGCATCAGGTGCAGCAAACGCTGCGCCGTTACCACAGTGAACTGATCGGCGGGTTGTTGCCTGCTGAAACGGCGGAACCGCTGATTGCCGAATTTATCCACGATCTTGAACGTCTGGCGATCCTGCTGGATGGCAAGGTTGATGATGCGGTGTATGCCGAAGTGGTCGGGCACGGTGAGATCTGGTCAGCCCGCCTGATGGCTGCGGTGCTGAACAAGCAGGATATGCAGGCAGCATGGCTGGATGCGCGAGATTTCTTGCGTGCTGAACGTGCGGCTCAGCCGCAGGTGGATGAAGGCCGTTCCTATCCGTTATTACAGCAACTGCTGGCTCAGCATCCGGGTAAACGCCTGGTAGTGACCGGCTTTATTTCGCGTAACGACAGCGGTGAAACCGTGCTGTTGGGGCGCAATGGCAGTGACTATTCTGCCACGCAGGTTGGCGCGTTGGCCGGTGTGGAACGGGTGACCATCTGGAGCGACGTAGCCGGGGTTTACAGTGCCGACCCACGTAAAGTGAAAGATGCCTGCCTGCTGCCGCTGCTACGCCTGGACGAAGCCAGCGAACTGGCTCGTTTGGCAGCCCCGGTACTGCATACCCGTACTTTGCAGCCAGTATCTGGCAGCGATATCGATCTGCAACTGCGTTGCAGCTACCAGCCGGAGCAGGGGTCTACCCGCATTGAGCGCGTGCTGGCTTCCGGTACCGGTGCCAAGATTGTTACCAGCCACGATGATGTCTGCCTGATCGAACTCAGCGTGGCGCCGCAGCATGACTTCAAGCTGGCGCAGAAAGAATTGGATCTGGTGCTCAAACGCTCTCAGATCAAACCGTTAGCCGTAGGTATTCATCCTGACCGTAATCTGATCCAACTGTGCTACACCTCGGAAGTGGTGGGTAGCGTACTACGCATTTTGCAGGAGGCCAGCCTGCCTGGTGAGCTGCAATTGCGTGAAGGATTGGCGCTGGTCGCGTTGGTGGGGGCTGGCGTGTGCAAGAACCCGCTACACAGCCATCGTTTCTATCAGCAGTTGCAGGATCAGCCGGTCGAGTTTATCTGGCAGGCCGAGGATGGTATCAGCCTGGTTGCCGTGCTGCGTCAGGGGCCAACCGGCCTGTTGATCCAGGGCTTGCACCAAACGCTGTTCCGCGCAGAAAAGCGGATTGGCCTGGTGCTGTTTGGCAAAGGCAACATTGGTTCACGTTGGCTGGAGCTGTTTGCTCGTGAACAGAAAAATATCTCTGCGCGCAGTGGCTTTGAGTTTAGCCTGGCCGGAGTGGTGGACAGTCGCCGCAGCCTGCTCAATTACGACGGGCTGGATGCCAGCCGTGTGTTGGCGTTCTTTGAAGATGAAGCGCAGGAGCTGGATGAAGAATCGTTGTTCCTGTGGATGCGGGCGCACCCGTTCGACGATCTGGTGGTGCTCGACGTCACTGCCAGTGAAGATTTGGCGGAGCAGTATCTGGACTTTGCCAGCTATGGCTTCCATGTGATCAGCGCCAATAAGCTGGCGGGGGCTTCGTCCAGTGCCAATTACCGCCAGATCCGCGATGCGTTTGCCAAAACAGGCCGCCACTGGCTGTATAACGCCACCGTGGGGGCCGGGTTACCGGTGAACCATACCGTGCGCGATCTGCGTGACAGCGGGGACAGCATCCTGGCGATCAGCGGTATCTTCTCTGGCACGTTGTCCTGGTTGTTCCTGCAGTTTGACGGCACGGTGCCGTTCACCGAGCTGGTGGATCAGGCCTGGCAACAGGGGCTGACAGAACCGGATCCGCGTGTTGACCTGTCCGGGCAAGACGTGATGCGTAAGCTGGTGATCCTGGCGCGTGAGGCGGGTTATGACATTGAGCCTAACCAGGTACGTGTCGAATCGCTGGTGCCTGCGGGCGCGGAACAGGGCTCTATCGATCAGTTCTTCGAGAATGGTGATGCGCTAAATCAGCAAATGCTGCAGCGTTACGAAGCGGCCAGCGAAATGGGCCTGGTGCTGCGCCACGTGGCGCGTTTTGACGCCAATGGCAAAGCGCGTGTTGGCGTAGAGGCCGTGCGGCCAGAACATCCGCTGGCGTCGTTGCTGCCTTGTGACAACGTGTTTGCCATTGAAAGCCGCTGGTATCGTGACAACCCGCTGGTGATCCGTGGGCCAGGAGCCGGGCGCGACGTCACTGCGGGTGCCATCCAGTCTGACCTTAACCGCTTGGCACAACTGCTTTAAATCTTCGCTTTAGCCACGGGGGTGGCGCTGCGCTGCCCCCGCTCAATCCATGAACATGAAATTCTCTCATCCTGCGTGAGGATTAATCATCGTATCTCCCTCACTTTCCTGTTGACTCTTCAGGCAACATCCGGCATTTTCTATCTAGACGTCTAAACGTATAGACGCTTATTATAACAAAGCACAACAGTGATCGATAAGAGGCGGACAGGGTATGAGTTTTTATCACGCAAACCAGCGGGAAGCGCTGAATCAGAGTCTGGCAGAGTTAAACGGCCAGATTAACGTGTCGTTCGAGTTCTTCCCGCCGCGTACCAGCGAGATGGAAGACACCTTGTGGCAGTCGATCGATCGCCTGAGCAGCCTCAAACCCAAGTTTGTCTCTGTGACCTACGGTGCCAACTCGGGGGAGCGCGATCGCACCCACAGCATCATCAAGGGGATCAAAGAGAAAACCGGCCTGGATGCGGCACCTCACCTGACCTGTATTGATGCCAGCCCGGCACAGCTACGTGATATCGCGACCGATTACTGGAACAGCGGCATCCGCCATATCGTCGCGCTGCGTGGCGACTTACCGCCAGGCGGTGGCAAGCCGGATATGTACGCGACCGATCTGGTCACGTTGCTTAAAGACGTCGGCGATTTTGATATTTCCGTCGCGGCCTACCCGGAAGTGCATCCGGAAGCCAAAAGCGCTCAGGCAGACCTGATCAACCTGAAACGTAAAATCGATGCCGGTGCCAACCGTGCCATCACCCAGTTCTTCTTCGACGTAGAAAGCTATCTGCGTTTTCGCGACCGCTGTGTGACCGCTGGCATCGATGTAGAAATCGTGCCGGGCATTCTGCCAGTGTCCAACTTCAAGCAGCTCCAGCGCTTTGCCACCATGACCAACGTGCGTGTGCCAAGCTGGATGACCAGCATGTTTGCCGGGCTGGATGACGATGCGGAAACCCGCAAGATGGTCGGTGCCAATATCGCCATGGACATGGTGAAGATCCTGAGCCGCGAAGGGGTCAAGGATTTCCACTTCTATACGCTCAACCGTGCAGAAATGAGTTACGCCATCTGCCATACCCTGGGCGTGCGCCCTGCAGCGATCGCAGGCTGATAGATTGCGGTTGCCGTTGTGGCAACCGCACCATCATCAAGGAACGGCCGGGTGCGTCAGCATTTCCAGGAACCACTGCCGGAACCCTTCGACATCGATTTCCAGACAGACTTCGGCATTGGCCGGCAATTTCAGACGATTGGCAAGATCGACGCAGGTCGTGCCTCTGGTCAATTCGCCTTGCGTTTCTACCGCCACATGGCAGGCCTGAGTGGTAAATAGCTGCGGTTTTGCCAGATAGGCCAGGGCGCACAAATCATGCATTTTCAGCCCACGGCTCATACTGCCCCCCCGATAGTGTTGGAACAGGCTATGCAGCATGGCCCCGGTACGGTTCAGCGTCGGTAAACTGGCGATCATTTCTGCGGTGAGCGTGGCCCGATTGGTAACGTCCAGACCACACATCACAATCGGGATACCACTGGCAAACACCACGCTGGCGGCCTCGGGATCCACGTAGATATTAAACTCTGCGTTTGGCGTATGGTTACCCCGCCCGGCAGATCCCCCCATCATGACGATCCGTTCGATAGACGGCTTACATTCCGGGTAGAGCGTGAGCAACAAGGCAATGTTGGTTAATGGGCCAATCGGCACCAGAACCAGCGGTTCCTTGCTGGCCAGCAGCAAATCACGCATCACCTCAACGGCATGCCCGTCAACGACCTGCTGTGTCGGCTCCTCGAACGCGTACCCATCCAGACCTGAGTGGCCGTGAATATGGCTGGCATCCTCCAGACTACGAACCAGTGGAGCCGCTGCCCCACGAGCTACGGGCGTTGATGCACCCAGGAAATGCAGCAGGCGCAGCGCGTTGTTGGTGGTTTTATCCACGCTAACGTTGCCTGCCACCGTGCTCACCAGGCGCAGGTCGATTTTCGGATGGAACAGCGCGGCAACCAGCGCGACGGCGTCATCAATGCCGGGATCGGTATCCAGGATCATGGCAATCGGTGAATGGCTAGAGGACATAATATCTCCCATATAAAGTGGATCAGACGCTAGCGCTGATGGTCAAAATAGGTAGCGATCTGCGGCAGGTCTGCGCCACTCGCCAGGGCTAATTGCAGCAGAACCCGAGACTTCTGCGGATTCATGAAACCTGCACCGATGGCGAATGACTTGGTGCTGACATAGCCGGTGCCGGTACGCGTGGACATCACCACCGGGATACCTTGCTTATGCAGTTCGCCGATGGCGGCCTCCATGTTGGAGGAGACGTTACCGTTGCCATTACCGGCGATGATAATGCCTTTGGCGCCGTTCTTCAGGGCTGCGTCGAGCATGGCGGTGTCCTGAGCCTGGTAGGAATAGAGTATTTCAACTTTAGGCAGGCTGGTCAGTTTACTGACGTCGAAAAACGACTTATCGATCGGCTGGGCGGCGGAATAATAGAATTTGGGTTGTCCGCTGACAAACAGCCCCAGATAGCCGGGTTCCGTGGCCTTAAAGGTGTCTAGCGTGGTGGAGTTGGTTTTGCTGGTATAAAAGGCGGAGCCGATGCGGTCGTTTAACACCACCAATGTGCCACGGTTTTCTGCCTGCTTGGTGGTGGCTAACGTCACCGCTTCCAGCAGGTTCATCGGACCGTCCGCGCTGATGGCCGTTGCCGGGCGCATCGATCCGACCATCACCACCGGTTGCTTGCTGTTGACGGTTAAATCCAGGAAGAAGGCGGTTTCTTCCAGCGTATCGGTGCCATGCGTGATGACGACGCCCTGCTGCCCCTGTTGGTTCAACAACTGATTGACCCGTTTGCTCAGGGTCAGCAGCACCTGATCGTTGACGTCGCCGCTGATGGTATTGGAAATTTGCTCACCTTTAACTTCCGCGACCTGGGCCATTTCAGGTACGGCGGCGATCAGGGTATCGATGCCGACGGAGCCAGCTTTATAGTCGGTGGTATCCGTTTTGGAAGCCGAACTGCCTGCAATGGTGCCGCCGGTTGCCAGGATGGTCACCTGCGGTTTGCCAGCCTGCGCAGCCATCGGCAAGAGCAGTGCGCTGGTCAGCAGGGCGGCCAGTATCGATTTATTCATGTTCTCTCTCCTTAAGCTGGCTGCAACAGACGTGTGAGCAGCTGGGTGAAAAGGGTATAGCCGGTAAACAGCTGGTCTTCGTCGATATCAAACTCGGACTGGTGATGGCCTGCCTTCAAATCGGAGCCAATCACAAAATAGGCCGCTTTGCCGCCGTGAGACTGCACACGCTTGATTAACACGGTGGCATCATCGCTGCCGTTAAAATTCATGCTGCGCTGCACGTGCTGCACCGAAGGGATATCCCTGGCGATAGCCATGACCAGCTCCGTCATTTCATCATCGGGCACGAAGTTGACCGCTTCCCCCATGATTTGGGTGTCGAGCTGCACGTCAAAGCTGAGCGCGGCCCCTTGGGCGCGGCGTATCGCTTCTTCATACATGAAGTTATTGATTTTTTCGTTCTCGCCCCGTACTTCGACCTGCATTTGTGCGTGACTTGGGATGACGTTGCGGCCTTCGCCACCGCGTAACACCCCGACGTTAACGCGCGTCATGCCTTCGCCATGTGTTGGCAGACTCAGGAGTTGCAGCGTGGTGTGGCAGGCCGCAGCTAGGGCATTTTTCCCTAGATGTGGTTCCATACCGGCATGAGCGGCTTTGCCTTGGAAACTCATGTCGATCTTCAACGTCGAGAGGAATTTCTCTGGGGCGGCGACGATGGTGTTGCTGGGGATATCACAGCCCAGATGGCCACAGGCAAAAAAGTCTACATCGTCCAGAATGCCGCTTTCGGCCATCGGGCGTGCGCCTCGCACGCCTTCTTCCGCTGGTTGGAAAAGCAGTTTTACGCTGCCGCACAGGTTATCGCGATGATCCATCAGCCATTGCGCCACGCCAAGCCCTATTGCCATGTGGCCGTCGTGGCCGCAAGCGTGCATAAAACCGGGTTGGCTAGAGGCGAAGTTTTCTTGTTGTGGCGTATGTGACGCGCAAGCAGACTCCTGCACGTTAACGCAATCCAGCTCAAAGCGCAGGGCAACTACTGGGCCGGGTCTGCCGGTTTCGATTATCGCGGCGCAGCCGGTGTAATCACCGATCCTTTGCAGTATGGCTTCATCAATGCCGGCTGTCCTGGCGGCTGCCTGCGCTTTTTTTACCGCCTGCGGATCATAACCACGGACGAAATCGGGGTTGATTACCTGGGTACCGGTTAGCACCCTGTACCCCATTGTCTCCAACGTTTGGATAACGCGGGCGGTGGTGGCGAATTCGGTCCAGCCGGTTTCAGGATAG
Organism: Serratia sp. H1w; assembly: GCF_000633355.1. Taxonomy (GTDB): domain Bacteria; phylum Pseudomonadota; class Gammaproteobacteria; order Enterobacterales; family Enterobacteriaceae; genus Chania. The sequence goes on from NZ_AYMQ01000065.1 coordinate 123,539, forward strand.
GCGTGAAATTGACGCCGCCAGTTAATCAGGGTACGGGGATCGATAGTCTTCATCTTCAACTCCTCAGAACGAATAGCGGATCAGCGTGAAAATCAGGGTGGCGACAAACCCGACCAACAGCGGCACCGAAGTTCTTTTGACCACCTCAATCGGGCTGACTTTGACCACCGATGCCACGATGATCACCACCGCAGAAACGGGTGATATTGCCCGGATCAGGTTCGAGGTCAGCTGCATCGGCAGGGCAATCATCACCGGGTCGACATGAGCCTGGTTGGCTATTGAAGGAATAAGCTCGATAAAGGAGTAGAACACCGCGTTACCGCTTCCGCTAATCAGCGTGATCAGCGCGGTCAGGCCGGAGAAGATAAACATCAGGCCAATCCCGGCGTTGTTGACCTCTTTCACCACCGAGGCTACGGTGCTGATGGCGCCGATGGCGGTCAACCCGGCCACCAGGGTGCTGGCGGCAACGATCAACACCACTACCTGTGAAAAGCCTTGCCCCATGCCGGTAAAGAACAGCGACGAGTTTTTCATTTGCTCGCGCAGATCACCTTTACGGATCAGCTCCACAATGAAGGCCAGAGCAAACGAGAACAGAGTGATTTCCACCAGGCCGATTTTGATCTGGCGGAAGAACAGGCCAAATAACACGATCAAGAATAACGGGATCAGCGGGAACAGGGCGTAGTAGGCCGGAGGGAGCTGGCTGTTGGTAGTTAACTTACTCTCATCAACGTCGGTAAATGCGGCAGCGCCCTGGCGCTTATCCATGTATTTTTGCCAGAAATAGTGGGCGATGCCGATAATCACCAGTACCGGTAATGAGATCACGGCATGGTGCATCGTGACGTAGTCCACCACATGCTCGAAGCCGAGGATTTTGGCTGCGACCACATTATCGCCACCCAGCGGCGTAGGTACGATGGTGGCGGTGGTGGCAATCACCCCGGCGGCGCTGAGCGAGGACATGTTTGCCACGCGCAGAATAGGATACAGCGTAGCCATTAAAATCACGGCGAGGGAGGCGGCGCTGGGAATGATCAAGGAGAGCAGCGAGCCTATCCAGAACACGATCGGCACCAGAATATAGGGCGAGCGGATCTTGGCGATGGGCTTAGACATGATTTTAACCGCGACATCGTTTGCCCCAATGTGCGACATATAGGCAGAAAAACCGAATAGCACCATGATGATGATGCCTGCCCGACTAAACTGCTTAACGAAATCCAACTCGATTTGTTTTAACGGATCCAACCAGACGGTGCCCGTTCCTGCCCCGGCACTCAAAATTGGCAAGCCCAAGGTGGCCGCCGCCAGCATGAGTACGATCCCTGCGCTAAACAACACCAGCTTGGTGTCGTAGTTCTTGGCAATGGCGTAACCGGCCACCACGAGCACTGCCAAGCTGATTACTAGTGCTATATCCATTTGCTTCCCCTGTCAGCATCAATCTTCATAATAAATATCTTTCTGTGAAGATACTTTCCAGAAGGTAAGATCTTTGTCTATCACCTGCAACGAATAGTGCCGGTAATTTTGATCTTAACTGCATTTATGGTGAATTCCTTACGGGGCGGTGAAATCGGTATTTACACTGCAAGCAAAGTATCTTAACGTGAAGATACTTTTCTTTATGGATGTTTTGCCTACGGATAAGCCATTAGTATGAAAAAATTCTCTTTAATTGGCGTTTTGTTAACATTATCTGCTGCTTTCTTGTGGGGCACGGTGGGAACGGCGCAAAGCCTGGCACCCGGCTCGGCGTCGCCTTATTGGCTCGGGGCGCTGAGGTTGGTACTGGCCTGCCTGTTCTTTCAGTTGCTGTTTACTTACCGCCAGGCCAGAAATGCGGCGACCAGCAATACCGAAGGGCAGCAGCTCGCTGCACACCGCCATTTGTATTGGGGATTGGTGGTTGGCGCCGGGGTATGTATGGGGTTGTATAACCTGGCCTTCTTTGCCGGGGTAAAAGCCACCGGGATTGCCGTAGGGACCGCGACGACGATTGGCAGCGCGCCGATCTGGGCTGGCTTATTGGAAGCCGTCTGGTTGAGAAAGTCTCCGAGCGGATTATGGTGGGGTGGCGTGTTGTGCGCCACCAGTGGCGGGATTTGGATGGTGCTTTCACAATCGGCTTCGTGGGTCATTAATCCGGTCGGGCTGATGACCTGTCTGGGGGCCGGTTTTTGCTATGCGCTGTATACCTTGCTCAGCAAGCGGCTGGTGGCCATTGCATCACCGTTGACCATCACCAAACACACCTTTGCCATCGCCATGCTGATTGCTGTGCCGGTTGCCTGGGGAATGGCGGGGACGCCATCTCTGACCTTGCCGACCTGGATGATCATCGCCTATCTGGGGATTTGTACCACGGGGATCGCCTATCTGCTGTTTACCCTGGCGTTGAAACACATGAGTGCAGCGACCTGCGTTGCCTTGGGGTTATTTGAACCGATCGTGGCCTTTGCGCTGGCGATTATGGTGGCCAGAGAGCCGATCAGCATGCTGGCCTTTGGCGGGTTATGCCTGATTTTGGCCGGGCTGTGGTTGGTACTACGCGGTGAGAGAGCCTCCGAACAATAAACGCCGACGCCCTCACCCTAACCCTCTCCCCCAGGAGAGGGGACCGACCGTGCCACTCACGGGCGCAGCATGCAGCGCCCCTACGCAGTACCTACCCACGACACCGTACAGCTCCCTCGCCCTTTGGGAGAGGGTTGGGGTGAGGGGAGATTCGTTAGGTGGGTTGGTTTTTTTCGTTCAGCTGTGATTTTTGCGAGAGGATCAATTTTTTCAGCAGTTGCGCCAGCTGTTGTTGATCTTCTTCGCCCAGCCCCTGGATCAGGGCTTTTTCGATCGCCACGTGGGTTTCCACCGTTTCCAGCGTTAATTTGCGGCCTGCTGGCGTAATCTTGACGATCACGCCACGCCGGTCCGAAGGATCGGGCATGCGAACGATATACTGTTTTTTTTCCAGGCGATTAATCCGGTTGGATAAGCCACCGGAAGAAATCAGGATTTTCTCTTGCAGATCTTTGGGAGAGAGCTGGCGGTCGGGGTTGCGGGCCAGGGCGGCGAGCACTTCGAATTCACCAATCGTCAGGTTATAGCGTGCGAAGTTGGCATCGACAAACTGCGAGATATAGTGGCTCATACGTACGATCCTGGCGATCACCGGCAGGCCAGACAAATCTAAACTAGGCACCGTGTCTAACCATTCCTGGATTAAACGATCAACGAAATCTGTTTCAGTGATATTGGTCTTATCGCCCATCTATTAATCTCTTCCTGACTGAATTCAACGCGTATACCCGTCGTCTTTCAAGCTGCAGCGTTGTTACCTGCACTTACCCACCCCAGTCACTTACAATAGTAAGCTCCTGGGGATGGGTAAGCTTGTCGCCTAGGCTGTGCCGTACAAGGATGTACAAATGCCGCGAGCGCATGGACGCGCAAGAGCGGCCAACTTGAAATCCATAGGGTATAACCAAGGCAAAAGATGCGGCCAAACGGAGCCTGGACTCAAATGAGTGTCAGCAATAATAGCATTGATAACCCGCCGAGAGTGACGGCTGGGACAAAAATCCGCAGATTAGGAACGGGGATAAGCGAGGGAGAGAATAAGCACCGATGCCGATCACATCGGTGCTTGCAGCAAATGATGAGGCAATATTAACCGGTGTTGCGCATCCCGGCGGCCACGCCAGCGATGGTGACCATCAGCGCCTGCTCAACGCGAGCATCGGGTTGCTCCTGCTGGCGCGAACGGTGCAGCAGCTCGGCCTGCAACACGTTGAGCGGGTCGGTGTAGACGTTGCGCAACGCGATGGATTCGGCAATCCACGGCAGGTCTGCCATCAGGTGATCGTCGTTGGCGATGGTCAGTACGACTTTGATATCGTTCTCCAACTGTTCACGCAATTGCTTGCCCAGCGGCCACAGAGACTTGTCCACCAGGCGCTGGTCATAGTATTCCGCCAGCCACAGGTCGGCTTTGGCAAACACCATCTCCAGCATCGCGATACGGGTAGAAAAGAACGGCCAGTTGTGGCACATGGCTTCCAACTGATCCTGTTTCCCAGCCTTCACAGCCTCTTGCAGGCCCGCACCGGCACCCAGCCAGGCTGGCAACATCAGGCGGTTCTGTGTCCAGGCGAAGATCCACGGAATGGCGCGCAGGCTTTCAACACCGCCGTTCGGGCGACGCTTGGCCGGGCGTGAACCCAATGGCAATTTACCCAGTTCCTGCTCTGGCGTCGCGGCGCGGAAGTAAGGCACAAACTCTGGGTTTTCGCGCACGTAGCCGCGATACATGTTGCACGAGGTCTCGGACAGTTCATCCATCAGCGTGCGCCATTCAGGCTTCGGCTCTGGCGGTGGCAGCAGGTTGGCTTCCAACACCGCGCCGGCGTACAGCGCCAGGCTGCTGATGGTGACTTCTGGCAGGCCGAATTTGAAGCGGATCATCTCGCCCTGTTCGGTCACGCGCAGGCCGCCTTTCAGGCTGCCCGGTGGTTGTGACAGCAGAGCAGCGTGCGCCGGTGCACCACCACGGCCAATCGAACCGCCACGGCCATGGAACAGCGTCAGCGCTACTCCGGCCTTCTCACAGGTTTTGATCAGCGCATCTTGAGCACGATATTGCGCCCAGGAGGCAGCCATTACGCCAGCATCTTTCGCCGAGTCGGAATAGCCAATCATCACCATCTGCTTGCCCTGAATAAAACCGCGATACCAGTCGATGTTCAGCAACTGGGTCATCACGTCTTCGGCATTGTTCAGATCGTCCAGGGTTTCGAACAGTGGAGCCACCGGTAGAGCGAATGGACAACCGGTCTCTTTCAACAGCAGGTGCACGGCCAAGACGTCGGACGGGGTACGAGCCATGGAAATGACGTAGGCGGCGATCGAACCTTGCGGCGCTTCGGCAATGACCTGGCAGGTTTCCAGCACTTCCTGAGTCTCTGCGCTGGGTTCCCACTTCAGTGGCACCAGCGGACGCTTGGAGTTCAGTTCGCGGATCAGGAATGCCTGTTTGTCGGCTTCTGACCAGCTTTCATAATCTCCCAACCCCAGATAGCGGGTCAGCTCAGCAATGGCTTCGGTATGGCGGGTGCTTTCCTGGCGCACGTCGATGCGCACCAGCGGTACGCCAAAGCAGCGTACGCGGCGCAGGGTGTCCAGCAGTTGGCCGTTGGCGATAATGCTCATGCCACAGGCCACTAAAGATTGATAACAGGCGTACAGCGGTTCCCACAGCTGCTCGTTATTTTCCAGCAGGTCGTGTGGGCGCAGCACGCGTTCGCCTTTCAGGCGGCCTTCAAGATAAGCCTGGGAGCTCATCAGCTGGCTGCGCAGTTGCTTCATCAGCTCGCGATAAGGTTCCTGTACTTCGTCACCGCCAGCGAGTTCGCGCAGCTCCGGAGTACATTCGGTCATCGACAGTTCGGAAACCAGCACCTGAATATCACGGGTGAACAGATCGCAAGCTTTCCAGCGGCTCAGCAACAGCACGTGACGGGTGATTTCGGCGGTAACGTTCGGGTTGCCGTCGCGATCGCCGCCCATCCAGGAGGTAAAGCGGATCGGCACGGCTTCCACCGGCAGGCGGTAATCGATGGAGTTTTCCAACTGTTCGTTGAACTCGCGCAGGAAGGCTGGTACGCCTTCCCACAGGCTGTTTTCCACCACGGCAAAGCCCCACTTGGCTTCGTCGACCGGTGATGGGCGATTTTTGCGGATCTCGTCGGTATGCCAGGATTGCGCGACCAGTTGGCGCAGACGGCGCATGATTTTATTGCGCTCGTAGTCGGCCAGATCGTTATGGTCCAACTGGCTCAGACAGGTATTCACCTCAACCAGCTTATGGATCAGGGTACGACGGGTAATTTCCGTTGGGTGCGCGGTCAGAACCAGTTCGATAGACAGCTCGTCCACCGCTTTTTGCAGTTGCTTGTTATCGAGCTTGTTGTCTTTGAGCCTGGTAAACAGCTGTGCTAGAGCTTCCGGGTTGCTGGCTGCTTCGCCGTGCGGCGAGATGCTGTGGTATTGCTCGGCAACGTTAGTCAGGTTAAGGAACTGGCTGAAGGCACGGGCAACGGGCAACAATTCATCGTTGGACAGGTTCTGCAGCGTAGACAGCAGCTCCTGACGATGCGCCTCGTTACCGGCACGTGAGGATTTGGAAAGCTTACGGATAGTTTCAACGCGATCGAGAATATGCTCGCCCAGCGCTTCTTTAATGGTATCGCCTAGCAGTTTGCCGAGCATACTGACATTACTTCGCATTGCCGAATATTGTTCGTTCATATAATCCCTGACCCAGTTCTTTGCATACTTATCATCCCCCGATAGCGGTATTTTTCACCACTACCTGAACACGACGAGTACGTGATTTTTCATCTTGTAAGTAAATTTCACGTGCTGGCGAAGACCGCCGGTTTTATCTGATCACGTGCCTGTCCAACCTTCAATTGACACTATTTTTAGCAAAAAAACATCAAATTCGGCGTATTTTCTGAAATTTAATTACGCGCCGCCGGTTATCAGTCTGGCTTATCGGCTTAAATTTCTACGTCTTAAGGGGTAGGGAATGGTAACCCATTCCCCTGTTGTAACTAAGGTTTATTGCTGGCAGAAATGGTCGACCAACTGGCCCAGCAGCTTGCGTGTCGGTTCGATAAACGCGGTGTCCAGATATTCATCAGGTTGGTGTGCCTGATTGATCGAACCTGGGCCAAGTACCAGCGTTGGGCATACTTCCTGAACGAACGGTGCTTCGGTACAGTAGTTGACCACTTCGGTGCGTGAACCCAGCAGCTTTTCAATCACCGCCACCATGTGGTGGTCGGTTGGGCATTCGTAACCCGGGATCGGCGGGTGCAGCTCATCGATCGTCAAACGACCCGGCCAACGTTCGCTCACCGGTGCCAGCGCTTCGTGCAGGAGTTCGTTGATGTTATCCAGCGTCATGCCCGGCAGTGGGCGGATATCCATATGCAGTTCACAGCAGGCACAGATACGGTTGGCCGCATCGCCGCCGCTGATATGGCCAAAGTTCATGGTGGGGTATGGCACCGCGAATGCCGGGTTGTTGTAGCGTTCTTGCAACGTTTTGCGCAGTGTCATCAGGTGGCCGATGGAGTCATGCATCAGATCGATGGCATTGACGCCCCGCGCCGGATCGCTCGAATGGCCCGACTGGCCGACGATGCGGATCGCACTGGAGATATGGCCTTTATGCGCGCGCACCGGTTGCAGTGAGGTTGGCTCGCCGATGATGGCAAAGTCCGGGCGGATTTTGGTTGAGGCGGCAAAATAACGTGCGCCTGCCATCGTCGTTTCTTCATCGGCGGTGGCCAGAATGTACAGTGGCTTGGTTAGCTTGCTGGCATCGATATCGCGCACCGCATCCAGAATAAAGGCGAAGAAGCCCTTCATGTCGGCGGTGCCCAATCCGTAAAGCTTGTTGTCGTGTTCAGTCAGGGTAAAGGGATCTCGTGTCCAGCGCCCCTGGTCGTAAGGCACCGTATCGGTATGACCCGCCAGCAGCAGGCCGCCGCTGCCTTCGCCGAGGCTGGCCAGCAGGTTGAACTTGTGGCGGGTGTCCGGCACGGGCTGTACGTCGACCCGGAAGCCTAAATCGCTAAACCAGCCGGCCAGCAAGTTGATTAATGCTTCATTACTCTGATCGAGGGCGCCATCGGTGGCGCTGATCGACGGAGTGGCGATCAACGCCCGGTACAGCTCAATAAATGGAGGTAATTTCATCTTCACTGTTGACAGCCTTTGGTTAGGATAGTATCAATATTCATGCATTTATTTTGAATAAAAATACAGTAAGCTAGAGCGTAAGGGAACCCGTTACCCGGATGTTTATAAAAGCATCAACGCTCAACCACGTGGGTGAACCGCGCAACAACGCGCCCAAGCCCGCCAGTGACTCTTAGATTGCTAGCCAAGAAGGTGAAAGGCCACATGTTGAATACGCTGATTGTTGGTGCCAGCGGTTATGCCGGAGCAGAACTCACGGCTTACCTGAATCGCCACCCACACATGAACATAACCGCTTTAGCGGTTTCAGCGCAAAGTGCAGATGCAGGAAAATTGCTTTCCGAGCTGCACCCTCAATTAAAAGGTATCGTCGATCTGCCATTACAGCCACTGGTTGACGTTGCCGCAGCGGCAGAAGGTATCGATGTCGTATTCCTCGCGACCGCCCATGAGGTGAGCCACGACATTGCGCCAGCCTTCCTGGCCGCTGGTTGTGTAGTGTTCGACCTCTCTGGCGCGTTCCGCGTACAGGATGCCGAATTCTATAAAAAGTATTATGGCTTTACCCATCAGCATGCAGACCTGTTGGCAGCGGCGGTGTACGGCCTGGCAGAGTGGCAGAGCGAAAAGATCAAACAGGCGCAACTGATTGCCGTGCCGGGCTGTTACCCAACGGCGGCGCAGTTGGCGCTGAAACCGTTGCTCGACCAGCAACTGCTGAACCTGGATCAATGGCCGGTGATCAACGCCGTCAGCGGTGTCAGTGGTGCAGGGCGTAAGGCCAGCGTCACGACCAGTTTCTGTGAGGTCAGCCTGCAACCCTACGGCCTGTTCAATCATCGCCATGAGCCAGAAATTGCTACTCATCTCGGGGTGCCTGTCATCTTTACGCCACACCTGGGTAACTTCCCGCGGGGTATTCTGGAAACCATCACCTGCCGCCTGAACAAGGGCGTCACCGCGCAGGACGTGGCGGCGGCATTCCACGCGGCTTACGATGATAAACCGCTGGTGCGTCTGTATGGCAAGGGTGTGCCAGCTCTGAAGTCCGTGGTGGGCCTGCCATTCTGCGATATCGGCTTCGCCGTGCAGGGTGAGCATCTGATCGTCGTGGCGGCAGAAGACAACCTGCTGAAAGGCGCGGCGGCCCAGGCGGTACAGTGTCTGAATATTCGTTTCGGTTTCCCGGAAACCCAATCATTACTTTAAATCTGCGTGAGTAAACAGCAATGAATCCATTGATTATCAAATTAGGTGGCGTGCTACTGGACAGCGAAGAAGCGCTGGAGCGTTTGTTTACCGCGCTGGATGTCTATCGTCAGGAACATCAACGTCCGCTGGTGATCGTTCACGGTGGTGGCTGCGTGGTGGATGAGCTGATGAAGCAGCTTTCCCTGCCGGTGGTGAAGAAGAACGGCCTGCGTGTCACGCCAGCCGATCAGATCGACATCATTACCGGTGCGCTGGCTGGCACGGCTAACAAAACCCTGCTGGCCTGGGCGGTAAAGCACAAAATCAATGCGGTTGGCCTGAGTCTGGCAGACGGCGGCAGCGTTGCCGTTACCCAATTGGACCCAGCGTTGGGCCACGTGGGTCATGCGCTGCCGGGTTCGCCCGAGCTGCTTAATACCCTGTTGAATGCTGGCTATCTGCCCGTGGTCAGTTCGATCGGTATCACCGTCGAAGGGCAACTGATGAACGTGAACGCCGATCAGGCTGCGACGGCACTGGCCGCCACCCTGGGGGCGGATTTAATCCTGCTGTCGGACGTTAGCGGTATTCTCGACGGCAAAGGGCAGCGCATCGCGGAAATGACAGCACAAAAAGCCGAGCAACTGATCGCTCAAGGCATCATTACCGATGGTATGGTGGTGAAGGTAAATGCAGCACTCGATGCAGCACGTACCCTTGGCCGCCCGGTGGATATCGCCAGCTGGCGTAATGCCGAAAAGCTCCCTGCTCTGTTTAATGGTGTGTCGATTGGCACCCGGATCCTCGCTTAAATTTAGAATTAACAAGGAATAACACAATGCAAAACAAAGGCATCAAGAAAATCGTTCTGGCGTACTCCGGCGGTCTGGATACTTCGGCCATCATTCCATGGCTGAAAGAGAACTACGGCGGCTGCGAAGTGGTAGCCTTCGTGGCGGATATCGGCCAGGAGCGCAGCGATCTGGAAGGCGTTGAGCAGAAAGCTCTGCAATCCGGTGCCTCTGAGTGTCATGTTGTCGATCTGCGTGAAGAGTTTATCCGCGATTACGTTTACCCGGTGCTGCAGACCGGCGCACTGTACGAAGGCAGCTATCTGCTGGGTACCTCCATGGCGCGTCCAATCATTGCCAAAGCCCAGGTTGAGCTGGCTTTGAAAGTCGGTGCCGATGCGTTGTGCCACGGGGCAACCGGTAAAGGTAACGATCAGGTGCGTTTCGAAACCACCTATACCGCCTTGGCTCCGCACCTGAAAGTGGTCGCGCCTTGGCGTGAGTGGAACCTGCGTTCCCGTGAAGCCCTGCTGGATTACCTGAAAGAGCGTAATATCCCAACGACCGCTTCGCTGGAGAAGATCTACAGCCGTGACGAAAACGCCTGGCACATCTCTACCGAAGGCGGCGTGCTGGAAAGCCCGTGGAATGCGCCAAACAAAGATTGCTGGGTCTGGACTGTCGATCCCTTGGAAGCGCCGGACCAGCCAGAACAACTGACCGTCACCGTAGAGAAAGGCTGCGTGGTTGCGGTCAACGGCGAAGCGATGAGTCCGTACAAATGCCTGGAAGCCCTGAACGTGCTGGGTGCCAAGCATGGCGTGGGTCGTATCGATATCGTGGAAAACCGCCTGGTGGGGATCAAATCCCGTGGTTGCTATGAAACCCCAGGAGGCACCATTATGGTTGCCGCACTGCGTGGGATCGAGCAGTTGGTGCTGGATCGTGATAGCTTTAAATGGCGTGAGCAGTTGGGCCTGGAAATGTCCTATGTGGTCTACGATGGTCGCTGGTTTGCTCCGCTGCGTCGTTCTATTCAGGCTTCCGCGCAGGCGCTGGCAGAAGAAGTTAACGGCGAAGTGGTGCTGCAACTGTATAAAGGCCAGGTCACGGCGATCCAGAAGAAATCGGCCAACAGCCTGTACTCAGAAGAATTTGCGACCTTTGGCGAAGACGAAGTTTACGATCACAGCCATGCGGGTGGCTTTATCCGTCTGTTCTCGCTCTCTTCCCGTATCCGCGCGCTGAACGAGAAGAAAAAATAACGTCGTTGGTTTAGCGTCAATTTGAGGGGCGCAGCATGCTGCGCCCTTTCGCATACTTATTCAGGAGCAAGATTATGGCACTTTGGGGCGGACGGTTTAGTCAGGCAGCGGATCAGCGGTTCAAACAATTAAATGACTCCCTGCGTTTCGACTATCGCCTGGCGGAACAGGATATTGTGGGCTCCGTCGCCTGGTCAAAAGCGCTGGTGACCGTCAACGTACTGACGTCAGCAGAGCAACAGCAACTCGAGCAGGCATTGAATGTGTTGCTGGAGGAAGTGCAGGCCGATCCTATGGCGATCGTCAACAGCGATGCGGAAGATATTCACAGCTGGGTTGAGCAGAAGCTGATCGACAAAGTCGGCGATCTGGGCAAAAAGCTGCATACCGGCCGCAGCCGTAACGATCAGGTGGCTACCGATCTGAAACTGTGGTGTAAACACCAGGTCAGCGAGCTGCATCAGGCGCTGGTACAGCTGCAACAGGCGCTGGTAGAAACTGCCGAAGCCAACCAGGACGCGGTGATGCCGGGTTACACTCACCTGCAACGTGCCCAGCCGGTCACTTTTGCCCACTGGTGCCTCGCTTACGTCGAGATGCTGGCGCGTGATGAAAGTCGCCTGCAAGATACGCTGAAACGTCTGGATGTCAGCCCATTGGGCAGTGGTGCTTTGGCTGGCACGGCTTATCCGATCGACCGTGAACAACTGGCTGGCTGGTTGGGCTTTGCTTCTGCCACGCGTAACAGCTTAGATAGCGTTTCCGACCGCGACCACGTGCTGGAACTGCTGTCCAATGCCGCCATCAGCATGGTGCACCTGTCGCGTTTTGCCGAAGACCTGATCTTCTTCAACAGCGGCGAAGCAGCGTTTGTCGAGCTTTCGGATCGCGTGACCTCCGGCTCATCCCTGATGCCGCAGAAGAAAAACCCGGATGCGTTAGAGCTGATCCGTGGCAAGTCTGGCCGTGTGCAAGGGGCGTTGACCGGCATGATGATGACGTTGAAAGGCCTGCCGTTGGCCTACAACAAAGACATGCAGGAAGATAAGGAAGGGCTGTTCGACGCGCTCGACACCTGGATGGATTGCTTGCAGATGGCCGCGTTGGTGCTGGACGGCATTCAGGTGAAACGTCCACGTTGCCAGGAAGCGGCACAGCAAGGTTATGCCAACGCCACCGAACTGGCCGACTATCTGGTTGCCAAAGGCGTACCGTTCCGCGAAGCGCACCACATTGTGGGTGAAGCGGTGGTGGAAGCGATCCGCCAGGGCAAACCGTTGGAGGACCTGCCGCTGAGCGATTTGCAGAAATTCAACAGCGTGATTGGCGATGACGTTTATCCGATCCTGTCGCTGCAGTCTTGCCTGGATAAGCGTGCGGCCAAAGGCGGTGTTTCCCCTCAGCAGGTCGCCAGTGCGATAGCCGAAGCCAAAAAACGCCTGTTCTAAGCGGTTGCCAAGGGCAGCGTCATGCTGCCCTTCGAATGTATTTGTACGGGTGCTGCATGCTGCGTCCGCTTACCCTGCCAGCCGTGCGCACAGATAACGGTTCAAGCTGACGCCTTCATCCATGGCATTCATCGCCAGGCGGCGATGCTGTTCTGGGGTCATCCGCAGCACCAGTTTCCCACTGAAGTTTTTCTCGGCCAGCGCCTCTGGTGGCGTTTCGCCTTGGGCGAGCATATCGGCAATCACTTCGCAGACCAGTTTTTCAATACCGTCTAGCGCTGCCGTGCGGCTAGCGGCCAGCCATGACAGTGAGGGAAACTCTGTACAGAGGCCGACATATTCGCTGTCCTCCGCTGACCAAGTGATACGGTAGGTATAGTGCTCATGTTTTTCCATGTTCTTCCTCCTGTCGTTTTATAATTTATTTTAGTATCAATAATAGTATCATTTTAATGTCGTAACGCATCAAAAAAAGTTCCCCCTCATCCCCACCCTCTCCCACTGTAGAGATTGAGAATGGCATCAGCATTTGTTTGGGGGAGAGGGGGTCAGTCCAGAGCCGCGGTCAGGTGCAGGAGGTAATTTGTTGCACGTTAGGTCCCCTCTCCCTGTGGGAGAGGGTTAGGGTGAGGGGTGTCACTGCACGTATTGTTATGAATTAATTAGCTTAACTGGTTGCATCGTGAAAGATTTATTCGCCAGGGCAACGCTGGCAGCGTTCCGCCTCGGACTCACCCAGCTTCAGCTTGGCTTGCAGATCGCGTAGCGCGGTACGCAGACCTTCTTCGATCACCGGGTGGTAGAACGGCATATCCAGCATTTGGTCGATGGTCATCTGCTGCTGGTGTGCCCAGGCCAGCAGGTGAGCGATATGCTCCACGTCTGGGCCCATCATTTCAGCGCCGAGGAAGCGCCCGGTTCCTTGTTCGCCATAGACATGCAGAATGCCTTTATTACGCAGCATCACCCGGGAGCGGCCCTGATTTTCAAACGATACGGTGCCAACTTCAAAGCAGCCACAGGCGCTGAATTTCTGGTTCAGTTCACGGAAGGTCGAGCCTACCATGGCGATTTGCGGATCTGAAAACACCACGGAAATCGCACTGCGGCGCAGGCCTGGCGTCACTTCTGGGAAGCTGCCCGCGTTGTGCCCGGCGATGCGAGCCTGATCGCTGGCTTCGTGCAGCAGTGGCAATTGGTTGCTGGCATCCCCGGCGATGAAAATATGCGGTACGCTGGTTTGCATGGTTAACCGGTCGGCTTGTGGAACGCCTTTGGCATCTAGCGCCAGGGAAGTATTTTCCAGCCCCAGCTTGTCGACGTTTGGTCGGCGGCCGGTAGCGGCCAGCACGTAATCCACCATCATTTCCTGCGTTTGCCCGTGCAGATCCTGGTAGCGGATAAACACTTGCTCACCTTCGCGTTGCATGATGTCCACTTTGACATCCGGGTCGAGATAGAACTCTGCACCCAGCGTTTTAGCGGCATAGTCGCGTACTACGCTGTCGGTCAGTGGGCCAACTGCGCCACCAACACCGAACACTTTGGTTTTAACGCCAAGGCGGTGCAGCGCCTGGCCCAGTTCCAACCCGATCACCCCTGGGCCGAAGACTGCGACAGACTGCGGCAAATCATCCCAGTTGAAGACATCGTCATTGACGATCAAACGATCGCCCAGGTCGTTCCACGGCGCAGGCCAGGTTGGGCGCGAGCCGGTAGCAATCACGATGCGCTGTGCGACGATGCGTGTATGTTCGTCCACCTGCAAGGTGTTGTCGTCAATGAAACGGGCATAGCCCTGGATTTTGTCGGCGGCCGGGATGCTACCGACCCCTTCCAGCACAAAACCGACAAAGCGATCGCGCTCGCGTTTGACGCGATCCATCACTTCACGGCCATTGATGGTGGTTTTCCCCGCAGGGTGGACGCCAAAGCCTGGAGCACGTTCGATCTGATGCACCGCTTCCGCTGCGGCAATCAGCAATTTGGATGGCATACAGCCCACGCGGGCACAGGTGGTGCCAAAAGGTCCGCCCTCAATCATCACCACGCTGGGGGTAGAAAGTTTGGCCGCTCGGTAAGCACCCAGTCCGGCAGTGCCTCCGCCAATGACGGCGACGTCGACATTCAACAGTTTCATATCCGCTCCTGAAAGGGGTAAAAAAAGGGCGGGTCAGTACCCGCCAAAAGTCACATTAGTTCTATTCCGTGGGTTTTTCAGGCGGCAGATTGTTGAACTGCGCCCGAGGCCCGTCGGGTTTTTTTATCATTCAGGCTGTCAGGAAGTTTTCCAGATCGTCACTACCACCGATGTGGCGACCACCGATAAACACCTGTGGGACGGTGGCGCGGCCAGTGACGGCGCGCAGGCTGACGGTGGTAGCGTCTTGACCCAGTACGATTTCTTCATATTGGATACCGCGCTCTTGCAGCATTTGTTTGGCTTTGGCGCAGAACGGGCAGCCTGGTTTGGTGAACAGGGAAACCGATTCCTGCACTTTGAATTCCGGTGCCAGGTATTTCAGCATGGTGTCGGCGTCAGATACTTCAAACGGGTCGCCCGGTTTGTTTGGCTCGACGAACATTTTTTCTACCACGCCGTTACGTACCAGCATGGAGTAGCGCCATGAGCGTGGGCCAAAGCCCAGATCGGCTTTCTCAACCAGCATGTTCATGCCTTTGGTGAACTCACCGTTACCGTCTGGCACGAAGGTAATATTTTCTGCGTGCTGGTCTGCTTTCCAGGCGTTCATCACAAAGGTGTCGTTCACTGAGACGCACAGGATGCTGTCAACGCCGTGTTGTTTGAACACGCTGGACAGTTCGTTATAGCGTGGCAGATGGCTGGATGAGCAGGTTGGGGTGAACGCGCCTGGCAAGGAGAACAGGATCACGGTTTTATCTTTGAACAGGTCATCCGTAGTGACATCAATCCATTGGTCGCCCTGGCGAGTATGGAAGGTCACCTGAGGGACTTTTTTGCCTTCTTGACTGGTAAACATGGATTAACCCCTTAATTAGAAAAATGAATTTTTTATGTTGGTGCCGTTGCGCTTTGTTGGGGGACATTATTCACTGCGGGGCTTGATAGTTCTAATCACTCGTTGCTATCTTATCTATCGCCATGAGCTATCATGGCCAGGAGGGAAACAACAATGAATATTCGTGATTTAGAGTATCTGGTCGCCTTGGCCGAGCACCGTCATTTCCGGCGTGCTGCCGACTCATGCCATGTCAGCCAACCCACGTTGAGTGGGCAGATCCGCAAGCTGGAAGACGAATTAGGCGTGATGCTGCTCGAACGGACCAGCCGCAAGGTGCTATTCACCCAGGCAGGTTTACTGCTGGTGGAACAAGCACGCACCGTACTACGCGAAGTCAAGGTTCTGAAAGAGATGGCGAGCCAGCAGGGGGAGGCGATGTCCGGGCCGCTGCATATCGGCCTGATCCCTACCGTAGGGCCTTATCTGTTGCCGCAGATTATCCCGACGCTGCATAAATCCTTTCCCAAGTTGGAAATGTATCTGCACGAAGCCCAGACCCATCAACTGCTGGCACAGCTGGACAGCGGCAAGTTGGACTGCGCCATTCTAGCCTTGGTGAAAGAGACCGAAGCCTTTATCGAAGTGCCCTTGTTTGATGAGCCGATGCAGTTGGCGGTCTATTCCGACCATCCATGGGCACAGCGCGAACGCGTGGCGATGGCCGATTTGGCTGGCGAAAAACTGCTGATGTTGGAAGATGGCCACTGTTTACGCGATCAGGCGCTGGGCTTTTGCTTCCAGGCCGGTGCGGATGAGGATACCCATTTCCGCGCGACCAGTCTGGAGACGCTGCGTAATATGGTTGCCGCAGGCAGTGGGATTACGCTGTTGCCTGCCTTGGCAGTGCCGCGTGAGCGTGAGCGCGACGGCGTCTGCTACCTGGAGTGCTACAAGCCGGAACCGAAGCGCACCATTGCTCTGGTGTATCGCCCCGGCTCCCCGCTGCGCAGCCGCTATGAGCAGTTGGCCGAGGCAATTCGCGAACACATGCAGAATTACCTGGATGCGAACTTAAAACAGGCGGTTTAAGCCGTTTAGTGCCGCGACTCGGTAGGCTTCTGCCATGGTCGGATAGTTGAAGGTAGTATTAACGAAATACTCGATGGTATTACCTTCACCTTTCTGTTCCATGATCGCCTGGCCGATGTGAATGATCTCTGCCGCACGCTCACCAAAGCAATGGATCCCCAGGATCTGCAAGGTGTCGCGGTGGAACAGGATCTTCAAACTACCCACGTTCATGCCGGCAATCTGTGCCCGAGCCAGATGTTTGAACTGAGCGCGGCCCACTTCGTACGGCACCTTCATCGCTGTCAGTTCCTGCTCGGTTTTGCCGACGGAGCTGATTTCCGGAATGGTGTAAATGCCCGTTGGAATATCTTCGATCAGATGCCCGCTGGCTTCCCCAGAAGAGATGGCCTGAGCGGCAATGCGGCCTTGGTCATAAGCGGCAGAAGCCAGGCTCGGATAGCCGATCACATCACCCACCGCATAAATATGGGACACGGCGGTCTGATACATGCTGTTGACCTTCAACAGGCCACGGCTGTCTGATTCCAGGCCGACGTTCTCCAGGCCCAGCGCATCAGTATTACCGGTACGGCCATTGGCGTACAGCAGGCAATCCGCCTTCACTTTCTTGCCAGATTTCAGATGAATAATCACGCCGTCATCGGTGCCTTCGATCTGCTCGAATTCTTCGTTGTGGCGGATCACCACGCCGTTATTCCACAGGTGATAAGACAGGGAATCTGACATCTCCTGATCGAGGAACGCCAGCAGCCGATCGCGGGTGTTGATCAAATCCACCTTCACGTTCAGCCCACGGAAGATCGATGCGTATTCACAGCCAATCACGCCCGCACCGTAGATAATCACGTGGCGCGGTTCATGGTTCAGCTCGAGGATCGAGTCGCTGTCATAAATGCGCGAATGGTTAAAATCAACGTTGTTCGGATGATAAGGACGTGAGCCGCAAGCGATCACGATATGGTCGGCGCGGATGGTATCCTGAGTACCGTCCATGTAGCTTACGCTGACGGTGTTGGCATCGATGAACTTGGCGTTACCGGCGAACAGTTTGCACTGGTTGCGCTCGTAAAATCCTTGGCGCATGCGGGTTTGCTGGTTAATGACGCTATCGGCGTGGCGTAAAATGTCGGGGAAGGTGGCACTGAGGGTTCGGGAGTTGTTGTAAAGCGGGTTCTGGTTGAATTCGATAATACGGCTGACGGCGTGGCGGAGGGCTTTGGAGGGGATGGTTCCCCAGTGAGTACATCCGCCGCCCACGTTATTGTACCGTTCGATCACGGCCACGCGGGCACCTTGTTTCACCAGACCCATGGCTGCGCCTTCACCACCAGGGCCGGAGCCGATGATAATGGCATCAAATTGATAGTGTTGTTGCATGTAGGAGAGACCTGTTCTTATACAAATTTACAACGGTATCTTAACATCATAGCGCTGCGTGCCCAATTACCATTAGCCTTTTTGTGGCAAAGCACAATCGATGTGGCCCGGAACTGTGACAAAGCGCGTTTGTATCAATGCTGTTGCATTAAATTTGCTATATTGCCAGTTCTGCGGCGTTAGACTGAAAGAAGGGAAGTTATCCGGATATGCAAATGGGCGTCAGAGCACAACAAAAAGAACGCACGCGTCGTTCCCTCATTGAGGCGGCTTTCAGCCAACTGAGTGCCGAGCGCAGTTTTGCCAGCCTGAGCCTGCGTGAAGTCTCACGCGAGGCGGGTATCGCGCCCACGTCGTTTTATCGCCATTTTCGCGATGTGGATGAGCTTGGGCTCACCATGGTTGACGAAAGCGGCCTGATGCTGCGCCAGTTGATGCGCCAGGCACGCCAGCGCATTGCCAAAGGTGGCAGCGTGATCCGCACGTCGGTATCGACCTTTATGGAGTTTATTGGCAATAATCCCAACGCCTTTCGGTTATTGCTGCGTGAACGTTCCGGTACCTCGGCCGCATTTCGTGCGGCGGTAGCACGGGAAATTCAACATTTTATCGCCGAACTGGCAGATTACCTGGAGCTGGAAAACCATATGCCGCGCAGCTTTACCGAGGCGCAGGCGGAAGCTATGGTGACGATTGTGTTCAGTGCCGGTGCGGAAGCACTGGATATTGATATTGAACAACGGCGGCAGCTTGAAGAAAGGTTAGTGTTGCAACTGCGGATGATCTCCAAAGGAGCTTATTACTGGTATCGCCGCGAGCAAGAAAAGGCCTCTGTAACCCACGAATAACAAGGTGAAAGTAATGGAAAAACTAAGCCGTGAGAATGGTACTTTACTGCTGGCGTTGATTGCCGGCCTGTCCGTAAACGGTTCCTTTGCCGCGCTGTTCAGCTCGGTGGTGTCGTTTTCAGCCTTCCCGTTGATTGCTTTGGTGCTGGCGGTGTATTGCCTGCATCAGCGTTACCTGAATCAACCAATGTCGGATGGCACGCCGAAACTGGCGGCCGGTTGTTTCCTGTTGGGCATCCTGGGATATAGCGCGATCGTGCGTGCGGAATATCCGCAGATCGGCTCGAACTTCCTGCCCTCGATTGTTTGCGTGGCGCTGGTGTTCTGGATTGGTTTCCAGTTAAAGAAACGCAATACCACTGTCGCCCAACAGTAAGCATGGCCAACCCTCTCCCACAGGGCGAGGGAGCCAATGTAGGGGCGCTGCATGCTGCGCCCGTGTGAAGGTCAGGTGCGGGGGCATCAGCGACGTTCGAGCAGTACGCCGCACTCCATATGATGGGTGTAAGGGAACTGATCGAACAGCGCCAAGCGGGTAATGTTATGCGTGGCCTGCAAGGTGCTTAAATTGGCGCACAGGGTTTCCGGGTTGCAGGAGATGTAAAGGATGCGCGGGTAGCTCTGCACCATCTTCACCGTTTCATCATCCAGCCCGCTGCGTGGTGGATCGACGAAAATCGTCTCACAATTATAGCTGCTCAGATCGATCCCTTTTAACCGGTTGAACTCGCGCGCGCCGTTCATCGCCTGAGTGAAGTCTTCCGCCGCCATGCGGATAATCTGCACGTTATCGATATGGTTGGCTGCGATGTTGTACTGCGCCGCGGCTACCGAAGGCTTGGCGATTTCAGTGGCCAACACCCGTTCGAAGTTGCGGGCCAGGGCCAGCGAGAAGTTGCCGTTACCACAATACAGCTCCAGCAGATCGCCTTTTGAACCCTTGGTAACATCCAGCGCCCATTCCAGCATTTGTACGTTCATGGCCGCGTTGGGCTGGGTGAAGCTGTTTTCGACCTGGCGATAAATCATCTCACGGCCAGCGACTGGCAACACTTCGTCGACGTAATCCTGATCCAGCATGATTTTCATCTTTGAGGCGCGGCCAATCAGCTGCACATCGAACCCTTCGGCACGCAACGCATCACGCAGCGCGGTGGCATCTTGCTGCCACCGTTCGTCCAGCTTGCGGTGATACAGCAGCGAGGCAATGATTTTACCGCTCTGCGTGGACAGATAATCGATCTGGAACAGCTTGTGGCGCAGCACCGGATTCGGCTTGAGGGCCGTCATCAGCGCGCTCATCAGGCGGTTAATCAGCTCGCTGGCCGCCGGGAAACTATCGACACGGATTCGCTGCTTGGTCTGCTGATCGAACATGATGTGGTACATATCGTCCTCATCATGCCAAATGCGGAATTCCGCCCGCATCCGATAGTGGCTGACGGGCGAGCGAAACACTTCCGGCTCGGGCGCCGTGAACGGTGACATCATGGTTTTCAGGCGGGCAGTTTTCTCCGCCAGTTGGTCGTCATAGCGTTCAATGGGCAAATTCTCGGGCGTCATGGCTTCTCTCGTCAGGCAAATTGGATCAGCGGGGATTGTAGGGAATCAGCCCGTGAAGTCCAGTTTTGTTGTGGTGCTAATTTGAAACACTATTGGCAATCTAGACATCCATTTTCATTGATTGTAGCATTGCCGTCCGGTCTCAAGCAGCGAGTGAAAAGGGAATCCAGTGTAAATCTGGAGCTGACGCGCAGCGGTATGGGGAAGTCACGGCGATAGCGTTAAATGACGCAGACACTGTCCACTGCAGGATGGGAAGTCATCGCCCGGTGCGGGTTGCCATTGGCAATCGGCAAATCCCAAGCCCGAAAACCTACCGGTGTACGTCGCAATATCCATAGCCGTCGCGAACTACCGGCCGTGGCCCTGCGGCATCCCCAATGAAGTTTGGATGCTTTTAATAATGACAATGATAAAAAATACACTGCTGGCGGTGGTCTCCTCCGTGACGGCATTTTCTGGATGGGCGCAAGATAACACCACGACTAAAAATAGCGATGACCTGGTGGTCACCGCCAACCGCTTCCCTCAGCCGGTCTCCTCCGTGCTGGCTCCTGCTGACGTAGTTACCCGCGAAGATATCGACCGCTGGCAGGCCAAAAGCCTCAACGATGTGATGCGCCGTTTACCGGGCGTCGATATTTCGCAGTACGGTGGTATGGGACAGGGCTCATCCCTCTCGGTACGCGGTACCGAAGCCCGTCACGTATTGGTATTGATCGACGGTGTGCCAATGGCCCGTTTGGGGATCACTAATGGCGTCGACTTCAATCAGGTGCCGCTGGCGCTGGTGCAGCGTGTAGAGTTTATTCGTGGGCCACGCTCCGCCATTTATGGTTCTGGTGCCATCGGCGGGGTCATCAACATCATTACCCAGACGGATAAAGAAGGCGGTAAAGTCCAGGCGGGTATCGGCTCGAACGGCTACCAGCAGTATGACGGTGCTGTGCGCCAGCGTTTCGACAATACTATTGCTACCGTTGCAGGCAGCTATCAGATGACCAATGGCTTCAATGTGCAGCCAGGCTCGCCTTATTCGGTCGACAGCGACCGTGACGGGTTCCGTAATAAAAGCTTCTGGGGTGGCTTGGAGCAGCAGTTCAATCAGAACTTCTCTGGTTTCGTGCGTGGCTATGGGTACACCAATAACGCCGATTATGACGTTGGCAGCGTTCCTTACAGCCCGCAGTACAGTAATGACGAAGACCGCTTGTATAGCCATACCTATGATATGGGGCTGCGTTTCCTGTCCGGTGCCTTCTCTTCTCAACTGACTGGCAGCTATCAGAAACAGAAAGATTATAACTACAGCAGCCAGAATGGCCGTTATGGTGTCAGCACCACGCTGGATGATATGGATCAGCGCAACCTGCAATGGGGCAATACCTATGCCTTCGAGCACGGTAGCGTCACCGCCGGTGCCGATTTCCAGCAACAGCGCCTGACCTCTTCCGACAACTTCTTTGCCGATACCTATAAAAGAGACAACACGGGTCTGTACCTGAGTGGTCAGCAAAAGTACGGCAGCGTGACGTTGGAAGCCTCTGGGCGCGAAGATAAGGCCGGTGATTTCGGTTGGCATGGCACTTGGCAGACCGCAGCAGGATGGGAATTTGTTGATGGTTATCGGGCAACCTTGTCTTATGGTACCGGCTTCCTGACGCCGTCACTGGGCCAGCAATATGGTTCCAAACGCTTTGGTATTGATTCCAACAGCAACCTCAAGCCGGAAGAGTCCAAGCAGTGGGAAATCGGTCTGGAAGGTTTGACCGGGCCGCTGGATTGGCGTCTGTCGGCTTACCACTACAAAATCCAGAACCTGATCAACTACGATTCTGACCCGGTGACCTATCAGGGGCAGTATTACAACGTGGATAAGGCAACGATTAAAGGTGTGGAATGGACCGGCAGCTTTGATACCTGGATCTTCACCCACCAGTTGACGCTGCAATATATCGATCCACGTAATGACCAGACCGATGAAGTGTTGGCGCGCCGTTCGAAGCGTCAGGCCAAGTATCAGCTGGATTGGACGATGTTCAACCTGGACATGGATATCTCGTATCAGTACTACGGTAAACGTTACAACAATATCTCTTCTACTTATAACCCTGAGCAGATCGTATTGCCGAGTTACAGCACGGTCGACGTCAGCGCCTCATATCCAATAACCTCTCAGCTGACAGTTCGTGGTAGAATTGCCAACCTGTTTGATAAAGATTATGAGACGGCTTATGGCTACGCTACTCCAGGAAGAGAGTACTACCTCACTGGCAGCTATACCTTCTAACGCCACTGCGGCGCCTCGCCCGACGGCGCTGGTTTTTGATTCCGGCGTCGGCGGGTTGTCAGTGTATCAGGAGGTTCGGCAGCTGTTGCCGGATCTCCACTATATCTATGCCTTCGATAACGTGGCATTCCCCTACGGCGAGAAATCCGAAGAGTTTATTATTGAGCGCGTGCTGGAAATTGTCAGCGCGGTTCAACAGCGCCATCCTCTGGCCATTGTCATCATCGCTTGTAATACCGCTAGCACCGTTTCTTTACCCGCACTGCGTGAGCGTTTTGCTTTCCCGGTGGTGGGGGTGGTGCCGGCAATCAAGCCTGCGGCCAAACTGACTGCTAACGGCATCGTCGGCCTATTGGCAACGCGCGGTACCGTGCAGCGTACTTATACGCATGAACTGATTGAGCGTTTCGCCACGGATTGCAAAATCGAACTGCTGGGCTCGTCTGAGCTGGTAGAACTGGCGGAAGCCAAACTGCATGGCGAACCGGTACCGCTGGCAACGCTGAAGAAAATACTGCAACCCTGGTTGAGCATGCGCGAGCCCCCGGACACGGTTGTATTGGGCTGTACGCACTTCCCTCTATTATCTGAAGAATTGATGCAAGTGCTGCCAGAAGGGACGCGTCTGGTGGATTCCGGTGCGGCAATTGCCCGCAGAGCCGCCTGGCTTATCGCGAATCAAGAAAATCTGGTTTCGACTCAGGAAGAGAATCTGGCGTATTGCATGGCGTTGAATGAAGATACCGATGCTTTATTGCCCGTATTGCAGGGTTATGGCTTTAAATCGTTGAAAAAACTACCGCTTTAACGGGGTTTTGCTTAAACATTCGACGGTCAGTAAAAAAAGTGAAATTAGGGGTTGCGACGTTCTGAGAACTCCCTATAATGCGCCTCCACTGACCGGGAACAACGACTCCTCTAACGAGAACCAGTCGCCCAGCCAGGAAGACCAACCCGGTGAAAACACCGAAATAAAGGTTGACTCTTCAGAGGAATCGCGTAGTATACGCCTCCTCGAG
>NZ_AYMQ01000066.1 GCF_000633355.1 Serratia sp. H1w
ACACATTGAATACTTGACCAGAAAGACAACGAATTCAGGTGAAGCGAACAATAGAAAATCTGAATGGTTATACAAAAAGGATTAAAAACATTGAGCACCCTACAGAGTTTCATTTGAACTCATCTCATTGCCCATTTTGCGAAAGTGAGAATAGAAGCATAGTACCAGAGGTAAATAAATTATCTGAAGCAATTTCATGGCTTAATGAAGAGCTTCGTAGTTCACCATACACTAAAGATTCATTAGAGGAAAATGATTACAAGTTAAAGGATAAAATAAATGATAGTGTGAGGATAATAAAAGAAATTGAATCTAGAATACTACAAATAAATAAACAAGAAGAGTTGCTCAAGAAAAAAAACTCGGCAATAGATATTATTTATGAAGCAAAAATGAGAATTGTAATACATGTAGAGAGTATAGCAAAAAATGAAGTAACAGAATTGGAAAAAGAAAAAGAAAGCCTAGAAATGAATTTAAAAGAAATTGAATTAAAAATAAGAAAACTAGGTATAGAAAATAAACTAGGCCGAATTGAGGAATATCTAATTAAGTCCATAAATGAAATTGGAAGCAGACTGGATTTTGAAAGCACCTATAACCCTATTAACCTAAAATTCTCACTTGAATCTTTCGATTTCTGGTATGAATCACAAGATGAGAAGAAAATATTCTTACGCTCAATGGGTAGCGGAGCAAACTGGCTTTATTGTCATTTATCTTTATTCTTAGGCTTCCAAAAGCTTTTTTGTAAACTTAATGATAGATGTAAAATACCACCAATATTATTCTTAGACCAACCGAGTCAAGTTTATTTCCCTAATGTCGACAACTCAGTTAAAGGTTTTGAACCTAAGGATCTTATTAGTGATAAAGAAAGGTCCGCTGATGAAAATTCGATAAATCACGATATTAGTGCAGTACAAAATTTTTTCAATGTGATTGTTGATTTTTGTAATGAAACCCTAAAAGAAACAGAGGTGCTCCCACAAATAATTATATCAGATCATGTTGATCATTTGCTGCTTGAGGGTGATGACAGTTTTGAAAGTTTCGTAAGGGCACGATGGAGAACCCGAGGTTTTATCTATCCTCATGAGTAAATTGCTAGAATATAAATATGCATGTGGATAATCCACATGCATATTTAAAGTATTTCATCAAATGTCACCCACAAAAACCACCTAATGATTTACTTGATTTTTATAATCATGAGCTAACGAAACCAAGTCTAAATTAGAGTATCTATTAGATGTTTGTACAGGATGAGTTGAATATACATAGTTAATGAAATCATTAAAATACATTGTACTTGTCTTTGTAATAACAAGTTGAAGTATTTGTTTGTCTCTAGGTGTTAAATTAGAATCAAGAAAATCACCATCATAACCAATTATACTTTTTTCGGTGCCATACATAGTTGATGTTCTATCAATATTAAACTTTGGATTAAATTTTATAGAATCGATTACATCATCAACATATGGGCCATAATGATTAAACAACCAGTTAATATTAGTTAATTGTTTATTATCAGCTAGTGCACTAAACCAGTCAGCGAGATAAACAAGCTTGGTTAATCTTGCTTTTGATAAATCTTCTTTGTATGGGTAATTTACACATAAATATGCAATTATACTATGTAATTTATCCATGATTATCTCCTGATTTTACCTTGGTTAATTCTGCTAATGCGATAGCATCATTGTCATTAGCCGCACTGCTTTGCTTTAGACTCAAAGCCTTATCATAAATTATACTATCTTTTACGAAACTGCACAAATGACTCTGAAAATCATCACAATACTTTATTATTTTACTAATGCTCTCAGCTGTTAATGTATCAGTTTTAAGGCTTTCAAATAGAATAACTCCAATATTTTCATCTGCATCTGTAATTGACAGGCCGAGGTACCTGCAGCTCTTCATATTAATTTTATTTAATGATTCCTCACTATAACCATATTCCTTTTCCATATACTCATAATACTGGTTTGGATTACCAATGTCATATGTAGGACTTCCCCCTTCCCAATGTTCATTATATCGCCAAGCGTGGCTTAATACACCTCGATCCAATGGGAAATTACGCTTGTGAATCTTGCATAATTCTGGGTTAAGAGAATAGCGACTAAGGATACTGAACTCTTTATCTAGTGCAAAGTAAATTGAAATTCTATCGTAAGTCGACAAACCTGTTTGTTTACATATTCCCTTAAGCCATGTTTTTATTTGTTTTAGATGAACATTATAAATTTCTTGTTTTAATCCTTCACAAGCTTCTTGACTTTCATTTATTGTCTTCCTTAATGATATTAATTCTTGATTATCAATTTTCAACTGCTTGTTAGCATTAGTTAGTTCTTTCTTATCAACATGGTTACCCATTTCAGAAAATATAAATAAAACAGCACTAATAACTATCCCAATATATGGGTTAGTAAGTATAAATGCAATGAGACTAGCAGCATCTTTAACGTTACTCCAAGCAGTTGCAGTTGTGTAATTCCCAACAAATGCACAAGAAATGGATAGTATTAAAATGCTGGCTGGGGATAAAAATGGGATGTTAAATTTTTTAATAAATTCTATCATACCTACAAATGCCAGTTAGATTCGGATAAAAATATTATGCATCAAATTAAATATTTTTCAAGATAATATTATACCCCCCGCTTAAAAGAACGCATGAATGTAAAAACTATGGGAGCAATGCCCCCATGTGAATTAATCATTACTATATCTGGCAGCCCCACAGTCTTTTATATAGCTATATAGTTTTTTATATAATTCCCCATAACTCAAACCAACAATGCTACCGTCAAAAACAGCAAGAACTTTAATATCCTCATAAGGCTGGTTCCTCGAAATTCGCCTACGAACCACCTCTGCCTTCTTTACCCAGCTCTCAATCATTTTTTGATTGTAAAGCTCATTTCTGCCTTCAATTAAGGTAAGGTTATTGGCATTCAAATCGTTTAAGAACGCATTCTCTTCACTATCTCTATGGCTTCGACATTGTTTGTATAGCTCTTTAAAGTCATAATCCATGCGCTCTTCATATATTTCATTCAAATCTACTAACTGATAGTCAGGCTTGAATGAAGTAATATCAAAATCTACAACCACTTTAACATTAGCCTCATTATTATACGCATTGATATATTCATTTAACTCGTCAGTGTACTTCACATTATTATCATTAGTTTCTTTTAGATGAGTTATATAATCTTCTTTTGAGTTTAATGAACGCCAACCTTTTTCATTACGCACTTGAAGAAATCTAACTAAAGGACTATCTACATAATCAAATTCGTTTTCCAACCATAGTATAGGCATGGCGACAAATTTATCCTTGTTAAAATGCTCAAAAGCTAAAATATCTGGTTGATTAAATATCATTTTAAACCCCCTTTAAAAACCCAACGAAAATCAAATTTATTACTTTATTTTATGATAAAAAAAACAATAAGTCGACTATTTTATGTATAGTCAACTCGACAATTGTCCTTATGAATATCATCAACATTAACGCTTTGGGTAACGCTACGCCTCAATATAGGAAAAGGGAATTTTAAAGCGATAAAAATAGTGCACTAGCTGATATAACCTTAATAGAAATATTTTATTGATACATCGAACTGATAAGCTACCCAAGTTTATGTACAACTACAACCTTTTCCTGAATAGCATAACCATTGTAACCGTCTCATGTAGAGCTAGAACAAATCTCAGACAGGTCATTGTAAAATCTGATAACGACCGAAATTTATGTGAGCCTTGATCACCACTGGAAATCGGGAATTTACAATAATTATTTTTACATATGAAACAACATTGTGATGTTGTTAGTGCTTAACACAGCGCTCGCTCTTAATTTGATTGGGAATGTGATTTGGCGCGCATTATGCCATAACGGCGGTCAGAGATCGCGGGGATTTTTGGTTGATATTTGAGCACAGGTCAACATTATCCGGCATGCGAGCAATAACCACACAAAATATAATGTCATAATTAACCACCCATTAAGTTTATCTTGCTAGCGGTTTAATTAGCGAATAATCCCTCTGCACAACTCAGTACATTTCCAGCTCCAACTCATGCAATATTTTAATAAACGCTTGCGATGCGGCGCTGCGATAGCCTTCTTGGCGTTGCAGCACCACGGCATGGCGTTCAGGCATCGGCACTGACAGCTCAACGGGGAGCAGCAACGGGTTATTCCGGGCGATAGCCTGCGGCAGGATGGTGGCCAACTGACCATGGCGCACAATCTCAACGATGGCATTAATCGCGTTAGCCTCCATTGCAACCTGGGGATGAATGGCGTGCTGCTGGCAATATTCATCCACGTAATGACGCGTGGCAAAGTCGCCATTGAGTAACACTAACGGTAGCTGTTGCACCTCCGATAAGCCCAAGGCAACGTGGCGATGGGCAAGATGATGCTCCTTCCCCACCATCAGTTGCAACCGCTCCGTAAACAGCCTGGTAGCGGTGATATCCGCAGAATGCACCGGCTCGAAGGCAATGCCGAGATCCAGTTGATCGTCACACAATAATGCCTCCATTTTATCCTGCGTCATCTCCCGGATATTCAGCGTAATGCCGGGATAGCGTCGGAAGAAACCGTCCACCAGCGGGCCGATCAGATAGGAGGTAAAAGTCGGCGTCATCGCCAACCGCAGATTACCGCGTGCCAACGTCGCCACATCCTGGATCGCCTGTTTGCCAGCATCCAGATCCTGTAGCGCCAGCCGGGCATAGCGCATCCAGGCCTGCCCCGCATCGGTGAGTTGCACCCTGCGCCCGGAGCGGTCGAATAATGCCACCTGCAACGTCTCTTCCAACTGTTTGATCTGTTGTGACAAGGTTGGCTGAGAAACGTGCAACACCTCCGCCGCCCGGGTGAAGTTCCCCTGCTCTGCCACCGCCAGAAAGTAACGAATATGCCGCAGTAACATAATGCCTCAACTATTAGTTATACCTATTGAGACGATTATAAATGAGTCTTGGAACCTATAGCTAGAACAGTCCATTCTTGGCTCCATTGAAAGCAAGCAACACATTGATGGAGTCACCATGCAAGAGGTTATTGACGGTTTTCTGAAGTTCCAGCGCGAGGCTTTTGTCGAGCGCACAGAGCTGTTCAAACGTCTGGCGACCAGCCAGAACCCACGCACCCTGTTTATCTCCTGTTCCGACAGCCGATTGGTGCCGGAGCTGATCACCCAACGCGAACCGGGCGATCTGTTTGTCATTCGCAACGCAGGCAATATTGTGCCTTCTTTCGGGCCAGAGCCCGGCGGCGTTTCGGCCTCAGTGGAATATGCCGTTGCCGCGCTGGGCGTAGAGGACATCGTGATTTGCGGCCATTCCGATTGCGGTGCCATGACCGCCATCGCCACCTGCCAATGCCTGGATCATATGCCAACCGTGGCCCACTGGTTGCGCTATGCCGATGCCGCCAAGGCGGTCAATCAGGCCAATGAACATGCCAACGAGCATGAGCGCATCAACTCGATGGTGCGTGAAAATGTCATCGCACAACTGACCAACCTGAAAACTCACCCTTCGGTCGCGCTAGCGCTCGATCGAGGCAATCTGCGACTGCATGGCTGGATCTACGATATTGCCACCGGCTGTATTGACGCATTAGATGGCAACACCCGCCGTTTCGTCCCGCTGGCCAGCAATCCGTGCGTCACCGCCAGCCCTGCCAATCAACGTTTCTAATCTACCCAAATCGATAGGAGTCAACATGACACAATCACTGCATAGTGCTTCAGCACGCCAAAGCCTGACCGACATCATCATGGATGCCAAAGTCCGTAAAGGCCTGACCTTTGAGGCGATCAATCAAGGCACCGGTTTAAGTCTGGCGTTTGTTACCGCTGCTCTGCTTGGTCAGCATCCGTTGCCGGAACAGGCCGCCCGCGTGGTA
The DNA here is from genome assembly GCF_000633355.1 of Serratia sp. H1w. Lineage (GTDB taxonomy): Bacteria > Pseudomonadota > Gammaproteobacteria > Enterobacterales > Enterobacteriaceae > Chania. Next base: position 5,945 of record NZ_AYMQ01000066.1, read on the forward strand.
GCCGCTAAACTGGAACTGGATGAAGACGCCGTGCGCCTGCTGCAAACCATCCCGGTGCGTGGCAGCATCCCCGGCGGTGTGCCGACCGACCCGACCATTTACCGTTTTTACGAGATGGTACAGATCTACGGCTCAACCCTGCGGGCGCTGGTGCATGAGCAATTTGGCGACGGGGTGATCAGCGCGATCAACTTCAAGCTGGATATCAAAAAAGTCCAGGATCCCGACGGCGGCGAGCGCGCGGTGATCACGCTCGACGGCAAGTATCTGCCGACCAAGCCGTTCTGATCATTAAATTTAAACGGGCGCAGCATGCAGCGCCCCTACGTAGCCAGTCTCAGCCGTGAACATTGCGGCTGTCTGCCGGAGCCTGCTCGCGCGGTTCCAGCCCATAATCCCGCACCACCTCGGCCACCCGCAGCCGGTAATATTCCAGCACCTCATGCCTGCCACGCGCCTGTGCCTGACGGTGTTGCTCCAGGTTACGCCACTGCTGTACCGCCGCCTCGTCACGCCAGAAAGACAGCGAGAGCAATTTGTCCGGTTCGCTCAGGCTCTGGAAACGCTCAATGGAGATAAAGCCGTCAATCTCCGCCAGCAACGGTTTCAGCTCCGCCGCCAGTTCAAGATAGGTTTCCCGCTGCCCAGCGGCAGCCCGTAGTTCAAAAATCACCGCGATCATCAGCGTTCTCCTGTACAGAATAAAATTCAGCTACCCGTGCATTTTGCGAAACGCGCCAGCGATAATGGCTCAACCATTCGGGCTTGATATGAAGTACGGACATGGCCGCCAAGGCAATGATCCGCGCCCAACGTTCTCCCGGGCATCGATGGGCCCCATGACCAAAGGCAAAACTTTCCTCTGGCGTTTTCAGGTGCACCAACACACTTTGGCCCTTCACTAACGGCTGTCCTTCCAGCCGGGTATCTTGTAACGCAAACCGCCGGGTAGTATGGATCGGCGGAGATTGTTGCAACACCACCAGGATCAACTCTTCTGCTGACTGTTGGCGTTCGTTTGCCAACAATTGCATTTGGCCGATTAATCCGGCAGTGCCTTCGCAGGCCTGAAACAACAGTCCAATGGCATTGGCTATCGCCAGAGAACGATCGCCAACTTGTTGGCACAGCTGTACAAACAATGGGCCATCCGCTTGCTGCATGCGGAGATGCAATTTTCCTGCGGCAACGGCCCCCGCAGCCATTTGCTCTGTGCTGCCGCCGGGAGCAATACAACGCACAAAGGCTAAAACCTCATCCACCAAGGTCGCTCGATCCCGATGGGCTACGCCCAGCAATTCCGCCAGTACGCAGATCGGCAAAGCATAGTTGAACCGCGTGAGTTGCTCTGCCGTTGTCAAACTGCCCGCCAAGCGCTGGGCCACATCAACCGCCGTTTGGCGTATCTCGTCATCGTCGTGCCAAGCCAGAGCCGCCTCGATCGCAAGCTTTAATTCACTCTGCCGAACACCATCATTCATACGTACCAGTGAGGCGAAGATCGATTGAGCCGGCGTCCCGAGCAATGCCCTGGGAACCGGCTCATCTGTAGGACGAACACCGAAGTGGGGATGACTTAAGGCTTCGCGCACCGCTTGCCGCGATGCAGCAGAAAAGGGGCAGGTCGTCATTAGTGGTTTCCTTCACACAACACAGGGGAGCGCCATTGTCGGGTTAGACCAGCGGCAATACTTCGGTTATGCTCGAAGTATGAATGACAATACGCTTGAAGACCGCCTGGCCGCACTGACGGCCGCCATCGCCGATCGCACCCGAGCACGCATGCTATGCCTGCTGATGGATGGGCGCGCCTACACCGCCACCGAGCTTAGTGCGGCGGTGGACGTCGCGGCCTCTACCGCCAGCAGCCATCTGGCACGTTTGCAGGAACAGAACCTGATCGGCTGTGTCAAACAGGGACGTAACCGTTTTTACCGTCTGGCGGGCAAACCGGTGGCCGATATGCTGGAAACTCTGATGGCGCTGGCCGGGGTAGAACGCCCAAAGGTCAAAAGCAGCACTCCGGCTTCATTGCGTTATGCCCGTACCTGCTATGACCACATGGCGGGCGAGATCGCCGTTCAGCTACATAATCAACTGCTGACACGAGCCTGGCTTATCGGTGATAACGACTATCAGCTCAGTGAAGCTGGGCAGGCAGCGTTGACACGGTTGGGCATCGACTGCTCCCCAGCCCCGACCCGGCGGCGCTTTGCCTGCGATTGCCTGGACTGGAGCGAACGTAAGGCTCACCTCGGTGGCGCATTGGGCGCCGCCATGTTGCTCGCCTTCGAAAAGCGCGGCTGGGTTCGGCGTCAACTGGACAGCCGCGAACTGCAACTGACCGCTGCGGGTAGAAAAGCGCTAAACGCACATTTTGGTCTATCGCTTTAACTCCATTGCACGCTAGCTTAGCTGCCATACTCAATGGGTTTTCCTGTTGATGAACCCGTAAAATCCGAGGAATGATCATGTCCGACATTAACCAATTCCCGATCGCCCAACGTTGGCCAGCCAAACATCCAGAGCGGTTGCAGCTCTACTCCCTCCCAACCCCAAACGGGGTGAAGGTCTCCATTATGCTCGAAGAGATCGGCCTGCCTTACGAGGCACATCTGATCGACATCGGCAACAACGAAACCTGGACGCCAGAGTTCCTGTCACTCAACCCTAACGGCAAAATTCCGGCCATCCTCGATCCTGCAGGCCCAGACGGTAAACCGCTGGCGCTGTTCGAATCCGGCGCCATCTTGCTGTATCTGGCAGAGAAATGCGGGCAGTTTTTACCTAAGGATGCCGCCCTGCGTTATGAAACCATCCAATGGGTGTTTTTCCAAATGGCTGCCGTCGGCCCGATGTTCGGCCAGTTAGGTTTCTTCCATAAATTCGCCGGACGCGAATATGAAGACAAACGCCCGCTGGAGCGCTACCAGAAAGAGTCCAAACGGCTGCTTGGCGTGCTGGAAGAACGGCTGCAAGGGCGTGATTGGATCATGGGCACGGAATACACCATTGCCGATATCTCTCTGCTTGGTTGGGTGCGCAACCTGATCGGATTTTATGAAGCCCGCGATCTGGTGGAGTTCGACAGTTTCCCGCTCGTTGGCCAATGGCTGGAACGTGGGTTGGCACGGCCTGCCGTACAGCGCGGCGTCAATATTCCTGCTCGCCAAGCCTGATAACCTATTGGGGTAGTCAGGAAAGGCTATCCCTTTTTCTCGTCATAAAACTGTCACTTTCCTGCTCTACTCTCCCTTGTAACAAAATAATGCCAACCGTATTTTTGTATTACGACAAGGAGCCCTACCCATGCAGCAGTCCGTTTCCCTGATCGCCGGTGCCGTATTATCCGCCCTGTTATGTTCCAGTGCCCTGGCTGACACCCATCAACTCGACACCCGCGCGGCACGTGGCGATATTACCGAACCCGGTGGGGCACGCCGTTTGGCAGGCGATCAAACCGCCGCGCTGCAAGCATCACTGTCGAATAAAACCGCCAAAAACGTGATCCTGCTGATCGGCGACGGCATGGGCGATTCGGAAATCACCGGCGCACGTAACTATGCCGAAGGCGCAGGCGGCTACTTCAAAGGGATCGATGCCCTGCCGCTGACCGGCCAATACACTCACTACTCGCTGGATAAGAAAGGCCATAAGCCGGACTATGTCACCGACTCCGCAGCCTCCGCCACCGCTTGGGCTACCGGCGTCAAAACTTATAACGGCGCGTTGGGCGTAGATGTCAACGGCAAAGATCAACCGACGATCCTGGAACTGGCCAAGGCCGCAGGAAAAGCCACCGGCAACGTCTCGACGGCGGAGCTGCAAGATGCCACACCGGCCGCATTGGTTTCGCACGTCACCTCGCGCAAATGCTATGGCCCAGAGGAAACTACCGAACAATGTGCCGGTAACGCGCTGGAAAACGGCGGGCACGGTTCCATCACCGAGCAGTTGATTAAAACCCGTGCCGACGTCACTCTGGGCGGTGGAGCAAAATCCTTCGCCCAGATGGCGAAAAGCGGTGAATGGCAGGGAAAAACGCTGCAAGCACAGGCCGCCGCATTGGGTTACCAGTTGGTGAGCGATGCAGAAAGCCTGAACGCAATTAACCTCGCCAATCAGCAAAAACCGCTGCTGGGCCTGTTTGCGCCAGGGAATATGCCGGTACGCTGGAAAGGGCCGAAAGCCTCCTACCACGGTAATATCGATCAGCCTGCCGTGACCTGCGAAAATAACCCAGAGCGCAGTGCCAGTGTACCGACGCTGGCGGCAATGACCGAAAAGGCCATCGATCTGCTGAAGAGCAACCCGAACGGCTTCTTCTTACAGGTGGAAGGCGCATCGATCGACAAGCAGGATCATGATGCCAATCCATGCGGCCAGTTTGGCGAAACGGTCGATCTGGATGAAGCGGTACAAAAAGCGCTGGAGTTCGCCCGCGCCGACGGTAATACCCTGGTGATCGTCACCGCCGACCACGCCCACTCCAGCCAGATTATTGCCGCCAAGGCCAAAGCTCCAGGGTTGACACAAGCGTTAACCACCAAAGACGGCGCGGTGATGACCATCAGCTACGGCAACTCGGAGGAAGGTTCACAGGGCCATACCGGCACCCAGTTGCGCGTGGCCGCTTATGGCCCGCATGCTGCCAACGTGGTGGGGCTGACCGATCAGACCGACCTGTTCTTCACCATGCGCGATGCCATGAATATCAAATAATTAAGATAGGCGTGTTCCCCTCACCCTAACCCTCTCCCACAGGGAGAGGGGACCGAATGTGCTCCCTGTTAACTCCTGCATCTGACCGTAGCTCCGGATCAACCCCCTCTCCCTCAAACAAGTATTCAGGTTGCCCCAGTCCGTACAGTTGGAGAGGGCCGGGGTGAGGGGCATTCCCCCATTCCCGCCAAATTAGCTAAAACCCTACCCGTGGTGGAGCATTTTTCGCCACCTCTATTATCCAAGTTTGGGCTTGCGTAACCGCCAATGCACGCCTATTATCAAAGAATAAACTTGGATTATTAAGCCTCATTTTGATTGTGACCCGAATGTCGTCGCTGCAGGAGAATTAAAACCCATGGATCGCGCCAATATCATTCACGACTTGCTGAACTGGATCGAAACCCACCTGGATCAACCGCTGCTGCTGGATAACGTGGCGGCAAAATCTGGCTACTCCAAATGGCATCTGCAACGGATGTTCCGTAGCACTACCGGCCATGCGCTAGGCAGCTATATCCGCGAACGCCGTTTGTCGAAGGCCGCACAGGCACTGCGCGCCACGCCTCGCCCCATTCTGGATATCGCCCTGCAATTTCATTTTGATTCCCAGCCCTCATTTTCCCGGGCATTCAAAAAACAGTTTGGCGAAACGCCGGCCGTCTATCGCCGCACACCGCAGCAGGATGAAGTTGCTCTGCCCGCAGAGCACAGCTATCGGCATAGCTCACCGAGCCTGCATTCACTGTACAACCGCCAATGCGTAGACGAAGGCTGCACCAACTGGGTCGGCCAACGTTAATCGCAAAAAGGCCAACGGATTACTCCATTGGCCTTTCAGGATGGTAAATGGGCGCGGCGTGCAGCGCCCTTACGTAGTGAATCTGGTGATGTCTTATCAGTTATATTCGAGGGTAAAGGTGGCAATCGATTTGATGGTGCCGCCCTTCATTTTCGCTGCGGTTTGATAGTAACGCGCCTTGAGCGGCAAGGTGATGGTATTGGTCTGGTTGGCAATGGTGTGCCCGGCATATACCGCTGTGCCGCTATCGATTGGCGTTGAGTTGTTGCCGGTCAACAGTTGGACGGCAACACCGCTGGCCGTATTGCTATCCTGCACTGGCTTGAGCACGCCCGGCGCATTCGAAGTATCGCGAGTGTAGTCAAAACGCACGTTCACCAGACCTTCCCCCGTGCCACCAGGCAACAGCTCCGTCCCTGTACCACCAACACAGTTGATGTTAATCGAGAAATCCTGCTCAGCAGCGGTAGTACCTACACCTTTAAAAGCAGCGGTCGCTACCGTGCTCAGGTTGATCACCTTGTTTTTGGAACCCGCGTCCACCGAACAGGACGAGGTAACAATGGTGATACTGTTCGCCAGTACGTGGGAAATCAGGATCGGTTTTGAAGGACCTGTGCCATCCGCATAGTAGGAAGAATACTGTCCCGGGGCTAATGAACCGGTACCGGTATTCTGGGCAATTTTGATCACTTCAACCACAAAATACCCTTCGGCCAGATACACCCCGCCGGTACGGTAGATCTCATGCGGATAATAAGCCCCTTCCTGCGTCCCGATCTGGCGATAGAGCCGCAACCCCACACCCGGCACGTTGGTGGTCCAGATTTTGTCACTGACAGAACTAGGGCCACCTTGCAAAATACGACCATACAAGGTGCTGTTACCACTGCAGGAAATATTGTTGTCGCGACGAATATCAAACTTGCCGGTGGCCAGAATATCCCCAACCTTGGTCGTCGGGGTAATCAATACCCTACCGACATTCATAATGATGTCCTGCGGGTTATTGGAGTTCACGCGACATTGGGCATAAGCCGTCTGCCCCGCCGACATCAGTAACAACAACAGCATGGCTTGTTTAGGGCGCTGACGCATGGCGGTAAATTTCTGGATAATGTTCATCATTTGCAGCTCGCCTCGATAATTTCGTATTCAGTGCTGTTGTGTGTTTTGGCTTGATAGTTCACGGCACACTGTTGTGTCGGCTGAGTGCCCCATTTGACCAACAGCAGCCCTTGTAACGCTTCGGTACGCAGATAAATGCGGCTACCCTGACCGACGATACCGATCACCTGGTTGCGGGTATCCAACACTTCCGCACCAAACGGTAACGCCGTACCATTCGGCCCCAGAGCATGAATAATCAGTGCCTGGCCTTTGACGGTTTTAAACTCCAGTTTGGCAATCGCACCGGCATAAGGCGCTACCTGTTGGCTGCTGCTTTCCAGCTCGACATCACGTGACATGCCGTTGGGATCCAGCGTGACGTTGGTCATACGATATGGAGCAACATAAGGCACCACCGCATAGCCGTTATCATCGATCCGCACCCCAGGGGAGTTGGTAACGATAGCGCCGGCAGCATCCGGCGCTTCGATTAGCACCATGGTTTGGCCACGCTGAGGCGTCATGGTCACGCCGCCGCCATGTGCCACCACGCTACCGGAAGCCCCGATAGACGACTGGCGGAAATCGCGGCCATAGCTGTAAGAACCGTTCATGGTGGCGAAACGACTGCGATATTCCCCGCTCACGCTGGTATTGGTGCCGCCGTTCTGGTCATTCGCCAGGGTGGCGCTGTAGCTGATGTTGTTATCCATACCGGTGGAGCCGTTAATCCCGATGCGGCTGCTGTCATAACCCTGGTCGTTATAGGCCAGTGCGCTGTTCAGGCTGATATTTTGTGAACCCACATTGAACGGAATGGAGAAGTTCAGGAAATAACGGGTTTCATCGTGGTTATAGGTATCGGTGGTACGCATGGCGGACAAACCGTAGGTCACGCGGCCAAAGAAGTTGTTGTAACCCACCTGATACTGCTTGGAGCTACCGCTGCGGTTCCAGTAATCGCGCACTGAACCGGTGATATACAGCGATCCCATATTGCTGCCCAACCCCTGGTTCAGCGTCAGCTGATATTCATTGCGTTGGCGGTTAATCGCATCGGCACTCAAACCCCGGCTCTCGTTATCACGGGCATACACCGCATCACGCAGTGACAGGTAGCCGGAAGTCGAGTAGCGGTAGGCCGCAATGGTGAAGTTGGTGTTGGTTTCCGACATCAGCTTGCTATAGCTGATTTTGTAGCTCTGGCCAGACATATCCCCCTGTTTCAGGCGGGTATTGGCCTGAGTCACGTCGACGGCAAAGGCTCCCAGCGGCGTAGCAACCGCACTGCCCAGCAGCACCGCGCTGTAACCGTCGCTGACGGTGGCCCCGGTATAGCCGGTAACAATATTGGTAAACCCGCGCTGATAATTCGCCTGGAACATCTCGGGCTTATTATGTAAATTATCATCGCGAACTTGGCCAGCGGTTAGCGCATAGCGCTGGATCCCCGGACGTAACATCTGTGCTACCGAAGCATAGGGAACGCTGAACTGGCGCACGGAGCCATCGGCCTCATTGACCGTAACGTCCAGATCGCCGCCGTAGCCGGTAGGGAACAGATCGTTAATCACGAACTCGCCCGGCGCTACCGTCGTTTGATAGATCAACTGGTTGTTCTGGCGAATCTCCACCAGGGCGTTGCTTTGTGCCACACCGCGCACCACCGGCGCATAGCCGTTGAGGGAGTCTGGCAACATGCGATCGTCGGTACTCAGTTGCGCACCGCGAAAACCGATCGAATCGAAGAAATCACCGCTGGTAAACGCATCCCCCAAGGTCAACATACCGCGCACACCCGGAAGGGCGCGCTGTGCATAGGTGGCCGTGTTCTGCCAATGGGTGCTTTCCTGGCTACGCCAGTTTACGTTCGAGTCATGGTGCAACTGCCAGCCAGCAATGTTCAGCCCGGCGTTCATCGTCAGATAAGCGTTGGTAGAATCCGCGTTACCGCCGGTATTGGAGCTGTGCGAGTTAAAGGCGTTGAAGTTATAGGACAGAAAACCGGCCGTGATGCCACGATCCCAGAATTTAGGATCGACATAACCGCGCGCGGTACGGCGCAGTGCCGCCTGTGGAACGCTGACATCCATACGCAAGGTGCTGGTATTGAGGCGGTAAGACGCTTCCGGCACCCATTCCCCCAGCGGCTTGCAACTGTTGGTCGTCACCGTCGGATCGCTGCCCATCGCGGCAGTATCGACACCAAATTCCTCCAGAGACAACAGGCTAAAGCAGGTATCGGCACTGTCCTTTCCTGGCACACTCTTGAATTCGATGTTCTTTTTGCCTTTCCATTCCCCGTTGACGTAAACATCCAGAGAATATTTCCCCGCCAATACCGGGTTGCCGTCACGAAAACGTGAGAGATCGACGCCCTGTGCCTGACCCACCAGGAAATTACTGTTGAAGGTAGCCTCGACCGGTGCAGCGGTCTGTTTGGGATCGTTTTGCGCCGCTGCCTGGGAAAATACCGGGGTGGCCAGGCAAAGGGCGCTGCCGGTCAACAACAGGATGGATCTGTAATTGAAAAGTGCCGACTTTACGGCGGCAGAGATAGGTAACTCATTCATATCCATGCATTCCTTTACCAAATTAAGCGTCCCCCGTCGGCTGACGTTACATCACGGCTGGGGCTTTCCAGGCGTTACTTTTGCTGATTTTTACTGCGTTTAACCCGGCCACCAAAGTCATTGATGGTGGTGTACTCGATATCAGCAATGCGTGAACTGTCGCCGGAAAAGGCCAGCGTTTTTTCCTGGCCTGGAGCCAGCATGTCGCCATGTGGCGCCAGCGGGACTTTCTTGCTGTTGGCAACGGCATTGATTTCGGTGAAAGAGACATAAAACGGCGTTGGGTTTTTCACTTTTACGCCGCCCGCCACGAAGCTCCACTGCAGTTTTTCTGGCGCGTCATTGGCTACGCCACTCAGGCCTTCCGGGCGATAGAACAATTTCACACGGGTTCGGAAAGCGACCTGCAGGAAGTTTTCTGGTGTGGTGTCGGCTGCCGCTCCGGTCGGTGCAGGGGGAATTTCCAGCACGTTCAACCAGAACAGAGATTCTTTGTCTTGCGTCAACGCCGTGGTAGTCAACGAAACGCGCAGCGCTTGGCCGCCGTTGGGTTCAATACGGCTGATCGGAGGTGAAATAATAAAGGGAGCCTTGCTGTTTTCTGGCGTTGTTTCCGCGTTGCCTTCATCGATCCAGGCTTGGATCAGCGCCGGGGAAGTCCCATTATTGGATAACTGGACGGTCACTTCCCGCTGTTTGGCCGGATAAATAACGCGTGTACCGTTAACAATAACGCTGGAAAAAGCGCTGCTGCTGAAAAGCACGGCCATCAGCAATACGCTGTATTTCTTAAACGATGTTTTCATTTTAATATCACTACTATAGAAATACAGCGGGGGAAGAATTTCCACCCGCCAGAATATTTACCCGATACTTTTCATTCCTTGAATGTGAACGTTGGGGCGAAGTTATTCACCCCAATAAATCACAGGAAGGATACAACGTGGTAACTTGAAAAGTGATGAGTAATAACTTATTGGTAGATGATGGTGTATTGAACGTTAGAGGTCACATCACCTGCGCCCGCTGCTGCGGTGGCGAAATATTCTGCGTAGTAGTTCAGGTCAGCTGAGTCACCATCATTAGCAACGGTAACCCACTGGGAGTTAGTCTGTGCGCCGTTGTTGGTGGCAGCCAGAATTGGCAGGAACTGGTTGTTGCTACCCAGCAGCTGGATTTGCACGTTGGTTGCCGCATTGGTTTGCGTTTGGTTATTCAAACGACCGCTTTTGAAATCAACGGTTGAACCTGGTTCGAAATAGGTCGCTACCTGGCCTTGAGAGCATTTGGTCAGGTTAATCGCGAATGGAGTACGGCCCGCAGTTGCACTGACTGCATTCAGGGTAGAAGAAGATACGGTTGGCAGAGTAACGGTAAAATCTTTACCACCTGGGGTGCTGATAGTACAAGTCTGGTCGGTCACTTTACCGTTGAAAGTAATAGTACCATCGGCAGCCTGTGCTGAAAGTGAAGGAATGGCGGTGGCGCATACAGTCAGTGCTAATACAGCAGACAGCTTAGAGATTTTCATATTTTTGACTCTCGGTGAATTAATACAGCCGTTAAGTACATTCAACGATGCTACTCCCTGTCAGGAATGAAGCCCGATGAATCCATTGCCCGGCGAAATATAGACCAAGAGTATTCTTATTGGTAAATCGTTTAAAACATTCATAACGCCTCTCATGATAGGAAAAAACTATCAACAAATACCTATCGATCGATATTGACGATTTAGGTGGTTCGTAATAATCTTCATCCGTCAAGATGAACGGTCAAAAAATTCAAAAAACCAGCGAAAACCCAGAATATAACTCTGTTTTGGCGCCTACCGCTCCGTTTAGCGCAACCGTGTTCCCTCTGAAATTTCAACCTTTTAGAGGAATTTACCGCCAGATAGGATGATTCTTTCTTTAATAAGATTATTACCAATAAACACTCCATTATTTCTTTGTTTATTGTTTAAAATCATACAGATAAATTTCAATCAAAGGATTGAGAAATGCGCAGCTCTTTTAACGACATCAATAACGGCATTAATTATGTTTTCCAGCCGATGTTTGCCAAATCGGGACAACTGCTGGCCGTTGAATGTTTATCACGTTTCTCTTTCGACAGCGAGTTTGCGCATTTCTCCCCAGAACAATTCTTTCAGCAAGCCGACGGGGAAACCCGCATCGAGATCTTGTTTCAACAGATTGAACTGATAGCAAAATACCGCGACTGGTTCCAACAACACCAGATCATTGCCACCATCAATGTCGACGATCATTCACTGCAAGCACTGGCAAGCGGTGTGCTGGCCGATAAAATTCGTGCGATAAATTGCCTGCACTTCGAAATCAACGAAAACGCCAGCAGGCTGGTTAAAAATCGCGTCCATAACGACCCTTCCCTGAATAATTATTCATTTTGGCTCGATGATTTTGGTTCTGGTTATGCCGGGTTTTCCGCCTTGTATAACAGCCGTTTCCGCTTCGTTAAACTCGATCGACAGCTGCTATGGGACTTTATGAAAAAGCCCGGCGGTGAAGGGTTGATGCGCGCCCTGCTGCGATTTTTTCACCTGAATCATTACCGGGTGATTATCGAAGGGGTAGAAACGCATGAGCAAAAAAGATGGCTAGATGAAATGCCCTATTATGCATTGCAGGGGAAATTGTGGCAGGAATCCAACATCAAAGATTTAAATCAGCTGCTTGCTGCTGAATACTTTTAACTCATTACGGGTATTTCCCTTTATGTCTAAAAACAATGTCCTGGTGATCAGTGAGTGCAAGTACAGCTATGTCGGGCTTTCGATGCTGTTGAAAAAGCATTATGGCAAGTACGACATCAAGCTGTTTTCAGACTTTGTGCACGGTGGCGCGAAAGCAGAGAAAATTATCAAGCATGATATCGCGCTGATTTTCACCTCGCAAAACCTGGAACAAAGCGTCAACGTGATCGAAAGCCTGGTGTCTTTGCACCAGCAGTACATGAGCACTATGCGTATTCTGGTGTTTTATGATGACGAGCGCGTAGCCAAACTGTTGGGGATCCTGGGTATCTCGGTTGAACTGGTTTCGACACGGACTCCGCTGCATTTACTCGAGGATAAAATTGTCAACCTGCTGGCCAGCGAGGAGTCGGGACAGTTGAAAGTGCAGAAAACTCGTGAGCTCAGCCCGGCGGAAAGCGATGTGATCTTCAACCTGCTACGCGGTGATAGCCTATTGCATATTGCGGCCAAGCGCGGCACGCATCCGAAAACCATTTTTTCTCAGAAATACAGCGCGCTAAAGAAATTACGTTTGCGCAGTATGAGCACCATTTTCGTTGCCAGCCATTGAGTAAAGGGGCGAGTTCAATGATAGAATTCGCCCCTTGCTGGTATGTCGCCATGCCATTCCCCGGTTATTTATACAAATCTGCCGTGCCGTAAACGTGGTTATTCACAGTCACCGACGTAATATGGTAGGAACTGGCCCCTTTCTGCTGCGCATCTGCGGCAATCATCTGCTCAAAACCGCTTAATGTTGTCGCCTGGCTGGAAACCACCGCAATTTTTTGTAGCCCCTGCGCTTCGTTAGAGCTTACTGGTGTGGCGGCCATGACGCTACTGCTGGTGGCGATCAGAGCCAAAACCAAAATAATGTTTTTCATGATCAAATCCTCTCACTCGCTAAGTCATATCCGGCGGCAATCACCGCCGGAGGTTGTGGCATCTTTACTGGCTCATGGCATCCTTCTTCATGCTGTCTTTAGCCATTGAGTCTTTCTTCATCCCATCATGCTTCATGTAGTGGTCAACTAATACT